>JBGSUN010000033.1:0-4729 GCA_041753475.1 Planctomycetaceae bacterium | reverse complement strand
CTCGATCACCGCGCGCACATCGGGCGGCAAGGCAGCCAACTGTTCAGAGCTGATCGGTCGCGACGACATCCCCCAGATGTCGCCTTTTTCTTAATCCAAGAAAACCCCAACTTTCGTCCCCGCCCTGTGAACGGTTACCCGCCCCCCCACACCACAACATCTCCGGGCGTACCGAAAAACTCGGAAGCATCGCTGATGCGGACGTAGTTGCTGATGTTGTCTCCGGTGACGATGAGGTTGCCCCCCACAATCTCGGCCGTCACATTGCCGCCGTAGGGCAATCCATCGGCATGGACTGCGGAGGCTGTCAGCAGGGCGAGGGTTGCCACCGTGACGATGCGTGATCCCATGCGCAGGGAAGCCGAAAGCCAATTCTGAAAGATCATTGAGCGACTCCAACTCGAGGAGGGGACACGGAGCGGGACCAGAATGGTTTCATGTGCGACACTCACTCCACCATGATTGAGTGCGGACAGGTCGAGTCTCGGGAATCGGTGGCGGTCTTGTCCAGAGAAAGGGACCCATCGACGGAAAAGTTTAACGAAATCGCCCAACATACCGCCATGAACTGCGCCGGCCCAAAGCCGGAAACACGCTCATAGCGATGATGCCGTACGGGAGAACAGCGTGCGTCTGCGGAGGTTCAGGTGACATTGCGCTGCCTGAACAGACCATGTGGTTTCGCTGTCACTGTCCGCGGAATTCATCCGGGAAGAACCGTGTCTGAGAGTTCAGTTGCAGCTCTTCCCGCAAGGGGCTGAAGGCTCGGAGTTCAACCGGCGCGGTGGCGTAGAATACGTTCTGCCCGGTCACGCTCAGTTTCACATCGATCTGGCCATTCAACGCCACGTCGAGATCGTATTCGGGGTGAATGTTCCGGAACGGCAGCCGGATGACGTACTCGCCGTCCCGGCTGAGATCGGACTTCCGTAGCCGTTCATTCCAGCGGCCGACCTCCACATACGGTTGCGTGTTCCCGTCCGTTCGGTGCTCCAGCAGCGCGGCCCGTCCCGACCAGAAACCGAGGTTCGAGCGTGATTCCAGGCGGCTGTTCGACACGATCCGCCGACCGAGCAACCGAACGGAGGCAATGCCCTCAACCGATTGCGGTGTTCCGTCTGCGGCGAGGGGCGCGAGGCGGACCTCGATGCCATCGGGCTCCGCATCACGATCCCAGTTGGCCAGCCTCGTAATGACGTCGAGGGACTGGACCCGTGGCGGACCGGGTTCTGTTCGCGCTCGTTCGTGATTCTGTGGCGGCTTCCGTACAACGGCCGCCGGCACTGGCGCTTTCAGGTCTTGGGCGATGCCACGAAAAGCCGCTGCCGACCAGGTCTCTTTCCCGACACGCGCCGATGAAACATCGGTCCACGGAACGGATGTCAGCACCAGAATCGAGGGTTCCGCGGAATGCAGCCACAACTCCGCATCGTCAGTCCGCTCATCAACGTGACCCGAGAGGATGCGGCCGTCCACCAGTTCCAGCACCACGTCCTGTCCAACCAAACGGCCGGACATGACGACGAGCACCAAGGTCAGGCAGCTGACTCCCGCGCGGAGTGGTGCCGCCGTCCTGAAAACGGAATCGGCAACAATTGCAGCAACGCGCGACAGGGATAGCATTGGCCGGGCCTGGCACAGAAAGACCGTCCGCCGTGACAGAGATCACGGCCCAGGACGCCTCCCAAGCAAACCCGATTCCGTCAAAACAATTGAACGCCAAGAGTTTGCAACCGAATAACATGAAAGGGCTTACGCACAAGGGCCTCGGCGTAAAGCCGTTTTGTAATGTTGACGAAAGTCACCATCGCGACCACGGAACGTTGCGGTTCCGAAACAGGGTGACTGAAGACAACGTGACACGGCGTCCACGGAATCGGAAAAGTCCGTTTGTAACGGTTCTGCCGAGCACACCATTCCGGGTGGGCGGGTTGTGCCGAAGATGCTGATAACGACTGACACGACGATTGAACGAAGCCTGCGCTCCGCAAGGCGCGGACGAAGATCGTCGGTGGAATCAATCCGGAGGCCACCATTTGACGACGGCACGACAGATCGAAGGCTGGACCCGCACCCTGAGCCGCCGTTCGCCGTCGTGCTGCCAGGCTGCTCGTGAGAATGTTTGAACGTTAGTCAGGCTCAAGACCCGCATGTCGCGCAGACCACTCATTCTCGATCACCGCCAACACAGGGGCTCCCGGCCACTGGTGTTTGTCGTGCTGATCTTGACGGGCTGCGCCCATTCATCCGTTCGCCCGTTCGCAAGCCACGTTCCCTCCGCTGCGGTTCCCGGACTTCGCTTGTCCCACGACGCCGATGCTCCCACCGCGGCGGCCATACAACCCGTGTCAGCCCACACGGCGATCTGGGGTAAGTGGTTTGCTCGCAAATCGGAAGACAAAGGAACTGCCCCGCTCGATCTGCCGCCGGAATCCGCCGCCGATGCCGTGACGGTGGATGTGGAGACAGAACCATCCGCATCGACCGAACCGCAAAGTGCTCCCGGACGGGCGCGCAGCCGCGGGAATCGCCCCATTACCACCGACGCGTGGACCAATGTTGAGTCGAATCCGCAGCCCTTCCGAGTCTCGCCGGACAGCACTACTCCCGGATTGGTGTCGACCCCGCGCACCTCAGCCAAGACGCGGCGCATCACCCCGGCGACGTTTCAGGAAGAAACCCCAACCCTGAACGGCCCGAGTGAAGAATCGACCCCGGATGGGAACGCCCCCCCGGCCGAACGTCTCCCCACTGTGGGACGGAGCCGCTCCCCATCGGGCGCGTTGCCTCCTGAACCGGGGCCGGTGCGCATTCCGCTCGTCGGTGAGGAATCGGCGGAAAACATTGAGCTGACGATGCGAAACGGCCGCATCTCCCTGATTGCCCGGAGTGCTTCCGTGCAATCCGTGCTCAACTTGCTTGCTCAACAACAGGGCTTGAACCTGATCGCAGCGGACGATGTGGATGCCGTCATCTCGGTGACACTGACGAATGTCCCTTTTGAGGATGCGTTGAATGCCATCGTGGCGATTGCCGGCTGCACCTGGACGCAGCAACGCGGCATCGTG
Source organism: Planctomycetaceae bacterium (assembly GCA_041753475.1). GTDB lineage: Bacteria > Planctomycetota > Planctomycetia > Planctomycetales > Planctomycetaceae > DSVQ01. The sequence continues at coordinate 1,661 of JBGSUN010000033.1, read as the reverse complement.
CTGATTTCGAAGGTGGGGACGGAATCACGGGGGACTCCCGATGTTCAAGGCAAAATTGTCCAGGTCTTTCCCCTCAATTTCGTCTCGGCCGTGGATATCGAACTGACCATCAAGGGCCTGCTCTCGCCGATGGGGCAGATCTTCACTTCGCAAACCAGCCCGACGGACAAACGACGGACCCAGGAAATGGTCGTCGTGGAAGACATTCCGGCGTCGGTCTCGCGCATCGCGCAGTACATCCAGCAGGTGGACCAGCCGCCGCGCCAGGTGATGGTGGAAGCCCACGTCTTGCAGATCGACCTGAAGGATGACACTCGCCACGGTGTCAACTGGAAATACTTGACGAAGATTGCGGGGAGTGACATTACGCTGGGGACCGCCGGGTTTGCCAATCCGCTCGCGTCCCCCGCCTCCTTCTTCTCGATGGATGGCGACCATCTCGATCTGCTGGTGGAAGCCCTGAAAACGACGACAGACGCCAAGACGCTGGCGAATCCCAAGGTGATTGTGGCGAACGGACAGGAAGCCCGCATTCAGATTGGTGCCAAACTGGGGTACTTCGTCACCACCACCACGCAGACCAGCACGTTGCAAAACGTCAACTTCCTGAATACTGGCGTGCTCCTGCGCGTCACGCCGCAGATCAGCAACGACAACCGCGTGCTGATGGTGGTGCGCCCCGAGGTGTCCACCGGCAAGATCAGCCCTCTTGGTTTGCCCGAGACCAACACGACCGAAGCGGAAACCACCGTCCTGCTGGAAGATGGCGGCGGCATGGTGATCGGGGGGCTGATCCGAGAATCGAACACCGATACCCAGGACAAAGTCCCCATCCTGGGCGATCTCTGGCTGGTCGGACGATTCTTTCAGAAGCGGAATTACTCGCGCGAGCGGAGTGAGATCGTCATCGTCCTGATTCCCCGGATCGCACCCTACACTCCGGATTATCAGGCCTACGAAGACGCCAAGATCCTGCAAGCCAGTGAACCACTCTTTCAGAACGGGTTGCAGCCCACGTTGCGACCGATGGACCCAGCGCTGCCGGATGCAATCAACAATCCGCGACGATTGCGACCGTATCGGCTTCCGTCTCTGTTCGATAAACCGTCGGAGACAAATCCCAGACCATTGCGGTATTACTTCCCGACAATGGAAGAAGAGATGTTCCCGCCGGAGGCACCGTACTTCGATCGGCCCCTTCCGGACGATGCACAACTCGATGCCTTGCCGCCACCGATGCTCGCGGAACCGCCCTCGACCGGCGTCTACGATGTGCCCCCGTCACCGCCATACGATCCGGCGATCATCGCTCCCAGCGGCCAGGCGTTGGAATGACACCGGGTGCAGAAGGAATGGTCCGCACCACGTTCTCTCAGGAACCCGGCATGGCCAATCGATTGCCCATTCCCGATGAGCTGCAACACCTCATCGAAAAACGCGAGGCGGAAGACCGTCGGCAGAAAGAACGCCGACAGGCGGAGGCCCCTACTTCGACCAGTGCCGGTTCGCCGGAATCCGCCGCTCCCGCCGAGGTCCCCTCTCGGCGTAAGAAGACCGACCGCAGAAGCGCGGGGCGTCGAACCAAAGATCAATCCCCACCGGACACTCCCTGAAATACGGATTCGCCCTTGGTGGAATGCGGTGGAAAAACAGACCGCCGC
>JBGSUN010000032.1:0-20570 GCA_041753475.1 Planctomycetaceae bacterium | reverse complement strand
TCGCCGAACTCGAACTGGCCACCGCGACCGCCCTCCGAAACAAACACCACCACCCGACCCGTGTCGCCGGCTACATCCGCAAAACCAAGCTCCCCTTCCGACTCCGACAAGCGGCTTTAACTTCCTGAGGAGCAATAGCTGTCCAGGGATTGATGGTGTGCCACGGCCGTCTCGGCCGTGCAACGTGGCAAAAACGTGCTGCAAATTCGTACGGCCGAGACGGCCGTGGCACACAGAATTGATGGCTTCAATGGGCGATCAGCCCGCTGCGGAGTCCCATTCGAGGCCGTCCTTGTCCGCGACGACTCGCAATCGGTCCAAGGCCCGGGCGAGAAGTTGCCGGACCCGTTCCGTGCTGATGTGCAATTCGCCGGCGATCTCCCGGAATTTGTACGGCCGATCGGCCGGCCCCAGTCCGAAGCGGCGTTCCACGATCACGCGTTCCCGCTTGTCGAGGTCGCCCAGCAACGAATCAATCGTCGCCCGGTTTCCCGCCTGCTGCTGATCGCTCAGCGGGGTTTCTGTAGCGGCAGTTCGGCTATCCATGGCGCCTGCGTCGATGCCTGTCATAAACCGCTTTCGTCGCAGCCGGTTACGCGGAGTCAGCCGGAACAAACTGTGACGCACAGCCCAAGTGGCATAGGTGCTGAAACGGAGACCGCGGGTGTAATCGAAGATTTCCACCGCCCGCAGCAGCGGCACATTTCCCTCGCTGATCAGTTCGTCGAGCGAATTGCTCGCATCGACCATCGTCTTGGCAATGGAGACCACCAGTCGCAAGTTGGCTTGCACAATCTGGTTACGCAGCCGCGAAGCCGAACGAAGTTCACGTTCGAGGCGGTCCAGATCGGCGGGTTTTGGATTCCGTGTCCGCAATCGTTCCTGAGTCTGCCTCGCCAGAAACTTATAAAAATTCATCTGCCGGAAGAGGTGAAACTCTTCTTCCCTTGAAAGCAACGGCGTGTGATACAAGCTGGCCAGGTACGGTGGGGTCCCAGTCGGGGCAACCATCGTTTCCCCGTGAGACTGGTTGGGCAGCGGTGCGAGAATCGAGGCATGCTGTTCTGGATCAAGGAATTCCGGCGACTCAATCGCGGTAATCTTTTCCGCCAGCAACTGATCGAGCCGGGCAATCTGCTCGGGCAGAAGGCGGCGAGGGGTCGATCGCTGCGGAGAAGGCCCCACATCAGGTCGTGCCGGTCGAGTTTGGGTCGCCGTCGTCATCGGCGTGCTTTCCAGCAAGGGTGACACCACCGCGATTCGCCGCTACCCAGCGCGCGAATGGAGGGTGCTTACCACTACCCTACGCAAGTGTCCTCAATTTTGACAGTGTTAGCTGTCTAAATTCTTGGAAGCGGGATTTTCGAAGTGAAAACTGGTGTTCTGCACACGTCCCACTTCTGTTTTTTGAGAAGGATTTCTGCCTGACTCGATGCCGATTGCGATCAGCCGGCAGCATCGGAAAAACCGGACATCACGTTGGCGGAGTCGTTTGTGGTTCCGGTGGTTGGACCGGGATAACGGGCCATGGCGCGTTGGGGAGACGAACACGATCACGACCGAACTCGTCGTCCGAAGGTTCCAGGGCGTTGACCAACCGGACCTTTGCCTTTTGTCCCGCCGCTCCCTTTTTCTCGCCCACCACCTCGGTGACTTCGGCCCGATACCAGAAGTCGTCTTTCCATTTCACGAACACCTGCATTCCCGCCTGCGGCTCAAATTTTCCACGGACCTGCCGAGAGATCGGCAGCAGTTGCGGAAGGAAAACCGGCTTCGCCAGTTCGCGCAGGATCTGCTCATCCTTGGAAACGGGCTGTTGCTCGACAACCGGTTGCGATGGGAACGAACGTGGCGGCAAGAAACTCGGCCGTCCGGCATTTGCTCGTTGCTGAAGTTCGCGCAGTCTTTCCTGTTGCTCACGTCCGATCTTACTCAGATCGATACTCGGTCCCTTCGTTTCCGGAAAGGGATTGACGGGTGGTGGCTGCACGAGTGGTTGATGTGCGGATCGCGTGATGGATTCCATTTGCTGGCGTTGCTCCTGCCAGAAGCGATCGCTGTCCGCCTTCATCCGGGCGTCCATCTCGGCCCGGCTCTTGTTCCATGCGGGATCGTTGCTCGCCATCCGAGGCACAAATGGCCCGCGGGTGGAGGCGTTCGCGCGGTTGGGAGCCTGATCCAAAAACAGGACGAGACCCACCAGGCTCACACACATCAAACCAAACCCGATTCCACAGCAGGCGACGTACCGTCGGGTGTCCTCCCAATATCTGGCCCAATAGAAGAAGTGATAAATGGGAAGCAGCACATACAGGATTCGTTCGGAAAAGTCTTCGGCACGGGCAACAATCATGGCTCCATAGAACCCGACGACATACAGAACCAGGCCCGTGAGCAACGCCGCACAACTTCCCCCAAATTGCGTATCGAACGTGAACGCGAGGGCAATCAGCACAGCCGTCAGGCCATACAAGGCTTCGGGCAGGCCGATCGACCATGTCGAGTCACTGGAGCTGCGAGACCGGGTCCGGACTGTCGCGCGACGAGTGACACGGGGCGGTGGGGCGGGCAGATCGTCTTCGCCTCCCGGCACCGAGATCGTTCCGCGACAAACCTTGCAGCGAATGGTCCGGCCGGCCAGCGAATCACTGACACTGCGCGACGCGCCACACTCATCGCATTGAACGGCAATGCCCATGGGCCCGATTCCGAGTTGCATTTCTGAGGCTGCAGAGACGTGATGCCGGTATGTTCTGGCAGCGATCAACGTCTGTCAATCGAGGGCGTCACGGGTTTTCGAACGGCAACGTAGAATCGCGGCGGCACTGGACCGACAAATGCAAAAGCCCGGCGTCCTTGTGAGACGCCGGGCTTGGTATTGTCGAGTTGGACCGAAGGCAGTCTTACTTCTTCTCGTCCGAGTAGAACTTCGTCGCTTCTTCGATCGTCACCGATTCTTCAAGCGAATCGCTGGTGATGCGGGCCCGCAGGCGGTGTGACCCCTCGGCGGTCCCGCGGACATGGATGCGGAAGACCGCTTGCTGTCCCGGAGCCAGTTGCGGCAACGGCTTGAAGATCACCGACCGGTTATCTGCAATCGCGGTCGTCGCTCCCTTGGCTTGCAGCAGATCGACTCCCGTGGGCAATTCGCAGGCGATCGCGATGTTCGTCGCAGCCTTCGATCCGTCGTTCCGCACACGGACTTCCCATGCGGTCTCGGCTCCGAGTTCGATCGGATCGGCGAGATCGACGATTTCCGTTGCCAGCGAGGCGGTCCCATCGACGCGGGTTTCCGCCATCGTTTCCGCCCGCACACCGGCATCGGAACCCACGATGATCTGGTGTTTGAACTCACCCAGCGCGACCGCGGTCAGTTCGCATGACATGTTCTGCACCTGACCGGCATCGAGACGGCCGAGGAACCATTGAACCGTCTTTTGTGAAGGATCGAACTTCCCGCCGCGATCGGCCGAAACGAACTGGAAACCTTCCGGTACGGCTTGCGTCACGCGAACATTGTTGTTCGGCACGCTGCCGTCGTTGGTGACGGTGAGGGTGTACTTCGCGTTACGGCCTTTGTATCGCAGGGACGGGCCGTCTGCGGCAATCTTCAAGCTCGGGGCGATGACGTTCACCTTCCAGGCCGCGGTGGCACTGGCGTCGGACAGCGATGTCGCCGCCACGGTCAAGGTGTGTGAACCACCCTTCACCGCTGACAGACCCAGCCGAACATGTTGCGAATCGCCGGGGTTGATCGAACCGACTTCGATTTCGATCCGGTCCCCCTTGGGATGTTCGAGACCATCACTCAAGCGGGCTTCGAGTTTCACATCATGCGCAACGCCGGTGCCGGGGTTGGTGATCGTGATGAGCTGCGACGCCGGGTCACCGAGGAGCACTTCGCTCGGTCCCTTGATCGCGACCTTCAACAACGGCTCTTCGACTTTGAAGACGTTGGCCGACTGGCCGGTGAAGCGGACTTCGGCGCTGGTGCCCAGGTCACCACGGCGGCTGGGGACCAGTTTGATCGCCAGACGGCGCTCAGCATTCGGAGCGAGGACGTCGAACGTCCACGACAGTTTCTCCGCGGCCTGCGCCGGTTTCGGTTCGACGCTGGTCAACCGGACGGAGTTGGGGAACGCGGCATCGACCGCGACATTGGTTGCCGGAACCGTTCCCGAGTTCTTCACCACGAGTTCGATCTGACATTCCTGACCGACGTTGATGTCGGATTTCTTGACCCATTCGACGGTCACCTGCGGGGCACCGGCCGACGGCAACGTGGTGGTCACCGGCGATGACTTCAGCGGGGTGCCGTCTTTGCTCACGCTGACTTGCTGGATGAACGATTTGTCGTTCACGCTCCCCTTCTCGTAGCCCGCCTGCATCACGCGGCTGCTTTCCGCTTCGGCGGGGAAGGCTTTTGCCTTGTCATCGAGCGGAATTTGCTTCGTCGGCGGTGCCGATGGCGGCCGCTTCATTTCCGACAGCGGGCCGATGGCTGGACCACGGCTCGACTTGGTGGACGGGGTCAACGGCGGGGCTTCGCCGAAGAGTTCTTCATAATAGTTTTTGCTGCCCGACGGATTGGTCGGCGACGGTGTCGTCCCGAGCCGTTCGGTGCGTGTGGTTACTCCGGCCGGCCGACGGACGGCCGACGGTTCCACAGCCATGGCACCGCTGACCTGTAGCGCCATCGCTCCCGACAAGGCAAGAATCCATGTCCCTCGACGCATGTGTTCACTCCTTCCTGGATGGTCCAGGCCGCTCTCCGAGCGGAATTGGCGACGTGTGCTGAGGCCTGCGTACCACCTCACGACGCCGACACGAATGCGCGACGACGGAGGACTTCGCATGTCGTATCGGCAGAAACACCTGCGCCGGCTAAGCGTTTTCGTCCGATTGCGTCGAATTGCGCGAGAATAGCGGTTGCAGCGACGGAACACTGCGAATCTCAGGTGGTTCAGGAAGGATTGGCTGAATCGGGAAGAGAATCGACACGCTTTGTGGACCGGAACAGGAACCAATACCAGAGAATCCAGTTGATCGTGACATCCACGCTCGTCAACCCCATCCAAAAGGCTTCGCGTGTCGTGTTGTTCCCTTCGAATTCCACGGATGGCCAGTGCGTCTCCCTAATCATCACCCAGCCCACGATCACCAGCACACTCGCCAAGAGAGCCCAAGCGAACGATTTCAGGCCTGCCATCCCGCTTCGCTGCCAGCATACCAAGCCATACAGCGCAGCGGTGACGGGGCGGGCCGCCAACTGCATCCAGACGTACCCTTGCAGCAAAACCAAGCCGATGTCCGGGGTGACCGTCCTGGCAACCAACTCGTGTCGAATGAACAGCAACGCACCGACGGTCATTAACCACGAGACAACCATCACTCCCATAAACCGCGAGGCCGTTGCAAACTCGCTGGTCTGACGAAGCGCCATGCCACAGAGGACCAGCAATGTGAGGTGATAGAGCAGAAACGCCCAGAACTCAAAGTGGTAGAATTCATCCGGGTTCCAGCCGAAGGGGGTTCCTGACATGGCGCGCTCCATAAGACGTTTTGTCTCGAACCAACAAGGCAAACGTCGTCTCACCGAGCCGGATCACGCAAATTCAGGGTGAGCCAAAGGATTTGGGGATTTTGGAATGCGATAGCGAGGAGTGCCTTTCCTCCTTCACTTTGCATTTTTCACTTCTCACTTTGCACTGCTTTCCGTCCTCACCACCCGCGCGGTTCCCCATGCTTCCGGGGATCACTACCCGCATCCATCCCCATCGGCGTCCACCGGATGGCTTGCGTCGCGGCGAGTGAATTGGCCTTCTTCACGGCGTGCCCGCGCTGTTCCATACCGGCCTGCAATTCGCCGTACATCGATGGTTCCAGCAGCAGTTCGTGCGGCTGCCATTGGTGATGACTGCGGGGCAACGACACTGCCTTCGCCGCGGGTTGTTCAAAGTCCAGCATCTGCAATAGCACTTGCGTGGTGGCCGTGATGATCCGCGGCCCGCCGGACGCTCCGACGATGAAGTGCGGGCGGCCGTCTTTCAGCACAATCGTCGGCGTCATGCTCGACAGCGGCTTCTTCCCCGGAGCGACCGCGTTGTTAGCGCTTTGCCGCAATCCGAAGGCATTCGCTTCGCCCGGCACCGCGGTGAAGTCGTCCATTTCGTTGTTGAGGACGATGCCAAACTTCGGTTCGACAATCAGGCTGCCGAAGGTGGTGTTGATCGTTTCGGTGCAGGCGACGGCGTTGCCGAGGTCATCCATCACGCAGAAGTGCGTCGTCCCGGCATCATCAGGGACGAACGACCGGCCGTAAGCCTCGGCCGCCAGGGTTTTCTGAAGATCGATCTTTTCTGCCAAGCGTTTGGCATAGCTCCGGCTGAGAAGCTGCTCGACCGGCACCGGGACGAAGTCCGCATCGCCGAGGTATTCCGCCCGGTCGGCAAACGCATGCTTCTGCGCTTCCGTCAGCACCTGCAACCGATCAGCGGCGGACAGGTCTTTCCACGGCTTGTGATCGGGCTGCTGTTCCCACGCTTCGATCATCTGCAACGTTTGCAGCAAAGCGATCCCCCCACTCGATGGCGGCGGCATCGTCAACACTTCGTATCCGTGATACGTGGATTTGAGCGGCGTCCGCGCGACCGGAGCCATGTGCTGGAAATCGTCGATCGTGAGATTGCCGCCCCGGCGATGGCTTTCTTCGACGATGGCCTGCGCAATTTCCCCGACCTTCGGCGAAGTGATGCCATGTTTCGCGAGTGATTCGAGCGCCGGCAGTTGTGGTGAAAAGAAGCGGTCCCCTTTCTTCCACGGTTTGCCACTGTTGAGATAACGTTCCCACAAGAGCGGGAACTCCGTGGCCCGGTTCGGGTCTTGTTTCCACTCGGCGATCATCTGGCTTTGGATGCCGAGGTCGTGTTCATCGATCGGCACCCCCTCTTTGGCCAGCCGCATCGCCGGGGCAAGAACCGTTGCCAGCGGCAGGCGTCCGTGCTTGGCGAGAATGTCGCACAGCCCGGCCATTTCGCCCGGCACACCGGCCGCGAGAATTCCTTCCTGGCTGGCCAGATTCCGTTTCTCCGGCGGCAACTTGCTGAACATGTCCGCGGTCGCCGCCATCGGGGCTCGTTCGCGATAGTCGTAAGCCGTCGCCGTTTTTTGCTCGGCGTCCCAGAAGAGAAGGAACCCGCCGCCGCCCAACCCGGAACTCGCCGGGCGGACCACCGACAGGGCAAACGCCGTCGCCACCGCCGCGTCGATGACATTCCCGCCCTGCTTGAGCATCTCCACGCCGGCCGCACTCGCTTCCGCATGATCCGCCGCCACCGCGCCGTGCTGATAGGTCGGCGGAACGGTCCGTTCGCCTTCCGCGGACCACGTGGGGAACGCCTTGCCGAGCAGAACCATCGCAGAAAGAATGACGGCGGGGGTCGAACGATTCATATCGGGAACTCCTGAAATCAACGCCGGGTGCGGATCAAACGGCGTCGTGATGCCGACAGTCTAACCGAAATCACGTCAGAGGCGCGTCGTCAAACGGGAGGGCGAGGCTCCCGCCGAGCCGCGAGTGCTTCAACCCGCTGGGACAATCCGCGGCTCTGCGGGAGCTTCGCCCTCCCGGAAGCATTTGATCCCGAAGGGATCGCAGACGGTAGCCGGGGGTTGAGCGCCAGCGATACCCCCGGAACGCGATCGCCGCCAAGCCGCACCCCGGCGGGGTGTCAGACGCATTCCACCGGACATTTCTGGTATCCCTTCAGGATGCAATTCAAGATGGGCTCCGATTCCGGTGGTCTTCGCTGCGCTACGACCACCGGCTACCTTCTGCGACCCCTCCGGGGTCAAACCGTCCCGTTGCGACCCGCGCGGTTGGTGCAAACCGCCCTTCGCGACTATACTTCAGACAGAAGATTTCGGTCGTTGGCGACCGTGATGAGACACTTTCGGCAAGGATGGTTTCGTGGAATTGCGGCGGAATCCCACACGGGCGGTTCGGATTGGCAGCGTCACCATCGGCGCGGGGAATCCCATTGCCGTGCAGAGCATGACGGCGACGCATACCCAGGACATCGACGGCACCGTCGCGCAGGTGAACGATCTCTACGCCGCCGGGGCGGATGTGGTGCGGGTCGCCGTCGACAGCAAAAAAGACGTCGAAGCCCTCGCCGAAATCCGCAAGCAGACGAAAACCAATCTGGTCGTCGACCTGCAAGAGAATTACCGGCTGTCGGAACTCGTCGCCCCGTATGTCGACAAGCTGCGGTACAACCCCGGCCATCTGTATCACCACGAACCGGAAAAGCCGTGGCAGGAAAAGGTGAAGTATCTGGCGAAGGTGGCCATCGACCACGATCTTGCCATGCGTGTCGGCGTGAACTGCGGTTCGGTCGACCCGGCGAAGAAGGACAAATACGACGCCTCCGATTCCATCACCCCCATGCTGGAAAGCGCGTGGGAACACTGCGATCTGCTCGATTCACTCGGTTACACGCGGTACTGCGTCTCGCTGAAAGATTCCGATCCGGCGAAGGTGATCGAAGTCAACAAACTCTTCGCGGACAAGCGTCCCGACGTGCCATTGCATCTCGGCGTGACCGAAGCGGGGTTGCCGCCGGATGGCATCATCAAGACCCGTATCGCCTTCGAGCAACTCATCGGCCGCGGCGTGGGAGACACCATCCGCGTGTCGCTGACCGTGCCCAATTCCAAGAAGTCCGATGAGATTGTCGCGGGCAAACAAATTCTCGCGGACATCGCCGCTGGTCGGGTGCGCTCCGTGGTCGATTTCGGCTTGAACACTCTCAACATTATCAGTTGCCCGAGTTGTTCGCGTGTCGAAAATCAGGCGTTCATCGAGCTGGCCCAGCAGGTCAAAGAGATGACGGCCTACGCTAAAGACCACGCGATCACCATCGCTGTCATGGGCTGCCGCGTGAATGGACCGGGTGAAACCGATGACGCCGACCTGGGCCTCTGGTGCGGCCCGAACTTCGTCAACCTGAAGAAAGGCCCGCGCGAGTTAGGGGCGTATCCGTACGATACGATCCTGTCGAAACTCAAAGCGGAGTTGGATCAGGTGATCGCCGAACGGAAGACGTCGGCGTAACGAACTCTTCCCAGCCCGGAGCGCAAGCGACGGAGGCCTTGTAATCGGAAATTCGTCCGTGGCTTGCGCTCTGGGCTGTGACGGATGTTCGCTCACACGTCGAAATCCAACGCACCACCCCGTTCCCCGTCGGGATCGGGAACACGGGGCGCATTCGGTTGCCCGTTGCCGGCCCCCCCCTGCGGATGTCGTTGAAACGCCCACGGTTGGCGACCATCGGCGTCCCGGTCATCGGTTTGACTTGGATCGGACACATCGCCGACGGCTTTTGCCGTCAGCGTCTGTTGATCCACAGCGAACTTCCGCTGGGCCGCGTCGGCGGTTTGCTGTCCCGCATTGGCGACCCGCTGTTGTCCAGCCGCCCCCGCGGTGGAACTCACCAGCGGGTTGATGCCCCCGGCTCCGAAACCAACACTGCTCATGACCGCACTCCTCAGAATCCCGAGCTTTCGCGGTGCATCCTCTGTCAGACGTGCCGTAAAACTATCACAGTCCCCGCCGACGGTCCGAGATCAATTTCATATCGCGATCAAGTCCGCGACAAAGTGGTCTTGACACGCATCCCTTATCTCGACCCCGGTTTGGTCGGCGATAAGTCTTGATAGAACTGGAGGAAATGCGCTTCCAGCATGACGAGATCGCGGCCGAACACGGTTTGAAAATCGCGTAACCGTTCTTCGCTTGAATAGGTTTTCATCGCGTCGCGCTGGGTCAGTGTGTGCAGGTACTTGGCGTATTCCGTGGGACGGGTTTCCAGCAGGAAGAATGTGAGTGCCCATGCCTGACTGTAGGCATCGAGCGTCGCGGTCTCGAAGCTGCTGTCACTTTCCACGAAAGCGGCTAACGACTTCGGGATCCGCCGATCCTGACGGAACCGCTGGAACCACGCATAGCGCTCGGCATTCACCCGCGTCAGTACCGATCCGCGGCGGTCGTTCATTCGCATGGCTTCACGTTCGAATGCCGTGGCCAGACCTTCCACCACCCACTTCGGCGTTTCACCGATGCGGGAGTGAATACCGACGTTGAATGCCACCTGATGCGTGGCTTCGTGCAAAACCGTAGCATCCAGCGCCGCGATCGCTTCTGATCCTGTTTTGGTCGAATCGTATAAGGCGACCCGATTCGACAATGGCAGATAGAAGCCTCGCAGCCCCTGTTGGGGCCGGATCCCTTCCGATTCGCAATACGCCTCAAACCCTGCGCGATCAGGATAGATCACCGCAATCAACGGCGTCTCCGGCGGACGGACTTTAAAACCACGAGCAGCAAACGTGACCAGAAAATCACGGTAGAGAGAATCAAACAATGGCGCGATGCGTTCAACCGATTGTGGTGCCCCGGCGACCACGTATTGCCCGGCGATGGCGACCTGAAAACCGTGGCCGAGTTCTTTCGAAAGCTGCTCGCGCAGTTCCATCGTCGACAAAGATCGAAAGCGGCCCACTTCCCGGAACTGTCCGACTTTGGCGACGTCAATCGGCGCGAGCCGTCCGTCTCGTTCCAGAAACCACGCGGTGCCGGGATCGTGCGCAATCACTGTTCCCAGCCGCTTGTGGCCTACGACTTCCAATTCGAGCATCTTCTGTGGTGACGCCGCGCTGACGAAGGGCGTGAACCACATCACCGCACAGAAGGTACCTGCAATGGTGTTCTGCCACCGTCGCCACGTTGAAAGCATGATCCATCCCCAGTGGAAGTTCCTGAGAAAACTCTACTCCACACGGGGAAAACGGGTCGGAGAGGATTGGTGCGCACGCATCCGATTCGGGGATGAGACGGGGATGGGTGGGGTTAGCGAAAGATTGACGGGGAAGTTGGGGCGCACGGTGGGGTCGGCACGGGGCGCGAAACCGCACAGCGGCGTCGGTGGACGCAAGGAAGCGATCGCCGGGAAAGTCTTACTGCGCGTGGGCCACGATTTCGGCGACGAAGGCGATGGTGAAGGATGCCCAGGCGGTCCCGGCCATCAGCAGGTTCCGACCGGTATCGTTTCCGCCAGCAATGCGCGCCCCGAGTTCCACAGGCGGATGTTCCGCAGTGAGATATCCGGGCGTCCATTCCTTCCCATCGGGCAAGATGTACCGGGTGCGCGTGCGATACAGGACCGCACCGAGCACAATCATCGCCGTGAAGGAGGCCCAGATCAGCACCGGACTCGCCGGGGTATCCACCGCGGAGACGGCTTCTTCGGCCATCATTCGCGAAGCCACGGTCGCCCAGGCATTGTTGAGGAAATGCAGGAGCACCGGTGCCCAGAAACTCCGCGTCGCCAGATAGATGCAGTGAAGTGCGATCCCGATGGGCAACACAGCGGCCGCATGCACGGGATGAAAATGGACCGCCGCAAACATCAAGGACGTGATGGCGATGCCGCCGACCAAACCCCACCGGGCCACCAAGCCGCGTCCAATCATCCCCCGGAAGACCAGCTCTTCACCGATCGCCGGAGCCACGGCGATGATGAGCAACATCATCGGCAAGGAACCGGCGCTCGAGAGCGTACTCAGCAACTCCACCGCATTCGATTCATCAATCAGCTTCAACACCGGCAACATTTCGACCAACGGCTTCCATACTTGATTGAGCACCCGATAGGTCTCGCCCGACAGTGTGCTCAATGGCAGTACCAGGCCAAACACAATCGCGGCATGGAGCGGGCGCAGGGGAGTCATATTGAGATATTGACCGACCTGTTTTCCCCACCGCAGTCGAATGGCCACCACGGTGAGCAGCAAAACCATCCACTGATCGCCCCCCATCAGCAGCAGCAGGTAATTCGGAGGGAGTTGATCCAGCATGGCGACTTGCTGAATGTTGTCGCCCGATGCGGCCATCAGTCCAATAATGGCAATCAGACAAGCCACACCGGCCACCAGATGCCCCGTGAATACCCCGGCCATCCAACCGATTGCTTCGGGAAGTCCCGGGCCGGGCAGCAAGGCGGCTTCCGCCGGAGCGTCGTCGAGAAACTCCGTGATGGGCAACGGAGCGGACTCATCCATGGGGAGGGATAGCGAATCGGGCGCGTCGTCGTGCATGGTCGCCTCACAGACAGGGCGACATCTCCCGCACCGAGATGTCGTCTGAAAGATTTTCATCGACCAAGTCGGTCGCCGGTATTGACGGTGTCGGCTTGGTCACGTTCCACTGTAGACAGCATGGGAACGTGGGTCAATTTGCGAAATCCCCTTCGAGACGGATTCATGTCCACCGATCACGGACCGGGTCAACGGACACAATTACTCGCAGCAATCTTCTGCCCCAGTTGCGGCATTGCCATTGAACCGCAGCCGGAATTGGCCGAATGTCCCGAGTGCGGGACGACGACGAAATTCCGCAACAACGCCGCGCGAGCCGTACAAGCGTCACTGTCAGCGGCCGATGCGAAGGAAGTCGACGATCTGATTGGCACCGATTTCGATGAATATCACATCGAGAAGTTGCTCGGCGCCGGCGCGATGGGACGGGTGTATCTTGCCCGGCATCGGGGACTGCACCGCTCGATCGCACTGAAAATTCTGCCGCCGCGGCTCGCCGCCAGCGATCCCGGCTTTGTCTCGCGGTTCATGAACGAAGGCCGTGCGGCCGCGGCGCTGAACCACCCCAATGTCATCACCGTCCATGCGATTGGGGACGTCAACGGGTTTCATTTTCTCGAAACCGAGTTCGTTGCCGGCCAGTCGCTGGGACAGTTGTTGCGCGATACCGGTCCGCTTTCTCCTGAGCGGGCGACGTCGATCACCATCCGCATTGCCGAAGGCTTGGCCGCGGCGCATGCCTGCGGGATTCTGCATCGCGACCTGAAACCCGACAATGTGCTCATGACCCACCAGGGAATCCCGAAAGTGGCCGACTTCGGCCTGGCCAATCGGGTCCATGTGCATGGGACCGAGGCTGTGAATGACCTGGTGGGGACACCGGCGTTCATGGCGCCCGAACTGTTTCAGGGGATTCCCGCGGCACCGGTGTCCGATGTGTATGCCCTGGGAGTCTGTTATTACCAGATGCTGACAGGGCATTTGCCTTTCCCGCAGGTCGTGGTCAGTGAAGTCATCCGCGCGGCAACACACGATCGGGTGCCGAGTGTGCGGCAATGGTGCCAGAAACTTCCGCTGGAAATGTCCGAGTGCTTGTACACGCTGCTGGATAAAGCCCCGTCCAACCGGCCCGCCACGGCGATGGATGCGGCCCACCTGCTGCAAGCCGTGCTGGGACAGTCCGAAGATCTCGAAACCTTGCTGCAATCCGCCTTTGCCCGCTATCCCGGGGTGACCTGGAAACGTCATGGCGATGGTTTTCGGATTGATCTGGCATTCTCGAACGGTCGCAAACAAACCGTATTTGTCGAGAACAGCGATCACGCTGTGGCAGAACGATTGCTCCGAATTCGAAGTTTGTGTGCGAAGGCAGAGACGGCGTACTTTGAAACGGCTCTGCGGCTCAACGCGGAAATCTTGCATGGGGCACTCTCGATCCAGGAAATCGACGGAGAAGCCGCGTTTGTCATGGTCGACAGCTATCCTCGGGCCACCGTGGATGCCGAAGAAATCCGTCGGAGTGTGTTGGAAGTCGCGCAACGTGCCGATGCGGTTGAGCAATTGCTGACTCAACGCGACTTTCATTAATCACGAGTTTTGCACGGCACCCGGCAATCTCGTCCCGTAACGTGTTCATGCAAGGCCGGTTACGCAGATTTTTCTTGACGCCGACCGGTCGGTGGACCTACGGTGATGAGAGTTGAACGCTGACTGTCCGATCGATTTCACCACTGCATGGCGGGAAACTGACTCGCCATCGTTCGTCTCTTTCTGCGAAAAGCGCGTCCATGAATTCATTGCGATGCCTGTTGCTGGTTCCGAGTGTGGCCGTGATCGGGCTGGCTTTGCCGATTGGGGCCTCTGCGCAATCGGCACGATATGGCGAGGTGACTGTCGCCGCGGCCGCTTCCGGTGAAGAACTTTCTGCCCAACCCGAACTGTGGGTGATGGAAGTGAACTTCAAGCCGATGCGGCAGATCATCGTGGAGCTGACCGATCCGCAAACCGGGCAGAAAAAGCCACAGTACGTGTGGTATGTGGCCTACCGGGCGGTCAATCGCAAGCTGGCGAACCGCGCTGTCGCCAATGCCCCGGTGAATGAACTCGATGCCCCGGTGATCCCGCCGCAGTTCATTCCGGTCTTCACATTGCAGACTACCGACACGGAAGTCCCGAAACTTTATCAGGACCAGATTCTCCCCGAAGCGCTCGCGGCGATCAGCCAGCGGGAAAAAACACCGTTCAAGAGTTCAGTCTCGGCGGTGTCGGATGTTCCCCCCGCCACCGAGCCGGGATCGCCGGACCAGAAAGTGATTCAGGGCGTGGCGACCTGGACCGGTATCGATCCGGAAGCCGACCGTTACACCGTTTACCTCACCGGGTTCTCGAACGGTTTCCGCAAGGTTCCCGGTCCCGATGGTGCGGAAGTCGTACAGTGGAAGACGATCCGGATGAAATACTGGCGGCCCGGTGACAAGCTGAACCAGCGCGAGCCAGAAATTCGGCTGGAAATCGACGAGGCGAATGTGCCCCAGTGGATCTACCGCTAGCTTACCCTTGAACCGGCTTGCCATTTCCGCCATGATGTGGGGCTCCACCCACGACTCTGCATGAGGGTGGACCACGTACTCTTGAGATTGTCTGGGACGGAAGATGGCTCATAAGAAGGGACAGGGTTCCAGCCGCAACGGCCGGGATTCGATCGGTAAGCGGTTAGGCGTCAAGAAGTTCGGTGGCGAGCACGTCATCGGCGGGAACATCCTGATCCGTCAGCGCGGCACGAAGTGGCGCCCGGGCCGCAACGTCGGTATGGGCCGGGATTACACGCTCTTCTCGCTGGTCGAAGGCCACGTGTACTTCGATCAGGAAGGACGGCGAATCAACGTTACCCCGGTCGAGATCGTCGAAGTCGATGCTGCCGCCGCGGTCGCGGAAAGCAATTGATACCTCGTCCTGTCAGGGTCGAGTTCAACCCTGTGGCGGGGATGCTGATCTTCAGGTGGTCCTTGCGCCGAGCGAAGCGGGACTGATTGCCTGACGGGCGGAACGAGCTGGAAGGGTGTGTGACGACGAAGGCAATGCCCTTGTCGTCACTAGCGTTTTCGGTATGATTTCCGCAACTTGCCGCCGTAGCTCAGTTGGTAGAGCGACGCTTTCGTAAAGCGTAGGTCGTCGGTTCGAATCCGACCGGTGGCTCCTCTTCGCAAACTTTTTCATACGTTGAAACGCCACGGCTCACACCGTGGCGTTTCGCTTTGAGGGACCCAACGAGCCGGAGGGAGCTTGCCCTACGCTTGTTTGCTGGACGTTACGGCTTTCAGCGGGGATGATGAACGACTTCCTATTCTGTTCGCCATCGCAAGGCTCCGCACCGTGATTGACGAATTACGCGAGATTGTTGTCCCCGTGCTCGACGGCCGCGATGTCACCGCCACCGCGATGGAACGAGCGGTGACGGCGATCATGGATGGCCGGTGTGATCCTGCCGAGATTGCGAGCTTTCTCACGGCCTTGCGCTGTCGTCCGGAGACAGTCCCCATGCTCGTCGGGGCGGCAAGAGCGATGCGTGCCAAGGCCGAACCGATTCCCTGCACGCGCACCGGATTGCTCGACACCTGCGGCACCGGTGGCGATGCGCTCCACACGTTCAATATCAGCACCGCGACGGCGTTTGTTGCCGCGGCGGCGGGGGTGCCGGTCGCCAAGCACGGCAATCGGTCCGCGTCCAGTAAAAGCGGCTCGGCCGATGTGCTGGAAGCACTGGGGGTTTCCCTCGCCCTCACGCCGCAGCAGGTCGGGGAATGTATTGACGACTTGGGGATCGGATTCTGTTTTGCCCAGCGGTTGCACGGGGCAATGAAGCACGCCGCACCGATTCGCCAGAAACTTGGATTCCGGACCATTTTTAATCTGCTCGGACCGCTCACCAATCCGGCCAAAGCGGCGTATCAACTGGTCGGGGCCAGCCGCACGGCGATGGCGGAATTGTTGGCCGGTGCGCTGGCAGAATTGGGTGTTCAACGTGCTTTAGTGGTCTGTGGGAACAACGAGTTGGACGAAGTCGCACTCTGGGGCGAAACCGCGGTGTTCGATGTCCAGGGGGGAACCGTCTCCCGACATACCTGGACGCCAGCGGAATTGGGATTGCCGGTGGTGGAAGTCGCAACGCTGCGGGTGGATGGCCCGCAGGCAAGCGCGGCGGTGATTCGTAACGTGTTGACCGGCACGCCCGGGCCAGCGCGCGACATGGTGCTGGCCAACGCGGCTGCAGCCTTGTTCGCGGCCGAGAAAGTCACCACGCCGCGCGACGGAGTCGCCCTCGCCCGGCAGGTGATCGAATCCGGTGCTGTCGCCGAGTTACTCGACCGATTTGTAGCGAAGACTCAATCACTTTCGAGAATGCCGTGAGTCGGCGCGTTCGGGTCGCTTGCGTCACCGGAGTCGGGTCCTATAATCGCCACAGCGGAGAAAATGGGCGAACGGAAGCCCAGTGGCTTCGTGTGTCGTGTGGACTGCTGTCGTCCTGACCGAGAGATCTGATGATCGCCTGGATTCGGAATGTGTGGCTGGCGGTTTCCACGTTGATCCACGGGATGTGGATCACGATGCGAACCATGCTGTGGACGTATCGGCGGAAGACTTTCACCGAGGTCTACGAATATCCCGAAGTCCCCGTGCCGGTCAAAGCCCGGTATCGCGGGTTCCATCGCTTCGATCTGACGACGTGCATCGGCTGTGAGAAATGTGCCGTCGCTTGTCCGGTCGACTGCATCTACATCGAAAAAGAGAAGAGCCCCGTCGGCAAGGGCTTCCGCGTCAAGGGATTCACGATCGACTACACGAAGTGCATGTTCTGTGCATTGTGTGTCGAGCCGTGTCCCGTCGATTGCATCTTCATGGGGTCGAATCACGACCTGAGCTGCTACAGCCGCGACGGGTGCATCGTGGATTACTCGAAGCTGCCCCTGGAAGTCGCCTGGGGCCAGGCGACGCTCAATCCGACGGTCGTCGCTGAGTCGAAGGTGTTGTACGAACCAGTCTGGGTGAAGGGCGAACCAAGCCCGTTTCAATTTGCAGGCAGTGAAGAGCACTAGGTACGATGGATGTGACGGTGCTGGTCGCTGTCGGTGGTTGGAAGTCGTTTTCGTGAGTGCGGAAAGTCGGTCATGAAAACTCAGGTCGCTCGCCCGCAGGAATTCACTGTCGATGGAGCCAATCGGACGCTCCCGCTGGTGAAGGTCATTGTCAGCGATATCGTCGCCCTATACCGCGATGTCAGCGAACGCAAAGAGCGGCTGGAATCGCTGCGGAAGCGCCGCTCGAAACCGGCAAAACGGAGCGACGATCCGTACCGCGAAGAAGTCGACCAGATTCGCCAAGGCCTGGAAAAAGACGTTGAGCGTCTGCAAAGCTTTGTGGACGAACTGTCCGACCTGGGGATCGCTCTCAAAGATCCCGCCGATGGACTGGTCGATTTCCCAACGGTGATGGATGGTGCTCCGGCGTTTCTCTGCTGGAAACTCGGTGAACCGGAAGTCGCCTTCTGGCATCGTCCCGACGCGGCGGTAACCAATCGCCAACCGTTGCCCCCCGGCAGCGGCCGCCCCACCGATCACGCCGTTTGAACTTGGATCGAAGCGAACAATCTCTATCACCATCGGTCGGGGTCCCCGCCCTGACTTTTGGAGCCGTTAATGACAGACCTGGTTACCCACTTATTCATCTTCACCGCCGTGGCGGTCGGCTTCCTTCTGGCCCCGTTGATTCTCGGCCGACTGGTCCGCCCGACCGGGGCTCCCTCGGTGGAAAAGGACGCGGCGTACGAATGTGGCGAGCCAACGATTGGTTCCAGCTACATTCAGTTCGACCTGCGGTTTTATGTCGTCGCACTGCTCTTCATCGTGTTCGATGTCGAGTTGGTGTTCTTCTTCCCATGGGTTGTGGTCTTCGGCGGGGCAATGCAACTGGCTGACTCCCGCCCCACCCTGACGGAATCTGACAGGATCATCTTGTCCGAGCGATTTTTGTCCGCCCCCGAAGGCACGATGACGGCTGCGAATGCGATCTCACCCGATGCCGCGCTGACGTTGGGTTGGATCGCGTTGACCGACGTTCTCTTCTTCTTCGTGATTCTGCTGGTGGGCTTCGCGTATGTGTGGAAGCGTGGCGATCTCGACTGGGTGCGGGCTGTGACGCAGCAGGCCAAGATCGCGCGGCCACGGGCGGCATTGGCTCCCTCGGGTCGCGCTGCCCCGCCACCGGTGATCGTCACGGCGAGTTGATCCGAAGAGTCGGGGCAGGGGCCCCGACCTATGATGTTCAAACTGATCAGAACATAGGTCGGGGCCCCGCCCCGACACCAAGATAGCGGCCGACGATAAATGAGGGTGTCATGAAGGTCTCGGAAGTCCATGCCTTGCTGCTCGAACGCTTCGGGGCGTCGGCGATTCTGGCGTTGCAGGAAGCGACCAAAGACCCGTGGATCGAAGTCGCACCCGCATCGATTGCCGACGTCTGCGAGTTCCTGCACGACGATCCCCGCACCGAATTCGACGCCCTGAACGATCTCTGCGGGGCCGACTATCTCGAAACGGATGCGAAGAAAAAGAACCCGTGCGAACCGCATGTCGAGGTGATCTATCATCTCTACAGCTACACCCACAAGCATTGGGCCAAGCTCAAGGTGAAGGTGCCGCGCTGGCAGGGGGACGTGACCGGAGAACTGCCGGAAGTCCCCTCCGTCTCGCATGTGTGGGCCATCGCCGACTGGCATGAGCGCGAAGCCTTCGACCTCGTCGGCATCACCTTCACCGGCCATCCGAACCTCCGCCGGATTCTCTGTCCCGAAGACTGGGAAGGCCATCCGCTGCGGAAAGACTACGCGTTCCCCCTCGAATACCACGGCATCCGCGGAAAGTAGATCATTGGAAATGTCGAATGACGAAGGTGGAATGTCGAAAAAAAGCCACAGACGCCCCTGATCTCATTCGACATTCCGCCTTCCTCATTCGACATTTCATCCCCTGGATGAGTTTTCATGCAACTCGAAGACCCGCGCATCATCGAATTTGACGTCCGTACCGACGAGATGCTCGTCAACATGGGCCCGCAGCATCCCAGCACGCACGGTGTGCTCCGGCTGCTGTTGCGTACCGACGGCGAAGTGATTCACGAAGTCACGCCGTACATCGGTTACCTGCATCGCTGTGCCGAAAAGATCGGCGAAAATCTCTCGCCGCCGCAGTGGATTCCCTACACCGACCGGATGGATTATCTAGCCGGGATGAACATGAATCTCGGCTTCGCGCTCACCATCGAGAAGCTGATGGGGATCGAAGTTCCCGAAAAAGCGATGGTCCTGCGGGTCATCATTTCCGAACTCGGCCGCGTCGCCAGTCACCTCGTCGGCATGGGGGCCTACGGTCTCGACCTCGGCAGCTTCAGCCCCTTCCTCTACGCCTTCCGTGAACGCGAAATCATCCTCGATCTGTTCGAGGAAGTCTGCGGTGCCCGGCTCACCTACAGCTACATCACCCCCGGCGGCGCGACGCATGATCTGCCCGAGAAGATCACTATTCCGCCTGGCCTCGCGCAACTCACCGGCCGCGATCCGAACATGACGCTGCCGTGGATTGATGCGTGCACCATGTTCCTCGACTGGATGACGCCGCGGATCAAGGAGTACCACGCACTCCTCACCCGCAACGCGATTTTCATCAAGCGGACGGCGGGCATCGGCGTGATGCCCCGCGACATGGCCATCAACTACGGTTGCACCGGCCCGGTGTTACGCGGCAGCGGTGTCGATCACGACCTGCGTCGCGACGGCGAACCGATCTACACGCGGATGTATCAGGGATACGACTACTCGGTTCCCGTGGCTCCGTTCAAAGACGCCCCCAGTGAAGCGATTCTCGGCGACAACTGGTGCCGGTTCTATGTCCGCATGATGGAAGTCGTGCAGGCGATCAAGCTGGTCCGCCAGGCGATGGCCAAGTATCCCACCGCCAAGGGCGATTACCGCGTGCCATTCCGCATGGGCACGAAGCTTCCCAATGACGAAGCCTACCTCGAAACCGAAGCCCCGCGTGGCCAGATGGGCTTCTACGTCGTCGGCGATGGCGACGCCGAACCATTCCGCGCCCGCGCGAAAAGCTCGTGCTTCTGCAACCTCTCCGTCGCCGGCCCCCTCTGCCAGGGCGTCCTCATCGCCGACATCCCCGCCATCGTCGGCTCCCTCGACATTGTGATGGGTGAGATTGACCGGTAAGCCGTAGTGCATTGTCACCGCAAAAAGTACGGGTTGAGGGAACAGCGAGTAGGGAATAGCGAATAGCCAGAAGTCGTGTGCTGGTTTCAACCTATTCGCTACTCCCTACTCGCTATTCCCTCGACTGAAAACCCGAAAATGAAGC
>JBGSUN010000031.1:0-22437 GCA_041753475.1 Planctomycetaceae bacterium | reverse complement strand
GCGACGCTGTGGAACCGGCTGAGCCTCGACATCAACCTGGCCGGAATGGCCGTCTCGTTCACCGTTTCTCAGATCCACGACATGGCGAACACGATCCGCACGCTTTTCCTCGGTTTCTACACCTAGAAACGGAAGAGCCATATACGGCGCCCATGGAGCGGTTGTTGCGAACGGCTGCGGAATCGAAAGTGGGGATGGTGGCCTCATCGGCGCACCCGCGCCTGGTCGATGGCCAGCCCAGTAAGAACCCGCGCTACCTTCAAATCCGGCCGGATCTCAGCGCACCGGACGTGCGGTATGTGGCCGAGCGCGGGATGCGTCTGGCACGCGGGATCACGAGCCATGACGCCGTCTCGGTCCCCGTGCACTCGGTGTTGGTCGGCCGTAGAAACAACCCACCCGACCGCGCTGCGGGGATTCGTTCTCTGGCGGTCTATGGACCGATCCATTATCAGGAATTGCCCGAGTTTTTCATGGACGTGATTTGCTCGCTCACCGGCAAGAGTCCATCGACAACGGGTGCCGGTTCCGAGGGGGCGCTCACCAAAGGACCGTTCAATGCGCTCCGGACAATCGTCGACCTGAATGCAGCGCTCGTGTCATCCATTCTCACCGGACTGGCGGGATTCAGTTCCGCGGCCGGATACATCGGCCCCAAACATCGAATCGACCACGACGTGAGTTTGCTGATTCCGGAAATCTGGTGCCGATTGAGCGTGCGGGAGCGTGATCCTGCCTACTTGATTGGCGCGGGCCATCTGGAGGCGGTGACCGATTTCGAGTGGAACGGCCGGGTTGTGCCGGCCAGTCGACTGGGGTATCGGATCACGGCGAAGTTTGTGCGTTCCTTTTTGGGACGAATCTTCGATCATCCCGATCGTGTCTTTGATGAGTCGTTCCTGCGGCCCGAGACACAGGACATGCAGGCCTTCGTCGATGGCATGGAAAACGTCACACAGGCCCAGCAGTTGGTGGCCCTCCAGGCGTTTGAAGATGGATCGATCGATGACGCCTGCCCCCCGTTGCGGGCGTTGCTCTCGATCATGGCCCACGGTTCGTTCAATGGACTCGATGTGCATCATCCTACCGTGCGCGCGATGTTCACACGCGACTCTCTCCTGAGCAGTGACTGGTATCGTGAACGGCTCGAGGCCAAACAACGAAACGACGAACAACTCTGGCAGCATCACGCAGCCAGCTTGGAAACATGGCTGACCGAGCATTCCGCGGTCAGGAGCGATCTCGTGCCGGAAATGCGTCGACGACAAGCCTACGCTGTCAGCCAACTCCAACAAACGCGATCGTCCGGATATCTCGAACGATTACGCGGCACCATCGGGACCGATCCGAGTCTGCATCGCTGAGGTCTCAGAACGTGTTTTCAAAAGGGAGGGCGAGGCTCCCGCCGAGCCGCGAGCGCTTTATCACGCTGGGACAAACAGCGGCTCAGCGGGAGCTTCGCCCTCCCGAAAGATCAGCCTCCGAGATTTGAAAACACGCTCTCAGCCGCAGAGAATGACGGCCAGGGTTTGGGCCGTCATGATGCGGAGCAACATGGTCAGAGGATAGACCGCGGCATAACCGACGGAGGGGGATTCGGAACCACAGACGTTATTCGCAAATGCCAGCGCAGGGGGATCGGTCATGCTTCCCGCGATGAGACCGCACAGTTCGACATAGTTCATCCGCAGCATCAACCTCGCAAAGGCTCCCACAAATATCAGCGGCAAGACGGTGACGCACAAACCGACCAGCAGCCACTGCAGGCCTGCCCAACTGCATGTGGCGGAAAAGAAGGTGGGACCGGCCAACAATCCCACGGCGGCGAAGAACAGCGCGATTCCCAGTTCGCGAAAGGCCAGATTGGCATTCCGCGGCATGTGCCAGACCAGCCGCCCGATACGCCCCACGCGGCCCACGAGAATGGCCACAATCAATGGACCCGCGGCCAATCCCAATTTGAGCGGTTGCGGCAGACCAGGACACGGAATCGGCAACGTTCCCAACAGGATTCCGACACCGATGCCCGCAAACAACGGGACGAAGTGGGTTTCGTTCAAGGCATGAACCGAATTCCCGAGCTTCTTCGCGGCACGCTTGATGTCTGGAGGAGTCCCCACAACTTGCAGCACATCGCCAAACCGAATGGGCAGATCGGGCACCGCGACCATTTCGATTTCACCCCGCGCAACCGTTGTGAGCACCACACCTTGGAGCATCTCTTGCTGAACCATCCGGACCGTCTGGCCCGGAACTTTCTTGTTGGTGACGACGATCCGTTCCCGCTGGATGGGGCCTTCTTCGTCATGCAACGGCTCGACGCTCATCGCCCCCACGATTCGTTGAAACTGAGCAACTCCTTCAGCGGTTCCGATCACCTGGAGACGGTCTCCGATTTGCACGTGTGTTTGATTGGTCGCCGGCAAGACCGAAGCGTCACCGACGTGACGGACCTCGGAGACAACGACTCCCGACTCCCGCAATCCCGGTAGCTCTCCGATCGTCATTCCTTGAAGATTCGGATTCTCGACAATGAGTACCTGCCGCACGAGTGAGGGAGTGCCTCGACTTCCCTGTTCAGCAAAGGCGGCTGCTTCGGCGGCGACATCAATTTGAAAGATTCGGCGCAACGCCAGCAGCGTGCCAATAATGCCAATGATGCCGAACGGATATGAGACCGCGTACGCCAGCGCCGGTAAGGCCCGCTGCTCGTCGGCCATGTTGGGGATGGATGCAAGAGTTTGTTGCGCGGCTCCAAGTGACGGCGTGTTTGTCGTGGCACCGGAGAAGATGCCGAGTACCGCGGCATAATCCAGCTTCAACAGCCATCCCAACCCGACAGAGACCAGCGCGCCCAGAAGCACAATCGCCATCGCGAGTGCGTTCAGACGGAAGCCGGACTGCTGAAACGACGCGAAGAATCCCGGCCCCAACTGCAGACCGATGCAGAACACGAACAGGATCAACCCAAATTCTTTGACGAACTCCAGCGTGTGGTGATCGATTGGATTGCTGAAGTGACCGACCAGCAGTCCGGCGAAAAGGACACCTGCGGTGCCGAGTTTCACTCCCCGGACGCGAATGCCCCCCAAGGTCATGCCGATGACACACACAAAGGCGAGCACTGCAATCGCCTGCGCCGTGGGATTGGTCTTGTGAAGTTGCAGGATCCAACCCATGACGATCATGTATCCCATCGAGAAACTGCGGCAGATAACGATCGAGGCGAACTCGAAGCGGACATACAGGAATGCACTGATGTCCTTTGGTGGTTCTGATGGTTCACCGTCATGGTGTTGGCGTCTGCATGCCATGCTTTAGATCGAGCATGGTCTGCTGACTGACACGGATCATTCCTTCATGCGGCCGGTCCAGATCGGCAATCAGGGTCATCACGCTGGAAAACGCCAAAACCAGCGCCAGAATGGCTGGTGAACGCTGACTTCCACTGAGGCCTTCCTGGTATCCGGTCGATCCCATCGCCAGCACGGTGACAAAGCCCACAACCGTCCAGACGACACCCGGAATCCGGTTGCGAAGGGCGTAACTGCGTACGGTATGCAAGTCGATGGTATCGTTCAAAGCCTCAATGAACAGCCCGGTCATCAGGGAATGGCCATCGAGCGCGGCGACTTGCACCGCCTGAAACCAGAGTTGTGCGTGCAAGGCTTCCGATTCCGCAATCATTCCGGCGATCTGATTGGGTGTCGCAACCGAAGTCCGAATCTCCACATAGCTGCGCAACAATTGCTGAATCTCGTGGCGGTGGGGTTCTGGCAACAGCCCCGCCCGCAGATACGTGGTGCCAATCGCATTGGATTCTTCGAGCACGGCCTGTCGACGCGTCTCAAACCGTGATGCCGCCACACCAAAGGTGAACGTGAGCAGGAAGGCCAGAAGAGCGAGCGTCGCGCCGACGATGCCACTCACCCCCCCTTCTTTCTCGGTCGCCCCCGTTGAAGAGCGGAAGCGTGCGATGCGGAACCCCCCTTCTACGGAGGCCAACGCGATGGCAATCATCGTCAGAAAGAAGGCCCAGAGCGGGAGAAAATCGAATTCCATTTCAATGGTCTCAACACAAATCCAGCCTCTAATCCGAGTCGATGCCGTGAAGTGCGAACGGCTGCGGTGAGAGGAATTGTTGGCGCATCGTAGTCCTGGCTCTTCCCGCAATCAACAACAGGGTTCCTGGCCAGAGAGGGAGCGCGACCAGCATCACCATTCAGTCGCCCAAACTGATTGCCAACGAGCGAGCCGTCGAGACGAAACCGCCATCCAGCGGAACGGTCCGCAAGCGGCTGATCGCATCAATCAATGGCACGCTGACGACTTGAGTTCCAGTAAAAGCGACCATCCGACCGAACTGCCGTTCGGCAATCAGATCGACCGCTTTTGCACCAAAAATGGTACACAACGCCCGATCCATATTGGTGGGTCGACCACCCCGTTGCAGGTGACCTAACACAACGCACCGAGCTTCCTTGCCCGTGCGCCGACTGATTTCGTCTGCCACCTGGTTGCCGACGCCGCCGAGTCGAGCTTCCCGGATTTGTGTTTCCGTCCCCGACGTGACGAAATCCTGTCCGACTTCGCGCGCCCCCTCGGCGACCACAACGATGGTAAATGACTTGCCGTTCCGTTCGCGCTCGGTCACTTTCGCACAGATGCTGTCGTAGTGATACGGAATCTCGGGAATCAAGATGACATCAGCACCGCCCGCCAAGCCAGCGTAGATGGCAATCCATCCGGCATACCGCCCCATCACTTCCAGCACCATCACCCGCTTGTGACTTTCCGCGGTACTGTGCAACCGGTCTAACGCATCCGTCGCACATGCGACGGCCGAATCAAACCCAAATGTCATCGCGGTGGCAGCCAGGTCGTTGTCGATCGTTTTGGGAACGCCCACGATGGGAATGCCGAACTCGTGCATCTGCTGGGCGATGGATAAGGAACCGTCACCGCCGATGGAAACGACGCCCGTCAGGTTAAGTTGTCGGACGCCTTGCAGCGTCGCTTCCAGCAGTTCGGTAGGCAGGCGTCGAGATTCACCATGTCCGACTTTGGCAGAGAATTGTCCGCGGTTGGCGGTCCCCAGGATCGTCCCGCCACGAATGAGCAGGCCATCGAGAATCGGTCCGCTGAGCTCCAGGGTCTGCTGGGGAGCGAGGAGCCCGTCATAGCCACCGACAATCCCCACGGCCGCACCGCCGCGCTTCAGGGCCGCTTTGGCAACGGCCCGGATGACGGAATTCAGCCCCGGACAATCACCGCCCCCGGTTACAACACCAATCCGGTCACTCATGGGAAGTCCTCTCACGGATGAAGATCTGAACCTGTCAACGTGATGGCGAGTCAAAACAACCTGCCGCGCATCGGACGACTTGGTCGGTAGGACAGGACGGCATTTGCAATCGGAACGCTCTCGTGGTGCAAAAGGAACGCGCCATCGAGATAGGGACTGAGTGAGTTGATCGCACTCAGAGTAGCGGAACGTCACCGGAAGTTATATTGCACGGAAAGCTGGATTCGATTGGCGAAACCAAAGGCTCGGTCTTTGGTTTCATTGGTCCCGTAAAGGTATTCCACCCCCATCGTGGTGTCGTCGATCGGTTCCCAGACCAGATTGACTGCAGAATAGGTGGCGAAGCGGGGTGTTTCGGGCGGGTCGGCGGTTTCTTCGCGCCGCAGGGCGAAACTATGGGCCATGGTACTGCTCCACTTTTTTGACCATTGATGGGTAAACGCAAAACAAGCGCCGGTGTTATGAATGGTGTCAACGGTGGTGGGGCTTGCCAGCCTCAGGTCGGAACCGCCTCGATATCGTCCCAGTCCACTGCCAAACACGAACTGCCCAATCAGCTTGTCCGCTTCGGTGGGATGCAGAATGCCGACGAAATTGGCGGCCCAGCCAAGGCGGTCTTGAGCCGAGCCGCCGTTGGGACGGTAGCTCACATCGCGGACCAGCCCGGCGACGAACAATTCCACGCTCTCAGTCTTGTACTTCAGATGCGTGGCGAAATCGGGAAAAGGCTGTTCGGGCAGACCCGGAATTGTGGCCGTGACGATCTCATCCACCGTGGTTGTCGGATCCTCAACCGCAATGGCCCACTTGAAGTGCTCACCGATGGGTCGCGTCCAGCGGAACTGCGCTTGTCGCAACGTGAGAAAGGCTATGGGCGTTTCGAAGTCCAGGGTCTGGGGAATCCCCGCCGGGTCGGTGAATGTCGTCCAGGTCTGACCAGCGAGCAAGGGCCCGACTTCGGCATAAGCATGCCGGATGCGCGAGGTCCCGTCGGGAGTAAAAAAATCTCCTTCAAAGAATCCGCGAGCCGTTCCCCAATCGCTGGGCGCTCGAATGTCGAAATTGAAACGCGTGGCTTTGGCCTGCATCAACGTGTTTTGTCCTTCCTGACCGTTGGTCGGAATCGTCGTGGGGACGAATCGATCAGTCGTACCGGCTGGCTGAAAGTCATGGATCAGATCTCCTTTGATGAAGCCACCGAATTTCCACCAAACGTCTGTCCCCGGGATCTGGTTCGCTCTTGGGAACTGCGGGGACTCCGCTTTCGTTGCAATCCAGCGGTCGTTGAGCGCATCGCCTTTGGTCAAAGCCTCAAGAAAACCGGCCTGCTCGATGTTGTCGTGGGCTTCCATGTCCGCTGTTGCTGCTGAACGATCGGCGGCCGCCTTGCCATTCGATGCTGCCGTCTGGCTCATCGGATCGCTTGCCACGAGCGAACGATCAGCAGCCACTGAATCGGCGCAAGCAGCAACACAATGAGCGCAGAAGAGGATCGCTGAAATCAGAACGCCGCTGGTTCGAGTCATAGCGACAAACCGATCTCAATCGAAGTTTGCCCGACAATCGCTGCCGCCGACAGCCCCGAGCGAAGATCGCTATTACAACGTGTTCGGTCTTCTACAGAGTTCATCGGGTGAAGACAATCCGGAAATCCAACACCGGCAGATTCCGCCGACGCCTCAGTTGTCGTCGGCGATGAGCATGACCACAGACCGCGGGCCACATTGGTAAATGGACCCTGCAATCGGCTTCGCGGATGTCCAGTCTGTGATATCCTCAGGCGAGGGTAAGAACGTATCGATCCATCGCCTCCAACGACCGCCGGAAGGTGTCGGCGGAAGCTCGAACTCCAGCGGCTCCCAGTATCCGTTCAAGATCAGATGAAACGCGCGGGCCTCGTTGCGCAGTTGTGCATGCAAGGCCACACAGTGAGAATTCTCGCCCCAGTCAGGCTGGTTCAGCTTCACGCCGTGCCAGGATTTCTCCGCCTGATCGATCAGTTGTGTCAGGCTCAGTCGTTGCTCTTCGTGTTTCACATCTCGAAGCAATCTCCGAGCCAGCAGAAGCCGCACAAAACGTTGAATATCTGAATGCTTCTCGACCAGCGACCAGTCGAACCAGACCGATTTGTCATCGTGACAATAGGCGTTGTTGTTCCCCGCCTGCGTGCGCCGCACTTCGTCACCCATCACAATCATCGGCACACCAAGCGACAGCATCGTGGTCGCCAGATAATTCTTGACCTGCCGGTTCCGCAAAGCTTCGATTGCGGGATCGTCGGTCGGCCCCTCGACACCGCAGTTCCAACTCTTGTTGTCGTTGGCACCATCACGGTTCTCTTCACCGTTGGCCTCGTTGTGCTTCTGGTTGTACGAAACCAGGTCGTTCAGAGTGAACCCGTCGTGACAGGTCACGAAATTGACACTCTGCTCGGCCTCTCGGTTCTTGCGGCCATAGACATCGTGGCTGCCGATCATCCGGTCTGCAAATCGGGCGATGGCACCGGGTTCACCCCGGAAATAGTCGCGGGCATCGTCACGAAACCGCCCGTTCCATTCCTTCCAGGCATCACCGACAAAGCTGCCCACTTGGTACAAACCAGCAGCGTCCCAGGCTTCGGCGATGAGCTTTGTCCCTGCCAGCGCCGGATCGGACTCAATGTCCCAGAGGACGGGCGGGTTCGGTAGCACATTCCCCGCCGAATCGCGGGACAGGATGGAAGCCAGATCAAACCGGAATCCATCCACGTGCATCTCGGTGACCCAATACCGCAGGCTGTCCACGATCATCCGCCTGACGACCGGATGGTTCGCATTCAAGGTGTTCCCGCAGCCGGAATAGTCCGAATAACGCTCGCCTCCCTGTTCGAGGATGTAGTAGCTGGGGTTATCAATTCCGCGGAAGGAGATTGTCGGCCCGTCCTGATTGCCTTCGGCCGTGTGGTTGTAGACGACATCGAGAATGACTTCGATGCCGGCCCGGTGCAAAGCCTTCACCATGTCACGGAACTCGTTGATCGGTCCGAGCGGATCTTGTTGAGAGCTGTATGCGGGATGAGGCGCGAAATAGGCGACCGGCTGATAACCCCAGTAATTGACGCGGCCTGGCGGACAGGCCTGGGCGTCAAAGGCAAACACGGGCAGCAACTCGACCGCGGTGATGCCGAGATCCTTGAGATACGGAATCTTTTCGATCAGGCCCGCGTAGGTCCCTCGAGTTTTCTCCGCCAGTCCGGAATTCGGATGCCTCGTAAAACCGCGGACGTGCATCTCATAAATCACGGTGCGTGCCGATCGGTGCCGCAGCGGTGCGTCTCCTTCCCAGTCATAAAGGGATGAATCCACAACGACGCTTTTCATAGCTGTTGCGGCATTGTCTCCGGCTTGACAGGCGGCCTGCGGGGTATAGCCCACCGGCACAACGACACCACGACCGTACGGATCAAGAAGAACTTTGGTGGTGTCGAAACTCAAGCCGCGCGCGGGATCATTCGGCCCATTGACTCGATAGCCATAAAGTTGCCCGGGACGTACTGCCGGAAGGAAGGCATGCCAGTAGTGATAAGTCCGGTTAGCGACCGGTTCGAGGGAAACGACGCGTGAAGGTTTGCCATCGTTGACATCATCAAAGAGCACCAATTCCACACCGGTCGCGGTTCGGGAGAACAGGCTAAAGTTGACTCCATCCTTGGTTACGGTCGCTCCGAGGGGAGACGGTTTTCCAACCGGACTGGAATTCATGAAGAGTGTATCCAAGTGGTGAGCCGTCATTTCGTCGGTCATGTTTGGCCCGTGACGCTTGCAGGGCAGGGCGTGGTTCGTGATGCGAACTCACGTCAGGTTGAGCGATTTGATGGACTCGCGAAGGATGGCAGCACTCCGGCTGAGCGCCGCTTGTTCGTCAGAAGCCAACGGGAGCGGAATCGTTGCCAGTGCTCCCTCACCGCCGACCAGGTGGGGCAGCGCTAAGGTCACCCCATCATAGTCCGGCAAGCCTTGAATGCCTGAGCAAATCGTCAGGATGGCACGCTGATCGTGCAGCAGCACATCGACAATCCGTGCCACTGCGCTACCGATGCCGAAGTACGTGGCTCCTTTGCCTTCGATGATGTAATAGGCGGCACGGCGAACCTGTTCGTCGATCTGTTTCCGATCGTGTTCCGTCAACGGCTTCCCATGGACCTTGGCGAACTCATCGAGACTCAGTCCGGCGATGGTGGCCTGTGACCATGCCAGCACTTCTGAATCTCCGTGCTCACCAAGCACATAGGCGTGAACGTGCTGTGAATCCACGTCAAAGTGCTTCCCCAGCAGGGTGCGAAAGCGGGCACTGTCGAGCGTTGTTCCCGAGCCGATGACCCGTGTCGAGGGAACTCCGAGTTCGGCCGCAAAATGAGCCGCCAGGTGCGTCATAATGTCGACGGGATTGCTCACCACCAAGAGTACGGCATCAGGAGCATGCCGTAGTACGGCGGGGACAATCTGTCGGAATACTTCTGCGTTGCGTTGAAGCAGTTGGAGCCGCGTCTCGCCTGGCTTCTGCGCCACTCCGCCGGCAATGACCACGACGCGGGCACCCGCCAGATCGGCATAGTCCCCCGCGCGTACGGTTAAAGGGTGCGCGAACGGAACCGCGTGGGAAATATCGTTGGCTTCTGCTTCCGCCCGAGCCCGGTTGAGATCGACAAGAACAATTTCCCGACCGACGCCCCGCATAACGATCGCGTACGCAGAAGTCGAGCCGACCATCCCGCATCCGACAATGCCGATTTTCATGTGAATGAATCCTTCTAGATTGAACAGGGCTGATGTCTCGATGAGGTCTGGCGTATTCTGACGGTCCTCACCTACATTGTCGTTACCGAAAGCACGGTCTTAGACGCGGATCGTGTGTAAGAATCTGTTCAACCTCAGGCATGACATCACGGCTTGAAAGCACGGTGTAAAACCCTTGCTTGATGGAAGGAGCCATCCTGACGGCTTCTAACCACTCGGTTCGGGAAAAGGGATCCGCCGCAATCGCGTCCCAGAAACCCGTAGCGTCGAAGAGGGATGCGATACGGTCGGTGTTTTCCTTCTGAAGAAGACTGACCAAATAGCTGGCAACGCCTACCTGTAACCCGTGCAATCGCGGCCGCGCAGAAGCCGCATCGAGGGCATGCGAAATCAGGTGCTCACTTCCACTCGCGGGACGAGAGGACCCGCACATTTCCATGGCGATCCCATTCAACATCAGGGCCGTGGCCAACAGACGCGTTCCCACAAGGTCGAACGCCGGGTGACTCAAGTAGGCATGGATCGATCCATCCGAAAGGAGTGCCGCGAAGTCATTCACCAGCTCGCCAGTGGCATGGAATGAGAGTTTCCAATCCGCGACGGCCGTGAATTTGGAGACGAGATCGCCGACTCCAGACAACGTCAGGTGCCGGGGGGCCTCGCAGCAGATCGTCGTGTCGATGACGACTCCGAACGGTAGCGCCGACGGAAGCGACCGACGTTTCCCCCGAATCGTCAGACTGGATTGTGGGCTGCAGAACCCGTCATTCGAGAGTGATGTCGGAACGGCGTAATGGGGCAATCGTCCGAGAAAACTCACGTACTTGGCGACATCGAGTGCTTTACCGCCACCAACACCGACGATCGCAGCGGCTTCCCTGGGATGGTCCGCAAACAATCGAGCCGTGGACTCGAGATCGTTCTCCTCGACTTCTATCCAGGCGATTGGCTTAATCGAACTGTTCTTGAAACTTTGCTCCAGACGGTCACGGAGTGGCCCCGGCAGTCCATGGCTTAGCAGTACGGACACCTGCTGATGTCCATTCCGGCTGAGATAAATTCCGAGCCGATCCAATGCACCGTCTTTCACGCGGACCAGAGTCGGGATCGATATCTGTGTCGGCCTTAGCATCTCATTTGTTCCATCTGAGAAGAGTGCTCGCGATATCAGACCACACATCGAACCGGTGAAATGACAGCCCTTCTTCCTGGAGGACCTGCGCCAGATCTCCTCGAGCAAACCGAAGGTCTTCGGACACGAGGCGGGCCGGCTCGGCGTCCGGAAAACCATCGCCCGCAAAAGCCACGTTTCGCCCCTTGGCAAGGAAATGCTGCACGACTCCGGCCTTGTTGATCCCCAGCGTTTCTGAACGAAAAGGCGAGTCGAGCGGCATTTGCATCAGCAAGCCATTGCCGGTTTGAAATCGTCCCGGATTGGAATACACCTCAAGGGAGACTCCCGCTTCGTCGAGCAAGTGATGGATATACCAGTCACAACCGGCGGAAGTGACGACGACATCCCAATTGTCGCGGCGTAGAGCTTGCACCGCATCGGGAAGACCGGGATCGAGATGCATCCGCTGGGCGACGGCCAGTACGGCTTCCTCAGTGGCCTGGATCGCGGCGAAGTAGCGACGGAGAGCCTCGAAGTGGGTGATGGTGCCGGTCCGGTACTCGGCCCAATAGTCGGGCGTATCGGATGGCAACAGGGACTCGATCACCAGCTTGTAAAAGTCGTGCTGGGTCATCGTCCCATCGAAATCACTGACCAGGATTTTCGACGTGGTCACGCCCTGTGGTGAATTCATGGCGTGATCTCATCATGTGTCACCGGGCACGGTTTCGCATCCCAGATTTCGCGCGCGTACTGGCCAATGGTGCGATCACTGGAGAACTTTCCAGAGCGCGCGACATTGTGGACGGCCTTTTCGGCCCAGTTCTTTCGGTCCCGGTAAAGTGCTGCGACCTTGCCCTGCGTCGCGACGTATTCGGTTAAGTCGGCAAGGTGCATGTAGTAGTCGCCCTTCGTCAAGAGAGTCTCACGGAGAGGCTCAAAGATTCCCGGTTCATTCGCACTGAAGTGGTTGTCGAAGATCATGTCCAAGGCGGCCCGAGTCTCGGGTTCGTTGTCGTAATGCCAGTGCGGGTTGTACCAGCCGCGACTGCTGAGAACCTGCTCGGTAGTGAGGCCGAACATAAAGGCATTCTCTTCGCCGGCTTCCTCGGCAATCTCAATATTCGCCCCATCCCGCGTCCCCACAGTCAACGCGCCGTTCATCATCAGCTTCATATTGCTGGTGCCGCTGGCCTCATAACCCGCGGTCGAGATCTGTTCGGACACGTCCGCCGCGGGGATCAGGTACTCGGCCAGCGTGCAGGAATAGTTTGGCAGGAACTCGACCCGGAGCTTGCCCCGCGTCACCGGATCGGCGTTGACCACGCGGCCGATGCTGGTGATCAACTTGATGATGACCTTTGCCAAGTGGTAAGCCGGGGCGGCCTTTCCGGCGAACAGGATCGTGCGCGGCGGGACATCGAGTTGAGGATTCGCTAAGAGGCGGTTGTACCAGACGATCACCTGAATCGCGTTCAAGAGTTGCCGTTTGTATTCGTGAATGCGTTTGATCTGCACGTCGAAGAGAGTGTCGGGGTCGAGACTGATGCTGGCTACAGATTTGATCCAATTCACAAAGCCAACTTTGGTTTCACGCTTGGCGGCGAGAAACTTGTCCTGAAACCCCGCATCCGTCGCCAGCGGGTCGATCTTGCTGAGGAGAGACAAGTCGCTTTCCCAGCCTTTGCCTACCGCTTCGGTCAGCAATTTCGCCAGGTTCGGATTCGACAGCAGCAGCCAGCGCCGCGGTGTCACACCATTGGTTTTGTTGTTGAATCGCTCGGGGAAAATCGCGGCGAAGTCCGGGACCGTTTTCGTGCGGAGCAACTCCGAATGAATCGCCGCGACTCCATTCGTGCTGTGAGTGCCGACGATGGCCAGATTCGCCATCCGCACTTTGCGATCCGGTCCTTCCTCAATCAGGTTCACATGGGCCAGCCGGTCATCATCCCCAGAG
The DNA here is from genome assembly GCA_041753475.1 of Planctomycetaceae bacterium. Classification (GTDB taxonomy): domain Bacteria; phylum Planctomycetota; class Planctomycetia; order Planctomycetales; family Planctomycetaceae; genus DSVQ01. Next base: position 9,286 of record JBGSUN010000031.1, on the reverse strand, counting down.
AATTTCGCCCGAACATCCTGCAGGAAACGGCGATTAATCTCATAGACGATTTCCAGGTGTCTCGGCAGCAAGGCCTCGAACAGATCCACGGACCATTTTTCCAAAGCCTCGGGCAGCAGCGTGTGATTCGTGTAGGCGAGGGTCCGTACGGTCAGGTCCCATGCCTCATCCCAGCCCAACCCGGCTTCATCGAGCAGGATGCACATCAGATCGGGGACGGCCATGGCGGGATGCGTGTCATTCAACTGAATGGCGACCTTGTCGGGAAGTGCGGACCAGTCGTTGCCGCGTCGGCGAAAACGAGCCACGATGTCCGCCAGCGAACAATGGACGAGGAAATATTCCTGGATGAATCGCAACGATCGTCCGCGTGGAGTCGAATCGTCCGGGTAAAGCACCCGCGTTACCGATTCGGCGAGCGTCTTGTCGGAAACTGCCCCGAAGAAGTCGCCGCTGCTGAATTCGCCGAAGTCGAAAGTAGCAGGTGTGGCCGCCTTCCAAAGGCGGAGCGTGTTGACCGTCTTCCCGCCGTAGCCGACGACCGGGCGATCATACGGGACGCCGAGAATGTGTGTCGGCTGGCCGCGACGCACCTCAATCTGCCCGTTGTGAACGGCAAACGACGAACCGAATGGAACGGTCGTGGTTTCATTCGGACGGGCGACTTCCCAAGGATCAGGCCGATTCAACCAGGGATCCGGCTGTTCGCGTTGGTATCCGTTCTCGATTTCCTGACGAAAGATCCCAAAATCGTACCGCAGACCATAGCCGATGGCCGGAATTTCCAGCGTCGCGAGGGATTCGATAAAGCAGGCCGCCAGCCGGCCCAGCCCACCATTTCCGAGTCCGGCGTCCGGCTCCTGCTCAAGCAGGTCGGCAAGCTTCACGCCGTTGGCTTTTTCGAACGCCTCGGTCGCCGGGGCGAGGAGCAGATTCGTGACATTGTTGGCCAGAGACCGTCCGATCAGGAACTCCATGGAAAGGTAGTAAACCTGCTTCGGGTTGACTCGGTCATAAGTTTGGGTCGTCTTCAACCACCGTTGAGCCAGCACGTCGCGCATCGCTCCTGCGAGCGCTTCAAACTGCTCGCGCGGGCCGGCGTCCTTCGGGTCGAGGACATGATCAAGGACCAACCGCCGCTCAAACAGGGCGTCGTCGGTACCGGTCAACTTCACGGGACCACAGCCGTAACGAGTTAAAAGTTCTTTGAGGTCGTCGCGCTTCATCATCAAGTCTCGTCGTGTGGAGTGCAATTCTCTAAATTCGACTCATTAACTCTGCTTCTGTTTCCACTGCGCGTGGTGCTCACGGATCGCCTGGACAATCGATGGCCCGTCGGGCAACACCTGCGGAATCTGGAGATCCGCTGGACTCACCAATGGCGAATCGGGGCGGAGCATTTGATCGTTGGCCCATTCGAGTAAACCGTCCCAGAAGTGCCCGGCGAGAATGAGAGGTGTGCCCTGAAGATGCTGGACTTGAAGGAGTTGCCAAACCATGAGCATTTCCAGCACGGTGCCGATCCCACCCGGACAAATAATGAATGCGTCTGACACCAGCACGAAATGATGCAGCCGGGTGAAGAAGGTTTTGTGCTCAAATGAATCGGTGACAAAAGCATTCACTTCCTGCTCAAACGGCAGATCGACACGTATTCCAATCGACTTCTGTGGAGCCCCATTGGCGGCGGCAAGTTTCGCACCTTCGTTTGCGGCCTGCATCAAACCGGGGCCGCCTCCCGTGACGATGTCGCAATCGAGGCGCGTGAGTTCCGCGGCAACGTCACGAACCGCACCATAAACCCAATGACTCGGGTCAACCCGCGCGGATCCGAAGATCGTCACCCGGTAGCGGTCACGTTTCGTCGGGCGGAGTCGAGTGAGATGATTGACCGTGTCCCACAGTCCGAGGATCGATTTGGACAGGATCTCCAGTGTGGCCTTCTCGTCTGACAACGAAACCAGGCCTTCACTAACTGGTTCTTGCTCGGCGGTCATTCACGCTACTCCGCACAAGCCCAGCACGCGCCGGGTGTGTTCTGCGATCATGCGTTCTTCATTCAACTGATACAGCAAGAATTCTGGATCGAGTGCACCAGCATACGTGCCCATCACCAGTCCATCGGCCGGCGTGAATCTCATTATCGTGGCGAGACTTTCGTCGGCCGACAGAGTACAGAAGCTTCGGCTTCCGTCTCTGGCGAATCGATTGTGGCGGCAGTGTGTTGCAGGGACGGCGGCCTTTAATTGGCCGCGATCCCCTTCTGCTTCTCGAATTCACGACGCGTTGCGTCGCCGATGAAGTAGTACGTTGTGCCCCCGTGTTCGATTGTTGCCGCTGCTGCGAATTTTGGGAATTGCACGCCGGCGATGGGATCGCTGACCATCACATCTTTGAGATATTGCTGGTGTTCATGGAGCGACAGATACGTCTTCACGAAGCAGATGATGCGATCGTCGATCCATTTCCCAACGGCTTCCGCGTCCACGTTTTCCAGCGGGAATTCGATCTCGGCATGCGACTCGAATTTCATGAAGATCGGGAGGATATCCAGATCATAGGTGAGAATCACCTTGCGCACATCGGGATCCGTCATCGCTCCAAATCTTAAGACAATGTGGGCCAAGATGGATTGGAAGGCGAACGTCGCTTCCTTGGCCGCTGGCGTGACACTGGGGGTCACCTTCACCTTGTCGCCAAATTTCTTTGCCAACGTCTCGAGGCGGGGACGCCAGACGTCGCGGAGTTGCGTGAAGACCTTATCCAATTGCTCAAGCCGTTGCCGACGCCCCTCATAATCGCGGACCTGTTGTTCCTGAAAGGTCTTCAGGTGCGTTTCAATGGAGTTGAACTCGGCATCAATGCGGTTGACAAGACTATCAATATCAGACATCAGCAGACTCCTTTTCAAAGGGGGATCAGCAACAGGAAGAAAGGACGTTTGTGAAGGGGCGTTCGCTGGCAGACATGATTCTAATCGCCAGACATGAAGAAATCGTCAAGTCGTTCGATTGTGATGAAGGCTCCACCGCAGCTTTGTCTACCGAGGGGTTTGGACGATCTCGATTTCATTCGCGAGAATAGGCAGCGCGGTGGCCTCCATGACGGCGTGTTGTGCCAGTTGCTTTCCGTAGTAGGACCGAGTGCGTCCGCGGAGAACGAGTCCTCCATTCGTCGCAGACAATTGAAACCCGTGCAATTGTCCGCTGAGGCGGTTTTCAACGAGGGACTCCAGGACGGTGAGTTCATCTTGCGTCGGTTGACAGAACCCAGTGGGCATCGACAGGGCTTTCATCGCCGCAGTTCCAACCATTGATGAAGCACCAGTCATCGTTGCTTTATTCTCATCGAATTGAATGCGAGATTGTTGGTTCATGGTGGGGGCGACGCCGTGGGGAGCGAGCGGACCGCGAGTCCTAACATCAGCCAGGAAAATCCGCTGGTGACCATCTCGATACCGACGAACAAACCAATCACCCACAGGCCGGACAGCGGCCATTGGCTCCAAATTGCGATCCCCAGCAGTACCGAGATGATGCCGCTGAGAAAGACCCATCCCCACCCTTCGAACTGATCCAGAGCTGACAGCGTGATGCGAATCCCTCCCCCAGCTAACAATCCAGCGGCAACCAAGACGGTCAGCCCAATCGCCGCTTCGGCAGGATTGTCGATCATGAAAAGCCCCACGACCAGATACAGGACCCCAGACAGGAGATGCAGACTGAACCCACGCCAGTGGCGTCCCCATAACGCGGTAACAATCTGAAAAACAGCACCAAACAACAGGACGAATCCAAACAGAAGCACCGTCGCCATGGTGGTGACGAATGACGAGCCGATCGCCACCGCCCCCAGAATCATGAGCGCGACACCCATGCCGATCAGGAAGACCCAAATCTCGCGCAGCGATTCCGAATGATGGATCAGCATCCGCTGTGACCCGAGTAGAGGAGTTGAATTCACCGTCCCGGCCTCTTCGACATTAAAACCTGCAACCTCAACGTAGCTTCCGGTGCGACACGATGACCAAGAACGCGTCGCATGGCTGTGGATGCCTATATTGCCGCATCGGCGTGCAGGTTAGCGACTGTCAAAAGTGACAGTTGCCAGTCTGAAAATTCGACAGGAGCGATTGCCTGCGGACCTGGAGTTGATTCGTTATCATGCGGGGAAACACGTCTCGATCACTGCAAAATTTTGCCTGCAGCAGGAACTTCCGTTGTGACAATGGTCCGCTATGCCGCTGCCATGGGCTTCTGGCTGGCGATGATCGTGCCGACACTCCCCTTCCTGTTGCCGTCGGTCGTGCAAGCCCAGACGGGTTCGACCCGACTGGTTGTGGTCCTCTATCCCGACGATAACGATGGCCGCCCCGGTAATCTCTTGTTTGATCGCGGTCTGCGGACGCTGCTCAAGTCCGATTCAGCCGATCGTGTCGAAATCCACAGCGAGTTTCTCGATCTCTCGCGCTCGACAAACCCAGATTATTCGCGGCATTTAGCAACGTTCTTGCAGCAGAAGTATGCCGGCCGGAAGATCGATGTGGTCATTGCCGGCCTGGCTCCCGCGTTGGATTTCGCGCTGCACTACCGCGACGAGATTTTCCCGTCCGTGCCGATTGTTTTCGGTGCGATTGATCAACGAGAAGTCGAGACACTCGCGCTCACTGCCGACGTCATCGGTGTACCGATCGTCATGGATCTGGCCGGAACGCTGGAATTGGCTCTGCAACTGCATCCGCGCACCGAACACGTGTTCGTCATCTCCGGCAAATCCGAATTTGATACCCGCTGGGAGGCCGAAGCTCGCAATATTTTTCGCGCGCAGGAGGAGAACCTGCAGTTCGAGTACCTCTCAGGACTGCCGCTATCCAAGTTGGCTCAGAAACTGTCAGAGCTCCCGGAGCACAGTCTCATCTATTTCCTGCATGTGTTTCAGGATGCCGACGGCACGGCGATGATCCCCGTTGAGGTGCTCGAGCAGTTGGCGGCGAAGGCGAATGCTCCGATCTATGGTCACGTGGACTCCTATATCGGCCGGGGGATTGTCGGTGGGAAAGTATTTCAGTGGGAAGACAGTGGCCAGAATGCAGCGCGGCTGGCTTTACGCATTCTATCCGGAGAAGACGCCGCGCGCATTGGCATTCATGCAGCGAGTAATAATGCAGCGATGTTCGACTGGCATCAACTTCAGCGCTGGCGAATTCGTGAAGTCAGCCTGCCCTCCGGGAGTATTGTTCGCAATCAGGTTCCCGGTCTCTGGAATGCCTACAAATGGCAGATTGTGGGAGCGGTGACTCTCTGTACTCTCCAGGGGCTGACGATTGCGGGCATGCTCATCCAGCGCAGCCAGCGGACGCGGGCGGAACGCCGCTTTCGCCTGGCCGTCGATGCCGCGCCGAACGGCATGCTGATGGTCGCTCAGGACGGGCGCATCGTTCTGACGAATCCAGCCGCTCAAAAGCTGTTTGGTTACACGGGCAATCAACTGCTCGGGCAGTTGATCGAAGACTTAGTACCTGTGCACTATCGGGAAATGCATACGGAATATCGCGAGCGTTTCTTCACGATGGCCCAGGCCCGCCCAATGGGTGTCGGGCGAAATCTCTTCGGCAGAAGGAAGGACGGAACCGAATTTCCCGTCGAGATTGCGTTGAACCCGCTGCAAACCGAACAAGGGCTCTGCGTGCTCGCCTCAGTCATCGATATCACGGAACGGCGCCGAGCTGAGCAGTCCTTGCTGGAAAATCAGCAGGAGTTGCGGTTGCTGACAGGACGGCTCATCACCACGCAGGAAGATGAGCGCCGGCGGATCGCGCGAGATTTGCACGACGATTTCGGTCAGACGTTGGCGTTACTGGCGGTCCAGATCGACGTGTGTCGGCAGCAGATGGGAACGTCCACGGACTCCGCAGCTGCGCTGGATGAACTGTCAGCCCGTACCAAAGAACTGTCATCGGCGATTCATGATTTGTCGCATCAACTTCATCCCTTCAAGTTAGAGCAGTTGGGACTTGTGGCGGCCGTACGCGCGCTGTGCACCGAATGCTCACAGAGCCATAATCTGGAAATTGAGTTCACGGATGAGCAAACCCCGACACATTTGCCTCATGACATGGCATTGTGCCTGTTCCGTATCGCCCAGGAAGCATTACGAAATGCGATCAAGCACGGTGAGGCGCGGTGGATTCAGGTAGAATTAAAGGGGACCGATGATGCGATCCGGCTCAGAGTGATCGACAATGGAACCGGCTTCAACCCGGACCGCGCGAATCTGGAAGCCGGACTTGGCCTCATCAGCATGCGGGAGCGGTTGAGATTGTTGCAGGGCGAAATGACCATCGATTCTGCCCCTTCTCAGGGAACACAAGTCGTGGCGTGGATCCCGTGGGAGCCGACCTTGTGATCCGATTCCAGGCCATGCAACAGGATCGCGGCTGAGCTCTCGCTGTTCTCCATCCGCACTTTTGTCCAGGGAGAAACTCGTGAGACGCCCCCGTGTATTACTGGCCGACGACCATCGAATGCTGCGGGAAGCCTTCGCCCGTCTGCTGGAGCCGACCTGTGACATTGTCGGGACCGTTCCCGATGGCCGTGCGTTGCTGGCCGCTGCCGTCGACCTGTCTCCCGATGTCGTGGTTGTGGACATCTCGATGCCACAGTTGAACGGCTTGGACGCCGCCCGCATCCTGCGAAAAGAGATGCCCGATGTCAAAGTGATCTTCCTGACCGTCAATGAGGACCCTGACCTTGCCGCGGAAGCGTTCCGTGTTGGCGCTTCAGGATACTTGTTGAAAAATTCGGCGGGTTCCGAACTGGTCCAAGCCGTTGACGAGGCCTTTCAGGGACGTTCCTACGTCACACCATTGGCAGCCAGGGGATTGGTGGACTCATTGATTGACCCTTCGCCTGCCACGAAAAAGGCCGATTCCATCAGCCAGCGGCAGCGCGAAGTGCTCCAACTCCTGGCCGAGGGCCATTCCATGAAAGAAGTGGCACAAGTCTTGAACATCACTCCACGGACTGTCGCCTTCCATAAATACGCGATGATGAAGCAACTCGGCATCCAATCCAGTGCCGGTCTGGTGCAATACGCCATGAAGCAACGCGCCGCTCTTCCGTAGCGAATCCTGTCAGTATTCTCATCCTCGACCTGTCATTTTTACCAGTGTTCGCGGCCGTCCGCGCTGGCTAGTCTCTCAGACATGATTTGACTGACGATCATCCGACAAGATGATCGTCGGAAGTTCGTTGTCATTGACCGCATGATACCCGCGTCGATCATGGATCGGAATCGGTTCTCAACTCGGTCAGCGCAAATGGCAGTGTCACGCCATTTTTTTGAATGAGAGAAGCTGATGTTCTCCTGCCCCTCACGACTGCGTTGTGGTGTGATGCTGCTGGGTCAGCCGGGCTTCGGGCTGGGGGGTGCTAAGCCGCCAGCGCAGGTGACGGTACAGCATTCGGAAACGCGGGAAATCGTCGATCACAGCGAGTGCAACGGCTGGACTGACGCCTCAAAGACGGTGGGGATCCGGTCGCGCGTCCGGGGGCATATCGATCAGATTCACTTCACCGATGGGCAGATTGTCGATGCTGGACAATTGCTGTTTGAACTTGATCCACGGCGGTTTCACGCGGAACTCGCACCAGATCAACTGGCGGAATCTGGAAACTCCGCTGAGAACCTATAACAACCACAGAATCATTTCCCCCAAGAGGAGTCACATTCATGAATCGATTGTCATCACGCTTGCTTGCCCTTCTGGTTTCCATTCCTTGCGTTTCGTGGGCACAGGAATCCTCGACACAATCTGCGGCTGAGGCGACCATCCGGAAGGGCGTGGACGCGTACGTGGAAGCGTTCAACTCACATAATGCCAAACGGGTGGCCGACATGTGGTCACCCGATGCGGTGTATGTCAACCGGATCACCGGCGAGGAAGTGGTTGGCCGCGACGCAATCGCCAAGCAGTTCGAGACTTTGTTCGCGTCTCAGAAAGACGCGAAACTCAACGTGAATGTGGAATCAGTTCGGCTTCTTTCACCGAATGTGGCTGTTGAGCAGGGAACGGCCAAATTCATCCTTCCCCAGGCGGAACCGGAGGAAACGGAATACACCGCGGTCTACGTCCAGCGTGAAGGAAAGTGGCTGCTGGATCGCGTCACCGAGCAGGAACCGGAAGAGATTCCGTCGCACTATGACCAACTGAAAATCCTTGAATGGATGGTCGGCAAGTGGGTCGATCAGGATGACTCGGTCCGGATCGAAACAGAATGCCATTGGGCCAAGAGCCAGAACTTCCTGATCCGCTCATTCACCATCGCTGCCGGCGACCGTTTCGATATCTCGGGCATGCAGGTGATCGGGTGGGATGCGGCGTCGAAGAAGATCCGCTCATGGACGTTCGATTCTCAGGGTGGTTTTGCCGAAGCGACCTGGACACACAGGAAAGATCGCTGGTTCATTCACAATAAGGGTGTGCTCAGCGACGGACGCACCGCCGCCATGGTCAATGTGATGAAGCCTGTCGACGCGAACACGTTCACCTGGCAGACAATCGAACGGACTGCCGGAGGAGAACTGCTGCCCAATATCGATGAAGTCGTGGTCGTGCGTGAGTAACGCCACGCAACAGTCCCGATTCTTTCGTTTCCAACATCCTGAAGTCCACATTCCCGAGATGAAAACATGAATCGTTCAATCTTGTTCGTTGGCATTGGTGTCGGCCTTCTCTTGAGCACTGGGACAGAACTGCTGGCCCGCGGTGGTGGGGGCGGGGGACGTGGTGGCGGTGGTGGCGGTGGTGGCGGCGGCGGTATGTCCCGAGGTGGTGGAGGTGGTGGTGGCGGAATGGCACGCCCCGCACCGTCCGCAGGACGCTCTCCCGCAATGAGCGCACCGCGTCCGAGTAGTCCCAGTGTGAGTCGGCCATCTCCAGGCACCGGAGCCGCAGGCGGTGCACGGCCACCGGTGAGCGGGATTGGTAGTGGGCCACGACCAGCGACGGGAAACGTCGGCAGCGCCCGACCGGCGAGCGGCGCGACCCGTCCCGGTGGTGTCGGAGCCACTCCCGGCAGCCGTCCCTCTGCCAGCCAGTTGAACAACTTCCTGGATGTGCCCCGTGCAAGTACCGGCGCCGTGGGAGCCGCGGGAACTCGCCAAGGAGGAGCCGCCGCCGACTTTTTACAACAGGGAGCCCGGCCTGGGCAATCGCCGGTCGGGGCGGTCGCAGGAACTCGGCCGGTGACTGGTGCGGCTGGGGTAGGGCGACCGGGTGCGGCCG
>JBGSUN010000030.1:0-40547 GCA_041753475.1 Planctomycetaceae bacterium | reverse complement strand
TCGCCGTAGCCAAGATCATCCGCAAGTATAAGTACAATATTTGGTACACGAGCGACCTCCGCGGAATCTGCTTGTTTTCCCGAGTCAATTGACAGGGGCGCCATCGCGGTGCTAAGAATCAGTGTAGCTATTCTGTGTAGCAAACCGCGAAGCAATCCATCGCGCGTGAGTCGTGTCGCATGCGGGGCTGTCGACATGGAGTGGCTCCAGGGGGTTCGCAGGGGGCAGCGCAACGACAGTATCGGACGCCCGATGGATGAGGTCAATGTTAGGCAGCGGGTTCTGGTAGGAGACGATTCATGGGACGCAAGGCCAAGCAGCGCCGCCAGTCTCATGGCTCCGCGTGGCACTGGAAGCAGACGGACTGCTGGTACTACACGCAGCCCGGTACGAAGAAGCGGGTGGCGCTCTTCGATGAACAGGGCGAGCGCATCCGCGGTCGGGACAGCAAGATGGCCGCCGAAGTGGCGCTGGCTCGGGAGAAGGTGTCCTGGGTCGATGAGGCGGGTAGTTCGTCCGGCGGGGAATGGATTGTCGCGCGGGTTTGTTCGGAGTACCTACTATACTGCGAGCGCGGCTTCGCCACCGGCACGATCAGCCGGAGTCACCGCGACAATTCGTCGCTGTGGCTCAACGACCTGTGTGGACACTGCGGCGCGTTGCCGGTCGCACAACTCAAGAAGGGCCATGTGCAGTCGTGGATTGATCGGTACGAGACCTGGAAGAGCCCGGCCACGCGCGGGGGCGTGATCAGCGTCATCCTGGCAGCCTTCAATCGAGCGGAAGACTTGTTTGGTATTCCGAATCCCCTGAAGGGCCTGAAGAAGCCGAAGGCTGAGCCGCGACTGGCGTCGTTCACGCCGGATGAAGAACAGACGCTTTACGACAACCTCGAACCCAACTTCCACAGTTTCTTGTTCGCGGCCATTCACACCGGCCTGCGTCCCTTCTGCGAACTGGCGAAGTTGACAGGCGATGATGTCGAAGAGACTCCGCGCGGGATGATGTGGCGAGTGTACTCATCGAAAGCGAAAAAGACTCGCAAAATTCCCGTTCGTCCAGAGGTGGCCACGTTGACGCGGGAATTGATGAAGACGGCTCCGCGTGGTTCTCAGCGGCCGATCTTCCGCAACACCAAAGGCGACCCTTGGCAGCGGATGACCGGCGTGGTGCGGTTCCTCACACTGAAGAAGAAGCTCGGCTGGGATCAGGATCCCGTCAAAGGCCGCTACTCCTGTTACACGTGCCGACACACGTTCGTCCATCGAATGCTGTCGGGTTATTGGACCGAAGGCATCGGCTGTTCCATCGAAACGCTGGCGGAGTTGATCGGCGACACACCCAAAGTGGCGTTTGAGCACTACGGCCGCGAATGGGGTCAGCACTATCAGGATCCCCTTTGGAATGCGATTGGCGAAGGTCAGTCAGGCGGGGTCACAGCGCCTGAGCGGACCGCAGCAAAGAAAGCCGCGCCGCGGAAACGACGTCAGTCCAAGTCTCCACGGATCTCTGTCGCTTCTCCACGGACATCGACGAAAGGCCCACGGACATGAACGCCACGAGTCCGACTCCGCTCCGACGACGTTCGCGCGGGCAGGCCTGGCATTGGAAACAGACCGATGCCTGGTATTACACCCCGCCGGGAACAAAGCGGCGCGTGCTGCTGCGCGATGAATCCGGACGATCGATCCGCGGGATCGCGAATCGACCGAGTGCGGAACTCGCGCTGGCGCGGATTAAGGTTTCCGGCGCATGGCGGCCCGCGGCGGAACCCGTTCGCGATGATCCATGGCGGGTGGCGAAAGTCTGTTCGCTCTACATCGAGCACTGCGAACAGCGAGCGGCGGGCGGTGGGCTGCACCCAGAGTACCGCGGGGCTGTCATCCGCTATCTGAACCGACTCAGCGAATACTGCGGGGCTCTGCCGGTGGCGGACCTTCGGAAGGGGCACATTCAGCATTGGGTCGAAAGCCAGACCGCCTGGAAATCCTCGGTCACGCAACGGAACGCGATGACCATCGTGCTAGCGGCCTTCCATCATGCACAAGAGAATTACGGGATCGCGAATCCATTGCGGGGGCTCAAGAAACCGCCCCCAAAACCCCGACTGTTGTCGTTCAGCGCCGAGGATGAGCAAGTGATTTATTCGGCCGCGGACGAAGTCTTTCGCGACTTCCTGTTCGCAGCCGTGCATACAGGACTACGACCCTTCTGCGAACTGGCTCAGCTGACGGCGGACGATGTGGAAGAGACGCCTCGAGGCATGATGTGGCGGGTGTTTTCGTCCAAGACAAAGAAGCGGCGACGGATTCCGGTACCGACGGCCGTCGCGAAACTCACCCGACGATTGCTCAAGTCGTGTCCAGAAGGAACTACGCCCATCTTCCGCAACGCCCAGGGTCGACCGTGGAAAAAAGTCACCGGGGTCAAGCGCTTTCTCACCATGAAGCGCGCGTTGGGCTGGGATCAGGACCCGGTGCGCGGACGATACTCGTGCTACATCTGTCGGCATACCTTCGCCCACCGCATGTTGGCGGGATACTGGAACCAGGGCGTCGGTTGTTCGATCGAAGTCCTCGCCGAACTGTTGGGTGACACGCCGAAGGTCGCGTTCGACCATTACGGCAAGGAGTGGGGCCAGCACTACCAGGATCCATTGTGGGCAGCGATCGGGGTCGTTTAGTCGCTCAGCGCTCGAGACATGAAAGTTCACTCAGTCCGGCCGGCCCAAAGGGACGGTGATGCCGGGATAGTGTTGGATGCGGTCGGGCGGACGGCGTTGTCGAATGGGATGAGGGTGGACGCGCATCGCTTCCCGCAAGCGTTCGATTTCGGCGTCTTCGATCTGAATCCGTCCCTGCCCCCGAGCGCCCCCTTGGAAATAATTGATGGTGAAAAGCTGGCCACGGAGCATGAACTCACCGGCGTCGGAACGGGCAAGCCAATCGTAAAGACTGGCCACCGAAATTCCGAGACGTTGAGCGGCGGCTTGGCTGGAAAGAAACGGTTCGGCCATGATCTCACTGCGGACCAGGACTTCATTCCAATTCGCCGCTCAACGTAGAATGGAAGTCTCGCACGAAGTTCGCTCCGTGCGAGAAACGGGAGCATCACGGCTCATCGCAGAAAAAGAATGAGAAATGCGACATTTGCAGCTCGCGCAACAAGCTTTCGATGCCCTCAGTCCGGGTCTGCATGGACCGCTGGATGAATGCATTTCAGACCGTACGGAAGTCTGGCTGCGGGACGACGTCTGCCGCGTCGTAGAAGGCTTGATTGGCAAAGAAAGCTTCCAATTCCACGCGCGATGGTCCGTCGACCATCTCACTCAAGGGGCTCAGACCACAGCCCGGCAGGCCGTGGAGCGCGTCGACCAATCGTTTGTGGCGCTGGCGCAGGAAATGAGCCGTGCCTTGACGGGGCGGGACGCGACGGATTTAGATTCGGCTTATCCGGAAGGGGAACGCGATCGAGAGACCATCGCTTGGATCGCCAATCGCCCCTGGGATGATCTGGTTTCCATCGAAGATTTCTTCCATCCGTGGGGTGGGCTGCAATTGCACCCTAATTCGTCGGATCGGCATGGCGACTTTCGGAGTGAGCATCGATCTGTATTTGATCAGAGGGAACTCCGCTTTCCTCTCGGTGATTACATTTCGCGAGCGATGTTCGCCCGCGTCGAATACTGGCACGCCCTCCTCGATCGGCTGGCCGGCATCGTCCTTCTCTTTTGGCCCCCGTGAACCTTGAAAGGCGGAAGTGGTTTAAACCGATCGTGACCTGCAAGACTGAAACGAAGCGATCTCTCCTGGCACTCACGGAGACCGACGAACTGAAAGGAACGGCTCGCCTCCGCGACGCTTGCGTGTCGCTGACTCTTTTGTATCAGGCTTATGCTGTGCATTCGCATCTGGATTGGCTCGGCGCGCTGACCAAGCAATCGGAACAGAATCGATTCTATGTTCGGTGGTGTATCCGCCGGCCGATGCCTTCTCCAAAGAGTGCGCCGAACACGAATCCGGGGACCGCGGACGGCGACACGGAACCTGTATCGCTTTGTGATCCGTCGACTGTGCGGCAGGTGGCGCTGGCGTTGGAAGATATTCGTCCGCTCTATGAAGTGCCTGACGACCCGGATGACCTGATCGATGCGCTCAAGCCAACCGTGCCACTGCTTTTAGTGGACCGATCACCGCGGCAGGTCTTTTGGAAAGGTCAGCCGATAGCCGATGGGAAGTGGGACTCGTCCGAAACCCAGTGGAATCTCTTGTGGACGCTCGCGCGATCTTCGGGTCGGATTGTGGATCAAGGCATGCTGCAACGACCTGAGAGTCAGAAAATGGCATCACGACGGAGTCGCTTGGCCAAATTACTCGCCGAAACGCCCGAGTTAGACGCGCGCGTTAGCAATCAACGTGGACAAGGTTATCGTCTGGACTTGTCATCCGAGGACGTGATCCTGCTCCAAGACGATGGCACCGGTCGGCTCAATTCTGTCGGCGCTCCGAGTCTCCGAACGCTGTGAGTTGTGCCCGCCTGATCTGAGGGTGGACAGTCGAGCAATCGCGAAGCCCTCGGACTTCTAAACATTTCGCTCGCGAATTTTTCCAAGGCTCGGTGATCAATTCCCCCACGGTCACGTGATACCGCTCCACAGCTAAATCGGCGATGGGATTGCAGGCATAAAAAATAGGATTGTATGCAGTGTGCTATCAGCGGGTTCGGACGTCCGTGCCGCGTGAAAGCACGCTGCATACGATTTTAGGGACTGAACCGCAGCTGCTGCGCGCCTATGGGAATTGAATCCTTCGCCGTCTTCCTGGAGCGGTCCGCGGTCCGTTGATTCGGATCGGGCGATGCGGGCCGCGATGCCCAGAGCGGTTCAGCAGAAGTGGCTGATCGGCGTGGAAAGCAGTCGTCGCTGCGCACGTTTCGCGCTCAGCGCGCACGGCGACCCGCCACGCGCTCGCGCGCCTGGACGCTCCAGCCCGCCACCAGAAACGGATTCCGCTTCCGCGCTGCCAGGAACGACTCGCCGACTTCCGCCAATCCGTCCGCCACGATCAAATTCAGGCACTCACCAACAGGATCCGCCATGCCCCGACGAGAAACCAACTCCGACAAGCACTCACTGCGCTGTGAAAAACGCTCAGTTTGAGTATTTAGGGATCAAGCCGCCCGACTGCGGGAGGTTGTGAGGAATGCCACGTGTGCATGGAACCGCGCGACTTGTCGGGCGTCTGAAGTTTGAGACACGCCCGATTCGCAGCTTCCTCCACCCCCGCCAAGGAAGCGCGCGTCGCATCTGAGAGAGTCAAAGCGGTGATCGCATCGGTCGTATCGGCGAGATCATGGGGGGGCGATTGCCGGGACCACCGCGGGTGACTCTGGGACGGCATCCGTCATGGTGTTGTTTAACCCACCAGCCCGCTAGCGATGAATGGGCTGGTGGATCCACAGGCTGCCAGATGCCGCGGCTGACTGGTCTGCATCGAGTATGCCGACTCTTAACCCCAGTACCGGTCGAACACGAGCGCGGTCACCGGGTCACTCGTGATCTCATGCAACCGCAGGCGATAACGGCGGCCACAGCCTCCGCCCGACCCCGATCCGATACCTCCCACTCCTGACGTCGGTGCCTCTGATGGTCCCCATCGACCGGGAATCGCCAGACGCTGATTCCTGTCGCGGCGCACATTCCTCCGAGCGCTGATGCAGACGACCCGGTGGCGCTGGTGGGTTTGACTCGGCGCGCAGGCGACATCGGACAGGCCGCTATTCATCGCCATCACCCGGACATGTCCTTTCGCCCGGTTGAATCCGGGACGCTTGTCCTACGCCCCGAAGTGGCGGGCCGCTTGTCGACCGTCACCACCCCGAATCAGGGGCGGCTCAGGCTTGCCGATCGTCACTTTCGGGTCGGAGGCCCCATTTAGCTCCCTGCCATTTCTGAACGGATCCCCCTGCCGCGTCGCCGGTTCCGTTGCGCGCACCTGCGCGGGTTGATTTGTCGCATGGTGCGACGGTCTCGCGACTTTCAGTTCTTAGCCTGACCCCAGCGTTCAGCCAGTGCGCTGGGCTCCGGAATGTCCGGGCCTTGTCGTGCTGTGCGTCGCGACTTCTGGAAGGACCCGATGAAATCAAAGCATCGTCAAAAAATGTTGCAACTCTTGCGGCGGAAACGCCTGGGAAATCGCGACCAGCGGTACTGTCGCGTGCTGCATGCGCAGTTCTTCTTCGCAGCAATGCTCGCCGTCATGCTGATGGCATTGCAGGCCACTGAGGTCAACGCGGCCGAAACGGTCCCTTGCCCAGCGACTGGATTTGCGGATCTGCAGCAGCCGTTGCCGCCGGCGGTAACGCTCGGCGAATCGCAATCTTCCCAGCCACACCCGATGATCGCGGACACTCGCTGGCCGCAGCGCAGAAAAGTCCGCCGCACACGTGAGGACATCCAACGGGAACGGGACGCCCTTCTGGAGCGGACGATCCAGGAAATCGACGACATCGTTGCCGAATTCCATGCCAAATTGCCGCGTGAACAAGCCCAATTCATCGGTGCCGCGTACGGTCGTTACTCATCCCGCTTCCAGGACTCCATCGCCGATCAGATGCGTACGATTTTCGATGCCGCGATCGCGGAGCGGATCTTCATCCCGCGCGAAAATGTCTTCTACGACCTGGCGGTCCGCGGCTTAAAGCTGCGCCGGCGGGGACTGGATGTTTTAAGGGAAGCCTTAAAGCAAAAGCGGTTTCGCGTGTTTCTGGTCTTCAACACCGCGCGACTATTTCGGAAGGCGTACCGGTCGATGCAGTTCGTTGAAGAGGAGCTCGTGGAATCCGGGGTCCGCGCCATCTTCGTGCATTCCGACCTGGACACGAACGATCAGGACCACTGGCGGTTCATGTTTCAGATTCAAGCCGCAGTGGACGAGGCTCAACTTCATTTGTATGCCGCACACATTCGCGCTTCGCATGAAGGCCTTCTCATGAGGAAGTGCGTCTGGGGAAGCCTGCCCCTCGGATTTAGCGGCGAGGAAGTGCCAGGCGAATTCACGCGGCGGCAGCGGCCGCGCATGAAAATCGTGGTGGATGTGCTGACCGCCGCTTGGATCAAGAGGATTTTTGACTGGTACATTATTGAGGGCATGACCCCTCAGAATATCGCGCGGCAACTCAACGATGATCCGCATTCGCCAGTCCCCACTAAAAGTCTGACTGGAATGTGGACGGCCAAGCTCGTCCGCACGCACTTGATGAATCCCACATACCGTGGACGCTGGTGCTACGGCGCTACGAAAGCGGATTACTGTCGGCAAATCCCGCGCGTGCAGCCGTTGCGGTCCGCGCAGTTCGACGACCTGCGGATCATCGACGACCCCCAGTGGTACGAAGCCCAACGCCTCTAGGCCAACGAGCAGCCGAAATCCGGCCGACGGTCGCTCGATGGAAATCGACAGACTCGACCGCGGCTCCTCAGTGGCTTGTTCCGGTGCTCAGAGCACGAACGTCAACTGATCAGCGGCGGTCCGCAGGGAAAGATTCTGTATTGCCCCCTGTGTCGGGTCATTAAGCCCCCGAAGCGCCCGTTGTTTTCTCTCCTCAATCGCCAGCTGGCTCTCAAGCTCACGTGCGAAAAGTTGGCGGAACTGGTCCGCGCGGATGACGGTCTGGTGGCGCAAATCATCACGGCATGTCAGGAAACCGCAGCGAATGTCCAACGCCCCGACCCGGAAGACTTGGACCGTCTCCGGGCCCGATCCGGTCGCCTCTCCAAGGCGATCGACTACAACCGACGGCACCCGGGAGAGACGGATGAGGAACAGCATCAGGCGGAGAACATTTTGCGGGATCTGCGACGAGAGCTACACGACGTCTCGGCGGCTCTGGCCGCCTACAATGCCGCGGCCGATACCGAGATCGTGGTCCCGCGCCCCGACGAAGTGATCGCCTTGCTCAATGAATTGGCAGGGATCCTGGCGTCCGCGGCGACGGCCGAGACCGACGAGGAGATGAATGTGATGCGCCGGATCATCAACGAACTGACGGGCGGCCGCATCGAGATGGTCCAGATGGGCGAACGCGAAGCCAAAAAAGGTTGGCTGCAGGGGCGCTTCCATCTCGACCTGGTCAACGTGGCTTTCGGCCGCCTGACCGGAGTCCGCGTGCCGGTCGACAATCCGACGTCGCTGCAAATCACCATTGATTATCGCCGACCCCTGTTGATCGACGACCATATGCAGGAGGCCAAGCGCCTGTGGGACTTGGGACTGCTCCACACGACCATTGCCCGGAAGATGGGGCGCACTGAAGCGTACATCACGAAGCTGATTCAGCGGTGGTTCACTGAACAGGGTTTGCCATGCCCGGATGGTCGGAAACGCCGGGCGGCGATTCCCAACAAGCAGGATACGCCACCGGCCTACAAGGAGTTGGCTGACAACGTGGCGGCGCTGGTCGACCAAGGGTGGTCGAACCTCGCCATCGCCCGCGAACTTCGCACCAGCGATGTCACGGTTGGCAAGGCGATTGCCTGGTGGTTCAGCTCGCGGGGATTGCCGGCGCCGACGGCCGACGAACGTCGCCGGAAGGTCCTGCTGCGGGCCAAAGGCCTGCTGGAAGCCGGCCGATTGCTCAAGGAGATTGCCGCCGAGCTGCATTACTCACCGCGCGGACTCAAGCTCGCTCTGACGGCGCTGTATGCCGAGCTCGGGGCAGAGATGCCGGATGGCCGCAGCGTGCGGTGGAAGACCGCAGGCTGCGGCCAGGGATAGCCCGTGGCAGTCTGCTTCCTCAGGATGTAAGGATTCGCTTCGAGGGAGAACATCGCAACGACACTCACTCACACCAGTTCGGAGGGTATTCATCAATGAAATAGCAGTCACCAGTCTCGGCCGACCTGGCCGCTGACAATCGATGTGGTTCAGGCCAGTGCGGGAAGGCATTCCCGTACTGGCCTTTTTTCATGCGCCCTTGGAGTATTTTCATGCCCCCAATGAACGCCGACATTCCCTCTTCCGAAGGTGGGATTCTCTCCGGCGATGAGCTGCATGTCCGACGGCAACGGCTGGCGCAGATGATTGGCCATCTGCTGGCTCGGACCTGGGTTCAACGACGCCGAAACCCGCACGTGACGTCGGCAATAGAGGGCGAACCGACGGCAACGCAACCGCCGACGGATACGCCCCCTGCGAATTGTGAACGACAGCGTACTGCGACTTAAAGACACCAGCGCCAAGTTCCCGCGTCCCAATCCCGCTTACAAGTCAGCCCGTGCAAACGACTAAGCCATCGCACCTGTGCCGCGTTGGGTTCCCATCACCAACTGGGTTCGAGCATGCGTCGGACAGAGGAACAATCCTTCCACGAGCTGCAGTCGGGGATTGTCCCTGTTTTGTCCCTGGAGCCAACCTCCATAACGGGCAACAACCGGGAATCACCAGCCATAACGCGCAGGCCAGAAAACCCGTTCCCGCAACGAGTTAGCCGTAAGTTGTGTCGATGACTGGGGCTGTCACGCAATAGCATGAAAGAAGCCCGGCATCTTCCGAAATGCCGGGCTTCTGCATTTCATAGTAGCCATCACGCTCCGCCGTGATGAGCGGATGAACGGGACGCGTGGATCGGAGGTTGTCGGCGAGGTTGAGTGCGTCTTGAAGCGTTCCGCTCATCACGACGGAGCGTGATGGCTACATTTCGCTACCTCATAATCTCACTCACCACCCGGCAATCGCGTTTCGCGGTGATGATCTGTTCCTGACCGTTATGCCGGTACATCAACTCGGCGTGATTCAGGCCGAACAGGTTGAGCACGGTTGCCTGATAATCGTTCGGTGTCACGATGTTCGTGACCGCGCGGTGACCGACTTCGTCCGTTTCGCCGTAGACCATGCCGCCTTTGACACCGCCGCCCGCGAGCCAGGTCGAAAAGCCCTGGCCGTTGTGGTCGCGGCCTTCCTGATCGCCGGTCCCTTCGGTCACCGGCAGGCGGCCAATTTCACCGCCCCAGTGGATGAGGGTGGAATCGAGCATGCCGCGCTGCTTCAGGTCTTTCACCAAGGCTGCGGCCGGTTGATCGGTCCGTTTGCAGACGGCGGGCAAGGCACCGCGGATGCCGGTGTGGGTGTCCCACGGTTGACCGCCGAGGAACATCTGCACGAAGCGCACGCCCCGTTCGACTAACCGCCGGGCGATGAGACAGCGCGTGCCATATTCGCGCGTGGCGTCCTGATCAAGACCGTACAGCTTGTGCGTCGCTTCGGTTTCCTGCGAGAGATCGAGGGCTTCGGTTGCCGCGGTCTGCATGCGAGCCGCAAGTTCATAGCTGGCGATGCGGGCTTCGAGATCACTTTCACCGGGATGCAATTCACTGTGCTGGCGGTTGAGGTCATCGAGCAGCGCGAGATTCTGCTGCTGCAACGTCCCCTTCAAATGCGGCGGCGGGTTGAGGTTCAGAATCCGCGGCTCAGTCGGCCGCATCACCGTTCCTTGAAACAGCGGCGGCATGAAGCCGTTCGACCAGTTCGTCACACCATCGACAGGATGCCCGCCCGGATCGGTGAGGACCATGTACGCCGGGAGATTCTGCGTTTCACAGCCGAGCCCGTAGACCAGCCACGAGCCCATCGTTGGCCGTCCCAGCACCGCGGGGATGCCGCCGTGGAAGTAGCGAATCGAAACTTCATGGCCATTGTGGCCGGTGTGCATCGAACGGATGAGGCACATGTCGTCGACGATGTCCGCGGTGTGTGGCAACAACTCGGACAGTTCGGTGCCGCATTCGCCGTGCTTGGAGAACTTCCACGGACTGCCGAGCAGTTTTTTGCTGGCGCGGTTCACAAAACTGTAGACCACTTCGCCGGTGTAGTCCTGGCCGTTATGTTTGGTCAGTTCGGGCTTGGGATCGGTAAGGTCCATGTGAGCCGGACCGCCGTGCATGAAGAGCGAGATCATCGCCTGAGCCCGCGGCGCGAAGTGCGGCGTCTTCGGCTTGAGATCGTACTGCACCTGTCGTTGGGTGACCGCCGCGGGCTTGGCGAGCAGCTTTTCCTGCTGGAGCATCCAAGCGAGCGCGATCGAGCCGATGCCCATCGCGTTCTCGGCAAGAAACTCACGGCGGGTACGGATGGGGGTGGTCATGAATCATTTCCTTCACAGCCCGGCGCGCAAGCGACGGACGTTTTCGATGTCAGAGGAGGAAAAGGCGATCCACAGATTTCACAGAGAGTCACAGATTCAAAGACGAGGAGAGGAACCACGGAATACACGGACCACACGGAAGAAGGGAGATTCAAGAGTCTGGGAATGAACTCGCCGTTGAATTCAGAATCCACCATGTACCCTTCTTTCCTTTCCCTCTCCCCTACCGTGTATTCCGTGGTTCCCTCTCTTCGTATTGAAATCTCTATTAATCTGCGAAATCTGTGGATCGTCTTTTCTTTTTCTTCAGCCAGGACCGCCGTCGCTTGCGCTCCGGGCTGTGTTGGACTTCAATCCACATACAAAAACTCGTTTGATCCCAACAACTGCTGACAGAGGTTCGTCAGCATCAGCAGTTCATCATCCGCGGGGGGATTCGTTTTCTTGGCGTCGGCGGACAGCGTTTGCAGCACCGCGAGTTGCTCGGCGGCGAAGGTGACCGCGCGGTCCAGTTCCCTCGGCGTGATGTCCCGGCCGTATGCCATTCGCCAGGCGGCGACGATCTGCTGCGGCAACCCTGCGGTGGTCGGTCCACGGAAACCGGCCGCGGTGTCCCAACTGCGGATGACTTTTCCGTCGGCGTCTTTTAGTTCGAGGATCGCCGTCCAGGTGAACGAATCGGACGTCACGTTTTCATTGCAGTCGACGATGAAGTCGAGCGTGTCACCGGCTTCAACGGGTGTGCCGACCACGGCCGTGTCGACGGAGATCGTCTTCGCCGTCCATGAGGCCAGCATGCCGTTGCGACTCGAGACGATCCGGCCGCGGACACCATCGCCGTTTTCGGACGGATGATGTAGTGTACCGCGGATGAACAACGTGCCCGTGACCGGAGAGGTAAAGCGTCGCACGGTGGCGTGATCGGGGTTGTCGCCGGTGTGACCGCCTGCGGCGTGCAACAGCGTATAACCGATCATCGGGTCCGGCAGGTTCGTGCCGCCCTGCCATTGCGATCCGGTCCAATGCGGCAGCGGGGTGAATTTCGTGACACGGTTCGACTCGGCATCGAAGCCACCGGCCCCATATGTCCACGGCGATTGGGCGAGTTGCAGACGTTGCGACAGTTCCGCAGGAATCGCAATCGAGGTGTCCGCCACGGCGTCTTTGCGGATACGGTCCGCGAGTTGCCGGGCGGACTTCAACACCTGCTGACTGTTCATCAGCATCAGCGATTGTCCCGCGACGGTGGAACTCGGACGGCGTTCACAGTTCACATCCATGACCGGAGCATCGAACGCGGTCAGCATCGCCACCGGTTGCGTGCGGCGGGCTTGCAGATAGATACTGCGACGCGGCACGTCATTGGTGACGACAATCTGCCCGGCGTCATCCGGCGCGATGGCCACCGGCGGGCCGAACGCGGTTCGATCCAGGACACCACTTACGGTGAGCAACCGGTCACGAATCGCTTCCGCTTCCAACCGTTTGACCGACATGCGACCGTAGAGACGGTTGTCGCTATCGACGGCGTCCTGTTCCGGTGTGCGGCGGGACGATTGCTGATACACACTCGACAACATGATCGTCTTGTGAAACTTCTTCAGACTCCAGCCGTTGGACGCGAATTCCGAGGCGAGCCAGTCGAGCAGTTCCGGATGCGTCGGTTGTTCGCCGAGTTTGCCGAACTCGCTGGGGGTCGACACGATGCCACGGCCGAAGTGATGCATCCAGATGCGATTGGCCAGTACACGACCGAGCAACGGATGTTGCCCCGAGGTCAACCACTTCGCCCACGCCAACCGGCGACCCGATGTCGGCAGTTCCGTGTCATCCACGGGGAACGACTTGCGGGTTTCGGAAGACGTCGCAATCTGCAAATCGGCCGGGGCGATTTCGTCCTGCGGCTGACGATAGTCGCCGCGGTAGAACAGTTTCGCGACCGGGGCGGTGCCGCTGACTTCGGTGAGCGGGCTGATGAAATCCTCGACCGGTTTTTTGCGGCGAATCTCTTCGATCTTCTCGCCGAGCTTCTTCAACTCTTCCGCGGCGGCGGCATCGTACTGGTACAACACGCCGGGGTTGATGTTCGCGCTCGGCCGTTCTTTCAGCAGCGTCTGTTGCTCCGGCGTCCGCTTATCCGCGGGGGTGTAGAACGCCCGGCGTAACGGCTCACGCAGCTCTTCGGGATGCTTTTCGAGTTCCTTCGTGAACGCCGCGTCGATGTACTTCTGCTGCTTTTCATCGCGCTCGGCGATCACCGGCTTGGCTTCGTTCTCGATCTCCGCCGACTTCGCGCGGTCGGCATCGGTGAAGAGCGACACCACCCGTTGTCCTGGGTTTCGCCACTGACTGGTATTCAACGCCGGTTCGAGGATCGACCGCAGTCCATAATAATCCGCCTGCGGGATCGGGTCGTAACGGTGATCGTGACACTGCGCACATCCCACCGAAAGCCCATACAACGACGACGTCACAATCTTGATCGTATCGGCGACCGCCTGATTGCTCGCCACCGCGGCATCGGTTCCCCCGCTGGAGGTGCCGTCCGCCGCCATCCGTAGAAAGCCCGTCGCGACCAGCTTTTCGATCTGCTCCGGCGTCAGGTTCGCATGGGGCAACGGGACGAGCTCATCCCCCGCGAGTTGTTCGATGAGAAACTGATCGAACGGCTTGTCGGCGTTCAGCGATTTGATGACGTAATCGCGGTACTTGTAGGCATACGGCCGGACCGGATCATCGTTGGACACGCCATCCGAATCAGCATACCCCGCGACGTCGAGCCAGTGCCGACCCCACCGTTCGCCATAGTGCGGCGATTGCAGCAGGTCGTCGATCAACCGTTCCCATGCACCCTGCGACGGGTCATTGACGAACGCCTGCACCTGTTCAAACGTCGGCGGCAACCCGATGAGATCGAAATACGCCCGGCGGACCAGCGTCGTCTTGTCAGCCTGCGGGGCCATCGTCAGATTGTGGGCTTCGAGCTTCTGCAGCACGAGCGCATCAATCGGCGTGATGACGCGGTCCGATGCTTTCACCGTCGGCGTATCGGGACGCTGAATCGGCTGGAACGCCCAATACCGGCGTTCTTCCGGCGTGATCCCCAACCCTGGTGCGAGTTCCGTCGGTTCTGCCCGCGCGGTTTTTGCCCCCGCGGCAATCCACCGCCGCAGGATGTCCTTTTCCTTCGGCGTCACCTTCGCCTCGCCGGGCGGCATCTCACCGCTTTCGATGCGGTCGAGCAGGTAACTTCCTGCGGGATCACCTGCAACCAGGGCCGGTCCCGATTCGCCTCCCTTAACCTGAAACCGCACGAGCCGCAGATCGAGCCCGCCCTTCAGTTCTTTGGTCGCCCCGTGGCAATCAAAACAGTGAGCCCGGAAGATCGGCCAGACGTCTCGTTCAAAAGTCAGTGCTTCGTCAGCCGCGAAAGCCGACCCAGCAAACGAACTGGCGAGTCCCAGAAGGAGAGCAAATCGCACGGCGGGCACCTCGTCGGCAAGGCAGGGCGGGAGCAAGCGGAAGGATCAACGGGCAGTGATGGGAATTATCGGTCTAGAACGGTGCCAATACAAGAGCACTTCCGACCAGAGCCTCCGCAACATTTAGCCCCCCGTTGTTCGCAACGGGGGGGGTGACCGCCCCCACAACGAAGAAACCCCCGGTTGAAGACAACCGGGGGCTAAATGGGTTTACCTTGGCGGTGCGAGCGTCACTTTCAGCACAACCGGCTTACCATCACGGGTGACGGTGACGCTGATTTCCTCACCGGCTTTGAACTTTCGCAGGGCGAGGTCGAAGTCGTCGAGGCCGGTGACTTTGTTTTCTCCGAGGGCGATGATGCGGTCGCCCGCTTTCAAGCCGCCTTTGTCGGCCGGGCTGTCCGGGGCGGCACCGGAGATGCCGTAGCCTTCGCCTTCGCTGGCGAAATCGGGAATGGTGCCGAAGTACGGCCGGTTGCCGCCGCGCATGGCCGTGGGGGCCTGCTTCACTTCGATGTAATCGGGCCGCTCGGGATTCTCCGCCGTCATCACGATGACTTTTTCGAGCATGGTAACGACCCGTTCAATCCCGGCGACGTTGATTTTCTCCCAGTCATCGGTCGGACGGTGATAGTCCGGATGGTTGTTCGTAAAGAAGTGCAGCACGGGAATCTTCTTGCCATAGAACGACGAGTGATCGCTCGGGCCGAAGCCTTCCGGTTTGAACGTCAGCTTGAAGCCGGCTTGTTCGTTGAGGGCTTTCAGTTCCGGTTCCCACCGCGTGCTGGTGCCGCTGCCGAAGATGGTGAGTTTGTCTTCCTGCAACCGGCCGACCATGTCCATGTTGAACATGGCGATCGTCTGTTCCAGCGGGACAATCGGTTCCTTCACGTACTTGGCGGACCCCAGAAGCCCGAGTTCTTCCGCGGTGAAGGCGATGAACATCAACCGCCGTGGCAGTTTCTCCGGACGGGCCGACAACCGCCGGGCGAGTTCCAGCAGCGCGACGGTGCCCGAGGCGTTGTCGTCGGCACCGTTGTGCACATCGTTCGAACCAGGCGACAACGAGTTCGCGCCGCCGCGGCCGACGTGATCGTAATGGGCACCAATGACGATGGTTTCTTCCGCTTTCGGCCCGGCGCCATCGAGAACGCCAACCACGTTGCTGACATCACTGCGGACCCGCACCACGGAAATTGTCCCTTTGGCTTTCCAGCCAGTAACGACCTGCGAATGCGGTTTGCAGTCCTGATCGATCTCGGCTTCGAGATCGGTGAGGCTCGTTTTCAACGCGGCCTTCAAAACCTCGTTCACCTTCGACTGCGTCACATGGGCTGCGGGGATCATCGGTTTGTCGTCGCCATATCCGGCGTATCCGAACTTCATCAGTTCATCGTCGATGGCTTTGACCGAGGCCTCTTTCTGCGTCTTCCATTTGGCAATGGCAGCCGTGAGTTTTTCTTTCGGGTCTGCTTCCGGCTTCGCCAGATAGGCATCGGCGAGTTCGGCAATCTCCGCGGTGGCTTTGGCGAGGGATTTGTCGCGGCTCTCGGCCTTCTGCTTCACACCGTATGGGTCGTTGACGAAGATCACCGCGGCGGCTTTGTGCTGATTCGAGACCAGCAACTTCGTCCGCAGTTCGGCGTGCCGGGTGACGCCATGCCCTGAGAATGGCCCCTTGGGATTCGCCTGCTGAGGATTTCGGCGGAGCACGATCACCACCTTGCCGGTAGCGTCGATGCCCTCGAAATCGTTGTACTTCGAGTCGCCATCTTCGATGCCATAGCCGGCGAAGACGACTTCGCCTTCAAATTCGCCTGAGCCGCCGAACGAGCAGACTTCAAAATCTTTGCCGAGTTCGAGGGTCACCGTTTTGTCATCGGGGCCGATGAGCTGCAGCGTGTTGGTTTCGCCGAGTTTTGCTGCGGAAATCAGGTCGAACTTTTGCAGCGCGCCACCCTGAACACGGTCGACAGCGAGGCCTAATTTTTTGAATTCCTCACGAATAAACTCACCGGCGGTGGCCAGTCCCTGCGTGCCGATGCCGCGGCCTTCGAGCTCGTCACTGGCGAGGTATTTGATGTTTTCGAGCAGACGCTCTTTCGTTTCCGTAACGGCGTCTGCTGCCCAGAGCGATGCCGCAGAACACCATGCCACTGCCGACAACGCGATCAACCAGCCTACATTCCGCGGCATGCTGCCCACTCCCCCGACGATTCCATGACGATGTCCTGACACATCCATGATTCTAATCATCTGGATGCGGAAAGCGCAAGGGAGCGAGACTTGACGAGCCGGACGCGTGAGCGACGGACTTTCCCGATTTGTTCGTGATCGAGTCCGTCGCTCACGCGTCCGGCTCGTAACGGCTCGGCCGTCGCTTGCGCTCCGGGCTGTGACGGACGGAGAGATTACTGCGCGCTGACCATGTCCGGCCGCAGCTTCTTCGCTTCGTGCAGATAAATGTGCTGAATCTCACCTTGCTGCTTCGTCGTGTTGACATGCAGCAGGACGCGGATGCACTTCGGCAGACTCTTCGGCACGGCGATTTCGGAGGCGCACAGCAGCGGCACCTGTTTCATGCCGATGGCGCGGGCCGCTTCCGCCGGGAAGGTGGACGTCAGGTCGGGCGAGGTCGTGAAGATCGCGGAGACGATGTCCTCGAAGTCGGTGATCTGGTTGGCGGCGATCAAGGCCTCCAGCAACTCGCGCGTCGCAGCGAGAATGAGGTCGCATCGATCTTCCGGCACGCTGGTCGCGCCACGAATGCCACGGACGGTCATCGGAACGAAATCCGGAAAATGAGGGTCACGGGTTGGCCGCGGATCATGGTAGCGAAACGGCGATCCATTGTCAGTCATTTAGCCCCCGGTTGTCTTCAACCGGGGGAGGTACGGCGCTGATCCGCAGGAAAGACCCCCGGTTGAAGACAACCGGGGGCTAAGTGGGGTTCAATTTACCGGGCGGTTTTTCGCCAGCAGACTCAATGCCCGGAATTGCGAGTCGGCCGCGGTTTCCATCCATTCAAAGGCGATGGATTCGATGGTGGCGACCGTCGCCCCGGCGTCACGCAACCGTTCGATCGCCACACGCTGATCAACTTCCCGACGACTGGCCACGGCATCGGCGGCGATCGTCACCCGATAGCCCAGCGCGAGCAGGTCGAACGCCGACTGCAACACGCAGACATGGGCCTCCACACCGGCAAGTACGATTTGATCGCGGCCTTCCGGCTCCGACAGGGCGGGCGGCCACCCCAAGGCTTCCAGCGCGCTGAACCGGACCTTTGCCGGACGATCGGACGCGAACTCCTGCAACGTCGCGACCGTCGCTCCGAAGCCTTGCGGGTATTGCTCGGTGACGTGAATCGGCACAGCACACAGCCGCGCGGCTTCGGCGAGCCAGCGGACATGGTCCACGAGTTTCGTTCCATTCGGAATCGCGGCAATCAGTTTGTCTTGGACATCAATGATGACGACTCGGCTACGATCGCGGTGATGCAGTTCCGGACTCCGATCGACAACGGACATGGCGCACACTTTCGAGACAAGAACATGGACACAAGCGAATCCACACCCACCAGAAGCCCACGGATTCTTATCCGTGGGTCGTTTCATTACCGACTGATGGTCCTCCCTGACCGCGCTTCAGGCAACGCAACTGTGGGATGCCACCACCCTGCCATCCGCTGTGCAGAAAAGTCAATTCCCACTCATCGTCAGTCTCGTCATCAACATAGTGACTGGTCCATCCATCCGGGGATTGAAAGATTCGTCGAAGTTGATGTTCTTCGATGTAACACAGGGCCTCGTTCCCTTGGAGCAAATCGGGCGGATGCATTCGTCGATCCTCACCGCATGCCGGGAATTCGTCCGCCGCGGCTGAGAAACGTGGTGGAGGCCGCATTCGGCACGCGCAGCACCACGGCATCACCGAGATCGCGGCCGAACGTCACCCGATCGCCCGCCTGTTTGCCGGGAACGGGAATCAAGCGCACCACGGTCGGACGATGTGTCACCACAGCCATCGCCAGTTGATCGGCGATCAGTGACGACAACGTCTGCGGATCGGTGTCACCGGGGACAGGAATCAAATCGAGCCCTAACCCCCCCACTGCGGAAAGCTGTTCGAGATACTCCAGCGACAACGAACCCGCTTCCGTCGCCGACACCAGACCGGCGTCACGCAGCACCGGCAGCAACACATTGGCTTCCGCGGCGGCATCGGTCGACGCAAATCCCCCGGCGGAACGAATCGCGCCGTAAATCATCGCCAGGGCTGCCGCCGTGCCGGGACTGCCGAAGGCGGAGACTCCGAGAACGTGCAGCAATTCAGCGATCGTCTGGCCGGGCCGAATTGTGGGAGCGAGTGAGACATCCACGCGACCGAACTCGGCACCGACGCGTTGAGCAATTTCACGGCCGATGAGTTCCGCCACCCGGGCGGCCTGAAACGCAGCGGCCTTGATATCCCCGGCCAGCGTCGGCAACGACGCCTGCGGATCACGCGCCAGCCGTTGTTCCAACGTGTGACGGATCGGACCCATCGCACTCATACTGACATGCACGACTAGATCGCCCCAGCCTTCGCCGATGAGAGCACCCGAAAGTGGTGGGCCTTCCGCAGGGAGATTTGCCAGTACGGAGAGCTTCGCCGCGCCGATTCCATCCCGATCAGCAGTTGCCCGCGCGGTATCTCGAATGATACGCCCGAGGAGTTCGACGGCATCGATGTTGATCCCGGACGCACTCCCCGCCGCTTCCACTGCGGCTTGCACGCGCTCGGTGTGCGACAAGACGCTGGGCAACGATTCGATCATCAACCGCGAACCGCGTGACATCCCGTTCTGCACGCGCACCAGAAAACCGGCAATCTGATCGAGACGGACATTGCTTGCCGCACCATCCATGGTCTTGGCAATGTGCAGAACTTCGTCCGCGCTGTGACCTTCTGCAAGACGATCGACCGGTGACACACACACACGGCGTTGCAGGATGGGAACGCCGTACTCGGCGGAGACCGTTTCACACAACTGCACAAACGGTTGCGCGCGCTGCAGAATCCGCTGGTACAAGGTTTCGCACAGCCGATTCAGGCTGCGATCCGCCAAGTCTGCTGCATTAATCCCCAGCGTGACGGTGCGGACTTCCAGCGGCGGCAACGTCGCCGTATTCGGATCGAGAAAGGAAACACGCCGTCGTGGCATCGGTCCACTCACTCAGAATCATCGGATCAGAACAACGACCTCAGAAGTCCGGGGATGCCGATCCCTGGGATCTTCGTTACCAACGCATCATGCCGTTCGTGTCCGCAACACGGGTTGCGGCTCCGGTTGTGAAATCGCCTGCAGTACATGATCGTGGAACAAACCGACGCCCAGACCTTCACCACCAAGCATTTGATCCAGGTCTTTCTGCAGGAACACGACATTGACACCGATGGGCACTGCCAGTTGCAGACAGGTCACGAAGGTATTGTCCTCGTCATGGCGGATGCCGTAGAGGTCGACCACATCGATCCCTTCCTGAGCAAGCCGATGCGCGACCCGTCGCAACACCCCACGGCGGTCTTGCCCCGTGATCCGCAGCAGATAGGGGATTGTGTCATCCGTTCCAGTTGGTTCCGACGGAGTGAGGCCCATCGCCTCGTCTTCCTCCGGATCTTTCAAGGTGACCACACCGCCGAACGGTCGGCAGACGGCTTGAATGTGCTCCACAATCACCGCCGGGTCGCGATCCTCCGGGAATTCCGCGGCGATAATCATCGTGAAATACTGTCGCATCACGGCCTGACTGACGTCGACAAAGCTGCCCCGGAGCTCATCCAGGGCGGTGGCCAGTGCCGCGAGGATGCCCACGCGGTTGACGGCCATCACCGACATGACGTACTGCTTGGTCATCCGATCGTCCTTCGTCCAGCGCTGACTCAGAACCAAACATCATACGGGATCACCCGCCGTTTCGCCGCGCTGTGACGTGCCTGGTTATTGTCTTTTGGGTCAACGAGATAGAAACACTCACGCCCGCGGTTGATGACAACCGCGGGCGTGATTTGTTCGCAGTGACCGTATCAACCTGCCGGGAATTCGTCAGAACCCGATGTAAATGCCGCCGTCGGTGTAACGGGGAGCGGCATAACCCGGGTAGCCGATCGAGTAGTAACCGGAACTGTAGATGGGGTAAGAGTAACTGGTGACGGGAGCGCTGTAGCTCACATACGCAGTTGATGGATAGACGTAGCTGGCTGCGGGATAGCTGGAGACGTAGGTCGGCGCGACATAACCGTACGACGCATAGTACGGACGGTATCCGTAGCTGTACGGTGCAAAGGCGGGCCGATAGCCGTAGTACGGTCGGTAAGCAGGGCGGTAGCTGTAATAGTTCACCGCGCTGTAATAGGGCCGGTAATTATAGTAGCTGTACCCGCCATAGTACGGCCGGAAGCGGCCACCGTAGTACAGCGACGGGCGGACATAGCCGTAGCCCCGATACCCGCCCCAGTAGGAACGATAGTAACCCCCACCGTAGCCCCAGCCGCCGCGCCAACGATGGAAACTCGTCGCCGTCGCGGCCAACGGTTCCGCGGCCTGCATCACCACCTGCTGGTTGGCTGTCAGATCTGCCGCCTGCACCGAGCTGGAAGCCCCCATCACCGTCACCAACATGGCGGCACACAAGCATCCGTATCGCATGGGATTCCCCTTCGTTCTCGACATCCACGTGGTGGCCCGACCTGCTTTTCATCGTATGCCGCCAGATGGGGGCGGTCAATTCGTCGAATTCCGAGAATGACGATTTCGCCAGCGAACGGGCTTTGAGTGGTTTGCCTCGGCGACTCGCCAAACCGCGCCGCCGTAATGGTGCCGGTTGACCAACAGACGCGGCGGTCTAGAATACGTGTGGATCGTATGCGATCCCCTGCCGCGCCGTTTCCCCCCCGTGACGGAATCCGCTGATGTCCTGCCGAATTCTAACGGCCCTGCCGGTCTTCAACGAGGAACGGCACGTCGGTCCGGTGCTGGATGTCGTCTGTCGGTACAGTCAGGATGTGATTGTCGTCGATGATGGCTCCTCCGACGGCACGCCGGAACTTCTCTCCCGCCGAATGGATGTCCGGACACTCACCCACGAGGTGAACCAGGGTTACGGTGCGGCGCTGCGAACGGCATTCGAGTACGCGCTGGAGAATGAATACGATGTACTCGTCACCATCGACTGTGATGGTCAGCACGAACCAAAGCTCATTCCGGAACTGGCGGCCGCGGTCTTTCCTCACGGTGAAGAACCGTATGACATGATCTCCGGCAGCCGGTATTTGCAGACGTTCGCCGGTGACAGTGCCCCGCCGGAGCAACGCCGGAAGATTAATCACGAGATCACCGAATGGCTCAACCGCCGGTTTGCCTGGGGGTTGACCGATGCGTTTTGCGGGTTCAAAGCGTACCGTGTACCGGCGTTGTCACAGCTCAAGATTACCGATCTGGGTTATGCGATGCCGCTCCAGTTGTGGGTTCAGGCAGCGCGGTGGAAGTGGCGGATCCGAGAATTTCCTGTGCCGCTGGTGTATCTTGATGAGGAACGTTCGTTCGGCGGCTCGCTCGACAACGCCCAGCGACGGTTGCTGCACTATTACGATGTCCTCCACAAGGAAGTCGCGGCGATGCATTTTCCCTGTGATGTGGGCGATACGGCTGCCCCTGTGGCGACCTGATGACGACCGCGGCGACATCTTCCCCCACCGACGTTCCGCCGGGAACACTCGTTCGACGAACGTGGCGTGTCCCGCGTGAGAACGGCACGGCCCTGATCTCGCCGGCATGGAGCGAACTGCCAGCGCTGGTTCCCCGCAATCAGTCCGCCATCGAAGCCACGGGCACAGTGGAGGTGCAGGGCAAAACGCTGGGAACACTTCGGCAGCAGGCACGCGACGAAGCGTTGAACGTCGCCATGGATTACACCACGAACGTTTTGCAGTTGCCGTCCCCTGTCGTTTCACTCAGCGGCCCGTTGATCGTCGGCGGCCACCAGCCGGAGTTGTTTCATACCGGCGTCTGGGCCAAGAATTTCGCGGTGGCGCGGCTGGCACAGCGCACCGGTGGTGTCCCGTTGCAGTTGATCGTCGATCAGGACACCCTGAATTCTACGGCGCTGCGCATTCCTGCGGGAACACGCTCCACGCCCGCACTGGCGAGTGTTGATTTCGACAGCAATCATCCGCGGTCCCCGTGGGAAGAAGCGGTGATTCTGGATTCGGAAGTCTTTGCAAACTTTGCCCAGCGAATGTCCGATGGGGTTGCACCGTGGGGTTATCGCCCACTGATCGGCGATGTCTGGCCGATCGCGGTCCGACAAGCGCAACGGACCGGACGATTGGTCGATGCTCTCACAGCAGTCCGCGCGGCCACGGAACGTCGCTGGGGCGCGGGAACGCTCGAATTGCCCATGTCGCGCTGGTGGACACAACCGGCGTCGTTGTGGTTTATGGCTCACTTGCTGGCACACCACCGCCGCATGGTCGACGTTTACAACACGGTGGTGCGGGAATATCGGCTCGCGAACCGGGTCCGCAGCCGCGCTCACCCGGTCCCTGACCTTGCGCAACAGGACGACTGGTACGAAGCCCCATTCTGGGTCTGGCAGGCCGGTGATCCCCGGCGTGATCGGCTCTTTGTGCGACAGGTGGGCGCGGAACTCCAACTGCGCGATAGCCGCCGGACGATCGGATCATTGCCGATTGATGAGCAGCGTTCGGCAGCGGATGCGGTCAGAACCTTGCAACAGTTGTCATGTGAAGGCTGGAAGTTTCGCACACGGGCGCTCACGACCACTTGGGCCGCACGGATGTTGCTCGCCGACGTTTTCATCCACGGTCTCGGCGGTGCGAAGTACGACGAGATGACCGATGCGTTGATTGGGCGTTTCTGGGGTTGCCGTCCTCCCGCGTTCGCCACCGTTTCCGCGACGATTCATCTCCCGCTGGGCGAACCGTTCCCCGAAACCGTGGCAACGGTCGGAGCGCGTCGCCATGCCTTGAGCGACGCGCTTCATAACCCCGAACGCCACTGGGACGGTGCCTGGCCCGATACAGTGTTGTCGCTGGTCGCTGAGAAACAACGCTGGCTGGCCAGTGTCAATCAATCCACAGCACCGATGACCACACGGCAACGGCGCGCTGAAAATCACCGCCGCGATCAACGTCTGCGTGAGATTCGCCGCCAACTCGGTCAACTCGCGGAGCCGGTGATACAACGACTGCACCGTGAGTACGAAGACGCCTTATCCCGTTTGGCCGCGAACCGGATCCTGCAACGCCGTGAGTTCAGTTGGGTCTTGTACCCCGAATCCGAACTGCGCGCGATGATCGACAAGTTGTTCCCGATGGATTCCACGAATGGTCCCTGAGAATCTGATCGCGGTGACCGTGGAATATGTCCGGCAGACGCTGGCCGGAGACAGCTCCGGACACGACTGGTGGCACATCGACCGCGTCCGACGAAGTGCCTGTCGTCTGGCGAAAGCCGAAGGCGCGGACGTCGTTGTCACAGAACTGGCAGCATTGCTGCACGACATTGCCGACTGGAAATTTCACGGCGGCGATGACACCGCCGGTCCCCGTGCAGCACGCACCTGGCTCGAACAACACCATGTTGACGCGGCGGTGATTGAGCATGTCTGTGGGATCATCGCCGGGTTGTCCTACAAAGGAGCCGGAGTGGCGACGGACATGCCGACATTGGAAGGGCGCTGCGTGCAGGATGCGGACCGACTGGACGCGATCGGGGCGATTGGAATTGCCCGCGCGTTTGCCTTCGGCGGCCACTTCGGCCGTGCGATCTACGATCCCGAACAGCCACCGGAACTGCACGACACTTTTGCAGCGTACAAATCGAAGGGCGGACCGTCGATCAATCACTTCTACGAGAAATTGCTGCTGCTGAAAGACCGCATGCAGACACCAACCGGCAAGCAACTTGCCGCGGAACGTCATCAGTTTCTGGAGACGTTCCTGACGCAATTCTTTGCGGAGTGGAACGCGGAAGCGTGACCGACGAAGCCCGGCATTTTCCCCAACGCCGGGCTTCTGCCTTTCGATACACAACCGATACCGCACTGGTCGATGAACGCAAAAGCAAAAGCCCGGCGTTCAGAGCAGACGCCGGGCTTTGATCGCTGGGATCCGCTAAGCGGGAAGCGAATGTTGGATGCGTTATTTCCGCGGTGGCGGGAGTTCTTCAAAGCCCGTCCGCTTCGGACGCTTCAGCAGACCCGTCATTTTATTCGTTTCGATGGACGCGCTGTCGGCATCGAATTCCAGTTTCGGGCCCTCTTGCGGCTCAACACGGAACGGTGTCGGATCGGTTGCCGCGTCGTCCTCCGTGGTCGCCGTCAGTCCGCCGCGATGAACTTGTGGCACGCTGGCGGCAATCATTGTCGGAAAGTGTGTGATGGCAGCAGACCGCCAGTCATCATTGATGGCCAGCCGCAAGGTCACCACTTCCGAACCGAGCACGCTGGTCACAAAATCTTCGAGTGATCCCGGCTGTTCTTTGGCGTCGAGATTGGCCACCGTCAGGCTGCGGATGGCGGAGAGCGCCGCGGAAGCCTCGGTGGCAACGCCGTTGCATTCCGCGGTCGAACGGCGCGGTGTCGACACCACGTGCACCACGCGCTGCGGACGGAGATCGTACAGCAACTGCATCACCACGCGAGTTTCGGGTTCGCTGGCCGGGCCTTTTCCTGCCGACGGCTTGCCGCCAGGACGATAGTTGCCCGTGGGAAAGTTGCGGTTGATCGCTACACCACGGGCATTTTCCGGTTGCTTAGCGATGAGACCATCCGGATTCACCGCGCGAAGCAACACCAACTGATGATCGCGGAACGTGTCCGGTTCTTCATCGAGCCGTTTGGCAAGACTATCGATCCAATTGACGGCGATACGGTCTTCTCCATCGATACCGCCGATGATGAGCGTGCATTTCTCGCCCACGCCGATCCGCCGGATATGCATCGACTGGCCTTGCGCACTCTGGCCGATGACCGACCAGGCACCGCTGCTCCGAGTCGCCGTCACTGTCTTTGCATTACGGTTGGAAATGGTCCGGGCGACAACATCGCCTGAAGTCGTGTCCTGATTTCCGCCCAAAGTCCAAGATGACAGCGCATTCCACATGCCCTGTGATGGCGCGAGACGCTGTGACAACCCAGGCAAACTGATCGGCCGCTGTTCGCGCCCATCATCCAGTGGAGCAGATTGCGGAGCACCATCCCAACCGGCAATCTCCGACTGTTCGCCTTCCATCGCGGCGACGGGATTGCCGTCCATTTCCGCCCAGGTCAACGGAATCGTCGGCAAGCCGGCCTGCATGACGTAGATTGCACCGCCCGCACCACAAGCCGCGGCGAGCAGCAAGCCCATGACTCGCATCGGACAGTCCTTCAAACCCAATCTTGACGAGCCCGAAGCGCGAGCGCCGGGTCTCTTATGCAAACTCACGTTGTCGGCGCAAACCCGTCTCTAACGCTTCGGGCTGGTAAAATATCAATCCTCGTCAATGCCCAGGGCATAGCGGAGTTGTTCGAATCGCCGGCTGTACTCTTCACTCGATGAGTGAACGTGTTCGGCTTCGGTGATGAATTTCAGTTCTTCCTGACAGTTCAGCCCGTAGTCATCGAGTACATCCTCAAAATCAACGAGCTCATGGCCGTACAGGATCAGCAGCTTGTGCTCGTCGAACTGCACTTCCCGCGGAATGTTGGGATTGAGGACTGCCAATCCGGTGCAACCGTCATTCAGCAACACATCCTCAAAGTCGTACAGAATGCTCTTCAGAATCGGGAGATCGATCTCTTCGCGATACAGATCCTCATGTCCGCCCTGGCGTTCGTGGCTCGTTTCCAAAACGACGTCCACCACTTCTCCCAGCGGGTCGAGCAGATCAAAAAAGAGGTCGAGCACTTTCTCACGACTGGCCGCGGCCATCAGCACCGGAATCTTGATGCCGGAATCACGGTCCTGATAATGATCATGTCGGTAACCGGCACGGGGGACGACTTGTAAATCGTACGAAGGACGGACTGCGTCAGTCAGCGTGAAACTGCCGTACCGCGCGATTTTCAGGTGCGCTTCGAGTGCATCTTCGGGCAGGTTATCGAAGCTGCTCTTCCCTTTCCGGGCGTCGCCGTCACGGTAGGTATTCTTGAAAAACTTCTTGAGGAACCCCATTGATTGGGCCCTTTGAAATTCGAGGCTTCGAGTGATATTCACGGCACAATCGGCATCAACCGACTCGATCGGAGCGCAGGGCCCAAGGCCACCTGTCACCAACGAACAACTCTAGCATGCGAAATCGGGGGTCTTCGACGAGCACTTCTGTGACGGAGGGAAATCTGAGTTCGAGTTGACCGAACGTGCCGACAAAGAAAAGCTGCGAAGCTGAGGGGTCTGCGGCAACCTTCCCTTCACAGCCCGAAGCGCCAGCGCGGTGTGAGAGGTGACGATCGGGCGATCTTTCGATACGGTGGAGACGTGTCTGATACGAATCCGCGTGCTTTGGACCATGTTCCGTTATGACCATCTGGGTGGATGCCGACGCTTGCCCCGGCGATGTGAAGGCGATGCTGTTCAAAGCGGCGGAGCGTTGTCGCGTGCCGGTGGTGCTGGTGGCGAATGCGGTACTAACGCCGCCCAAATCGGCATACATTTCCAGCGTGCTCGTTCCGCAGGGAATGAATGTCGCTGATCGGAAGATCGTCGAACTCACTCAACCGGGCGATCTCGTGATCACCGCAGATGTCCCTCTCGCGGCCGATGTGGTTGCGAAGGGGGGCACGGCACTCGATCCACGCGGGATGTATTACACGAAGGACACAGTCGGCGCACGACTTGCCGCGCGGAATCTCATGGACAACCTTCGCGGCGAAGGGATGATCACCGGCGGACCAGCAGGCTACGGCACGAATCAGCGCCAGGCCTTCGCCAACCAACTCGATAAATGGCTGGCAAAACCTCCACGGTCAACACCGCCAGCGTAGTGGGTTGTCAGAACGACTACCGACGCCGCTTGTGGTTTCGCGCCGCGTGATGAATCAACTCAGTGATCGCGAATACTGGGAAGTGATCAGTGCGGAGCGCGAAACCGCAAGCGAAGATTCTGTCCGTCGGAAACAACCAAATCGAGTGCTGATCAGTGCGCTCCGAGGTACGCCTTGCGGACATCGTCACTCGCGGCAAGAGTTTTCGCATCCCCTTCCATCTGGATGCAGCCCACCTCCAGCACATACGCGCGGTGGGCAACCTGCAGCGCCATACTCGCATTCTGTTCCACCAGCAGAATCGTCGTCCCTTCCTGATTGATCTCGCGGATCACCTGGAAAATCGTCTGCACGATCTGTGGGGCCAGACCGAGGGACGGTTCATCGAGCATCAGCAACTTCGGCCGGGCCAGCAGCGCGCGGGCGATGGCAAGCATCTGTTGTTCGCCGCCGGAAAGAGTGCCCGCTTGCTGTTGCAGCCGTTCACGGACCCGCGGGAACAGCGTCAATGCCCGTTCGCGGTCAGCCCGAATGGCCGCTTTATCGTGTCGGAAGTACGCCCCGAGTTGCAGGTTCTCTTCGACGGTGAGATTCGCAAAGATCCCGCGGCCCTCGGGGACGTGATTCAAACCACTTTGAGCAATCCGATGCGGCGGCTGTCCCTGAATGACTTGCCCATCAAACTCGATGGTCCCCGAGCGCGGTGACAACAACCCGCTGAT
Organism: Planctomycetaceae bacterium; assembly: GCA_041753475.1. Taxonomy (GTDB): domain Bacteria; phylum Planctomycetota; class Planctomycetia; order Planctomycetales; family Planctomycetaceae; genus DSVQ01. Next base: position 12,173 of record JBGSUN010000030.1, on the reverse strand, counting down.
CGTCCGCAGCGTCGTTGACTTCCCAGCCCCGTTCCCGCCGATGAGCGTAACAATCTCCCCCGCCTCCACATGCAACGAAATCCCCCGCAGGGCCTGAATGGACCCGTAGCTGACGGAGAGATCGGTGATGGTGAGGAGAGTCATTGGTCATTAGTCCTTAGTCATTGGTTGTTAGTCATTAGGGAGAACAACTCGCGGAAACATTCATGACACTTGTTTTTACTAATGACAAATGACCAATGACTAATGACTACTTCCACCGAGGTACGCCGCAATCACCTTCGGGTCGTTCTGCACCACACTGGGCGGGCCTTCGCAGATGGTGACGCCGTGGTCGAGGACGACGATCCGTTCGCAGATGTCCATCACGAGACCCATGTCATGTTCGATGAGCAGAATCGAGACTTGGAAGCGGTCACGGATGGCCCGGATTGATTTGGCAAGAGCGAGCTTCTCCTGCGGATTGAGCCCGGCCGCCGGTTCATCGAGCAGCAACACTTTCGGATCGGTCGCGAGAGCCCGCAGGATTTCGAGCCGGCGTTGATGACCGTAACTCAAACTGTCGGCGAGTTCATGCGCCCGGTCCTGCATGTCGAAAATCGACAACAGATCGAACGCCTTCCGGGAGAGCGCGTCTTCCTGTCGTTGATAGCCTGGGGTGCGAAGGAGCGTGCCCAACAAACCAGCGTGGTTTCGTAATTGTCCCGCCAGACGGACGTTGTCGAGGACCGTGAGATTCGGGAACAACCGGATGTTCTGGAACGTGCGGGCAATACCCGACGCCGTGATTTCGTGCGGCTTGCGGCCCATGAGATCGGTCGCTGTGAGCCGCATCGAACCGCTGTCGGGTTGATACACGCCGGTGAGCAGATTGAAGACGGTCGTCTTACCGGCACCGTTCGGACCGATCAGCCCGTACAAGCCCCCTTGCGGCAGCCGCAACGAGAAGTGCTGCACCGCCTTCAATCCGCCGAAGGAGATGCCGATGTCGTTCACGTGGAGGAGCGAGATGGCACTCATGCGGGCCTCCCGTTGGGGAGGAAGTTCCAAGTTCCAAGTTCCAAGTTCCAAACAACAGGTAAATACCAAAATCCAAACGAAGACAAGAAAAGCGAGAATGCTTCCTCTCTTCGTTTGGAATTTGGAACTTGAGACTTCCTTGGAACTTGGAATTGGGAACGTGGAGCTTCCGCGCCGCCGCCGCCTGGCTCTCGACTCTCAACTCTCCGCTCTCGACTCCTCCTCATCGTCGCTTCCCCCGGAAGTGCCAGATTTCGTGGATGCCGAACAGGCCCTGCGGGCGGACGAGCATCATCACGATGAGGAGCAACGCGAACACGATGAGGCGGTATTGTTCAAAATCGCGCAGGACTTCCGGTAGTGCGGTGAGAATGATCGCGGCGAGCATCACCCCGCTGATCGACCCGCGGCCGCCGAGAACGGTCATGATGACGTAATCGAAAGAGCGCTGAAACCCGGCGTCCTTCGGACTGATGATGACGCCGCGTTCATGAGCGAAGAGACCACCGGCCACTCCGGCGAAGAACGCGGCCATCACGAACGCCAGCACTTTTTGTCGGGCGATATTCACACCCATGGCTTGGGCGGCGATCTCATCTTCACGCACCGAAATCATCGCCCGGCCGAGACTCGAATGTTTGAGTCGATACGCCACGACGACAGTGATGGTGACGAACGCGTAAACCCAGAAGAGATTCGTGTACTTGGGAATCCCAGCGAAGCCGATCGCTCCGCCCACCGGCGGCGGCAACCATTGCGACCAACCTCCGGCACGGATCGCCGCGCCGTCATCGAGCACCTTGCCCGTCTGCTGCAGCACGACGCGGAGAATCTCGCCGAAGCCAAGCGTCACAATCGCCAGATAGTCGCCGCGCAATCGCAGCGAGGGAAGACCAACGATGTACCCCATCGCCGCGGCAACAAGGCCACCAACGATGCATGATGCTGCGAACAACCATTCGCCGGAACCGAGAAACCGACCGTGGACGCCGAAGTCACCCCACAAGAAAAACGAACCGTAATAGGTCATCATTCCCGCGGCATACCCACCAACGGTCATGAATCCGGCGTGCCCAATCGAAAACTGCCCAGTCATCCCGTTCACAATGTTCAGTGAAACGGCCAGAATCATCGCGATGCCGATGTCGCCGATGATTCGTGAGTAATAGGGTCCGACGGCACTGGGCAGCATGAAATGGGCCACCGTCGCCAGTCCGATGCCGATGGCGAAGGGCAACACCCCGGCCACGATTCCGGCGGGACGGAACGGGGACACCATCGGCGAGGCTGCGGGGGGGGCTGTCGTCACACCTTCTCCCGCAATGGCGAACCCAGCAACCCGGTCGGTTTGACCAGCAGAATGCCGATCAACAACGCGAAGACATACACATCGCGGTATTGCGAACTGATGTAGAACGCTCCGAACTGCTCGACAAAGGCAATGACGAACCCGCCGAGCACGGCCCCGCGGACATTGCCAATCCCGCCGATGACCGCCGCGACGAAGGCTTTGAGACCAAGCAGCACCCAGATGGTGTGCGCCGGTTGGTTCATGCCGGGATACTTCATGACATACAGAAACCCAGCGGCGGCGGCGAGCATCGAACCGAGCACAAACGTGAACGAAATCACGCGATCTACGGGGATGCCCATCAGCGCCGCAGTATCGGTATTGAACGACACGGCCCGCATCGCAGTGCCGAGTTTGGTACGGAAAACGAGGTATTCCAGCACGAGCATCAGCGTTGCCGAGGTGGCAAAAATCATCGTGTCGACGAGGCTGATCACCACCTTGCGGGCGTCATCGCCAGCGCCAAACGAGAACGATGCCACTTCCCAGCCGGGCAACAGTGCCGGCATCTTCTGCGGGCTGGCACCGAACATGAAATCGAGCTGGCCGAGGTTCTGCAGAAACAGCGACACACCGATGGCGGTGATGAGCACATTCAACCGCGGAGCCCGTCGCAACGGCCGATACGCCAACCGCTCGATGATAAAACCGACGAGCCCGCAGAAGAGCATCACCACGGGGAGGATCATAATCGCCACCCACAAGGGGGGCGCGGTTGCCGGGTTGTGCGGATCAAATCCCAATTTCGGCAGGACCCGCACGGCAATCGTATAGCTCGACCACGCGCCCAGGACGACGATATCGCTATGGGCGAAGTTGATGAACTTCAGAATCCCGTAGACCATCGTGTAACCGAGCGCGATCAGCGCATACAAGCTCCCAATCGCCGCAGCGGTCATCAGCGTTTGGGTGAAATCAGCCACGGGGGAAAATCCGAAATCCGAAGCACGAAATCCGAAGGAAATTGGAAATCATTAAGGAAGGAAACGGTGCGCGATTAGAACCGGATTTCACGGGAACACGGTTTTCAGATTTTGAAGTTCGTGCTTCCTTCGAATTTCGGACTTCGACATTCGGATTTGCGACCTACGTCCCCGGTTGAATCGTCGACACGAACTCCGGTTGGCCGTTTTTCATTTCGAGCATCACCGCGGGCTTCACGGCGTTGCGATCGGGGTCGATGGAGATCCGGCCGGTGACGCCGTCGAAGTCTTTCGTCTTCGCGAGTTCCGCCGCGAGGTCCGCACCGCCGAGCGATTTCGCCCGGCCCATCGCTTCGAACAAAATCCGCGCAGCGTCATATCCCAAGGCTGCCAACCCGTCCGGCGTCTGCTTGTGCTTGGCCGAATACTTCTTGATGAACTCCTGCACGCGGTCACTCGGGTCCTGGTGCGAGTAATGGTTCGAGTAGAAGCAGCCGTCCAGCGCTTTGCCACCGATCTCGCCGAGCTTTGAGGAATCCCAGCCATCGCCTCCCAACAGCGGTGTGTTCACGCCGAGCTTCTTGGCTTGCAGGGCGATGTTACCCACGTCGGTGTAGTAACCGGGGACAAAGATCACCTCGGGTTCGCTGCCGCGGATCGCCGTTAATTGAGCGGAAAAATCCTGATCGCCGGCTTGATAGGTTTGCTTTGAGACCACCGTCCCGCCAAGAGCCACGAAGGCCTTCTCGAACTCTTCCTGTAAGCCGACCGAATAGGGCGACGCCTGGTCGGTGAGAATCGCGGCTTTGGACGCCTTCAACCTGTCCGATTCCCGCGCGAACTTCGCACAGACGGAACCTTGGAACGGGTCGATAAAGCAGACGCGGAAGATCATGTCGCCGATTTTAGTGACCTTCGGATTAGTCGATGAGGGCGAGATCATCGGCACGCCGTTCTCCTGGCAGACCGGAGCCGCGGCAAGCGACAGCCCCGAGGCGACTTCCCCCAGCACGGCAACCACGCGGTCTTTCGTCACCAGTCGTGTCACCGCCGTTCCGGCTTCCCGAGCATCCCCTTTGTCGTCGTAAGTGATCAGGCGAATTTTCTTGCCGTTGATGCCCCCCGCGGCGTTGATTTCCTCGATCGCGAGCTTGATGCCATTGTCGGTCGATTCGCCGAAGGTCGCCTCCGAACCCGTCATCGAACCGTAGTGTCCGATAACAATCTCGGAGGTGTTCGTCTTGGCACCGTCGCAACCCGCCCCAATGAGGGTCAACCCCAGCACGACGACGGCAACAGCGAAGCGGTCGAAAGACGGCAGCAACAGTCGAGCCATATGGCGAATCTCATCGAACGGTGACTGGAATAGCCGCAGGCAGGCTTTTTCAGGAGCCAACAGAGAGCGTCTCTTCCCCGCGGAGATGGCGACTATATCGCACTGCCCTGCGGATTCTCAAGCGGGTGTCCGGAATCGCAACCCGCTGTAACCGGGCGATTTCAGTCTCGTGTGCCACGGCCGTCTCGGCCGTGCAGATTGGCAAGGCGTTCTGCTCCGACACACGGCCGACACGGCCGTGGCACACAATCACGGGGCCTTCATCACGGCGAACCGTTGCTCGGGATCCGGTGGCTGGCGGGCGTGACCGGCCCCGGCTGGAAATATGGACTCGACCACGGACCGGGCAGACGCTCACGGATTCCTTGAGCCACGAGGCTGGCGATGGCGCGGTGCTCATCGTCCGACCACCCGATTTCTTCCGCGGGCGTGGCCTTGTCAAACGCGGCGGTGGCGTCGATCCCCGTAATCCCGGTTTGTTTCAAAACTTCCCCGACGGCCGAGAAGAACGCCTTGTCCGACAACGCTGCCGACGTTTCCTCGTTGTGACTTATGGTCGACGCACGGCTTGGTGTGGCAACGATCAACATCCGCGCATGCCGGGCTTCACAGCGCTGGTGAAGTTCCCGCAGCGGTTCGAGAGCACGGGCGATCTGGTCGCGCGGGAGTTCCGTTTCACGGCGAGTTTTGGCGTTGCTTTCGACCCGATCCGCCGCCATTTCGTCGCACAACCGTTGCCAGCCGTAGTCGATCAACCGGAACTCACTGCGCAGCCGGGCCACCATATTCGGCGACTTCGGCAGCGGACTTTCCGGCGGGGCACAACTGACGGGTTGCCCCTGACGATCGCGCGTCATCCATTTCCGCAGGGCCACCTCTTGAACGATGTCCTGGGCATTGAGCATCACCAGAACCGCATCGGGTTGCAATGCGGCAACCGTCCGTTCGGTGTGAATCAGCGCGAGACTCGGCCCCCCCAGCGGCAACCCGGCATTCACGATTTCGATCGGATAGTTGGTTCCGCTCTGCAACGCCGCCTGTAACTGAACGCAGAATGTGTTCGGTTCCGGGCAATCCGGCGCGATGAGGTTTGCGTCTCCCAAACAGACGATGCGAAAGACGCCGGCAGATTTCGGGACGGCAATGTCGCCGCCGCGCATGCCCCAGCGATTGGTTCGAAAGACGAACGGTTCGCCTTTGTCTGGATGAACCGTGGTGCGATGCAGAGGCCGAAGTTCCCAGCCGGTGACAAATGAGGGAACTGCAGCTGGCGTCGGTGCCGCGCTGTGAGCCGGTGGAAGGGGTGTCATGATGGCCGCGATCCGCAGACCAACTTCCGCGATGGCAATCAGGGCCGCGAGGCCGACGACGGCCCCGATGCAACCTTTTCCACAACGATACAGCCAGCGGAACATAACGGCGACTTCTGCGCTGACGACTCCCTTCCCCTCGCGCGAACCCGCAATGTAGGCGAAGACCGGCGAACAGGGCAAGAGGCGTTTCGGGCGCGAAAATGCGCGGACTGGGAGAGTTGGGCCAGCAGTGCAAAGTGAGAAGTGAAAAATGCAAAGTGCAAAATGGAAGAGACGGGATCGTCTCCCGCTTAGCGGAAGGAACGGCGTGCCGATTTTGCTCACCTCTATCAATTCTTTCATTGTGTTCGGTGCAAGCAATTCTCTGTCAATCCGTGATTGACAGACCTCTCACCGCAAAAGACGATTGAAGAGTCCCCCAAATCCACAGGAGTTATGACCGTGAGTCCCCTCTCCGTATTCGACTTGAGTCCCGCGGAAAAGCTGCAGCTCGTGGAAGACCTGTGGGACGATCTGGCTGCCAATCCTGCCGATGTGCCGATTCCTGATTGGCAACTGGCCGAAATGGAGCGGCGCGCGGCCAATCTCAAAGCGAACCCGGCATCCGGGTTGTCTTGGGACGAAGTGCAACGTCGGATTCGTCGAAACCATGAGCGCTGATCTCATCATTTACCGGAAGCCGCGGTGAGAATAACAAGGGCTTGAAGTGCCCGTCGTCCTTCCGCGAAGCGGCAAGCATGAGTGGTTCAACTTCCCCTCATTTTGCACTTTTCACTTTGCATTGGTCACTTTGCACTGCGTTCCCCGCGCTGACCTTACACGGCCGCCTTGATCGCCAGCACCGCATCCAACGGCGATTCCGTCACCACGCCTTGCACCTCTGTGAATCCGTGCCGTTCCAAGAGCGCGGCGTACTCAGTCAGCGTTCGTTCGCGGCCTTCGGTGCAGGTGAGCATGTTGAGGTCCTGCATCTGCGCCCAGGACGGGCCGGTCTTGTCGTCGCGCAGGAGTTTTTCGGCGATCAACACGCCGCCGCCGGGGGGCAAGGCCTCGTGGATGCGTTGCAGCAACTGGTGGATTTTCGGTTCGTCCCAATCGTGCAGAATGCGGCCGAGCGCGTAGAGATCGGCGGGCGGCAACGGGTCGGTGAAGAAGTCACCCCCGGTGACACGCACCCGGTCAGCGACCTCCGTCGTGGCGATCATTTCTTCGGCGAGCGGCACGGCATCCGGGAGATCGAACACCGTCGCCCGGATGTGGGGATACAATCGGCAAGCCGCAACCGCCAGATGACCGGTCGCGCCGCCGAGGTCGACGAGATGGCCGAACGCTGACAGATTCACCGCACTGACCACATGCGGCGAACTGATCACCCCGAAGCCGTGCATTCCCATCAGGAACTCGCGCTTCCGCTCCGGTGTCTGGAAGAAGTGTGAGAAGATCGGGGCGTCCCAGCCGTAAACCTGCTTCCAGCGATGCGTCCCTTCCCGCACAGCGTCGTCGAGATGCGCCCACAACCCCCACATCACGTCATTCGAGAAATTCAGGTACCCCGTGAGTCGCTGGGGACTCTTTTTCGTGAGATACGCCGTCGCCGCGGGCGTGTTGTGATACCGTTCGCCATCCCATCGGAGCAAACCAAGCCCGACACACGCATCGAGCAACCGCCGCGTCGCTTCGGGATGAGTTGCCAAATCCGTGGCGATTTCATGTCCGCGTTGTGAACCGGTCGTGAGCAGATCGAACACGCCGAGTTTCAAGGCCGCGAACATGACCTTTGATCGTCGGAACGCCGCAAGGAGTTCGAGCACACCGGCGGGATCGGGTTCGGCAACGGGTGCATGCGATGCGGCCATGGAAGCGTCTCTTGCAAGGGGCGTCGCACAATGTGGGAGGGCGAGGCTCCCGCCGAGCCGCGCGCGTTTCAACGCGTTGGGACAATTCGCGGCTCAGCGGGAGCTTCGCCCTCCCGTTTGTCGCCTCCGTTACGGCTTCTCTTTGAACACGGTATCAATTGCCAAACCGGCGGCGAGCAGTAGCGTCACCAGACCGGCGTTGTCACTCACTTCCGGTGCGAGTGACACGACGTAGTTATCCGCCGAGGTAAAGAGTTCCTTCGCTAACCCGGCCCATTTTTTCGCCACCGTGCCCCACTCTTTTCCCGAGGCGCTCAGGAGCTTGAAGTTCCAGCCTTTCCAGTCTCCCTTCACTTCGCCGACCTGTTTGTCGTTGTTGTCGAAAAGCAGGAAGCCACCGCCGAGCGACAGAATCTTGCTCTTGAAGTAGCCCAACTGTTCCCCGTCCGCATTGTTGACGGTCACTTTCGTTCGGAAGAAGCCGACACCCCGGCGGATCGTGAAGGCCACGTCATCGGACTCCCCTTCGGTGACGATGATCTTGGTGGGCATCAACTGCTTGTTGACGAGCAACCGGAGAAACGTCACCAATCCGCCCGGCTTTTCTTCTGCGACGCCGACCTTTTCGTTCGTCTCCGGGTCGTAAATGTCGTACTTGTCGCAGAGTTTGAAGATCCCCGCGTGTTCTTTGATGAGAAAGGTCGTCAGATCGAGCAACGCCATGAAACTGCCCCGCAGATTGGATGACGAAAATTCGTAACCGTGCCGCGGCGGTGATCGTAACGATCGGAGGAAAACATCTCCACCGATGAAGCCCAGGGAATGCCTTCCCTGGGAAGTTCACACCGGCGTCAACGTGTTAAACCGCATCGGCACGCCGCGCTCGGCGAGGAATTGCTTCGTCTCACCGATGGGGTGCGTCCCGTAGTGAAAGATGCTGGCGGCGAGCGCCGCGTGGGCGTGGCCTTCGGTTAAAACTTCATAAAGATGCTGCGGATGTCCCGCCCCGCCGCTGGCCACCACGGGGATATTCACGGCGTCGGCGACCGCACGGGTGATCGGCAAGTCGTAGCCGTTCTGCGTCCCGTCGGCGTCCATTGACGTCAGCACGATCTCGCCTGCCCCCAACCGTTCGACTTCCTTCGCCCATGCCACGGCTTCCAAGCCTGTGGGAACGCGGCCGCCGTTGACGTGGACTTCCCAGAACTCACGGCCGTCTTTCTGCACGCGCTTCGGGTCGATATTGACGACGATGCACTGGCTGCCGAATTTCAACGCGGCTTCGCGGATCAGATTTGGATTCGTGACCGCCGTCGAATTGATCGAAACTTTGTCGCATCCCGCATTCAGCAGTTGCCGGATGTCATCGAGCGTGCGAATGCCTCCGCCGACGGTGAGGGGCATGAAAACGACTTCCGATGTCCGGCGGACGACATCCAGAATGATCCCGCGCTGTTCGTGACTGGCGGTGATATCGAGGAAGACGAGTTCGTCGGCCCCCTGTTCTTCATACCGGGTCGCAATCTCGACGGGGTCCCCCGCATCCCGCAATTGCAGGAAGTTCACGCCCTTCACCACCCGCCCGGCATGCACATCCAGGCAAGGAATAATCCGCTTCGCCAGCATTGTTCGTCGACCACCTGTGGAATGAGTTCCCCACGATTGCATCCGCCACCCTAAGCGCCGCTGCCCAGAGACGTCAAGCGCCCGTCGATGCGCGAAGCACCCCGGCTGCTTCTGAGCAGCCGGGGTGCTGGCTTCGCGTGACCGCGCCTCCAAAAGGCTGCGCCGATCCGCTATCGTAGCAAGGATGGAAGACAACAAGGCCACAATTGCGACCGAACCAAAGCCGTTTCCGCGGCGGGGCGCGCTCGCCGGGGTGGATCACGGACGGAAGCGGATCGGATTGGCGGTGTCGAACGCCGATCAGACGATGGCGATGCCGGTGCTGACGCTCGATTCCAAATCGCGCGTGCATGACGAAGCGCATCTGAAGCGGTTCCGAGATGATTATGCCATCGTCGGTTGGGTGATCGGCCTGCCGCTCTTCAAAAGCGGTGACGAAAGCCCGCAATCGGCCGTGGTCCGGACGTTTGGTCGCTGGTTGGAACAAGCCCTGGGACGCCCCGTCCTGTATTGGGATGAACGGCTGACGTCGTACGCCGCGGAAGCCAAACTGGCGATGCTCGGAGAAAGCCCCGGCCGCGATAAAAGCCGGGTAGATGGACTTGCCGCACAGATTATTTTGCAGGCGTATCTGGATCAACGCGAACGAACTACTGATTCGTGAAATCACAGCAAACACGTTGGTCCCTTCTCCCCCGTCTGCGGGGGAGAAGGTGGCCGAAGGCCGGATGAGGGGGTGAGCGCTTCAACACGCCCCCTCACCCTAACCCTCTCCCCCGCGGACGGGGGAGAGGGGACATGAGTTTGAAGTTGCCTAGCCCCTGCCGGAGACCCGAAAACATGCCGGTGCTCGATCGGGAAGAGTACATCGAGCAGGCGTATTTTTTCCGCACGTTTGGCGAGCGGCTGGATGAAAATCTGCCCGCGCAGGAGATTCTGGAAAGCCTGCGGGAAGAGGTGCTGGCGACGACGAAGCTGCCGATGGCAATCGATGTCATGCGCGGGGAACTGATGCATCAAGGCCGGTTGAGTGACGGCATGGTCCATCTGCCGCACTATTTCGCGCCGTTTCAGACGTTCGTGATGCACAAGTCGGAAGAGGACCGGACCAAGTTCGATCAACGGACGGCGTTGCACATCCTCGAACGGGAAGCGAAGTACCGGAGCGAGACGCCATCGCCCGCCGGATTGTTCGTGTATCAGTTCGAATGCCTGGCCCGCAATCGGCTCGGTTACGACCGTGGCCTGGAAGCGATGGCGACCGATCCGCTGTATGACACGTTGTGGCGGGAATGGGTCCGCAAGATCCGGCAACGGCTGGGGGAGCGCGAGTTCGCCGATCTGATCTATGCCCGGTCGGAATGGTACCTCGAAGAAAAACGCCGGGCCGGGCAAACGGATTACGTTCCCCCGGCCCCGGTGCTCTTTGGTCGTTCGGAGGGCCGCATCGCCAAAGCGAACCGCGGCAAAGACCCGCTCTATCTCTTCGCGGCCCTGCAGCGCCAGTTGGGTTACCCCGGCGTGCCTCGCGCGCGGCCGGAGAGTTCCCAACTGAAATTGCCGCCGCAACTGGAAATCCGGTTACAGCGGCTGGAGAAACGGGTCCAACTGGCGGAAAGCGAAGCGCAGGGGAAGCTCGACCTCAGTGAGTTCTACACGCCGAAGTTCCCGGACGATGACTTAGGTCCCTCCGGCGAGAAACCTTGACTTGCGCGTGAACGATTCAGCCGTGGTTATTCGGGCTTCTTCTCTTCTTCCTTGCCAGCGTCTTCAACCTTCGGGGCATCTTCTTTCTTCGCGGCATCGAGTTTCTTGTTCGCTTCGTCCAGTTCCTTCTTCAGAGCCTCGGCAGCCTTGGTGAGTTCGGTCGTTGAGGTTTTCAGCGCTGCGACTTCGGCCTGCGATTTTTCGAGTGCGGACTTGGCTTCGGTCGCTTCTTTTTGCGCCACCTTGGCGGCATCCTCAGCTTTCTTGCTGGCTTCGACGGCGGCGGCCGCCGCTTCATCGGACTTCTTCGCAGCGGCTTTCGCTTCCACCGCGGCTTTGTCGGCGGCGGCGGCTTTCTCGTTGGCGCTGGTCGCAGCCACGGTCATTTCCTTGGCGACTGCATCACTCTTGGCAGCCTTTTCGTCGGCCATTTTCGCCTGGGCCAGGGCGGCATCGCGCTCACCTTTGGCAGCGACAAGCTCCGCCTTCATCTTTTCCATTTCGCTCTTCAATGCCACGATTTCCGCCTCGGCACGGGTGGCGTCCTCCGCGCGCTTGAGCGCTTCCGGATACGTCAACGGAAAGCGATAGCAGCAGTTCGTCTGGGGAACACACGGCTGGCAGATCGGGCGACCGGCGAAGGCGGGTGTGGCCAAGGCAGCAACGAAAAGGCTCATGGTGAGAATGCGTGTCATGGTGTGTCACCTTCTTGCGGCGGGAATGTCGGGCGGCGGGAACTCGTCACGGAGACCGTCGAATGCGTGAGAGCTTATCAATCCATCGGCGAAAGTCACGTCCAAACTGTGTGATCCCCGCCACCGATTGAGTTTCCGTGATGCGACGCGTTTGCGCACCCGGAAAATTCGTTACGAACCGGCTGACGAGATGCTTTCCGTGGCCTAGTGCATTGTCACCGCAAAAAGTACGGGTTGAGGGAACAGCGAGTAGGGAATAGCGAATAGCCAGAAGTCGTGTGCTGGTTTCAACCTATTCGCTACTCCCTACTCGCTATTCCCTCGACTGAAAACCCGAAAATGAAGC
>JBGSUN010000029.1:0-93497 GCA_041753475.1 Planctomycetaceae bacterium | reverse complement strand
GCGGACGCAGTTCCTTCTCCCCCGTCCGCGGGGGAGAAGGTGGCCGATAGGCCGGATGAGGGGGCGAACGCTTCAGCACGCCCCCTCACCCGGCCCTCTCCCCCGCGGACGGGGGAGAGGGGACCGGAGGCGGGGTCTGCGTGACGGCGGCCGTTTCGCAGTCGAGGTGTCCTGGATGTTGTCTTCGCAGTTGTTTTGGCGCGTGTTTCTGGTCTACATCGGACTGACCGCGGGCATTGCGCTGGCGTTCTTTCTGCTGTTGTCGCAGCGGTACTATGCCATCGCCACGCAGCAGGTCGAGCAACGCCTGCGCGAAGATACCCAGATGGTCGCTGATCTCCTTGCAGCCGACCCCGCACTCGAGCGCTCATTGTCGGTGCTGTCTCCACGACAGAAAGCACTTCTCGACACTGTGACCCAGAACAAGGTGACGCGGCTCATCATCACCGATGTCTCCGGAAAATCCTTGTGGTCGAGTCCGGGTGTCGAACTTGATCGAGTCCTTCCGAGCTTTGTGGCACCGGTCTCACCGACCGAAGAAGTCCATCAGGAATCGATGGAGCGTGTGCGCGGTCCGAACGGACACGAGTGGCTGACTTTTCGTAACTCGCTTCCCGACGCAGCACGTCCGGCCGTGGAAATTCGCGCCGCATTTCCCATCACGCAATTGCAGCGCGAACTCTCGGCGGCGACGGTCCGTATCTGGCTGGTCGTGGCCAGTGCTGCGCTCCTTTCGCTGGCGATCACCTATGTTTTCGTCGGCCGCATCATTGAACCTCTCGAAACATTGACGCGGGCCGCAGAACACATGGCGTCCGGCGACTTCCCTTCCGAAGTTCCGGTTCGAAACGGAAATGAAATAGGTACTTTGACACGGGCCTTCAATTCGATGGGGCAACAACTCACGAATCGGATCCATGATTTGCAGGAGCAGCGGCAGCAATCGGCGGAAAGCCATCACCGTCTGGAAGCAGTGCTCAGCGCGATGGTCGAAGGTGTGATGGCGATCGACGGCGAACAACAGATACTGCTCGCCAACCGGGCCGCGGTCCAATTGCTCGATCTGCGGCCGAATAACACCGTCGGACGCCCGTTGTGGGAAGTCGTCCGGCAGCCGCAACTGCTGACGCTCGTCAATGAAGTCCTGGCGGGCCAACCCAGCGAGCGCGTGGAGATTGAAGTCGCGCGGACGCAATGCACGCTGGCGGTGACTGCGGCCCGATTCTCCGGCGAACCGTGTTCCGGGGCCGTGCTGGTGATGCACGATATCACCGAACTCCGCCGCCTCGAGAATCTGCGCCGTGAATTTGTGCAGAATGTTTCGCATGAACTGAAGACGCCGCTGAGTTCCATCGCGGCGTATGCGGACACCCTGCTGGAAGGGGGCCTGGAAGACGTCGGTCGCAATCGACAGTTCGTCGGCTGTATTGCCGAGCAGGCTGATCGGTTGCACACGCTGATTCTGGACTTGATCGCGCTGGCCCGGATGGAATCGAACGAGCAGAGTTACGATGTCTTGCCCATCGACGTAGCGCGAGTGGTGCGTGCCAGTCTCGATGCCCATCAGGCGGTTGCGGCGACCAAGCAGATTCAACTCATCGGGGACGGACCCACAGATCGGCTGATGGGGATGGCGGACGATGATGGCTTGAGGACGGTGATCGATAACCTGCTCGACAACGCGCTCAATTACACTCCGGCCCGTGGACGGGTGTCGGTCCGGTGGCGACTGGATCAGAACATGATCGTGCTGGATGTCGAAGACACCGGCGTCGGCATCGCCAAGGAGCATCAGGCCCGGATCTTTGAACGGTTCTTCCGGATTGACCGTGCCCGTTCCCGCGAAATGGGGGGGACCGGTCTCGGACTGGCTATCGTCAAACATCTGTGTCAGATGTTCGGCGGGTCGGTGAAAGTCAGCAGCGATCTCGGCCAGGGAAGTACGTTCACCGTACAACTCCCCGCCGCAGAGGAGATGGCGCTCACGGCGTGAACTCTCTCCATGCATTGATCCGAGCCGGAAGCGTGAGCGACGGTCTTGCCGGATCGTGGTAGAAATTCCGTCGCTGACGATTCCGGCTCGGTTAGAAGAAAAACCGTTCGAGCAGGACAATGGCGACGGTGAAGTAGATCGCCGTCGCAAACATGTCGCTCAGCGAGGCAATCAGCGGGTTGCTCATCACGGCGGGGTCCATGCCCATGCGGTCGAAGAGCAACGGCAGGCAGGAACCCGTGACGGCCCCCATGGTCACGACGACGGCAATGGTCGCGCCCACCACGCTGGCTTCCAGTGGCGAGTGACCGAACAACGGTTGCACGGCGATGAAGATGAACAAGCCGAGGAAGGAACCGAGAATCATACCGGTATACAGTTCCCGCCACATCGCCTGTTGTTGTTCCTTTCGTGTGAGGGTCGATAATCCCATCGCCCGGATGATGAGCGTGGCTGATTGTGACCCAGTGTTGCCGCCGCTGGCGAGAACCAGCGGGTAAAAGCATTCCATCCAGCCGTGCCGATCACCCACCGCCGCGAAGTAGCGTGCCACGGCGGCGGTGACGAGTGACATCACCGACAGCGCCAGCAGCCACACGCCGCGTTTGTGGGCGATGGTGAGAATGGGCGTCGAAAAATAGCTGTTCTCCAGGGGTTCCATCGCCGACTGACGGTATGCGTCTTCTTCGGCGGCTTCCTGGACCAAGTCGAGCACATCATCGTGAGTGATGATCCCGACCAGGCGATGTTCATCGTCCACGACCGGCAAAGCCAGCAAGTCGAAGCGCGCAAGTTCCCGGGCCGCGTTCTCCGTCGGGTCATCGACACGGACCGCGACGACGTCCCGCCGCATCACCGCATCGAGCGAAGTCGTCGGACGAGCCAGGATCAATTGCCGCAGTGTAATCACGCCATGCAGGTGGCGGGCTTCATCGCAGATATAGATGTAGTAGATCGTTTCGCGATCCGGGGCCTGTTGCCGCAGTCGATCCAGCGCATCGCGGACCAGGAGATGCTCCGGTAGCGAAGCATATTCGGTCGTCATGATCGAACCGCAGGAATCGTCGTCGTAGGACAACAATCGTCGGATGTCCTCGCGCTCGGCCTGGGCGACCAGCGGCAGCAGTTGCTCGACTTGCTCCTCATCCATGTGTTCGAGAAGGTCCACACGGTCGTCTGAAGACATCACTTCGATCAATTGCGAGAGATGCTTACGGTCAACGGTCTGCACCAGTTCCATTTGCTGATGTGGTTCGATGAACTCAAAGATCTCGGCTTGTCGTGGAATCGAGCAGCCATTGATCACCTGCCAGGCTTCTTCGGGAGACAAGCCATCGAGGATTTCTGCGACGACAACGGGATAGAGTGCTTCGCAGAATTCGCGCAGCCCGGCGGCATCCCCCTCGGCGAGCATCAGCCGCACATCGGGTTGGATCAGGTCGTGATAGATGCCGGCTTGAGGCATGATCGGACGACTCTGGGGCGGGGTCGGTCAACAGGCAGGACAGGCGGTGTGTGGAGCCACTGTTTTCACAGTATCGGTCTTGGTCGACAGCTTGACCAGTGGCTCTGTGACGCGGAAAACAAAATCACCCTGTTGAAGCAGTTCAACAGGGTGATGGGAAAATCGTTTCCGGCCAAGAGCCGTAAGACGGATCGATCAGCGCTTCGAGAACTGGAAGCTGCGGCGAGCTTTCTTGTACCCGTACTTCTTGCGTTCCACCATGCGGCTGTCGCGGGTGAGGAAGCCGTTCTCGCCGAGCATGGCGTGCAACGACGGATTCAACGCCTCCAGAGCCCGTGCCAACCCGAGGACGATCGCACCGGCTTGTCCCGTTGTACCGCCCCCTTCGACGGTGACATGGACGTCAACGGCACCGTGCTTTTCCGCGGCGCGCAACGGCTGTTCGATCACCATCCGATCGCGTTCGACGCAGAAGTATTCGGAATGGGGCCGGCCATTGATCTGGAACTTGCCGTTGCCGGCCATCACCCGGACGCGAGCCACGGAGGTCTTCCGGCGGCCGGTACCCCAGGCGGTTCCAAACCGGTCCAGTTTCCCGCGAATCACCACAGCCGCCGGTTCAATCACCGGGGCGGCAGGGGACGCATCGTCCGGGCCGGAAAAGACCAGTGAAGGGGCTTCAGCAGCAGGATTCGGGTCGGCGTTCAGATTCAAATCGCTCATCACACTTCTCGTCGGTCACGAGTGAATTTCAAACTAGCACCAGCGTTGGCCCCGCGCGATGACATCGCCGCGGCAGGCAAAACGGGTACCTGATTATTTCGGAGCCAGATGCTCGGGCCAAGGCTGCGGTTGCTGCGCCTGGTGGGGGTGCGTATCCCCGACGAAGAGCTTCAGCCGGTCCAGCATGTGCCGGGCGAGAGCGTTCTTGGGAAGCATGCGCTTCACGGCAAGCCGCAGGATTTCCGTCGGTTTGCGGTCCCAGAGGTTGATCGCGGTGATCTGCTTCTGTCCGCTATTGAACCCGGTGTACCACTCGTATTCTTTGGTGTTCATCTTGGTGCTGTGGTATTTGTGGCGCGGGTGCACCATATCCCCACCGATGAACCGCACTTTGTCGGCATTCACGACGATGACAAAGTCGCCGCCGTTGACATGCGGGGTGTAATCGGGTCGATGTTTGCCCATCAGCACGGTCGCGATCTGTGTCGCGAGCCGGCCGACCGTTTGACCATCGCCGTCGACGATGAACCATCCAGGCTTACGTTCGCCCAAGAAGTCCGCGGCTTTCAGAAACGTGGTTCTCTGTCCGACAGTCACAACCGCACCTCATTCACAAACTGCGATGCCGCTTCCGGGTACGAATCCCCTGCGGCTCGAAGATTTCAGCAATTCTTTCCCCGGTCCGGCGGCAAAACACGCCATGGGTGGGAACAGGGTAGAATAACGATCCCCCGCAGTGGGTTCAACCGCAGGCGAAAAGTTCTGCACGCCGGCCGCGATCCATACCAAGCCGCTTACCGGGCCGCGACAGATGTGGAGTCGCAAGCTGTGTCTGTAAAATGAGATACGGTTCTAGATGTATTGCAGGATGCTCAGTTTCAGTGCCTCGGATGAAACCTGCATCGCCCCTTGCAGGGCCTGTTGCTGCTGGAGAAATTGCGTCACCGTCGTCGAAAAATCGGTGTCAAAGAGTTCTGAGAGCGATTGTTTCAGGTTGATTTGTGCGTCATCGAGCTGGTCGCTGACGTCGGCCATCAGCTTTTGACGGGTTCCGACATTTGCGCGCACTACGGCCACACGCTTGATTTCCGTATCGAGCTTTCCGGAGATCCGGTTCAACGTCGCCTGATCGTTGTCTTTGAGCGCCCTTTGCAATGTCACCAGCAGTGTCATCAGCCCCTGCGGCTGTTGTGGATTGACGTCCTTCCCCGAGAGAACCCCCGTGGCCCCCGTGTTTTCTGTCCCGTTCAGGCCCAGGGCAACACTCGTGGAGTTTTCTGCGATCGTCAGTGCTCCGGTTCCGGAATCATCGGTCAGTGAAATTCCGTTCCCCGTGGCATTCAAAGTGGCGACGAGATGGCCCGGGTCGACGGTGTTCAATTTGTTCAGCACGTCCTGAATCGACTTGGCACCGCTCAGGCTGATTTGGGCCGTTGTTCCATCACGACGAGTGACGTTGAGCGTGGTACCGGCGAGATCCGGCACGCCCGCGCCAAAATTCAACTCATTCAGCGTGGTGCTGCCCGTGAACGTGCGCAATCCGAGTCCCACCGCGTTGGTGCCGCCGTTTTCGCCGATCGAGAACGTGGTCCCGCTCAGCCGGCTGGCCACCCGCAGTCCGGATCCGTCCGGAGAAATCTCTGCGTACACATCCGGGTCTGCGGCGCGAATCCGATTCAGGACGTCTTGAACAGTCGCAGCACCATCCAGGTCAACGATCCGCACTTCCCCGGCGTGCTCGAGCCGCAGTCCGGTTCCCGTTGTCGCGCCAATTCCGGTGCCACCATTCAAATCTGAAATGGAGGTCAACAGCGTGATGGATGGGTTGACGTCGCCACCGTTGATGACCGCGACCGGGGTGGAGCGAATTCCCAGTTCGACCGCTGTGCGACCATTATCGACATCACGCACTTCGACGGTTCCAGCGGACGGAGTCAGTCGCAGTCCGCTGCTGGTGGTCGGATCAATTTCGACGGTGAGGGTGAGGGCTTCCGTGGCGAAAGCCGCTTCCAGTTTGGCTTTGACGTCTTGAATTGTCTGTGCACCAGACAGATCAACCGTCTTCTGAATGGTGGTTGGCAAGTCCTCCAGGATGACGCGAATGGACTGCGGCTGTGTACCCGTGCCGCCGTTGAGTTGATCCAGCCGGGTGGCCAAAGTCAGCGCGGGATTGAGGTCGACGGTGGGGGCCTGGCTGAGGGCCAGAAGATCTTGTCCACCGGTTGCCGACCCCGCCACACGGAAGCCGAAGTCAGCAAAGGTATCGATGGTCCGTTCATCCCCCTGGTAACGGATCATGCCATTCGACTGCATTTCAAACGGAGGTCGATCGGTTTGAGAACCGGCGAAAATATATCGCCCGTTGTACGAGGTGTTCGCAGAAATCAATGCGGATTGAATCAACGACGCTGCCTGCTCGGCCATCCCAGCGCGTTCGTCGGTGGTCGTCTGATCGCCCAGCCCGGCCTGCAACAAGCCGCGCGCCGTGTTGAGTGTATCGCCAAACGCCGCCATCGCCTGATCGGTCGAGGTTAACGCCCCCTGAACGGTTTGAATGTTGCTTTGAAAGGCATTGCGGCGTTCATCGAGTTTTTGCAGCGCCAGGGTTTGTGTGGCCGCCGCCGGTGATTCCGAGGGCAACACGAACTTCTTGCCGGAACTCAACTGGTCCTGCAACCGCTGGATTTCGAACTGAGCCTGCTGAATGGACTTCGCCAGCCGTGAAGTCGTTAACGACAACGGCACGCGTCCCGGCAGGAGTGAAGGGATGGACATGGTTCAAGGCTCTGAAGAACAATCAGCAGGTCGAATTCACCCACACGACTCCGGGGAAAGCCGTAACTACATTTCCAGCAGCACGTTCAACAGTTGGTCGATGGTGGCCACGATTTTCGCAGCGGCCTGGTAGTTCCGCTGCAGGTTCATCACCGCGATCGCTTCGTCGTCGAGGCTGACACCGGAAATCTGCTCGCGCTGCGTCTTCAAGGAGTCGCGGAAATTCTCCGATCCGGTGGCCAGCGACTTTTCCGCCGCCGCGGACTGGGCTGTTGTCCCAATCAACTGCGTGTAGAACTTGTCGATGCTGAGACCCTGAAAGCGCGCGAGTGGCTGATCGATGAACTGCGAGAGTTCCAGCAGATTGGCGTTGTCAGCCGGTCCACCGCCGCGACCACTGGCCAGCAATCGCTGATCCTGGGTGATGCGACTGTTGACTCCCACATCGCCCGATGTGCTGCCCGTAAAGAACGTGTTGATCCCCAGTGCGGCCAGGACGCCACTGTTGTCGTTGGCAAAGCGGATTTCGGAGCCGGATTCGGCGGTGATCCGGAGTTTGCCTTCCGTGGTGATCGTGGCGTTGACGTGGGCGATGGCATCGAGTGCGGTCCGCAAGTCTTCCAGTGAGGTGTCGCTGCCGTTTCCCAGGCTGATGGGGACGTTGGTCACCACCGTCTCGCCGGTTTGCAGATTGCGGACTTTCAGTTCAAAGCGGCCATTGGTTGGCGTGAAGGCCAGCCCCGCTTGATCGAGTGCGACCGTGGAGCTACTGACAAAGTTCGTGCTGGTGACATCCGAAAAGCCGACGAGACCTTCGCCGTTGCTGTGGATGCGATTGAACTGGTCAACGACCCCGGCCACGAAGTTGTCGAGCTGCCCAATGAAGCCCGTCAGAATGGTATCCCGACCCTGAATTAAGCCTCCGAGTTCTCCCCCGGCAGACGAGAGTGTGGCATGGGTCGCGGACAATTCCACATTGACTTCCGCCACTCCACCGGAATCGGGCCGCAAGACCGTCTGCAGGGTCTGCATGTGCCCGGCGAGCAGCAAGTAATCGGACCCGGTGTGGACATCCACCGATCCCGAGGGAAATTCCTGCACCCGAATCGGGATGATCTCCGACAATCGGTTGAGGGCATTCAACCGTTGCACACGCAGGCCGCCGGCATCGTTGCGATTGAGTCCGTTGGCTTCCAGTTGCGAAATCTGGCCATTGAGGTTGTTGATCGTGCCCAGTAACGAATTCGCCTCGCTGACAAGGGAGGACATTTTATCGGAGTAGGTGTCCCGGATGACGTCCAGTCGGCCGCGGATGCCCTGAACATCGGACACGAACTGCTGTCCCTGCTGAATCACCGCCGACCGTAACGCCGGATCATCAGGTTGATTGGCCGTCGCGTTTACCGCTGCGACGAAGTTATTCAGACTGGTGGACAGGTCCTGATCGCCCAGTTCCTGCAACGCGGTCTGCAACTGCTGAAAGGCATCGCTCCGGATGCTGGCCGCGGAGAAGTCGGTATTGGCTCCGTAGATGCGGGATTCGAGATACGTGTCGATCTGTTGCCGGACGCCGCTGGCGTTGACGCCGGACCCAACCAGCACGCCCCCCTTGCGGTACGGTGACGACGTCTCGGTCAGGAGTTGTTCGCGGACGTACCCCGGCGTCGATGCGTTCGAGATGTTTTGCCCGGCGACTTGAATGCCGAGGGCAAACACCTCTAACGATCGAGAGGCGATCGCCAGGGCTCCGTTCAGTGACATTTTGCATCATCCTTGGATTGACCGTTGGACCAGCAGGGAAAACTCGGACCTCATCAAGCGGCAGCGTCAAGCATGATGCCACCGGTGGACGGCGACGGAGACAGCGGCTGATCGGTATAAACTGGCGACAATTTGCCGCCATGCGCGATCAGTTCCAGGACTTCGCTGTAGTACGCGCTGGAACGCTGGGTCACGACCCACTCAATCCACGCTTCCCGTTGCACTTCCGCAAACCGGCGTTGCAGCAACAGCAATCGGCCACGCAAAGCTTCTGTGGCGGGAGTGATCTCTGTGGCGAGAATCTCGACGAGTGAGTTCCCGTGGTGACCATCCCGTTGCGCGTCGGCAATCAGCCGCTGTCGCCAGGCACCCAGCAATTGGAGACGGTGGGCGGATTGCCGGCCGGCTTCGTTGAAGCGTTCCAGTTCCAGGACGGTCGCTTCGGGAAGGGCCTGCCGCCGCTGTCGGAGTGCGATCAGCAATGCCTGTTGCGATTGATCGAGCACATGCGTGAAACGGGTGAGTTCATCCAACCACGCAGAATTCATAGCCCAGCTCCCGCCGAACGACGTCGGCTGCCACGCCAGAGGTTCCTGGGTGCGGAGCGTTCGCCATACTCCTTATTTTCGGAGTAGAGCGGTCAGACCTGATGTGCCGGTTGTGATTCCGGCGCCTTGCGACGCGGGTTGCGCCTGTCGTGACGATTCCATGAGCTTGGCGAGTGAGTCAGAGCGTGCCTGTTCGACAGAAATTGCGGATGGTATCGATTGCGGAGACTGCGTTGACTCTGCAGGCAGATTCAGGTTGAGACGAAACTGTTCGTACAGCTCCCCAACAAACGCACCACCGTTGTCTTTCGCCAGTTGTTCGACAAATGTCTGGTCGAGTTGGGACTGGAAAATCTCTTCTGCCTGTCCGCCGTGGATGTACGCCGGTTTCCCCACCGTGGACCGCATGGCCTTCATCATCTGCCCGAAGAGCATCCCCGCGACGGCCTTCTGGAACGTCGGCTTCAAGTCGGAACTTGCCGACGGTGTCGCAGACGGTGCATTCAATGCGGCGATGGGGGAAGTCATGGGAAAACTCACGAAAGTATTTCGGGGGCGCGAAGCCCGGCCCTTGGCACGCCGTATTGAGGACAGCTATCGCTCAATCAATTCGGCGTGCAGTTTGCCGGACGAGTGCAGTTCCCGGATGATCGAAATGATGTCGGAGGCCGGGACGCGGAGTTGATTCAGGGCATTCACCAGTTGCTGCAACTGCTGCGGTGACTGACGGCTCTGCCCGCCGTCCACCATGCCCACGAACGGCCGCGGAGAGGGAGCGAGCGGGTCTTGTCCGACTTCCACACTGAAGTTCGTATGGGCGATCACGACCGGGCTGATTTCCACTTCACCGGTCACAATCACCGTTCCCGTCCGGCTGTTCAGAATCACGCGGGCCTGGGTTGTCGGAACATCAATGCCGATGTCGAGAACCTGTGCAATAAAGTCGACCGCCGATTCACGGTATTGCGGCGGGACAGTGAGTTCGACGACATTCGGCCCGACCGGGCGGGCAATTTGCTTGCCACTGGATTCAAACGTGAACTCGCCATTCACCACCCGGGCGACTTCCGATGCGGTCCAGAAGCTGGCGTGATTCGGATCGATCAGGAGTGTCACGATCGGGCCTTGTTGTTGTGACAGGAACATCGCCTGCACATCCTGATGCAGGTCGACGCCGTTGACCACTTTGGCCGTCGTCGGGCGTTGAATATCTTCGACGTTGAGTGGGCCCGCGGCGAGCGCGATCATCAATTCGTTTCGCATGGCGGAGGACGTCAGCGGAGTGGACAGCAGCGTCCCTCCCCGCAGGCTCTTGGCCCCCATCACCGTGCTGACACGTGCGTCGATTTTTTGACCACGCCGCAACCCAGTCCGGGGGATCGTGGCTTCAACCATCACCACGGCCACACTGTCGGCGTTTTTCAGTTCCGCTTCGATGGCCGGCAGGTTCATGCGGGTCAGTGCAGCACGCAAGGCACGCACTGTGGGAATGTTCTTGGCACCGTCTCCCGTACCTGGTAGACCCATCACCAGCCCGAGTCCGTTCAGCCGGACTTCCTGCTGGCCTTGGATTGTGCAGATGTTCTCCAACCGCGGCCGGGCTTCGGCAACCAACGGCGTCCAGATTGCCAGAATGGTAATGAGGGCAGACAGTGTGAAATCTCGTGGATTGGCCATGATCTTGCTTTCTGTGGATTCGCACACTGTCGCCCTGAGCGTTAGAACGGCATCAAGGTGTCGAGAATTCGAGTGCCCCAGTTCACTTTGGTACTGTCGAAGATCTTGCCGCGCTGAATGCGTTCGATCTGCAGTTCCGCCAAGTCTTCCGTTCGCGCGGTCCGGTCGGGTTTGATCTTGCCTTTGTCGACGCGGCCAGTGAGACGATATTCAAACACGTCCTGGTTCGTGCGGATTGACTTCCGGGCTTCGAGGACAATCGTCCCGTTCGGCAGCACATCCACGACGGTTGCGGCGATCTTGTACGTGATCCCCTCGCTGTCCGATCCCTGGCCGATGGTTTGCAACCGGTTCGACAGCGTGCCTTCGATCGTTGGCGTGTCGGTGTTCGCCGGGACGAGTTTCGGACCGGGTATCACTCGCACAAAGTCTTTGAGTTCCAGTTTGTACGATCCGTTCCGCTGGCGGTTGAATCGCGAATTGATAATGACTTCAGCCTTCTCATCCACTTCAATCGTGAGAATGTCGTGGACCTTGATGAGACTCGGCGGCGGCGGAGCATCAATGTAAATGAACGAATGATCGCGGACATAGGATTGCGTCGGCGACAGAACGAACGGTCCCGGGGGCAACATCGGGCTGGACTGTGGCCCAGGAGGCAACGGTGGTTGCGCCATCACCGGCAGCGCGGCTTCCCACCAGAGCATGAGCGCCGCTGTCGAAGCCGTTCGCGACCACCACCGATTCGTACGGGATTGTTGCCGTTGAAGATTCTTCATCGCACGCTCCGACTGATGGTTGCGGGGCGATCGTTGCGTTCCTCGAACCGGACGCCCGCAGTGCTTCCGGTATCGCCTGTCGTGTCCATCACCGTGGCCTCACGATAGCCGGTCACCACGGCCTGGATCCGCAGACGTGGATCGTTCAAGGCGACCAGCGACACCGTGTCGTTCATGGCTCCGGACGACAACGCTTTGAACTCACGACGGACGGAAATACCGGGGCGGCGAACGACCACGCTGACGATGTCATTCGTGCGCATCAGGGGCACACTCGCCAAGTCACTCGATGTGAGCGCTTGCCCGGCGCGCAGGTTCCGTGTCGTTTCCTTGCCCACAACTTCCCCCAGCAGTTCCAGCCCGACATCATCTTTGTCGGCGTCCACCCAGATCAAATCATCGGGCCGTAGCGGGAAGCCCTTGGGGGTGTCGTGCCGCACGGCCAAGCGCTGCGGCCGGGGCTGGATCGACACCATCACCGTGGCTTCCTGGCGCGTCTCGGACTGGGAATCGTGCCACCAGACGGTGAGGGGTGTGGCCACATCGCTCCGAAGTGCCGCAGAAACAAAGTGCAGGTCTTGCGGTCGGCACCGCATCAGTCGTTGGGCATCATCGGGGTGGAGATCGCACTCGAAGTCGACAGAGACTCCGGTCTCCGCAGGTTTGAAAGACCGTTCCAAAACGGAAACAAGGAGTGTTTCCGCACGGCGCTGCTCCACGTCCGATGTCAATTTAGGACGCGGTCTAGCCGCTGCGCGCTTCGCAGAGAAGGTTGTCGCTTCGATCGCCGATTTCGGAGCGGCCTCGGGTGTGTTTGCCGCCGCGGTGATCACCACCTGGCGTTGTCCGCGGAACTCGATCGCGGCCAGATTCTCACCACGGGCCTGAAGTTTCTGGCGGATTTCATCATACGATACGGGATGTGTCCGTCCTGCCGCAGGAGCGGGGCCGAGAGGAAGATCCCGCAGGCTTGTGGCCCGGCGTTCGTCGGCTTCATAAATCGCAGCGACATCACCCAGCCGTACGACACTTCCCGACGGAACCGTGACTCGATCTCGCAATTCGACTACACCGGCATCCACAGAAGAGGACACCAGCAGCCAACCCATCACGACGGAAAGGAACAGTTTCATGGTCTGGGCCAAGTCTAGAACCGGCGGAGATTCGCGACCATTTGCAGCAATTGATCGGAGGCTTGCACAATCTGGCTGTTGAACTCGACGTTGCGCTGGGTCTTGATTAGGTCGACCAGCTCACGCACCGGTTCGGTGTTTGAGGCTTCGAGAAAACTCTGGCGGAGCGTGCCTAAGCCGAGCGTGCCCGGTGTCCCCAATTGCGGTTGTCCCGAGGCGTCAGTCAGTTGGTACAACGTGTCGCCGACGTGCAGCAGGCCTTCCGGGTTGATGAACCGGGCGATGTTGATCTGTCCCAACTGCTGCAATTGTGTCGACCCGGCTTGTGTAGCGGAGACCACGCCGTCGGCGGAGATGCCGATGTCGAGCACATCATTCGGGACGGTAATCGGTGGATCGATAATCAGTCCGCGGTTGGCGGTCGCAAGGACCAATGACCCGGTGGCATTCACGGTGAACTGGCCGTTCCGAGTGTAGAACGTGTCACCCCCTTCGGTGACCTGAAAGAAGCCATTTCCGGCAATGGCGACATCCAGTTGCCGGCCCGTGTCGAGGAGGCTGCCTTGCGTGAAGTCGGGTTGTGTCGCACCGACGCGCACGCCAGAGCCCGCAAAAATCCCTTCGGGCATGATATTGCCCTGGTTATCCTGCGTGCCGGGCGGCTTGTAATACTGGTAGAACAAGTCCTCGAAGTCGGTGCGCGACCGCTTGAACGCCGTCGTTCCGGCGTTGGCCAGATTGTTGGAGATCACGTCGAGATTAAAGATGTAGGCGTCCATCCCGGACGCGGCGGAATTCATCGCTCGATAGAGCATCGTCAGACTTCCTGTCGACGGTCGTCAAAAGTCACTCAGCGTCGTGGCACACTTTGAATGAGCTGGCCGAGCATCTCGTCCTGATGTTTCATCATGGTCATGTTCATTTCGAAGGCCCGCGCGGTCTGGATCAGTTCCACCATGCCTTCCACAGGATTCATCGCGGATTCTTCCAGTACTCCTTGCCGGATCTGCGCGGCCACCGCCGGTTGGACCGACCCAGTTGTGGTGTACCGGGTGTCCCCCTCCTTCTTCAGTGATGCATAGTCATCCGGTTCGACGACGGCGATTTGCCCCAGCGGCTGAGTCGTGCCGCCGAAGCTCGTGCCACTGACCGTCCCGTCTCCCGCAATCGAGATGTTTTTCATTTCCGGCGGAATGACGATGGGTTGTCCGTCGACCGTCATGACCGCGGCACCATCATTGGTGGAGACGACTGTTCCCGTGGCATCGAGGGTGAACCGGCCGTCGCGGGTTAAATAGGTGTCCTGGCCATTGGAGACTTGCAGGAATCCTTGCCCGACCACTGCCAGATCAAGCGGAGCATTGGTCACATTGAGTGGTCCCTGGCGGTGATCGGTGACGGTTGCCACCAACTCCACGCCGCCGGTTTGACGGTCCAGGGTGTCCGGGATGGAATTGGGTTGCAGATGGGCGGCATCGTACGGAAGTGGCGCGCGAAACAGCGGAATATCAGGCTTGAAGCCGGTGGTCCCGGCGTTAGCCATGTTGTTGGCGAGAATGGATTGACGAAGGGACTGCGCCTCCGCTCCTTGCGCAGATAGATACAGTCCGTAAATCATGGTCCACCTCTGAGAACGATCCCTCTTCGAGAAAATCGACCGTTCGAGCCCGCAACTTCAGCGAAATCGGCAAAGTCGACCCGAATTCCGTAAATTGCCAAATCCGTTGCCTGTTTGGCTCACGGATGAAAAACAAAATCGCCCCGCGAGTCCTTGCGGATTCGCGGGGCGATTGATTGCGAGAACGTCATCCGGCGGGCCGGTTGAAATTCAGACTAGTTGCAGCAGGCCGGAGCGGCCGGAGCACAACCACCGCAAGCGGGGGCTGGAGCTGGGACCATGACCTTCTTTTCGACCATCCGACACACCTGGACCTGGACTTCCTTTTCGACGCAGACGGGGACGTTGACCGTGTAGGTCTCAGTCTTTTCTTCCGTCACGCATTCGTTGGTCGTCACGGTGTATTCTTCCGTCTTCGTCTTGGGGACGCAGACCTGGAACGACACCGTCCGGGTCATCGTTTCCGGAACGATTTCACAGACTTGCTTCTGAGCGGTCTTTTGCTCGGGGACACAGGTCGTGACCTGGTACTCGTACTCTTCCGTCACCGGAACCACTTCGCACACCTTGACAGTGTACTTCTTGACTTCCGGATGGCAGGCCTGCACCTGATAGGTGTATTCCTGCTCGCTGGCAACCATCTCGCAGACCTTGACCGTGCGGGTCTGGGTTTGGGGAGTGCAGGTCGTCACGTTGTAGGTGTATTCCTGTTCGCTCGGCACCATCTCGCAGACCTTGACCGTGCGGGTCTGGGATTGGGGAGTGCAGGTCGTCACGTTGTAGGTGTACTCTTCCGTCGTACAAACCACTTCGTTGACGGTGTACTGCACTTCGCGCTGCACGATGTTCGATTGCCACACCCACCGCATCGTCGGACCGCAGCTTCCGCAAGCCTGGGCATAGCTGCCGCAAGCTGCCGGAGCACATCCGCCGCAGGCCGAGGCACACCCACCGCAGGCACCGCAACCACCACATGCCGGAGCGGCCGGGGCACAAGCCGGAGCCGGAGCAACTTCCTGCTGGACCCATTGACCCTTGTCTTCACAGACGGTGGTCGTCTTGACTGTCGGGACACACTTTGCCACCTGGCGGGTGCCGGTCTTGGTTTCTGTTTGCGGAACCATGACGGTGTAAGTCTGCTCGACATCCTTCCAAGACGGCGTGTGGACGACGCGCTTGGCGGTCTTGGTTTCCGTTTGTGGAACCATGACAGTGTAGGTCTGCTCAATGTCTTTCCACGACGGTGTGTGGACGACGCGCTTGGCCGTTTTGGTTTCCGTGTGCGGAACCATCACGGTCACTTCTTTTTCGACGTCTTTCCAGTTCGTCTGGTTGACAGTGCGCGTCCCCTTCTTGGTTTCCGTAACCGGAACCATGACGGTGTACGTCACGTCGACGGTCTTCATGACCTGCTTGTTGACCGTGTAGGTCTCTTCGCGGGTCTGAGTTTCCATCTCGTTGTAGGTCACTTCCCGAGTTTTCGTCTCGGTCTTCGGCACCAGCCGCTGAACGGTATAGGTCCGTTCTTTCGTTTGCGGTTGGTACTCGGTGACGGAAACCTTGCGGGTTTCTGTCACCATTTCCGGAACCATGACCGTCTGTTCGATCATGGCCGGGGCAGGAGCCGGGGCGCAAGCGGCAGGAGCGCACGGAGCGGCTTGACCACAGCCAGTTGTGCAACCGGAGCAGACCGGCTGCGGGGCACACGTCGTCGGACACGGAGCGCAACATCCCCGGGACCGGTGGCTCTTCGCTTCGGCGGTCGAGACCGCTAAGCAGGCTGCCACAACCAACCATGAACAAACAAACTTCACGAGAACCCCCTCAATTCAACCCACTTTACCCAGCCCGCGGAACTCCCCGTCGAGCTAATACGATTGTGACAAGCACGGCCCGCCTGAAAAAATGCGACGAGTTTGACGCTTGGGTTATCTGAGTGAGATGGTATAGGGGCGTTGCCGCAACTGTCTAGCGAAAAGACGAAAGGTTCTGAGGAATTTCCCTCATGCACGATGGCCCAGCCAGTCATGCCTCAAATCTCAGGCAAGCCTGCTGCGAAATCGCATCCACATGAAAGAGGGATGCGATGGGTCACCTGTCTGCAGCCGCAAGCGCCGTTTACGCCTCGCTGTCATAATCCATCAAACTGACAATCCGGTGCGGTTTAAGTCGATCACGGCCGCGCAAGAAACTGAGTTCAATCAGAAAGCCGCAGCCAACGATCTCGGCCCCACTCTGCTCGGCCAGGCGCACACACGCTTCGATTGTACCGCCAGTTGCCAGCAGGTCGTCGACTAGCAACACGCGCGATCCCGGTTCGATGGCGTCAATGTGCATTTCCAGCGTGTCGCTGCCGTATTCGAGATCATAGCGAAATTGCCGCGTTTTATGCGGCAGTTTGCCCGGTTTGCGGACCGGAACAAACGACGCACCCAACCTCAGCGCCAACGGGGCTGCAAAAATGAACCCGCGCGATTCTGCGGCGAGAATCGCTGTCGGTTTCGCGGACGCGAACTCATCCGCGAACCGGTCGATCACGGTTCCAAAGGCCTGCGGATTGGACAGCAACGGGGTGATATCCCGGAACATGATCCCCGGTTTGGGAAAATCAGAGACGTTGCGGATGTACTGTTTGAGTTGATGCGGATCCGTCATGCGACGAACGTCTTCCAATCTCAGGGGGAAATCTTCCCATTCACCGGGCGATCACTCTCGAAGAGCAAACCACATCAATCGACCGAGTACAAGTCCACGGCGGGCCAGTGCGCGGTCGCGACTCCTCGCCGATGGGGAGGATGAACACTTCCTGTTGGAAGAATCACCGCACTAATTCGGCGGCAATCAGATGATGATCCGATCCGATGCTGCGGCCGATGCTGCATTGCCGGACGGTCCACTCGGGGGAACAGAGGATATGATCAATCCGTGCCCAGGGAGTGTGCGCCGGCCAACTGGTGTGCGTTTTTACTGGGGAAGTGAATCCATAACCCACACCGGCGAGATCGAAGCAACTGTGCAGATCGCCCCAGTGTTCTTGAAAGAGCGTGCTGGATGAAGGCGTGTTGAAGTCGCCGCAGATAATCAGGGGACGGCCGCCCGTTTGGGATTCGATCGCTTGTCGCAGCTCGGCGGACTCGGCGGAACGGAGGACCTGAAACGATTCAACATCCTCACCCGCTTCTCCCGCAAGGAGCGAACCCTTGTTGATCGCCTGCAGCCCACGGCGGGCGGTCATCTGGTGAATATCCGCCAGAACCACGGGGCCATCGGGCGTCGAAACTTCGATCAGCAAGCCCGTCGGACGATCAAAGGCTTCTGTTTCAATCCGGGCGATTTCCCGCAGTGGATACTTGGACGCCACGAAGAAATAGGCATAGTGCAGGCTGTGCCAGTCGGGGAACGATTCCGTTAGCAACGGATGATCGCCGCGGGCTTCCTGCAAGGCGACCACATCGGGCTTGAACCGATGGACTTCGCGCAGGACGTCGGCAAAGTTCGGCTTGTAGGCCTGGACATTGCAGCTCACCACCCGCAGGTTCGCGGTCTTGGTTTGTGTCGTGGTGATGAACGGACCGGTAAACCCCGGTGCGCGAAATTCCATGAGCGGACCTGCGACCATCAGAATCGCGATCAGGTTGATCCACAAGGACGGACGGTGCCACAGCCATCCCGCGACAATCAGGACCACCGACGGAATCGCCCACGGGGCTCTCGGCAGATACGTGATCGCCGTACTCACCCACCAGTGTTCGGAAACCACAAAGACCAGCAGCAATACGCCGACAACGACCGCCAGATTCAGGCCGGACAGCGTCCAGACAATCCGTGCCATGCGTGAGGGTGCCGCGACCACCGTCGGATGGCGTTGTGGCGGCGGTGAAAGGACGGCCTGGGACACGGTTCGGGGTCTCGATCAAGACGCGGGAGTACCGGGTTGTACTGCGAAAGCGTGCGTTTCCGGAAGAGGGAATTGAGCGGACCGCGGGTGCCACTGGCGGTCGCCTTGGACCGCCAGTGGCTTCGATGTTCATTTACCGGGCTCGTGTGCCACGGCCGTGGCACACTGCGCGTGGGAGGGCGAAGCTCCTGCTGAGCCGCGAGCGCTTCCACACGCTGAGACAATTAGCGGCTCAGCGGGAGCTTCGCCCTCCCAGAAGACGCTCCAGCCGCGCAGTTGAATTCGGGGACTGGTATCAGAAGATGCACATGGTCCGGCATCTGCACGAACCCGACGACCTTCGCCGCGAACTTTTCGCGCAGGTCGTTCAGAACCCCAAGAAAAATCCGCTTGGGCTGATCGTGATCGAGCAGACGCCGCCGATGGTAGCAGGAGAACGTGATG
Organism: Planctomycetaceae bacterium; assembly: GCA_041753475.1. Taxonomy (GTDB): domain Bacteria; phylum Planctomycetota; class Planctomycetia; order Planctomycetales; family Planctomycetaceae; genus DSVQ01. The sequence continues at coordinate 74,683 of JBGSUN010000029.1, read as the reverse complement.
AAGTGCGTGTAGAGAGCGTCATCGATGCGCCGGGGATGGGGCATGGTGCCGCGAATTGTAACGCCTCATGTGACCCCAGAAACACCGAAGACGATCTACGTTGGGTGGCCCAGACGCCGTACTCAGCGTCTGGGTTTACAAGAGGTTCATTCATTTGAGGCTGATTCGCACGATCTCTTGTGAACCCAGACGCTGAGTACAGCGTCTGGGCCACCCATTTCTTTTAATTTTACCTGTTCCCACGCGGAGCATGGGAACGAGGGGAATCCGTCGCTCGCGCTCCGGGCTGTGATGCTTTTACTCCAACTCATACTTCGCGGCCATCGGCATGCGGCGGCCGCTGCCGAAGGCGCGGGCGGAGAGTTTGATGCCGGGGGGGATCTGGCGGCGTTTGTATTCGTTGCGGTCCAGCCGCCGGGCGACCCACTTCACCGTCTCCGCGGGGTATTGCCGACAGAGCGTCTCCACCGACACTTCGTCTTCCACCAAGCCGGACAGAATCGCATCGAGCAGCGGATACGGCGGCAGCGTATCCTGGTCGAACTGATTCGGCGCGAGTTCCGCGCTCGGCGGCTTGTCGATCACGTTCTGCGGGATGATTTCTCGTCCTTCCCGCACGGCGTTGATGTACCGGCTGACGGCGTAGACATCGCGTTTCAGCAGGTCGGCGAGGACCGCGAACCCGCCGGCCATGTCGCCGTAGAGGGTGCAGTAACCCATCGCCAGTTCGCTCTTGTTGCCGGTCGCGAGGGGCAGCCAGCCGTGATGATTGCTGCGGATCATCACTGTCGCGCCACGGATGCGGGCCTGCAGGTTCTGATCCGCAATGCCAGCCGGAGCGCCGAGCAATTCCGGGCCGACGATGTCCAGCGTTTCATACGCCCGATGGACGGCGTCGATGGCGATCAACTGTTTATCCATGCCGATGTTGTCCGCGAGTTTCACGGCATCGGCGACGCTGTGTTCACTGCTGAACCGACTCGGCATCATCAGGCCGTGAACGTGGTCCGGTCCCACAGCTTGAGCCGCGATGTAGGCCGCGAGGGCACTGTCGATCCCGCCTGACAACCCCAGCACGCAATCGGTGAAGCCCGATTTTCCCATGTAATCCCGCAGGCCGAGCACCAGCGCGTCGAGCAGCTGCGCTTCCACCGGGGTTTCCGTGAAGACCAGCGGCGGCGGTAAGACATCGAGTTCGATCACATGCAACTGCGATGCGAAACCGGCCAGTTGCACGACCTTCTGGCCCTGTTCATCGAGCACAAAGCTATTGCCATCGAACACAAGATCGTCGTTGCCGCCGACCTGATTCACGAAGACGAACGGCCGTTGATGTCGTTGCACATGCCGGCGCAGCAGGCCTTCTCGTCGCTGCGGCTTGCGCGCCTCAAACGGACTGGCGGACAAATTGATGAACAGGTCCACCCCCGCGGCGGCGAGTTCTGCCACCGGGTCCACAAATGATGGCGGATCGACGTGATAAAACGTATCGGGTTCGCCCCACCAGGCGTCTTCGCAGATATGGACGCCGAGCCGTTTACCCCTGAACGTGATTGGAGCAACGGCATCCGCCGGGCGAAAGTAACGGCGTTCATCGAAGACGTCATAATTCGGCAGGAGCAACTTGTGAATCGTCGTCTGCACACGGCCCTGATGCAGCAGACTGCACGCATTCGCCGTCCGGCCTTCCGGCACGTTGCGCGCCGACGGATGGCCAATCAACACGCCGATGTCCGGCGGAATGGCCGCCGCGATCCGGTCCACGGCGCGGTCACACGCCGGGGCAAATCCCTCTCGCAGCAGTAAATCCTTCGGCGGATAACCACTGACGACGAGTTCGCTGAGCACAACCAGATCCGCCCTAGCGGCATGGGCCTGCTGGATGGCGTCGATCACCATCTTGGTGTTACCGGCGACATCGCCCACCGTCGGGTTCAGTTGAGCCAAAGCCAGTTTCATGAATACCGTCTCGATTCCAAATCGGGGATGCTGGATTGGGCAGACCGCGCTGATGTTCATCAGAAGTCTACCTGGACGCGGCTTGAAACGCTCAAAGCATCCCGGCTGCCCAGAAGCAGCCGGGATGCGGATCCTCGTCATCTCGCCACGGGGCTCGTTATACTACCTCATCGCGCAACATTTCCTGAGCGCACAGGAGCCAATCATGACAGTAGCCGCACGGATTGCGGGGGTCTATCTCAGTGTCGGAGTTCTGTTCCACGGCACCAGTTTCGCCGCGGAATCGAGCACCGTCGTGGTGACCGTCAACGGGCAGGCTATCACCGCTGGTGACGTCGAGTTTTTTGGCTACTCCCGCGGCCTTACTGCCGAGGAACAGCCGCTCAAGCGTCCGCAGTTGGTCGAATTGTTGATCGATCGGCAGTGCGTCCGCGGTTTTCTGGCGGCAAAGAAAATCACACCCGATACCGATGCACTTGGTCTGCACATTCATGAAATGGAAAACCTCGTCCGTCGGCGGGGTGAAGAACCGGCGACGTTGTTCAAACGCCTGGGGCTCACCCCAGAACGTTTGAAGGCCGAACTCGGGCTTTCCCTAGCGTGGAAAACCTATGTCGAACAGACCGCAACTGCCGAGGAAATCCGCCAGATTTTTGCCGCGAACCGCCCGGAATATGATGGCACGCGGGTCCGCGTTCGCCAGGTGTTTCGTAAGGCGACCGATGACACGGCCCGCGCCGATGCCGATGCGCTGCTGACCCGCGTGAAGAAAGAAGTGGAATCGAAGGCGATGACGTTCGAAGGGGCGGTCCGCGCGTATTCCCAAGCACCTTCGGCGAGAGACGGCGGCGATGTCGGCTGGATCAGCAGCCGCGGTCGCTTGCCCGATCCGTTGACCGAAGCGGCCTGGAAGTTATCGCCCGGTGAACTGGCTGGTCCAATCAAAACATCGTTCGGCGTGCATCTCATCCAAGTGACGGAGAAGGAACCGGGCCAGCTCAGCGTGGAAGACGCCCGCCCGCAAATTCTCGAACGGATTTCCCAGCAGCGCTGGACAGAAACGGTTGCTGCCGAACGGGCCAAGGCGAAAATCGTTCGGCCGTAATTCACAATCGGTGGGGCGAAGTGAACGACGCCGTGACATTCCATCGGTTCAAAACTCGCCAACAGGTTGCCCATCTTGGTAGTCGGCAATCTTGGAGCAAATGTCGGGAGAAAGTGTCACCGGCACCCGGCGAACCGAGCCGTCAAACAGCAGAATGATGGCGGTCCGATTGTTGGAGGCCCCAAAGGACATCGGGCCACCGTTAAATCCGGAAGAGGGATCCCGGTGGTTTGTCGGATCTCCCCAGGCTTTGAAACCATCGTTCACCGTGCCGAGCATCATGGTGTTACTGGTGCCGTCCGTGATATCGGCAATCCCCACCGTGGCCTGGTCGGAAATCGCCTTACCATTCGTTGCGTAGTGTGCGACGGCGTAACCCTCTGCATTCACGGGCTGTCCCGGCACACTGGGATGCAGATATGTTGGTACGACATTGCTGAAAGCGGCTTTGTTGAGGGGATCCGACCAGACTTGCCCGCGCTGCACCATGTTGTAGAGCGGTGCCTGATCGACAAAGGGCAGAATGTCCGTCATGAACGCCTGCGGCACGGTGTTCGGTGCCAACTGTGGCTGCCGTTCGGGACGTGCCACACCGCTGGGCGGAAACTGGTTGAAGGTATCGTGAAAGTTGTGAGCCGCTAACCCGATCTGCTTCATGTGGTTCATCGCCTGAGTGCTCCGCGCGGCTTCACGGGCCTGTTGGACCGCGGGGAGCAGCAGTGCGATGAGAATCGGTATGCAGAAGCAGACTGAGACCACACCCACGGTGGCAAGAACGATGAGGATCACGGACGAACTGGAGTTGCTTTTTCGTCCCTGCTTGGCGCGGGTGGCTTTGGAGGATCGTGTCGGCCGATCGTCGTCGTCATCCTCGAAGTCTTCGAGTTCTTCAGGGACATCCTCCGATGCCGGGGGTTTCTGGCGGAATCTCGCACCGCAGGAAGGGCATGCAGAGGCGTTTTTTTCAACGACGGTGTCGCAATTCGGACACTTGGGCATTCGTTCGGCCTTCTGCAAGACGGAGAGGAATCACTTGGGTGTGATCGAGACGGAGTCTGAGCAATCGTATCCGTGTTCCGCCGTCCTCTGCAATCCACCAGACTTGTTGATGCCCTGCGATATCGTATCACCGCGACAATCGAGAAAGCCGAGTTGGTTATGTCTCCTCTTGCTCCACTAACGCAATCATCCGTAAGCGCTCCACAAATTCGGGAGACAGTCCAGCAGCAATGCGGGCGTCCAACTGAAACTGATCCCCGATCGACTTTGCCGGTCGCAGCGGCCAGTGGAGATGTTGAACGTAAGCGTCCCAGTCGGAAAGTTCCGCGGGTTTCAGTCGTAGCAGCCATTGGTAACCGAAGGCGACGTGTTCGATCTCGTCGTGATGAATCTGCCGCATGACCGCGGCGCTTTTAGCGTCGCCCGCGCGGCGGAAATGGTCTTCGAGTTCGACGGTGTGGTCGAGATTGCAACCTTCAAACGTGAGGGGCAGTCCCGCGAGGTAATCGAGGATGTCCCGGAACTCCTGCGACTTCCGCCAGATGTAACTGTTCACCGGCCGCGATCCGAACGGCACGCCGAGCGATTCGCAACGCTCGCAGTGCATCCGCGTATGGCGCTGTTCGTCTTCCATCACCTGCGCCATGCCGAGCCGGAATTCGGTTGGGGCGTCAGGATAAGTCAGTAACTGCGCGGCCATTACTTCGAGCGCCTGCAGTTCATGATTCGCCATGATGTGGTGCGCGATGCCACGCCGCTGCGGATCCTCAAACGTATTCGGACTCGGCATCGGCGGGGCCGTCCGTGGGGCACCAAAGACCAGTTTCACCGGCCGCGTGGGTGTCGTCACCCGTAGCAATTCACCGGGTTGTTCATCAGTGAACGGTTCCCGCACGCGCTCGATCTTGATGTCGAGCCGATCCGAAAACAGCACCCGTTCCGCAAACGCCCGCAGTTCCATAACGCGTCCTGAAATTCCGAAGAGGCGGAGGGTCCACAGATTTCACAGAAGGACACAGATTCGGAGGGAAGGGAGAGAACCACGGAAGACACGGAATGGGAAGGAGAAAAAAGAAGAGAGGTGGGGTGCCATGCTTGCAGCTTTGGGCAAGCATGCTCTTGCTCGTTAAAGGGTGCAGAGTGAAAGCCGAACACTTCCCACCACCGTCAGCGAAGCGATCCTCAACTCCATGGAACCACCTCAAACAGACATGCTTGCCCAAGGCTGCAAGCATGGCACCCCGGCATTCATTCCCCTTCTCTTGTTCTTTCCCGCGCCTTTTTTCCGTGTCCTCCGTGTCTTCCGTGGTTCCCTCTCTTCGTCTCCGTCTTCTCCGAATCTGTGTCCTTCTGTGAAATCTGTGGATCGCCTTTGCTCTTCTCTGATTCGCACCCTGCTATGCCCCAGCGTATCATGCCGTGACACACCCCCACGAGGAATCAACCGCATCATGCACCCGGACAAAATCGGTGGTCGACATACTTGGCGATACGGATGGCTTGTCGCAGGACTGCTCTGCGGGACGGTGCATGCACAAGACGCCGCACCGTTTCCAGGGAAGCAGAGCGGCTGGCATGGCTTCCGTAAGTTTGATTTTGTCGTTGCCGGGAAAGAAGCCCAGGTCGTGGTGCCGGACAAGATCGCCGAGGGCAAACCGTGGGTCTGGCATGGCGAATTCTTCGGACACAAGCCGGACCCGGACATCGCGCTACTGAAGCGCGGGTTTCACATTGTCTATCTGCGCGTGCCGGACATGCTTGGCAGTCCTGCCGCGGTGAAGCACTGGGACGATTTCTACACGGAATTGACCGTGAAACACGGCTTCGCGAAGAAAGTCGCGCTGGTGGGACTCAGCCGTGGCGGACTCTATTGCTACAACTGGGCGGCCGCGAATCCGGACAAAGTTGCGTGCATTTACGCCGACGCCCCGGTCTGCGATTTCAAAAGCTGGCCGGGCGGCTTCGGCAAGGGGAAAGGGAGCCCGCGGGATTGGAAACTCGTCCTCGAACAATACGGGTTCGCCAACGATGACGAAGCGAAAGCGTACAAGTTGAACCCGGTCGACAACCTCGCGCCGCTCGCCAAAGCGAAAGTGCCGTTGTTACATGTGTACGGCGATGCAGACGATGTGGTGCCTTGGGATGAGAACACAGGCGTGATCGCTGAGCGCTACCGCGCCCTCGGCGGCGACATCACGCTGATCGCCAAGCCCGGCGTCGGCCATCATCCGCACGGATTGACGGATTCGACGCCGATTGTTGAGTTCATCGCCAGGCACGCGGTCGTGAAGCCGTAAGAGTCGCAGAGGAGATCCACAGATTTCGCAGATTCACGCAGATTCATACGGGAGCATGAGCGATCTTTTCTCTTCTTCTGAATCTGTGTGAATCTGCGAAATCTGTGGATGGCTCTTCCTGAATTTAAAGTCGCTAAGCAATTGCAAAACGTGTGGAGTCGGAACGGATGCCGATGCAGACGCGGGTGGTTTCGCCGGGGCCGGAAGCGGGGACAGTGCGGTTTGTGGACGGCACCGTCACGGCGTATCCCGCGGGGTGGGAACTCGTCCCACCCGGTGATGCGGCATTGACGCGGCGGCTGAAAGCGGGCGGGCCGACGTGGACGATTCAGGAAAAGAAAGGCCGCCGAACGTTTTCGCAGGGTGTGCTCGCCGCGGCGGACCGGGTGGCGGCGATTCGGGCGGAACTGGAAGCCGAGCGCGCGACGGAAACGTACGCCAAGCGTCGTGTGGCGGACACTGTTCGACGGGAACGGAAGCAGACCGAATACGTCGAAGACTTTCAGCAGGCGGTCGTCGATTTCCTCAACTTCGCGCCGCTGCATGCGGAACTCGCCGAGAAGGTCGCGACCGCGGTAGCCCTTCACGCAACACCCGTTGGCAGCGGGACCGTGGCCAGAACACAGCGTATCCCCATTGAACGCCGGGCCGAAGCCGCCGTGATTGCGTGGTTGCGACATCAAACGACAGAATATGACGACATGAAAATCGCGCGACGCAAAGGGGAACGGCGGGCCGTGCGGCAGCAGTTGGCGGGGCAATCGCGCGAATTGTTGCGGCGCTATCGTGGCGGGGAAACGATTCCAGCGGGGGCATGTCCGTTGTTGGCGGCGCTGTCCCAAAGTAGCCCTGTCGCTCCGCGACAGGAAAGCCAGTGAAACACACTGCATCGGTGTTCACTCGGCCGATCCTGGCGCGGAGCGACAGGGCGACATCGAAAATTACGCATCCTGAATTTTGACGACGGCCGGGAAATTTCGTTAGAGTGAATAGCGTGGCCATTGGGGGCACGTCTTTCACCCGAAGGGAGGCCGCATGTCACAGGCCATTGTCGATCCGGAAGATCTCCGTCGGTTTGCCGGGATGCTGCGCGATTTCAACGGCGATCTGCAATCCAAACTCACGGTTCTCGCCGGTCAGTTGAATTCGCTCAGCCAGACTTGGCGCGACCAGGAACATCAGAAATTCGCCGAGGAGTTCACGCAACATCTGCGAATGGCGAGCCGCTTTGTCGAAGCGAACGAAGAGCACATTCCGTATCTGCTGCGGAAAGCCGAACGCATTGAGGAGTATCTGCAACAACATTAGTCTGCGGTGTGCCACTGGCGGCCCAAAGCGACCGCCAGTGGCACCCTTTTGCACATTCAATGTCTTCTGTTGAATTCCCTTCCGACATCCCGTTTCCTGTTCTCTGAGACTATTGATTCAGCCCACTGAGAATTCGTCCGCATGCCTTCCGCCCGTGTGACGTCCGTCGATGCTATCGTGGCCTTTCGAGCCGCGGTGGTGTCGTTTCTGGACCGCGGCCCGGCGGCGCTCGGCAGTCTGCGACAGGAAACACACCGGACGATGATGTGGCTGGAGCAGGAACAGCCGCGGTACTGGCAGGAGCAACTCCGTCGCGGTTACGACAAAGTCGCCTCGGCCCGTTCCAATCTCGACGCCTGCCGGATGAAGACCGTCGCCGGGCACCGTTCGGCGTGTATTGAAGAGCAGGTGGCGTTGCGGAAAGCCAAAGAGCGGGTCGACTATTGCCAGCAGCAGGCGGACGTCACCCGCAAATGGGCGATTCGGGCGCGGGAGCAGGCGGATGAATTCCTCGGCAAGATCGCCCCGCTGGATCGGTCGTTTCAGCAGGAAGTCCCCGGCATGATCGCCGTACTGGAACAGATGATTCTGGCAATCGAAGCGTATCAGAACGTCACGCGCGAACTGGAATCCGACGCCCCGGCTCCTGCTGACGCGTCCACAACACCTCAGCAAGGAGCGACGCCATGACCACCCGTTGCTGGATGGCGTTCGTGACCGGGGTCGTGTTGATCGGCACGGCATCGTTTTGCGCCGCGGAAGATCCCATCCGCAAGGTCGACGAGGGTCTGGGAAAACGGATCGACGAGACGTTGGCGAAAGCGCGTGCGGTGCTCTTGAAACCGTCCGCCTCAATCAGTGACAGCGAAGCCTCCATCGTGGCCTATGCACTGCATAAAGGCGGGTTACCGGCGACCCATCCGCAGATTGCCGGAGCCGCCGAGGCTGTCGTCAAGAAAGTCGAGCAAGGCAGCTACGGCACGGGAATGGGGCCGCCACAACACATCTATGAAGCCGCCTGTGATGCGATGCTGCTGGTCGATCTCGATGCTCAACGGTATCAGCCGCAACTGGGCGTGATCCGCGACTACATCGTCGGCCGGCAGCGGGCAAACGGTTCCTGGCATTATCCCGTCACACCGCGAGACGACGATGTCGGTGATACCAGCATCACGCAGTTTGCTTTGCTCGGCCTGTGGGCCATCCAGCGGGCCGATATCGAGGTAACGCACGAAGTGTGGGACAAGGCGGCCCGCTGGTTGCTGGCCGTGCAACACGAAACGGGCGCGTTTTCGTATCATCCCCAGGAACGAGACCGACCAGAAAACGGCCAATTGACGATGTCGATGACCGCCGCGGGAGCCTCTTCGCTGCTCATCATTCAACGCATGCTGTACGGCGATCGGCTGAATGCCGCGCCACAAGTGATTTCAACGAGCCGCAAGCGCTTCGGTGTGCTGGAATCGTTTCCCACCGATTTGCCTGCCGATAAGAAGCCGACCGCGCCACAACCGGGGAAAAAAGTCAGTTTCGACACACTCGATCGGAATGTGAAACGGGCGGCTGCGTGGCTCGGGAGCCACTTTGAACCGCGCCCGACGTTTCACTTCTTCACCTACGAGTTGTACGGCTGCGAGCGCGTGGGAGCCCTGCTGGAAACGGAGAAGTTCGGCAGTCACAAGTGGTACGAAGAAGGGGCCGATTCACTGGTCGCCCATCAAAAGACGACGGGAGACTGGCATGCCACGTCTTCGCCGCGGGCCATGACAGCGTTCGGGATCTTGTTTTTGACGCGGGCCACGCAAACCATCGTTAAGCCACGGGTGAAGATTCGTCTCACCGGAGCCGGACTTCTGGCCGGCGGTCGCGGCTTACCCGACGATCTAACCAAAGTCGCTATTGAAGACGGCTCGGTGAAGCAACGAAGAAAGCTGGGACCGATCGACGAGTTGCTCGCCGACCTGGAAAAATCTGCCGTTGGTGAAACACCGGTGAGTCCGCAGGCGGTGATGGCGACACTGCAGTTCGACAAACCGGACGAGCTCGTGGGCAAACTGGATCAGTTGCCCGGCATGTTGCAGCACCCCAACCCGGAGGTCCGTCAAGTGGCCGCCTGGGCGCTGGGACGTTCGGGAGAATTGCGGATGGTGCCGCGCTTGATCGATGCGCTCTCTGATCCGGACATCAACGTTGCCGCCGATGCAAGCCTGGCCCTGTGCGTTTTGAGCCGTCAACCGCAGGGGGTCCTGAAAGGTGACATGGGAAAGGAGCGCATCCCACCGGAACCGCAGGATGTGTTGGAATTCGACGTGGACGGCGAGAAGCTGCCCGCGGAGCAGGTCGATGCCGCCCGCGCCGCCGAGACCCAGTGGCGACGGAATAGCATTCAAGCCTGGACTCGATGGTATCTGCTCAACCGACCGTATGATGAACGAGACGATCGCACCCAGATCCGCAACCGATAACGGAATTCGCGCCGACCATGTCCTCGCCCACCAATACACCGACGCCGGTCCTTCGTGTCACGCAGTACGACCGTGCTGCGGCCGGGGTGATTGCCGCGTTTTTTGTATTGCTGGTAATTTGTTGCTGCATTGTTGCCTTGTGGGCATCGACGCGCCCGGTCCCGGTGGCGCTCGCCGTTCCGGTGGAGATGGTCGACTTACCCGGTGGATTCCTTGATGGTTCCGTCGATGAAACCTTGCGGGTCGATGCCCCCGGTCCTGAAGTCTTCAATGCGAATGCCGCCCCGGACGAAGTTTCGGCGACGCTTCTGGAAACCGCGGAGTCACTGGAATCGTCGACGGCACTGTCGGAAACCATCGGTGCGATGGCCGCGGCTCCCACACAGCAGCAATTCGACACCGGCGGCGTGCGCAACGTTGGACAAAAAGGGAGCGCGAAAGGAACCGGTCGTCGGGCCTATGGTTTTGGCACCGGCAAAGGCGGCCTGCCCCGCGATCAACGCTGGTTTGTTCGCTTCGAGAGTCAGACCAGCCTCGATGAATACGCCCGACAACTCGACTTCTTCAAGATTGAATTAGGAGCCCTGCTGGGGGATGGACGCCTGGCGATTCTCTCGAAAATGACTCAGGACAAACCCGCGGTCCGATACATCGCGCGGGGCTCGGACGAGCAGCGGTTGTTCATGACCTGGCAAGGGGGCGAACGCCGTTTCGCCGACGTGCAGCTCTTTGCGAAGGCGGGCATCAACGTCCCCGGGGATGCGCCGCTGTTTCAGTTCTATCCGAAAGAAGTGGAAGCCCAACTGGCAACACTGGAGCGGGACTACCGCAATCGAACCGCGCGCGAAATCAAGCGGACGTATTTCATCGTCATTGCTCAGGGTACGGGGTACGCTTTTCAGGTCATCCGTCAGACATTGCATCAGCAGTAGTCCCGTTTTTGTCGCCACCGCATCGTTGTTCATCATCTTTGCAAGTATTTTCCCCCATGCCGAGTTTGCAAGTTCTGTTCGCCGATGGTCGGCGGATTACGAAGACATTGGAGCGTGCGTCGCCGTTGACGCTGGGCTCCCAGTCGTTTAACGACGTCTGCATCGAAGATCACAATGTCCCGCCGCTGGCGTGCCGGATCGGTTGGAACAAAACCGCCTACGAGATTTCCGCCGCCACACCACAAGGGATCGAAGTCAACGGAACGATCGTCGCGCACGCCTTGCTCCGCAACGATGATCTCATTCGCGTGGGAAGCGCGGATGCGATTTTTCTGGACGATGCGACACCAGTCCCCGTCAAGAAAACGGCGGACGAACGCAAGCCTGCTGTGAATGAAGAGCGGAAACCCGCGCCGCCGAAAGCGGAAGAGCCCTCGTTGTTCGAGGGGCCGGTCTATGTCGAGCCATCGGAAGAAATTGAGGCCGCCGAGACCGAGTACACCGAACTTCCGAAACGCCGCCGTGAGAAAGAGGCCGTCCCGGCAGGGTTGGCCCTGGCGCCACGCGATGTGCTCGGTGCACCGCGGCGGCCTGGGGAAGAGCAGGTCTTCAAGTCCCCGCTCATTCTCACACTGACCACGATCACCGTGGTGCTGCTGCTGGTGGCCGCAACGCTGTACTTTCTCATGGGCCGGGAGTCGCAGCACCGCCTCTTCGCCCTGGGCGAAAAGGAATTAACCGCGGGACGGTATACGCAGGCCATCGAAGCATTCGAACAATTCCGCAAAGATTATCCCAACAGCCAGCAGCGTCACACGGCCGATGTCGGTGTGGCAAAGGCTCTGGTGCAGCGCGATCTTTCCGCCGCCCCGCCGCGCTGGGAAAGCGCGTGGAAACATCTGCAGGAGCTCGTCAGCGCCCAGCGCAAATCGTCGGACTACATCGACTTGTTGCAACCGATTGTGCGCGATCTCGCCGAACAGATTGCCGTCGGTTCGGCCAGTGCCGCAGAAACCGCGGCCGATGAGAAACTGCTGACGATTTCCGGCGAAGCGTTGCAATTGATGGAACGCTCCACTCCGCCGAACACACCGGAGTCGGCAGCCACGAAGCAAGTTCAAGAAACCACAGAGCGCGCCCGCGGCGCGATTGTGAAACGACGTGCCATGGAAGCGGCACTGGAAAGCATGACCAAGGCACTGGAGGCTCAGGATGCCATTACCACTTTGGCGACGCGGCAAGCCCTGTTGGCGCAATATCCGCAGTTTACGAAAGACAAACGGCTGGATCCTCTGGTCCAGCAAGCCCTCGAAATTGCCCGCAAGGCGGTGACGGCGCGCGACTTGGATCGGGACCCGGAACCCACCAGCAAAGACACACTCCCGGCGGCGGTGCTGCCGGTCGTCCATGCCCGGTCGCGCACCGAAGACTCGTCACTCGGTCAAGTGGCCTATGTGCTGGCGGCGGATGTCTGCTACGCCGTGGACACGATCACCGGGGATGTCGTCTGGCGACGCCCCATCGGTCTGGGCACGCCGTTCTTTCCCCTGGCACTGCGCGAACCGTCGCATTCGGTGTTGATGTTCGATCGCAACCACCAGCAACTCGTGATGTGCGATGCCCGGAACGGTCACGTTTTATGGCAGCAACGGCTGGAGCATGAACCCCGTGGAGCGCCGGTTCTTCACGGTGGGCTGGCCTACATCACCACGCAGGGCCAACGATTACTGCGATTCGATCTGCAATCCGGCCACATTTCGACAGAAATGGCGTTCCCACAGGAACTCGCCGCCGCGCCCACGTTGTCCCCAGATGGTGAAACGCTTCTGGTCAGTGGCATGCGCGGGTTGGTGTATTCGTTGTCCACGCATCCGCTGGCCTGTCAGACAGTGACCTTCACCGATCATGCCGAAGGGAGTGTCCGCGTGCCGATGCTGGCGATGGGCCGCTTGTTTCTCCTCTGCGATCACGATCAATCCGATAGCACACGTTTGCGTGTCTTTCGGGAAGTGAATGCAGCGAAACCCCTCGTTGAAGAAAGCTCCGTCCGCATTCGGGGGGGGGTGTACGATACTCCGGTCTTGCGAGGAGCACAGTTGGTTGTCCCGACACAGGGGGAACGCCTGGCCGCTTTCACCGTCGATGATGAACCCAACCGTGTGGCGTTGGCTCCCGCTGGTGAGTACCGCGTCCAAGACGGCTACGGTGGGCCCTTGCATCTCACCCTGGGACCCGACCAGCAATTCTGGATGAGCAGTACGGCTTTCCGCCGCTTTCAGTTCGGCACCGACAGTATCAAAATGGAAACCCGCGCCGTCGCCGTGGGGATCACATCGCAACCCTTGCAAGCCGTTGCGGAAACGTTTTTTGTAGGACGCCGCACGGCCGGTTCCACCGCGGTTACGTTCTCCAATATTGATCGTGAAAAGCTGACAGGAACGTGGCGAACCGTTCTGGGCGGGAAACCGCTGGCCACGACGGTCGGTGAAAATGGCACGCTGATCGAAGTCACCGATGCCGGTTCCGTCTTTCGACTGTCAGCATCACGTCTCAAGCAACCGGGTGTGGAAGCCCGTGCGTTTGAAGAACTCGAAGTCCCGCCGAACTTCGAGCAACCTCTCCTGGCCGAACGACTCCATGACGGCCGCATTGTCGTCGTCGCGAATGGTCAAACACCTTTGTGGTGGATCGTGGAATCCAACGGCACAATTGGCAAGCCGCAGAAGCTGCCCGAGGCGCTCGGCTTGCCTCCGGTGCTGCTCGATGTCGGCTGGATTTTCCCGCGGCCAGGACGGTTGACTATGCAACCCGTTACGGCGGGGACGAAGTTCGATGACTGGCGGACGCCCGCCCAGGCGGAAACACCCACGCCGTGGACAGCGGCGCTGCGGTTGTCCGGAACCGAGTTGCTCATCGGTGATACTGCGGGACGTTGGCGGCGGTTACAGGTCCGCGCGGGAGAGATTCCTCACTTGGCAGAGACGCAAGCGATCGACATGCCGCCATTGCGGAGCAGTCCGCGTCTCGCCGGGGAGTGGATCGTCACTCTCGATGAAGCGGGCCGCTTGCATCGCCTCGATGCCCAGACACTTGACGACACCGCCCAGCGCGCGTTGCCGAACGATGCCTACGGATTCGACTGCCTCCCGGACGAAATGACGCTAGCGTGGTCCCCAGGAACCTTGCACGGTGTTCCCTTTAAAGATTTCGCCGCCGGGGGATGGACGTTGCCGTTGCCCGATCTCCGTATTGTCGGCCGCCCGTTGGTCCGTGGTGATCACGTCCGGTTTGCGTCCAGCATCGGCGTCGTGGTCACCGTCGATTGGCGGACCGGCAAGGAACTCCACCGCGAAACAGTGCCGCAAGCGCTATCGGGTGATCTGGTCACGATCGACAATGAAGATTACGCGATTGCCATCGACGGTGCGGTCTACCGGTTGTCATCCGGGATGGAGACCACACCATGATGGTCATCGTCGTCGCGCTGCTGATGTTCCTCAGTCTCGGAACGGCATACGGTCAGGCCACGCCGCCGGTGGCACCGGAGGAAGAGGCTCCGCTGCCGAAGTTGATCGATCTGCCGTTGCCGACCCCGGAGTCCCTACTGCGCGAACGCCCGCGCGATTGGGTGGTGCTGCGGAATCAGGACGTCCTCATTGTCGAACCGTTGTTTCCGCGGCCGAACACCTTGCAGATTCGCAAGGAGCAATACGAGAAGATCGTTAAATCCAAACCGAGTGAAATCGGTCCAGAAAACCGCACCAAGAAGATGTATGAATATGAGCGGATCAGCCTCACACTGCTCGAAGGGGGCGTGGATCCCGATTACCTCATCGAAACCAAGCACATTGAAAAGGTGATTTATTTTGAGGATCTGATTCTTCAGCGCGTGACCAAGCTGCTGGATGAGCGGAACGTGGCGCTCGCTTACGATCTGCTGACGGTGGTCGAGCGCCGACAGCACGACTGGCCGGATCTCGAGTCGCAGTATCAGCGATGCTTGCTGGTGCAGGCGGAGCTACATCAACAGGCTGGCCGGAATGAAACGGCTCTTGTGGTCATCGAACAACTCCATCAGCTTGCCCCCGAGTATCCCAACCTCTCGGCTCTTCTGGGGAAGACCGCGGAAGCCTTGATTGATTCGGCCTTTCAAGCCACTGATTATCGTCGCGCGCGACACTTTCTCGCATGGATCAGCAAGCTGCAACCGCAACACGTCATCGCGATGAAATGGCGGGAGAATCTGATCGCCCGCGCGAATGAGGAACTGGCCACCGCTCGCGCCGACGTTCAAGCTGGCCGTGTTCGTGAGGCCCTCACGCATGGGGATCTCGCCGCCCGCGCGTGGCCTGATCTAGCCGGATTAAAGGACGCGCACAAACTCTTCATCGATCGGTATCCACGCTTGCGCATCGGTTTGTGGGAGCCCGTCGATAACTCGGCCTATCCATTTCCCGGCCGCAACGCCGAGCGCCGCAGCGAACTGGGCACCATCGCGTTGTTTGAACCCGATCAGGTGGTGGATGGTGTGGTGCGTTACCGTTCGGCCTACTTCGAGACGTGGGAACCGCACGATCTCGGCCGCGAATGGGAGTTCTGGATGCGGCCGCGCCGGGCGGAATGGGAATCGCGCCCGGTTCTCTCCGCCGGGCTGATTGCCGATGCCTTGCAAGGCCGCTGGGATCCGATGTCTCCGGCATTTGATGATCGTTGGGTGGGACACGTGGCGTCCGTGCAAGCCCCTTCGCCCCAGAAATTCCGCATGCGGCTGCATCGGATTCCGTTGCGATTGGAAGCCTGGCTGCGAACGCCGATCCCCTTGGGTGAAACCACCCGTTCGTGGAATGCCGACCTCGACCATGCCGCATGGAATGATGTCGCCCAGCAACGCTTCCACCTGACAGAGCAGACCGAGACCGAAACCGTGTTCGTCCGCTCCCGTCCGGAACCAATGGAGTCCAAGAACCGGCACCTCACCGAAATTATCGAGCATCAGTACGCCGACTGGGATCGCGCCCTCCAGGGATTGCTCCGCGGTGAAATTGATGCCGTTCCCACCACCGAATTTCGGGATGTTCGCGGTCTGCAAGCCGACACTCGCTTCTTCACCTTGCAGGCGGCATTGCCACGGACACACATCATCCTGTTCCATCCGGAATCGATTCTGACCCGCTCGGCTCCGTTGCGGCGCGCTTTGCAACAGGCGCTGCCGCGGGAAGCGATCTTGCACAACGATGTGCTGGATGGGGCCGACCGCACACTGGGTCGGCTGGTGACCGGGCCCTTTGCCACGACGAGTTACGCCTATTACAAAGACCTTACGCATCCCCAGTTTGATTCCACAACAGCCGCGGCCCTCGTGGCAACTTCCAAGAAGGAACTGGGGGGAACCTTGCCGACTTTACGAATGGTGGTCCCGTCCGATACCAGCATTCGCCGTGCCCTGCCGTCCATGCTCGAGGCATGGAAACGCGTGGGCCTGACCATCGAACTGGTGACCGAACCGAATGCACCGTGGGACCTGGCGTATCGCACGGTGCGGATTGTGGAACCGTTCGCCGATTTGTGGCCATTGTTCTCTCCTGCCGGGCGTGTGGAACAGTCGGCGATTGCTCCGTTTCCGCATCCCGTCCGTGAGGAACTGCTGGAACTCGATCGGGCTGTGGATTGGACAGCAGCGATGCGGACCTTGCAGCGCTTGCAGCAGGAATTCCTGACCGAGGCCCGCTATTTGCCGTTGTGGGAAGTCGACGAATTCACCGTTTTCCGCCGCCGCCTCGGTGGCCTCACGCCGCGGCCGATGCACCCCTATCAGAATTGTGAACGCTGGTCCGTACAATCGTGGTATCCCACGGAGGTGCCGTGATGCGACCCGCACCCACATGGATTGCCGGCATCGTTGCCATCCTGCTGTTCAGCCACGGCGACCGCGGTGTTGCACAAGACGCCGTAACAGTCACGCCGATTGAATACGTCCCGTACTCCGTCGCCGTGCAGGTGTCTCTCCCCGAGAATCCGGATGCGCACATTGCGGATGCGGCGGCCTGGCTGAGTGAATTGCAGGCGGCGATCATCCGCCGTGCGGGACCGCGCTGGGCCCTCACGGTCCAGCGCGATTCGCAGGCCGCCTGGTCGCGCCCGTCGGCCTGGCGTGATCTCAACGCCGCTAAGGCATCAAAGCTCGTGACCGACAATCCCGCGGATTTCATTTACCTCGTGCAATTGTCCTCCACCGGGGGAACGCTCTCCGGCGAGGTCCGCGTGTGGGAACCGCTGGTGTCGGTATTGAGTCCGCTTCGGAAAGCCACGGCGGTTGATTCGCGCGAGTTGCCCGAGCAGGTTGCGCAAGCTGTGTGGGAACTGTTTCGGCCGCGCGGACACTGGCAGAAAATCGATGATGCTCAGGCCCGGTTGCGGGTCCAAGCCGCGGGACTGGGAACAGACTCCGCGTTGCCGCCATTGCTGGACGTGGGTGAGGTTTTCAATCCGTGGATTGTCCTGCGAAAACGGGATCAATCGGTTGACCGGATCGTGCCCCAATCGTGGACGTATCTCATCGCCGAGACCCTCATCGATGGTCGCGGTCAGGCCCGTATTGTCAGCGGTCTGCGCAATCCGTTGACGTTGAAGCCGCGCGGCCGTGTCGAATTCGTAGCCATCGCCGCGCGTCCCCAATGGAGCGAAACGACTATCACTTTCCGCCGGCAGTCCTCGCCGCCGGAGGTGCTCGCGGCTCATGAAACTCAATGGTATGCCGATCAGTTCCCGATTGACGAAGAGCATCCGCCGAAAGTCGCACGGCAACTGACGGACCGGTTCGGCAAGATGACGTTGCAAAAGATGCCGGAAGCGCGGCTGGGCTGGCTCACCATCACCAGCGGCAGTCAGTTGCTTGCCCGGTTACCAATTGTCCCCGGCGAAGAACATCAGCGTGAGGTGATGCTTCCCGATGACAGTCTGCGGTTGCAGGTCGAAGGGCAATTACAGTTGGTGCAAAGTGATCTGGTGTCTTTCGTGGCCACGCGGACCGCGCTCATCGCCATTACTCGTGCCTCGGCGAAAAAGTCTGACTGGGAAGCCGTGGATGCCCGATTGAAGCAATTGAACCTCTTGCCTTCACCGCAGAGTTTTCTCGACCGTGTAAACGCGATTCGGGTGGCTGCGGTGGCCAAGGCCCGCAGCGCGAAAGACCGGACCACCGAACAACGCGTGTCGCGGATGACGGATGACACCGCGGAACTGGTGAAGCGGTATCTCAACGATGACAAACTCGCCGTGCTGAAAGAAGAAGTTGCAGAACTGCGAGCCGCCGACGTGGAGCCCCCGGACGCCCCGAAGGCCAAAACACCATGAGCACCTGCAGATTCGTGCCACACAAGTCGATGGTCTTGGCAGACCCAGCGCAATGTCTGATTGCGGTGCTGTTGATTTTCGTCTGTGGAACGACAGATGTTTTCGCCGGAAAGTTTAACCGGCAGCTTTCGGTCGGAGATGTTGCTCCCTCATGGGACGGTCTTCGCGGCGTTGACGGCAAACTCTACAGCCTCAAACACTGGGCCGATGCCAAAGCCGTCGTCGTGGTGTTTTATTCCAACCGTTGCCCCGTGGTGGAAGCCTGCGAACCGCGGTTGAAACAGTTGGCAGTTGACTTCGCCAACCAGGGGGTGAAAGTTCTGGCGGTGTCGGTGAGCCACCATGCTGCCGATCGCTTCGAGAAGATGCAGCAGCGTGTCCACGATCGGGCTTTGCCATTTCCGTACGTGCAGGATCTCACTCAGGAACTCGGCCGGAACTACGGCGCCATCACCACTGCGCAGGTGTTCGTACTGAATGCTGATCGCAAGATTGCCTACATGGGAGCGATCGACGACCAACCGAAGGGCGCGGCGAAAGTCGAGAACCCTTACCTCCGCGACGCACTCAAGGCCATCCTCGCGGGAAAGCCGCCCGAGTTCACGGAAACACGACCGGTCGGTTGCGAAATTGAGTACGTTGCTGCCCCCGGTCAATGACGGGGGATACCGCATCACCCGCGGGCACGGGCTCCGGCTTGTTCGAACGCTGGCCGGAGTTTCTCATAACAGTGCTCCGCAGCGACCAGCGGGTTGTAGCCGGGCTTATTTGACACCTGGGCACTCACTTCCACCACCACCGGGCCGCGGTAACCACTCTCGCGCAGCAGTCGCAGATAGGCGGCATAGTCGGTCCCGCCATCGCCGGGGAGTGCGAATTCCGTCTTCCCTTCCACGGTTACGTTGTCCTTGATGTGGACGAACACGGTCTCGCTGATGAGTGCCTTCACGCATTCTTTCAGTACCAGGCTTTGACGTTCGTAGTGGCTGTAATCGAATACGGCTTTGATCCACGGGCTGCGGACCTGCTGAAGCAACCACGCGCAATCCTCGGGACGGTGCAGGGCTCCAAGTGCATGGGGCTTGATCGCGATGACAACCTTCGCCGCTGCCGCGACTTTCGCCCAATCGACGAGGGCGGCTGCCATTTTGTCGCGGAGATCGCCCCATTGCTCGGGTTTGCCGCCCAGTACGGTTTCGATTACCGGCGGCGTGTCGCCCCCCAGATCGCGTGCCAGTTCGGTGAGCAGCTTCCAGCGTTCCAGATTCGCCGCGTGCTGTTTCTCCGGGACGACCAGCGTCAGGTTATCCATCAGGCACGGCAGATCGAGTGACTGATCCGTCAGTTGCTGTCGCACCTCGGTTCGCTCGGCGCGGGTCATTACCGCCGGGTCACAGGGCCAGTCTTTCATGCACGCCAGTTCGACGCCGCTGTAACCAATCTCGGCGCAGACTTTCAGCGCGCGCGGCAACGGCACGGTCTTCATCCCGTACAGGCTGTACCCGAACGCCAATGGAGCGGCGAGTTCCCGTGAGAAACCCGCCTGGTGTGCCCAGGTTCCCAGGCAGGCGGCCAGACCGAGCCGCTTCAAAACGGTGCGTCGCGAACAGCCCATGCTCCGATCCTCCGCGATCATGATGATTGACCCGCCCTATCGTACCATACTGCCGGAAGGTGTTGCTTCACACCCGGCTGGGTTACGATATTGTCTCGTGATTTGAACCCGTTCCGTCATCGAAGGTCTCCATACTCTCTCGATGCTCTTCCAGGAGGTCCGTCAATGTTCCGTTACTGGCTTGCACTGCTTCTTGTCACGTCGGTGGGTTTCGCGGAAGCGCAGGAGCAAAAAGCCGCCACGAAGAAAAAGGCAGCCGCGCCCCAGGAGCCGCGGATTCCCGCCACTGCGGAGAATGTTTCCTACGGTCCCCATGAGCGGAATGTCCTGGATTTCTGGAAGGCGGAAGGGGATGGCCCGCGGCCATTACTCGTGTTCATTCACGGTGGCGGCTGGGTTGGTGGCGACAAAGGGGGCAGCACGGCCCGTTTCAAACCGTACCTCGACAAAGGTGTTTCCTGTGCGGCGATTAATTACCGGCTGACCGCCACCGATCCGCTTCCCGCCCCGGTGCATGATGCGGCCCGCGCAATTCAGTTTCTCCGATCGAAAGCCACCGAGTGGAACATCGACACCAGCCATATCGCCCTCACCGGAGGCAGTGCCGGAGCGTGCACCTCAATGTGGCTGCTGTACCATGATGACCTTGCTGACCCGAATGCGACCGATCCCGTGCTGAAGCAGTCGACACGTGTGAGTGCCGCGGCCGTTTCTGCGGGACAGACGTCGATCGATCCGAAGGTGATCGAACCGTGGCTGGGTCCCAACGTCCTGAAACACCGCATGATTAACATGGCAGTGGGAGAAGCGACCATCGAAGGTGCGTTGGAGAATTACGAGAAACACAAAGCGCTGTACCTGGAATTCTCGCCGTACAATCATGTCGACAAGAATGATCCACCTTTGTATATGACCTATGGGGGCGACATGACGCTGCCCTCGAAAGACGCTGGGCACGGCATCCACCATCCGGTGTATGGTGTGAAATTGAAGGAAAAGGCGGACGAAGCCGGGGCGGAATGCCATCTGGAAATCCCCAAGGTCTCCCAATCGGAAAAGTTCGCCAATGCGCAAGAATTCCTGCTGGCGAAATTGTTAGCCAAGTAGGTTTTTCCCTGCGGAGGAAGCCCCGTCCGCAAAACTGGCTTTTTGACCACGATTCACGACGAACCCTTTCGAGAAACCGCGGGTTCTCCGGGCGGATACTTCTCAACGGTGGTTCGGCGCGGTATGAATCAAGGCTCACATTGACGGAACGTCCGGGCTGGGGATCGCCGACTTTTTGAAGGTCCGATGACCGGGCAGAGTAACGTTGCCGTCCGTGAATCGATCGTAACGTCCAGAGCCATTGCGGCCGGGAACGCGTGACCGGTTGTGGTGTGGAACATTGTCCCCACGCACGGTACCGCGGCGGCGGCACCGAATTGCTGAATCAACACTTCTCACAAGGACCGGGAGTCAGAAATGCCTTTGCTCGAAACGCGTTCGCGGGCGCCGATGTGGTTGTGGCTTGTACTGTTGGCAGCGATCGCCTCGACGATGATGCGGCCCGTGACGGTTTCCGCGCAAGCTGAAGGGGAACCCGCGGCGGCCGAAGGAGCCGCGGCCCCTGCCGCCGAAGGAGGAGAACCGGCAGGTGAGGGCGAAGGTGGAGAAGGGGGCGAGGGCGAAAAACAGAGCACGCTGTGGTGGATCATGGAGACCTCCGGCTGGATCGGTGCGGTCCTGCTCATCATCTCGATCTACTTCGTCGCCCTGGTCGTGCAATTGTTTCTCGAACTTCGTGAACAGGTGGTCTGCCCGCCCGAACTGATGGAGCAAGCCGAAGGATTGCTGAAGAATCGCGACTACAACGGCGTCTACAAGCTCTGCAAGGAAAACACCAGCGAACTTGGCCAACTGATCGCATCCGGCATGGCCGCGCTGTCCGGTGGCTTGGTGGATGCTCGTGAATCGATCGATCGCCTCGGGGAAACGATCACCGTCGAGATGGAAAAGCGGATCAGCATGCTCGCCGTCATCGGCTCGCTCGGTCCCATGATTGGGCTGCTGGGAACGCTGAAAGGGATGATCGCGAGCTTCGGGACGATTGCCATGTCGGGCACGCAGATGAAGGCGAGCGAAGTCGCCGGGGGGATTTCCGAAGCGTTGCTGATTACGTTCGAAGGCGTGGCGTTGTCCGTCCCCGCGATTTACTTCTATGCCGTGTTCAAGAATCGGGTCTCGACGCTGAGCCTGATGGCGCTGAACAAGGCGGACGATTTCATTCGCCGGGTGCACGCCACGGCTCAGAGCAAGGCACCGGCGGCCCAGGCCCCGACGGCGTGATGACGGCGTGCCGTCGAAATTGGCGATGTTGTTCCTGAAAACCTGTGCCATTCCGCTACGGGGGAATTGCTGATGTCTGCGTCGAGTGCGGAGAATATCGAGCCAAATCTGACGCCGATGCTCGATCTGGTCTTCCAGTTGATCACCTTCTTCATGCTGGTGACCAACTTCAAGGGGGCGTCGATGGATCTCAGCCTCAAGCTGCCGGTGCTGGGCTCGGCACGCCCGCTGGACTGGCAGGGGAAGCTGGAACCGCTGTTGATTAACCTGAGTGCCGAAGGAAAGATTCGCAGCGCCGGCGTGGGGCATGAGATCGAACCGTTCATTCAACGGGAAGCGCGGTTTGTGAAGCTGCAATTGAAGGCCGCGGGAACCGATTTCAAAGAAGGGGGGGAACTCCCTGTCCCGGTGATTGTTCGCGCGGACAAGAATGTGAAGTTCGCGACGCTCAATCAGGTGATCCGCACCTGTCAGGATGTCGGTTATCGTCAGTTTTCCCTGAGTGCCATGACGCGGGAGCAATGAGTATGAATCGCCGTCATCGCAAGAAGAGCAAGAGTAACAACGTCGAACTGAATCTGGCGGCCATGTTGGACATGGCGTTCCAGATGCTGGCGTTTTTCGTGCTCACCTTCAAACCCGCGCCGGTGGAAGGGCAGTTGAGCATGCACCTGCCGCCCCCCGTGGCAGTGACTCAGGAAAAGAACCAGGCCAATCCCGACGCCGGCGGCGGCGAAGGACCGGAACAGTCTGATGAAAACACGCTGAACTTGTTCGTCACGGCGAATGAGCGGGGTGATGCAGACGTGGTGAAAATGGGAGCCCGTCCCATCTCCAAAGGGGCACTCAACAAGGTGCTTCTCGCACGGATCAACGAAGAGCTCAAGGTCGTGTTCAACGGAGCGCAGTTGCCCTTTGACCGCATTCAACTCTCCGTTGATCCCAGACTGCGGTACGAGGAACTGATGAAGCTCGTCGATCTGTGCACCAAGCAGAAGTTGCCGAACGGCGAACTGCTCCAGCGCATCAGCTTTATCGAGCTTCCGGAAGGGGCCGCGCCGTAATTGCCGCGGCGGGACTACGGATCCGGTCCACCGGCAGCACGGGGAGCCACCAGCATGCGTCGCCGCGTCGTCCGTCCGTTCGGTTCATCGATCCCGGCATCCCGGGCGATCTCGTTGCTGTTTGCGCTCGCCATCATCTGGATGCTTTACACCCGCATGGGGGATCCGGCTACATGGCGGTGGGCCGGTTATGCGGAAGACCCCGAACCGGGCACCGCGCAAGCTCCTGCACCGGCCGCGGCTCCGAAGGAAGAGCTGGTGATCCCCGGGCCGAACGATCTCGATGCGCCCGAACTGGCCGATTTCAAAACGAAGCTCGAACTGGTCACCAATAAAGCTCCGCTGCGTCCGCGGGAAATGCTGCTCTACTGGCAACTGATGGAATGGGCCTACACGCAAAAGACCCGTGAGCTCGAAAAGCGGGCGCTCACCGATGTCTCGTTCTCGCAGGTGTGGGAAGAGCCGCAAAAGTACCAGGGGAAACTGCTCAAACTGCGGATGCACGTCCGCCGTGTTTTGAAGTACGACACCATCACCAACGACGACGGCACGCCGAAGAATGAGTTAGGTCTCAAACACGTCTATGAGATGTGGGGCTGGACGGAAGACTCGAAGTCCTTTCCCTACGTCGTCGTCTTCCCGGAGAAGCCCGAAGGATTGAAAGTCGGTCCCGATGTCACCGGAGAAGTGGTGTTTGTCGGCTACTTCCTGAAGATCATGGAGTACACCGACTTCGAATCGAAATCCCGTGGCGCACCGCTGCTGATCGGCCGCACTCGGCTCGTCGGCCCGGCGGTGACGACGAATCCCGCTCCGTCCAACTTTGGGCTGTACGTCTCCATCGCCATCGGGCTGCTGGTCTTTGCTGCCGCCTTCTATGCCTACACCACATTCCAGGCCAAGCGAGTGGGAGTGAAACCCTTGCCGTCCGAGTTGCCGGACCTCGGGACGTTTGGTGGTGAAGAGTCCCCATTCGGCCTGAGTGGACCAAACGCCCCGTTCGTGATTCAACCGACCGACGATGATGATCCCCCGGCGGTGCAGACGACGTCATCGACCGCGGAAGACAAAACGCCCGTCTCGACGTCGTGACCATCCCCAACGGTCCGTGTGCGGTGTACAGTGGGATCGCGCTCGATACCCCTGTTCGGCCTGCACGGCCGCGGTACACGGAATCGATCTTTGTCGGGAAGGGTTCACGCATGGAGTTAGCCGTCGTGCATCTGGTCTTCGCTGCGGTGTTAATGGCGGACCCGCATCAGTATGAGTTCGGCGACATCCGTGTCCCGCAGGCGACGGCCGATGAACCGGTACGGGGCGAGTTCTCGCTGCAACACGCCGTCGATTATCTCGAACACGGGGCCACTGCCTGGAACGGCGCGCGCAAGTGTATGAGCTGTCACACCAACGGCACGTACATGTCCATCCGCCCGGCGCTCACTCCGAAGTTGGGGAAACCGAATGAGGCGATGCGGACCTTTGCCGTCGACACACTGAAGCAGTTGTCGGGCATGGACCGTGCCGATCTAAGGAAGAGCATACGGCCGGCTCAATTGATCTACACCGCGGCGGGGCTGGCCGAATGGGATGCCCATGTCACCGGCACGTTGTCGGAAGAAACCAAGCAGGCCCTGGCGCTGATGTTCGAGATTCAACTCGAAACCGGCACATGGGGGACGCTCGACTGCTGGCCGCCTTACGAATCGGACGCCTTCCACGAAGCGACCGTCGCCGCGATGGCGGTGGCCGCCGCGCCGGGTTGGCTCGCCAGTCTGAGTGATGACCACCTGAAGGCCGGTGTCGCGCGATTGAAGAAATATCTGCAGACTGAGACGCCGCCGCAGGATTATGGCCGCGTGTTGTTGCTGTGGGCTTCCACCCGGATGCCGGATTTGCTCACGGCCGAAAAGAAGCAGGAACTGATCGATCTCGTCTGGAAGAAACAACAGACAGACGGCGGGTGGTCGATCCGCACGTTCGGGGCACCAGAACAATGGGGCAAAGGAAACCGGGCCGCAAAACTGAAAGCCGAACCGGAGTTCGCCTCCCCGCCGAGCGACGGACATCAAACCGGGCTGGCGATCATTGTGCTGCGCGAAGCCGGTGTTCCGGCCAACGACCCGCGCATTCAGAAAGGCGTGGCGTGGCTGTTGAAGAATCAGCGCGAATCCGGCCGCTGGTGGACGCGGTCGCTCAACACCGATGGCCCGCACTACATCACCTACAGCGGCACCGCGTTCCCCGTGCGGGCGCTCAGCCTGTGTGACGCGCTCCCTGCCGTGGCCGCGAGATGAATCGGGGTATTCAGAGAATCACCTTTGATTCCGGCATTAGAGATTATCAGTGCTCGTGATTCATCCGCGTGATGAGCGGCGCGTTTCAAAACGCTCGGATTCGATCTTGAAATCACAGACGCTTCTGTCATTCCCCTCAGAACGCCTTGACAACTCGTAGCGCGAATTCGCAGAATCCGACCCACGTCGAGCCATGACGGCTTGGTGATGATTCGATTCCTTCTCCCGGAGAATATGACCTATGAGTGGACCGATCGTGCGAACCGGAACCAATCCGAAGTTCTGGTCTAATTGGGATCGCGCCTTCGGTGCGGGTGCGGCAACTGCGGCCCCGGCGAAGAAAGCCGCGGCCAAGAAGACCGCCAAGGCGGCTGCACCGAAAGCCGCGAAAAAGGCCGCCAAGAAAGCAGTAAAGAAGACCGCGAAGAAGGCGAAGTAGTTCTCACGTTGTGCTGCGCGTCGGCCCGGCGGCGATGTGATCCTGAATCTGATGGGAGCCGCCGTGCCACCTGCACTCCCCCAGGATGACTTCGCCCCGGACGTCTGCCTGAATCAACCATCAGACCCGCGTTCCGGCTGGTTTGACGCTGCGCTGGTCTGGGTCAGCTTTCTGGTCTACTCGGCCCTGTCCGCACCCGTCCCCGCTTTGAATGAGCCGCATTATCTGGCGAAAGCCCGGCACTTCTGGCAACCGGCGTGGTGTGCCGGGGACCTGTTTCTCGAATCGGCCAACGCGCATGTCGTCTTCTTCTGGACACTCGGCTGGTTCACGACGTGGTGTTCGCTGCCGGTAACGGCGTGGATCGGCCGCGTGGTGTCCCTCGCGGTCTTGGCGGGGGGATGGACGACACTCGCCCGGAAACTCTCGGCACTGCCGTTGGCCGGAGCGACGTCGGCATGGCTGTTTCTCACGCTGCAAACCTGCGGCAACTGGTCCGGCGAATGGATCGTCGGAGGTGTGGAGAGCAAGGTCATCACCTACGGCTTGCTCTTTTTTGCCTGGGCCATGATTGCCGATGAACGCTGGTCTGTCAGTGCTGCGGCCATTGGAATCGGGATCGCTTTTCATCCCGTCGTCGGCGTGTGGGGATTGCTTGCCACTGGGATTGCGGCTGGGGGGATGTGGTGGAGTCGCACTTCTCCCACGCCGTCGTGGTCCACGTTCCTCATCGCCGCAGTGTTGATGATCGCGCTGTCGGCACCGGGATTAGGACCGGTGTTGCGGATCGTGCTCGCCCCGGTGGATGCTGAGACCCGCTACGCCGGGACGTATCTGCAAGTTTTCTACCGGCTGAATCACCATCTCGATCCGATGCTCTTCCCGTTCCGCGCCCAGGCTGGTTATGCGGTGCTGGCGATCGTGTGGATCATCGGCATTGCGCGGGGACCCCGCGCTCCATTGTGGTGGTGGCTGCACGGGATCGTCGCTGCCTCGCTGATCTTTGCGCAATGCGGTTTGGCGATCGGGTGGGGGCCCCGCCCCGCCGCTGAGATGCCCGGCTTCCAATGGCGAATGCATCTGTTAAAGTTCTATCCGTTTCGACTCGCCGATGCCCTGCTGCCTGCGATGGTGGCATGGCAACTGGCGAGCGGCGCGGCGTCAGCCCGACGTGCGACAAACAGTACGACCAGAGAACACGTCGGACTGACGCCGCGCCGCTCGCCGGGGTGGTTGTTTCTCGTGGCAGCAACGCTGTTCGGTGGCTCGCTGCTGCAAACTCACCGGGCGGCCTCCGCGGAACGATATGACTTCGTCCACAATCCTGATTGGCGCGATGTCTGCGCGTGGATGAAATCGCACACCCCGCCGGATGTGCTGGTTCACACCCCGCATTACAGTTGGACCTTCAAATGGTTTGCCGAGCGGCCGGAGTACGTCAATTTCAAGGATTGCCCGCAGGATGCCCGCGGGATTGTCGAATGGAATCGCCGGTTGCTGCTCCTCACGAAGCAAACCACGGCGATGCTGGAAGACGGCTTGTACACCCGCGCGGAGTTGCGATCGCTGCGGCAACAGACGGGCATCACCCACATCGTGACGGACAAACTCGGGCCGATGGAGTTGCCGTCGGTCTACCACAATGCGACCTTTCAGGTATACGATCTGAGAGAACTCGACGCGCCGGAAACGCGGCCGTCGGAGTGAAACCGTCCCAGATCGGGAGAGCCCCCCTGTGAAACTGTTTGATCGATATCTTTCCGCACTTTTCGGCATAATCACACTGTCCCTTGTTGGTTGTTCCTCGGCGACAGCGCAACCGGATGTTCTTGCCGAAACGGGATCATCGCCGGGGAACGCCACCGTTACCGCGACGGATGCCGTTGAGGAACAGCCCGCCGGTCGCGTCGCATTGACCGCTGCCGCAGCCGAGACTTTGATATCGACCCGGCCGGGGGAGGATTGGCCGCAGTTTCTCGGGCCGCGCGATACGGGAGTTTCCGGAGAAACGGGGCTGCTCGAATCCTGGCCGGAAGAGGGACCGCCGTTGTTGTGGGAACGCAAATTGGGGGAAGGTTATGCGCCGCCCTCGGTGATGGGTGAGCGTCTCGTGGTGATGCATCGGCTCAAGGACCGCGAAATCGTCGAATGTCTGCACGCGCAAACTGGCGAATCGCTGTGGAAATACGACTACGACACCGACTTCAAAGATCCGTATGGCTTCAACGGCGGCACGCGCTGTTCGCCGGTATTGACCAAGACCCACAGTTACACCTTGGGCCCCCAAGGCAAGCTGCTCTGCCTGAACCTGCTCAACGGTGAGAAAGTGTGGGAACGGGACCTCGCCACGGAATGGAAAGTCCCCGACCACTTCTTCGGCTTCGGCTGCACACCGATTCTGCACGACGACAAACTGATTGTGCTCGTGGGCGGTCAACCCAATTCCGCGGTCGTGGCCTTCCATGCTGACACCGGCAAAACGTTGTGGGAGCGGGGCGGGAAAGAGACGTGGGCTGGTGTTCCCGCCACCAGTGAAGCCGGCAAGCGACCCTACAAATGGACGGGCGAAGAAATGCTCGTCAGCTATTCCACGCCGGTCGTGGCCACCATTCATGGCAAGCCGCACCTGCTGTGCCTGCTGCGGCAGGGACTCGTTTCGCTGAACCCGGACGACGGAGCCTTCCACTTCAAGTATTGGTTCCGGTCGAAGATCCACGAATCAGTGAATGCGGCGCGGCCGATCGTGGTCGATGACCAGATTCTATTGACCGCAGCCTATGATGTCGGCGCGGCGCTTCTCAAGGTGAGCCCCGATGGCAAATCGTTCGAAGAGGTGTGGCGCAAGCCGCGCGGGCTGTCAT
Source organism: Planctomycetaceae bacterium (assembly GCA_041753475.1). Classification (GTDB taxonomy): domain Bacteria; phylum Planctomycetota; class Planctomycetia; order Planctomycetales; family Planctomycetaceae; genus DSVQ01. The sequence goes on along the minus strand of JBGSUN010000029.1, from coordinate 45,664 downwards.
GTCACTGGTCGACGCCGATCGCGCTGGACGGGCATGTGTACGGTTTCTCCGGTCGACACGAACAGGAATGCCAACTGCAATGCGTGAATCTCGAAACTGCGGAACTGGCGTGGGAATCGACCGGCATGCTCCGCCCGCTGGATGAACTCGAACAAGACCCCGAAACCGGCAAGATCAGAGACAAAGCGACCGGCAAAGTCCTGCCATGGCCGTTTTATGGCCGTGGGTCGTTGCTGCAAGCGGACGGCAAGTTCATCGTCCTCGCCGAGCGGGGAACGTTGGCGCTCGTCAAACCCAGCACCACCAAGCTCGAAGAAATCAGCCGCACGTCGTTCAAACAGATCGGCTACCCCAGTTGGGCCGCACCGATTTTGTCCCGCGGACGGCTGTACCTGCGGTCGGAGACCCACGTGATTTGTCTCGACATTTTGAAACCCAAAGCGTGATCACGGATTGCTGAGGGAGACCGCATCATGGAAGACGATGACTGGAACATCATCCCCGGCCGCGGCATGGGACCGCTGGAGTTGGACCTCGACCGTGACTCGATCCTCGAACGACTCACGGCTGCCGATATTGTCGTCCATGCCCCTGACGATGAGCCGAACTCCATCGAACTGGAAGACGGCGACCTGGCGCTCACGCTGACGGACGAGGAACCCCATCGCCTGATTCAGATCCTGGTCTCCGACGATCGTGCTGTGGTGAATGGCAAGCCGGTGATCGATCGGCGGTTGATCGAAGTCCTCGACGAATGGGGGATTTCCACCGAGGACACGCTGTGGCGGCATGATCCGTCTCACAACGACGACCCGCGTGGGGCCATGGATGCGCCGACGCAACCGGTCAGTGAGCGGCAATTGCTCATCAACGGCACGCTGTGGGTCCGCTCGTATGGTATCGGGCTGGAACTCTTTCGGGGAGAAGTCGAACAACTCTTCGTCCGCTTGCCCGAACATGTCCCGGCACGCGGATTGGGGCCACTCACCGAACCGCAGCGTGACTTGCTCAGCCAGCCCGATCTGTCGGCTGCGCTGGAGCCCCCGAAGCCGCCGAGATCGAGCCTTGTCGGGGCGATGCAAACGTTGCTGACGATCGCCTGTGTGGTGACGGTCGGTGTCATTGCGTGGCAGGGAACGCAGTTTCAGCAACGCTGGAACAACGCCATCCCGGTCGATGGAACGGTGGTGGCTGTCAATCCACCGCCACCAGCCTTCTGGCCCGATGAATTGACCGTCGAGTACACCGACGGTGCGGGAAAGACGCATCAGGTTGTCTGGAATCCTGCGGATGTCTACACCACAAATGCCGTGGGACAAACTGTGAAGGTGCATTACCTGCCGGAAGCTCCCGACAAACCACTCGGCCCGGCCCGCGTCCGTGATGCGGCATTTCTGGTTTACGTTCCGTATGGCATCGGAGCGGTCGCCATTTATCTCATGCTGACGGTCATGCTGCATGGGGGAGTGATGATCGCGAGGAAACTCGTTCCGGCCGATTCTTCGGTGGCAGAATAGCGAGTGTTCATGTCGCCTTTTCGTCCCTGGCGTGCTCCGATCACGACTCTCAGCCAAGTCGCGTTGGTTGGAATGTTCGCTGCCACGTTCGGCATGACCGAAGTGACGCAGAAGCCGTTGTGGGAACTCCGGCGGCAATGGGGCAGCGTGGAAGCGTTGCAGTGGGTGTCGAACGACGGGGCACAGTCCAAAGTCATCGACGCGAACCTCGAAGGTCCTTTCGATCTATGGGACGGCGAGTGGTGGCGGATTCCACTGACGAACCTGCATCACGGAGATCTGCTCCATTTGGTGTTGAATATCGGCTTTGTTTCGTTTTACGGATCTTTGCTGGAACGCCGTTGGGGGAGTATGAAATATCTGGCACTCATCCTCGGGGCGATGTGTGTGGTGATGCTCCCCGAGTATTTGGTTGGTCGAATCGCGATTGGTTACTCCGGTGTCGCCTGTGCGATTTTTGGGGCGCTCTGGGCGATGCGGCATCGCGATCCGGTGGTCGCCGAACAGATGACCAACGAAGTGGTCACTTCCACGCTGGCGATCCTGGCGGGAATGGTGCTGTTGACGCTGGCGGAAATGTTGCCAGTGGCCAATGGAGCCCATGCAGCGGGTTTGGCATACGGTTATCTCGCCGCCACCGCGGGAGCCGTGGGGCAATCCTGGCAGAGTGTGCAACGCCTGGCGTTCTGGCTGGCACATCTCTTGTTGATCTATCCCTACTGGATGGTGACTCATCCGACATGGAATGGAAAATACGAGTGGTATCGGGCCGACATGCCGGGCAAACAGGGCCATCGTGGCGAACCCAATTGGGATGGACTCGAACGGGCTGTCGCGCGGGATCCAACCCTCACCGAAGTCTGGCGGAAACTGGCCGACCGGGCGCTCGAGCAGCAGCAGACATTGGAAGCCTGGAAGCTGCTGATCCGTGGGCTGGCCGCCGCACCGAGTGACGCCGAACAGTGGCGGCACTGCCGGGCGTTATGGCGGCGGTTATGCATCACTCCTGAGGCGACCGTTGCGAAAAGTTTTGTGAATGAGCAATTCGGTAACGAGTCGGTCAATGTGATGCGTGAGCTGCGCCGGCTGATCGCGCCGCCCGTGTTGATTTCTCCCGGTCGTCCCGTGGAACCAACGCCACAGTTCGTTTTGCAACCGACTCTCGTTGAGCCGCCGCCGTGGGAACCCCCGTACGAGCGCATCTGGCCCCCGCGCCGGGAACCCCCGCGGATATTACCACAACCGCTCAATAACGCCGTCGAAGGCGAATTGTTGTGACGGCAACCCCTGAAGCCCAGCCATTGCCATGGCTGGGCAGTTCGCATGGAGAATCACTCACCACGCAGCGTACTCACAATTGGCACCGCGACAGCCGCCCGAACGGCATACGCCGCGGACAATAACCCCGTCATCGCAATCGCCGTCAATAAGGCCGCCCCGGAAACCCAAGGCACATCGGCCCCTGTGCTGATCAAATGCGGTCCCATCGACAAGAGAGCGGCAACGGTTCCCGTCACCAGCCCCCAACAGAGCAACAACGCGGTTTCGCTGAGGATCAACCCCGCAATCTGATTCGGGCGAAACCCTACCGCCCGCAGCAGCGCAAGTTCCGCTTGGCGTTCGAGCACATTGCGGAGCATCACCGTCGCCAGGCCAAATGTACCGAGCAGCAACCCTAGTCCGCCAAGCGATTGGAACGTCGACAAATACGTGTTCTGCACCGCGAGAAACCGTGCCAGCCGTTCGGCAACGGGTTCGGTATCAAAGCCATACTCGGCGAGTTCCGTTTCCAGCATCTCCGCCGCCGCGGTCGCATGTTCCGGCGGTACTTCTACGAGGAAATACTGGAAGCCTTTACGCTCAGGGAACATCTTCAGGAAGTTCTCTTCGGACATCAGCAACACACCCTGAAACACGGCCCCGTCGAACATGCCTTGCACCGTCAGCCAGGTCTTGAAAGTCTCGTCTTCGGCAGGGAAGGCGAGTTTGCTGCCGACGCCTTTCTTCAGATTGAACATCAGCGTGTTCATGTCGCCGAGCACAGGGACTTCAGCCGTGTGCCCACGCACCGGAAAGGGATGATCCATCGATATGGTGCCGCCGTGAAGTTTCTTCCACATCTCGGACCCGCCACCGACGAACTTGAAGCCGCCGCGCTCGATCATCGCTTCCGGCACGCCGAGGATTGTAGGGGCGCGGGTCTGGAACAGATTCAAACAGCTCGCGTCCTCCCCCGGTTTGACACGGAACGGAAAGACTTTCATCACGGCCAGTGCTGCGCTCTGTTCCGGATTGCGGGCTTCCAGATTCACCTTGCGTCGCCCGTCTTCCGTGTTGAGGTCGTACAGAATCGGGCTGCTGCTCTCCGCAACCAGCGTGAAGCCACCGTTGCCTGAGGCTTTGTCGGGGGCTTCGCGCGCGGGGTTCTTATGACCCGCGGCGACCGCGGCCACCACAAACGTTGCCGAAGCGATGAGTCCCGTCGTCAACACGCTGCGCTGTTTGCGCCGCGCTGCATTGCGTCCGCCGAGCCGGATGATTCCCGCCAGGCCCTGTCCGCGGACGCCGCTTTGCTTGCCGATCTGCAACCATGCGGAAAACGCCCAGAGTCCGCTCGCCAGAAACAACATTCCCGCCACGAAGAACGAGACCACGGCCCACGAGAATCCCGAGAACGCTTCCTGTGCGGGCATCAATCCCAAACCCGAAGCGAGAATCAACACTCCCGCGATGCCACCACTGATCGTGGCTCGGCGTCCGGCCTTCGACGATGTCGCCTCGGTGACCGCGGTTTCTGCCACACCGACGAGACGTTCGCGCAATGAGATCGTTCGCAGTTGTCGCAGCCCCCACAGGATCGACCCGAGCGATGTCACCGCAGCCGCGACCATGCCGATCAACACCGCCAACGGCTGCACATCGACGATGAGAAACTTGGTGCCGATCGCTCCGATCCACCACGTCTTCAGGCCGTAGATCATGCCGTGGGCATACGCCACCGCAGCGATGCCTCCGAGCACGCTGCCGAGGAGAACGAGCACGGCTCCCTCACACAGCATCCAGCGCCGAATTTGCAGCGGCGACCACCCCACCGCGCCGAGCAAGCCGAGTTGCCGCACGCGCTGTTCGATGGCGAGACGGAAGAGCAGGCCAACGAGAATCATCGCCGCAAGAATCAGAAAGAAGCTGAAGCCGATAAACAGCCCGGTAAAATCGGTCGCCCCGTTCGCCGCTTGTAAGCCGACCGCTTTCACCGGTTGAAAAGCCAGGCCAACGGCCTCGGGAGACAGGTCGTTGAGAATGAACCCGGCGACGTCATCCCTTGTTTCCTCGAAGGTCTTGCCCGCAGGGATCGCCAGGCGGACCGATGTCAGCGATCCATACCGGCTGCGCCACATCGTCTCCGCATCGTCCAACCGAAAAAAGGCCTTCGGTGTCGCGCGGTAGCTGTCCCAGTACTCGTCATCGCGCGGCGTCACATCGTCCAGCTTCATTGGAAACGGCTGGTCCCATTCGTCCAACGACTCGGCGTCGGTGACCCCTTTCACATGCGGCGTGAGATTCCTGTCGATCGCTGCCCCGGTCATTCTGACGATGCCCCGAACGACGGCGGTCCGTTCTTCTTCGGGCAGTTCTCCCTGCGAACCGACGACGTGAAAACCATAGCGAATGGTGTCCCCCACATGGACTTTCAGGTCTTCCGCGAGGAATTCGTTGATGATGACTTCGCCTTCAGCCAACGCAGTGGGTTTGTCCCCGACGAACTCGAAAGGCCCGAATTCCTTCGGCAGTTCGAGTACATCCAGTCCCGCAACCGTCGAATACATGGAGAAGGCTTTCGCATCATTCGGATTGCGCATCCAGTTCGCGAGATACACCAGCACTCGCGACTCCGGCACACCGAGTTTTTGTCCGGCACGGCTGGCAGCACGGTAGAACTGATTTTCGAGAAGCATCTGTTCGCTCTCCACCGAGAGCACGTTCAGCGCGGTATCGTGCACGATCCGGAGATTGAGGTCGGCGAGTGACCAGGCCGTGCGCAGTTGCCCCGTCTTCTCTTCTGCCGACAGAATGGGGTTCGTTCCTTTAGGATCGGACACCAGCAGCGAATTAATGCGTCCTGGTGCCCCCACGGGATCACGCTGGGTCGGTTTGAACTCGGCGAGATCAAGCGCCTCTTGCAACGTGTCCAGCGCGATAAACGCATTCATCGGTAACTGCTGCGTGGGGTTCAAGCCGAATCGCGGCGCACCGGGACCGTCTGCCAGGATAGAGGACACGATGACGGTGACTTCCTGTGCATCATTGTCCCGATTACCCAGCAGCGTGTCGCGCGGGACGGCACTGGGGAGTTCGATCCAGATCGTGATCTCCTGGCCGATTTCGGCACCCAGTGCGTCCGCTAACGGGCGATTGATCACCGCTTGCGGCCCGGTGGGTAACGCATCCGGTGCCCCGTGGAGCAGTTTCCAGCCGCGCGCTTCGATGCCGTACACATTCACCTGGCTTGCGCGACGGGTGATGGTCTCCGCTTTACGTTGCACCCCGGCCACCATGATGATTGCCGGGGCGGTATGGGTTTCTTCTGCCAGTTTTTCTCGAAAGAACCGTGGCCCGGTGACAACATGGTCGACGTCGGCCAGCCGATCGAGGGTCATTTGCCGCAGACTGGCGCGGACCGAATCGCCGACGATCAGTGCCCCGCCGATCACTGCCGCGCTGACGGCGACGCCGAGCACGATCGCGAGATTGGTTCGCCAGGCAAAGAGCAGGCTGCGAATCAGGAAACTATTGTGTGTGAGTGCCATACGGCCCGATTCCCGTTCCTACTAGCCCGAAGTGATATTGAGGGCGGATTTGCCTCTCTTGTGTGCCACTGGCTCCGCCAGTGCTCTTCTCGATTCATCTCAGCGTTGTCTCAACTCAGGCGAAGACACTGGCAGAGCCAGTGGCACACGCCATCTGGAACATCGTTCATACTTCGCGAAGTTGGCCATCGCGCAGTTCAAACTTCCGCGGAAACCGGTTGGCGAGTTCGAGGCTATGCGTGACACAAATGAGAATGGTGTTCTGTTCCCGATGCAGTTCAAGCAACAGCGTACCGACCGCATCGGCACTCGCGCGGTCGAGATCGCCCGTGGGTTCATCAGCGAGAAGCAACGTGGGTTGGTGGATCAATGCCCGGCAGACGGCGGCGCGCTGCCGTTCCCCGCCGGAAAGTTTCGCCGGGAGATGATCGAGCCGCGCGGAAAGACCAACGCGATCCAACAACTGCCGGGCGCGCTGTTCCATGGCCGCAGTGGCTCCGGCCCCGGCCAGTGTGGGAATCAGCACGTTCTCCAGCACCGTGCACTGTGGCAGCAGGTGGTGGTCCTGAAAGACGAAGCCGACATGCCGATTGCGGAACACGGCCTGTTGCGTCGGATTCATCGCGTGTGGATTCTCACCCAGCAGGGTGACAGTCCCCTGGGTGGGAATGTCGAGCGCTCCGAGCACATACAGCAGCGTGCTCTTCCCGGCACCGGACGGACCGATAATCGCCAGTGACTCCCCCCGTTCCAGCGTGAGATCCACGCCTTCCAGAATGCGGAGTTCCCCGTCGGGGGTGGGATACCGTTTGGTCAGCCCGCGAATCACAAGCGCGGCGTCGGCGGCCATAAGCATTGTCTTCCTGTAACGATCCGATCACGATTGTTGCTGCCATCTTCGACACCCGTCGCCGAGATTTCTAGTGTGATGCGATGAAGACGCCTCTCCGTTCGCCATGTTTATCTGGCATTGTGATCGTGTTCCTCGGGTGTATGACGATCTGGGGACAAGACGCAGCATCGTTTTCCCCGCTGCCGTTTGGTTCAGCCCCGATCGACTATTGGAGCGAGAGTGATGATGCCGTATCGCAATTGAAACGGCGGATCGACGCGGGTGCGATCGTGCTGAACAGTGACGAACGCTTTGGGGTGCTGCCGGCATTGTTAGACGCACTGAAGATTGATCCGGCATCGCAGGTGTTGAAGTTTGCCTCGGGGGCCCCTCACCGCGAGATTGGACCACTGAAACCGCGGGCGATTTACTTCCGTGAGGACGTTTCGGTCGCGTGGTTTCCGGGAACACCGCAGATCGAAATCGCCGTGCAACATCCGATGAAAGGAACGCTGCTCTACACATTGACAACCGCGCCCGACGCCCCATTGCGATTCGAACGGCCGCAGCGTTGCCTGGCGTGTCACACTGGTCCGAACACGGGCGCCAACGTGCCCGGATGGCAACTGCATTCCGGCGTGTCGATCAAAGACGCGGAGGCCTCACCGTGGCGGAATTGGACCTCGCCCGCCCTCCCTTTCAAGAAACGCTGGCAGTCATGGTACGTGACCGGCAACGGATCAATTCCTTCCGGGCAGCGTTTGATCGAGGAATTGCCGTTTCGGAAGTCGGGAGAATATCTCGTCGAGACCAGCGATCCGGTGGCATTGTTGATTCGCGACCACGGGTTGCTGGGCATGAATCTGCTCACCCGGTGGAGTTACGAGCATCAACTGAAGCAGTCGCAGGACAAAACCACCGCAGCATTGGTGCGCTATCTGTTGATGTTTGACGAAGCGCGGTTACCGACACCGCTCCCGACCGAGACGGCCTTCACACGATCCTGGAATGCGGTGGGGCCACGCGATGAACAGCAACGATCTTTGCGTGATCTCGAATTGCAGTCGCGCACGTTTCGGTACGCCGTCAGCCCGCTGCTGCTCACGACGATGGTGCAGGACCAACCGCGTGAACTCCGGCAGTCACTTTACGAGGCGCTCCGCAGGGAACTGGTGATCCATCGTGAAATGATTGGTGCCGAGCGATTGTCTGCGACGCAATCCATCCTGGCGGCGACGGTTGCCGACTGGCCGGGGAATTGAGTGGTGAACGCTGGCGACACAGAGCATGAATCGACGACGAGTGAAGCGCCCCGCTCATCACGCGGAGCGTTTGTGATGAGCGGATCCATCAACAGCGCGGATCATTCCGTCCGTGGTCTGATACCGATCGCAGGACTTGTCTGCGCGTGGGAGGGCGAAGCTCCAGCAGAGCCGCGAGTGCTTACACACGCTGAGACAATCAGCGGCTCAGCGGGAGCTTCGCCCTCCCAGAAAACGCTCCAGCCACGCAGTTGAATTCGGGGACGGGTCTTATTTCGGCAGCAGTCGTTGTCCGCCATTCGATGAGTTAGGGCGTGGAATCACCACGCTTCCCGGCCGGGTGTTGCTGCCTGGCGGAAAGGCTGGTGGGGTAATCTTGCCACCGGCAGGAGCAACTCTGGCCCCCGCACCGATCGGCTGCACGCCCTTGACCTGTTGCACTGGCGGCGGCTGGACGACCTTGTAACCCTTCAGATCGGGTTTGAACGGGTCTCGTCCCCAGATTCCCTGTACTTTCGCGATCATGCCGGCATTGTTGATATTCACTTCCTGGAAAATGTACTCCGTCGTGATTGTTCCCGCCGGGTCCGTGAGGCCGACATACGTCGGGACAAAGCGCTTGGTATCCAGCCAGATCATCGCCCGAATGAAGTTCTGGGCGTCTTTGGCCTGCAACGGAATCGCTTTGATCACTGCGCGCTGCGTCTTCTCATCGTAACTGATCAAATCCATGTCGAAACGCCGCTTGGCATCGGCGACTTTCATCCCGAACAAGAACGGCAGCGGGCTTTCGATGATATTGGCCCCGCGCATTTCCTCGGGGAGAGGCATCGATTCGTACTGTTTCTCGGCTTCGTCGATCATCAGCACCTGGATGCCGTCGCAGATCCACTTTTCATCGCGATCTGCCGACAGCGTGAACGGTTCGCCGTCTTTGTTTTTCTTGGAACTGACGGCCCCTTTTTTGGGGGAGTCGCCCACCAGGTCGATCCGGCCTTTGTCAGGGGCTTCAAAGTAGAACTCACCGGAGGCACGGGCGTCGGTGGCAAACACCGAATTGCTGCGCGAACGAATGTGCTTGCCGTGCAGCGATTTGATTCTGGCGGAACTGATTTCCCATTGGCGCAGCAGCAAGTCGAGCTGGGGATCGTCCTGACGAGGCTGAGCCGGCTGTGGTGCGGACCTGGCTGCAGGCGGGGTGGCAGCGGGAGTTCTCGGGGCATTGGCAGCCGGCCGAGGGGTGACTCGCGCGCTGCCGGGTTGCCCCTGCGCCAGCGTAATGCCGGTCGCGAGCGACAACGCGGCGAAAAATGCCCCAACAAACGTGCGGAGACTTCGTGTCATAGCACCGGTCATCCTGATCGGCTTGCGGCCCGGAAATCGCGCGACGACCGCATCCGGCGACGCGGCTCCCTCGGCGAAGCGGCGAATCTTATCGACGACCGGCAATCTGGCCTAGAGCGGTTTTTGGTTCGGCAGACCGCCAAAAGAAGAAGCCCAGGGAACGGATTCCCTGGGCTTCTGTCATTCGTCAATCTTATCCGGAGACACGATCAATCATCGTAGTCCACAACGATCGTCCCGCGGGACGACGTGATTTCGACTTCGTAGCTGCCGAAGTCGTAAGTGATCTTGCGACCACTCTTCTTGCACTTCGTTTCGTAGCAATCGCACGGCGGCACACAGATCTTGATGAACACGCAATCGGGAGTCCCGCAGGTGTTGCACGGATCCGGACACGGATTCGGCACCGCGACGATCTTCTCCACCGCACACGGGTGAATGTTCTTCAGATCTTTGTACCGAACGTTGCAGTACAGAGACGCCGGAGCGGACCCTGTAATGATCACGCCTTCGGCAATCGGCGTCGGCGCGGGCGGCATCTGGGCCGCTTGCACCAGCCCAACGAGCGCGAACAGTGCGCTGCAGGCCATCGTCAACATCTTCATCGCGGTTCTACCTCCTGAAAAAAGCCTGTCCGGGCAACCGCCACTTCAGCCCGAACAAAGTCGCCCAACACTCCATCCACATTCAACAAGCGACGCTGCAAGTGGCCATGCAACGGGCTCGAAGAGAGTTCCCTCAAAAGAGTCTTCGACTTTTTTTGGACGCTGAGCGGCAGATTCTGCCGAAGTGCATCCGTTTCGTCCAAGACGCTTACCAATTAGGAGTACTAGGAAAACCGTGCCGAGGCAAGCGACCGCAGGAAAAGTCGACGGATTTTCCGTGAAACTCGCATTCACCCCAGTGTGTACTGAAAACCAGTCCCGCAGGAGCGATCTGGCCAAAATCAGGACCGACCGCAGGCAGAAGCGAACTTTGGCAATTGGCAAGGATGGGATTTGCCATCCGCTCTCCACCTGAGATACGATATGGGACGCCACGTTGCGTTCGCCGCTCGACAACGCACAAGCGGACGTTGATCTAATCACAGGATGTCGGTCATGATCTCGATGGCATGGTGCCGCAGTGCCGGAATCGCCGGAGCCCTTCTCAGCGCAACCTGCCTGGCGGGCTGTGGCAACGGCTCTACCCATTCAAGCAATGAGGGCAAAGCCTCCGCTTCCGCAACCGCCGGGAAATCCAAGCCGACCAAGACGAAACCCGGCGAATCATCACCGAGCGCGGTCAAAGTCGATGTCGATGGCCGGAAATGGCTCGGTGATATCCCGCTGGATGTCTTTTTCGATGACCCACTCGCCGTGGTGGCCGATTCCGCAAAAGTCCCGGCCCAAGCCCCGATGACGCCGGAGTCACCAGCTCCGACCACGCCTGCCGAGAACCCCGTCCCGGCGGCAACGGCATCGGCCGGGATGGGCAGCGAATGGAAAGATCTGATTTCGATCGATCAATTGCAGTCCGAGACCAAGCGGATCCGCAATCATCTCACGGTCGCGCTGCAATCCGGCGGGACTTACACCGGACAACACAAAGAACTGCAAGTCGACGGCGCAATGCTGGCAGCCATCGCGAACATCGTCGCCGAGTATCCGGAAAGCGTGACTTGGAAGCCAAACGCCAAGTACATTCGCGACTATGGTTATCAACTCAGCGAGTCGTCGAAAGCACTCGGCAAGGAAGCGTACGAAAAATCTCAAGCCGCCGCAGAGAAAGTCACAGCGATCCTCGACGGGAATGCTCCGGGGGACGACGACATCGCCCCGCAGCGGCCGTTCGGGGAAGTCGCCAATCGTGCCGGCGTCATGAAACGGATCGAAAAAGCCTCGGAGTGGATGCGGACGAACATCGCCACGGAGAACAAGTTCAAGAGCGAGCTGGAGCAGATTCAGAACGAAGCCTCCATGATCGCGACACTCGGCACGGTGGTGACCCATGAGAGCTACGAATCCGCGGGTGAAGAGGATTACAAAGGCTGGGCCAAAAGCCTGATCGAGGGGGCGCGTGAGGCGGTTCAATCCACGCAGGATCAAGCTTTCCCGAAGTTCCAGGGTGCGATCAACAAGATCAACAAAGCCTGCCAGGACTGCCACGCCAGTTACGGCAACGGTTAGGTAAGTGTCGCTTGTCGCACAGCGACAGCCCGGTCTGTTCCACGAGCGTTTCCGATATCTTGTCCACGGAGTCCGACGTGAACCGAATCCTTGCGATCGTGCTGTTCGGACTGACGTTTGCTTGCACGGTGGGGATTGCCTCCGCGGCGGAGACGATTGAACTCAAAACCGGGCAGCGCGTCGAAGGCGATGTCCTCAAGGAACAACCGGACGCCATTTACATTGATCTTGGTGTCGAAGTCATCCGCATTCCAACCGCCCAGATCAAGACCCGCAGCGCCGTCGGTGCGAAAACGGAACCATCCTCGGCCGCCGTGGTGGAATCCGCGAATGGCAAGTTGTATCAGGTTGCGTCACTGCCTCGGAAAAGCATCCGCGAACTGGCGGACCAGTTCGGCGAAGGCGTGGTGCTGATTCAGACGCCGGGTGGACTGGGGTCGGGATTTCTGGTCTCCGAATCCGGTTTTTGTGTGACGAACTACCATGTCGTGGAAAAGGAAACCCGTATTGCCGCCACGGTGTTTCACCGCGGGGTTAACGGGGAATTCAACCGCCGGCGGATCGACGACATCCGGATTGTCGCGCTGAACCCGTTCTTCGATCTCGCGCTGCTGCAAATTCCGAAGCAGGACAACCTCACTTTCAAGCCGGTTTATCTGGCGCGCGATGACGCCCTGCATGACGGCGAAGACGTGTTTGCGATCGGCAATCCTCTGGGTCTGGAACGCTCGATTTCGCAGGGAATTATTGGCACCAAAAACCGCAACGTCCGCGGGATGGTCTACATACAGACCACGGCTGAGATTAACCCCGGCAACAGCGGCGGACCGTTGTTCAACGCGCGGGGCGAAGTCATCGGCGTCACGAACATGAAACTTCTTTTCTCCGAAGGTTTAGGCTTTGCGATTCCCATCCCCTACCTGAAATTATTTCTCGATAACCACGAAGCCTTCGCGTTCGACAGAAACAACCCGAACACCGGCCATCGCTACCTCGATGCCCCCAGACGCCAGCGACCGCCGGCAAAATAGTCTTCCCCACTCGAGTCGTTCGACGCCGCTGGGCGGTTTCACGCCCCGCGTCAATCCCACAGCGAGTTTCTCCACCGTCTCGCGAAACCGACGGAACGACCACGGGGTACCCCCACCGGAACGTCCCGTGAGAATCTCGTAAACCGCGCGAAGTCGATGGGTTCTGGATTGTCGAAGGAACGTTCTCGCGTCAAGATAACGCAACATCGCGTTTCAGGGCGGAAGCGCCGTACCGGGACGACACCCGGCCGCCTGTCAAGTCTTGGAGTCACTCGCACGGAAACCGGTTCTTGTCTGAGCCGTCGGCATGCGGGTTTATAGAGGGATGGGATCGACATATGCGCACGTTGTGGCTGCGGCCGTTCGTTCTCTTGCTGGCGGGCCTGTCGGCAGGATTCTCCCCCACTGGATGGAATTGGGCCGCGGAAAGTGACGACGACGTTGTCGCCGCCGAGAAGCTCCTCCCACCGGAAACGTTGTTCTTCTTCTCGGTGCCCGATGTCCCGGCACTGACCGAAGCTCTCGAGGGCACGGCCTACGGCAAGCTGCTGAAAGAGCCGAAGCTGCAGCCGTTCCTGGATGATCTGCGGGCCAAGCAGAAGGAAGCCGATTCGAAGCTGGAAGATGAACTCGGCCTGACGCTGGAGGATTTGCTGAAATTGCCACAGGGCGAGATCACCCTTGCGGTGGTGGAAAAGCCCGCGCGAAAACTGGCGGCCGTGTTGATGTTCGACACCGGTGAAAACGCAGAAACACTCGACAAACTCGTCGAGAAGATGGACGGAGCCCTCGCCGCGCAAGGGGCCGACCATTCCACGCAGGAAGTGGGAGAGGTCGAGGTCCACGTCTACAAGTTGCCAGGAGGCGATGATAATCCCATCAAGACGCTCGCCTACTTCACGGAAGAGGGTTACATCGTCTTCGCCACCGAAGTGGCGGCGATCAAGTCGGTGCTGGAGCGGTGGAGTGGTGAGAGCGAAGAAACGCTCGCCGAGCAGGATGTTTTTGCCTACATCCAGAAGAAGTGCCAGAACGGTGAAGAAGAAGCCCTTGTGAAGTGGTACCTCAACCCCATCGGGCTCGTACAAGCCGGGGTGGGAATGGTGCAGGGCCAGAATCCGCAAGCCGGTCTGGTGCTGGGAATGCTCCCGATCCTTGGTCTCGACCACTTGCGTGGATTTGGCGGTGCGATGGATGCCGCGACGGAAGGCTTCGATATGACGTCGAAAGGCTTCGTCTATGTCGATCAACCGGCATCCGGTGTGCTCGGCGTCTTCAATTTCCCGGCTGTGGAGCAGACTCCGCCGGCCTGGGTTGATGAGAGCGTCGCTTCCTATGGGAAGGTGAACTGGGCCGTGGAAGACGCCTATTCCGCAGTGGAAACGATTGTGGACCAGTTTCAGGGTCCCGGGGCTCTATCACGAGTGCTGGACGGTCTGGCGGAAGATGGCGATGGGCCACAAATTCACCCCAAGAAAGACATCATCGATCAGCTTTCCGGGGCTGTCGAGTTTGTAACTGATCCCCCCCAAGTCGCCGAAGACGCCTCTCCCGTGCCGATGATGGTGGTTGCCGTCGGCCTGAAAGATGGCAAGAAAGTGGCCGAAATCCTCGCCACGGCGTCGAAATCGGAAGGATTCCCCGGGAAGACTCGGCAGTTTGAAAGCCAGACGGTGTACGAGCTGCCGCTCAATGAATCGATGCTGTCGGTGGCCGTGTCTGGCAATTCCCTCCTGCTGGGAACAGACAGCAAGAAGCTGGAAGGGGCCATCCAGGGCAAAACAGCCAAGCCTTTGACGGCCTCGGCCCAGTACAAAGCCATTGCCAAACACTTCCCTCAGAAGACGTCGATGATTGGTTTTCAGCGTTCGGAAGGGCAGATCAAGATGCTCTACGACACGCTCCGTAAGCAAGACAACGATGAATTTGAAGGCATCGACATGAAGAAGCTGCCGGAATGGTCGGTCATCGCCAAGTACTTCCAGCCGTCCGGAAGCTATGTGGTGCCCGACAAGAAGGGGGCCTTGTTCGTGGGTTTCGCTCTGGAAACACCAGAGTAATCCCTGCTGATGTCTTACGGGAACGCACTCTCAGAAGGCCCGGTGAAGTCAATTTCACCGGGCCTTCTTTTCACTCTGTACACAGGTATCCGGCCACAAACCGAAACCCGAGAGCAACCCGCGGGTTCAATCTCTCAGTAGCTTGCATCTCCGCCAATCCCTGTCGTTCTGGAATCCAAGGGTCATCATGAAACCGCAATGTCTGTTCTGGGCCGCGGGCGTCGCGGTGGTGTTTGCCGCGCCGCATGTGAATTTCGCGCAGGATGGTGTTCCCCAGCCGGACGAGCTGTTCCAACGGCTCGACAAGAACAGCGACGGCAAACTCAGCAAAGACGAAGTGCCCGAAGATCAGCGCCGATTTTTTGACCGGTCCGTCCGGGTCGGTGATAAAGACGGTGATGGCGTTCTCACGAAGGATGAATTCCTGCAAGCCAGCAAACCACCGGAAGCGTCCAACATTCCGTTGACACCCGGCGGTGGCCCCGGAGGAGACCGTCGCGGCGACTTCAAACAACGCTTCGAGATGATGGACAAGAACAAAGACGGCAAACTCAGCCTCGACGAAGTCCCCGAACCCTTCCGCGACCGCATGAAGGGGGTGTTTGACCGCCTTGGCAAGACCGAACTGTCGCTGGAGGAATACGGCCGTGCTTCCGGAGGTCCTGGTGGCGGGGCGATGCCGGATGCCGGGGCCTTCTTCGCCCGGCTAGACAAAAACAGCGACGGCAAGATCACGAAGGACGAAGTCCCCGCCGAGTTCAAAGACCGGCTGTCCCAGGCGTTCGATCGCCTTGGAACGGACGCCATCACCCGCGAACAGTTTGCCGACATGATGCGGCGGCTGGCCCCTCCGGCCGGTGGTCCCACCGATGGTCCGCGCCCCTTGCCGGCATTCTTCCGGTTGGTGGATGCCAACGGCGACGGCCGCTTGTCGAAAGAGGAACTGGCCAAAGCCACGGAGAAATTCTCCGACCTCGATGAAAACAGCGATGGTCAACTTGACCCACGCGAACTGTTTGGCCCACCCCCCGGTGGTCTTGCCATGGCCCCCGGCGGCAATCCGGACATGCGGCGGCCCGGCAGTGACATGCGACCTGGTCGCGATGCTCGTCCTGCCGGTGTGCCGGGAACTCCCGGACCGTTCTTTGCGCAGCTCGATCGCAACAATGACGGGAAGATTTCCAAGGACGAAGCCCCGGAGCGCATGAAGGACCTCTTTGACCGGCTAGATAAAGACAGCGACGGCTTCCTCACTGCGGAGGAAATGCGGGCTGCTGCGGAACGCTTTCAAGGTCGCCCCGGAGGCAACCGCCCCGATGGCAGTGACAGCAACCGCCCCCGTCGCCCCGCCGCAGACGACAAGAAGCCAGACTAGAGCGGGTTGACGATTGACCGGGCGCGGCCCGGCGGAAGTGAGACGCGTGGTCGGCACCGACCACTCCGCTCCTGTTGTCGGACAGTCTTGATTTCAACCTGATCGAGTGGACGTTCCGCAACCATCGGTGTAGCACGATGTTGTCTGTACTTTCGGCGTGATCCCTGCGAGGGATCGCAACCGTCATCGATGGCGTGAGAATCCGTTACAGCAACTGTGCGTCGCATTCCCCGCTGCCATCTTTGCTGCGAGAGCTTTGTCACCGTTAAAGATACGGGTTGAAGGAAGAGTGAGTAGGGAATCGCGAATCGCCAAACGTCGTGTGCTGATTTCATGCACGCGTTAGCCTAATCGGTCCGTGGATCGTAGTCCGTGGTCCGTTGTGAAAGGCATTTCCAACGGACCACGGATTACTGACAACCTTCTATCGATTGAACTTCCGCTTCATTGATGGCTCCCGCTCAGCGTTTTCTGAGAGTTTCCATCACGGTGCAAATTTCGACTTTCTCAGGATAACCCCAGAATTGCTGGGGACCATATTGGCCGGTGTTCGTGTGATCGTGGTTTGAATAGACCGTGTGAGAACCTTTGGGAACAACATATCTGCGACCATCAAGTTTCAGCTCAAGATCGTCGTCAGTTTGAACGTCAATACGCCATGCTTTACCGATCCACAGGAAGTCAGGTCTCCATACGCCCGTCACGGTAGCATTGCTAACTGGAAGGCCGTCGATCTTCATTGGAGTTGCAAACTGACTTCTTGCCATTGCATCGACGAAGATCGCAAAAACGAACATCACTCCGCTGAGGACAACTCCCAGAACGATTTTGACAGTGGTCCGCATTCTCAGTCCAACTACCGATTGAACAAAAACGCGGGGCTGTTAATCAACGCCCACATCAGGTCCTGGCCCCCTTCGGAGAGGCTGGCCGTCTTGGCGAGGTACGCTGTCGCGCTGGTCATCTCACCTTCAGTCGGCGGGCGATTCAGCACCGAGAGGTAAATCTCCTCGACGGCTTCCGTCGGCGTGGCGTTCTTCGCGACCAGCTTGGCGATGCGGCCTTGCGGGTGGGCGATGGCGTCGGAAATCGTCGGGCCGTTGATGAGCGTCAACGTCTGGGCGAGGCTGACTTCCGAGGACCGTTCACATTCACACGGGCTTTCACGCGGGGCCCGGCCGAACATGTCGAGGAACGGTACATTCACCGAGGCATCCGGCAGTTGTGATGCCCGGAAGCCTGCCGGTGCGCCCGGCACGCTGTCCGGCGCGCCGGTCGCCACCATGATGGCATCGAACAGCGATTCCGCCTGCAACCGCCGCGGCGTGGCGTGGGAGTAGTTCGTGTCATCGTCACGATTCCAATCATTCGGAACGAAAGACCGCTGATAGGTGTGCGACGACACGATCGTCCGCAGCAGGTGCTTCAGATCGAACTTGCTCGCGACAAAGTCCGCCGTGAGGGCATCGAGCAGTTCCAGATTGGACGCCGGATTACTCAGGCGGATGTCATCGACCGGGTCGATAATTCCCCGCCCCATCACGTAGCTCCAGTACCGGTTCGTCAAGCTCTTGGCGAAGTAGGGGTTCTCTTTTGCGGTCAACCACTCGGCGAGTTGCAGCCGGGGGACGTCGTGCGGATCGGCTTCAAATCCGGTAAACAGGAACGGGAACTTGGCCGGCGCGGGTTGACCGGTGCCGCCGTGTTTCACCGTCTGCGGACTGCGGAGATCGTAGATCACTTCCGTTTCGTTCGGACCCGGCTTGCGGCCGACACCACCGAAGTAGGATGACAACTCGAAGTATTGGGTCTGCGTCCATTTCTCGAACGGATGGTCGTGGCACTGGGCACAGACGAACCGGGTGCCGAGGAAGACCTGCGTCATGTTCTCCATCGCTTCGCGCGGCTCCCGGGCGATGCGGTAATAATTCGCGGGCGGGTTTTCGAGCGAATCCCCGGACGCCGTGATCAGGTCGAAGACGATTTCGTTGTACGGTTCATTCGCGGCGAGCGATTCGCGAATCCAGTTCCGGAAGGCCCACACACCCGGCTCTTTGATGAACTTGCGGTTCGACAACAGCAGGTCGCTCCACTTCAGCGTCCAGTGGTCGACATACGCCGGGGAATCGAGCAGGGCGTCAATCTTGGCGGCCCGTTTCACCTTCGATTCGCGCGTGTCGGCGAGGAACTCGCGGGTCTCTTCGGCGGTCGCAGGCATCCCCACGAGGTCCAGCGACACCCGCCGTAGGAACTCGGCGTCGGTGCACAACGGCGCGGCGAGATTCTTCATCCGCTGCAACTTCTTGTTGACATGGGTGTCGATGAAATTGAACTCGGGGGAATCCTGCCAGGCATAGCCGTCACGGTTGCCGAGGACGGTGACCATCGTATTGGCATAGGCCCCTTCATAACGAACGAGGATGGCGGCTTCACCCCGCCGGACGGCTTTGACCAGACCGGTGCTGCTGACGACCGCGACTTCAAAGTTGCTCGTTTCAAAGATGGCATCACGGGAGACATCGCGGCTGCTGCCATCGGGGTAAAAGGCGATGACCTGCACCTGCTGCTTCTCGCCGGTCTTGCCGAGCATGGGGTTCGCCGGGCTGACTTCCAACCGGTTTGGCCGGGCGGTTTCGCTGTACTGGCAACCCTCGGCGATCCATTGAGCGATGGTTTTGTAAGGCCGGGATTCTTCATCGAAGAGGAAGCCCCCTTCGTGAGGCACGCCCTGCGTTGGCTTCAGCAGCATCAAACTGTCAGACGGCATCGTCCGGTTGAACCGCCGGCCGGAGACGTCATCGACCAAAGCCCGGTAATCGTAGAGCGGATCGTATCCCCGCAGCGACAGTTTGAAGCCCTTGCGGCCGGCCTGGGCTCCGTGACACGTTCCCTGATTGCAACCCGTCTTGCTGATGAACGGCAGAAAATCGCGGGTGAAATCGACCGCTTTCGCGCCGACGTCTTTCACTTCGACCGGCACCCGGCACGATTGCCCCGCCACTTCCACCACGACTTCGGTGGCCCCGGCTGAAACCGGCACAACGTAGCCATCCTTGTCGATCGCCACCTGCGGCCCGGTTGGGTTGCGTTTCGCTTCCGCGGTCAGGTCGTAGGCTTTCCCCGCAGCATCAAAGCCGGTGACAAGAAAGTTCCGCGCGTCACGCACATCGGAGAGCACGAGCTTTTCGGGCGTGGTCGTCAGCTTCACAATCGCGGGCTGTTCGTCCGCGGCGAAGAGTGTTCCGCCGATGGCGAGGGCGATCGTCAGTGTCTGAAGTTGGCACATCATCGATATTGATTCCCAAGAGGGGTTTGTCTTTGTTAGCGCTTTGCGGAGGGGTGCCTTCGTGATGCAGAATCAGTTGGATTGGCAATTAGAAAATAGGAATTCAAAAGGGCAAATTTGCGGAGAAGCAGATCACGGACACGACTCTTCGTCTTTCAATTTGCAATTTTCATTTCCTAATTTCTAATTGCCAATTTCTTCTGATCAACACCCCAGGGATCGCAATCCCTGGGCTTCTGTGGTTATTTCTCTGCGACTGCGGGGGTCAGTGGCACGGGGACGAATTCTTTCACGAGCTGACCGGTCGTGACATCAAACAATCGCACGCTGCCATCGAGACCACCGGTCGCGACTTGTTTGCCGTCCGGTCGGAACGCGACGGCGAAAACGCCGCCTTTGTGACCGGCGAGTTCGTGCAGCATCGTGCCATCATCGGTTTTGTAGATGCGGGCGGAACCGGTGGTCGCATCGCTGGCTCCCACCACGAACTGTGACCCGTCGACGTTAAATTGCAGGCTGTAAATCCGGCCTTTCATCGCCGGATAGGCCCGCAGCTTGTTGAAGTCGTCGCCGATCTGCCGGGCTTGGGTGCGGAAGATTTTGTAGAGCTTCGGCTCGCCGTCCGCGCCGCCGATGAGGACTTGTTCCTCTTTCGGATGCCGCTGGACTGCCATCAAGCCCCCCTTGAGAGCCCCCGGCGTGATACTGGTGATGTTGTCAATGAACTGGGCGGTTTTGATTTCCGTGAGCTTCATCGACATATCGCGGCTGACCGAAATCAGGTGGTCATTCTTCAACGAAAACGTCGTGTCGAAGACGAGATCCGAATGGGCGTCCATCGACATGATCACCTTGCCATCGGCAACGTTCAGCACGCGGGCTTTGTTGTCGAAACTGCCAAAGGCAAGTTGCGTGCTGTCGTCGCTGAAGCTGGCCCCGAAGAGCGTGTCGAAGGAGATCGCGACCGATTGTTTCAGCGTCTTATCCCCGACGTCCCACAGTTGCACTTCACCAAACAGAGCGGGGGCACCGCCGAGGACCGCAAGCGTTTTGCCGTCGGGGGAGAACTGCACCGACGTGATCTTCGGCGACCTCCCCACCAGTCGGGCGACGAGTCCGCTGCCGTCGGCCGGATGGAGCAGGGTTTCGTGATATCCGTTGACCGCGAGGAACTGGCTGTCCGGAGAATACGACAGGGCCGAAATCACCGGCAGCGCGGTATACACTGGCGGATGGTCCGCGGTTACAGTGTCCCGCGCGGTCGCCGGGGTGTCATCCTTCGCCCCTTCCTGAATCCACCGACTCAACAGGGCAATCTGCTCCGGCTTCAGCGGGTCCGCCCCCCGCGGCATTTCCGGCTTCTCACCGGAGACGTATTGAATGAGCAGGCTCTCATCAGGCTTGCCGACGACAAACCCGGCTCCGTTCTCGCCCCCCTTCTGAAAGGCGGCAAAGTCAGTGAGAATCAGGTTCCCGCCAGCCTTCGCCGGCTGGTGACACCCGGAGCACTGCCGTTGAATCAGCGGCCGCACCTGCCGGTAGTAACTGACCGGGGCGGGGTTTTCTTCGGCGGCCACGAAGGAGCCAAAACCGAACAGCATCGACAACGTGAGCGCGAGACGTTGCATGGAACAAGACTCAAAACGAGTTCCGACACCGCAATCGTAGGAACTGCGGCGACACATCGACGAACCCCGATAGATTACCGCGCCAAAGTGGTCGACGTAAAGCCCCCGGTTGGTGTTTCAGGAGGTGATCAGCGGCAGGTGGTCGGTGATTGGCGGAAAAATCCCCCTACGTCGCTGTGCGGTTTCGCGCCCCGTGCAGATCGCTTCCCAGTGATCAAGAATTGACACCCGAGGATCCTACGACAGTCTCCGCGCGGGGCGCGAAACCGCGACGCGTGATCGGTGACCGGCGGGACGATCAGATTGTGTGTTTCGCAAGGAGTTCGGCGATTTGGACGGCATTGGTCGCGGCCCCCTTGCGCAAGTTATCACTCACGCACCAGAACGTCAGACCATTCGGATGCGACAGATCCTTGCGGATGCGGCCGATGAAGACGAGGTCGCTGCCGGTGCAGGTGTTGGGCATCGGGTAGCTGCCCAGATCGGGATCATCGACGACTTTGATCCCCGGAAACGCGCTGAACAATCCGCGGGCTTCTTCGACGCTGACCGGGCGTTCGGTTTCGACGAGGATCGTTTCGCTGTGACAGTTCGCCACCGGAATGCGCACGCAAGTCGGGCAGACGAGAATCGATTCGTCGCCGAGGATTTTGCGGGTTTCGTACACCATTTTCAGTTCTTCGCTGGTGTACCCGTTGTCCTTGAAGCTGCCGATTTGCGGGATCGCATTGAACGGAATCGGGGCCTTGAACGCCTTCTGCTGGTACGGTTGCCCGGCGAGATACGCCTTGGTTCCTTCAACAAGATCTTCCGTTCCCTGCACGCCGGCCCCGCTCACGGCCTGATACGTGCTGACCACGACGCGCTTCACTTTCGCGGCGTCATGCAGCGGCTTCAGGGCCATGACCATTTGCGTCGTGCTGCAATTCGGGCTGGCGATGATTCCCTTGGCATTCAGCGCGTCCTGTGGGTTGATCTCCGGGATGACGAGCGCCACGTCCGGCTTCATGCGGAAATAGCCCGATTCATCAATCACCTTGCACCCGGCGGCGACCGCAGACGGCAGAAACTCCGCGGCGACTTCATCCGGCGTGCTGGCCAGAACGAGATCGACCCCCTTGAAGGCGTTGTGATCGAGGAGTTCGATTTTGTGGTCGCGGCCTTTGAAACGGATCGTCATCCCCACCGACCGGGCCGAGGCGAGAAACTTGTACGTCCGCGCCAGGTCGGGCCGCTGTTCGAGCAGTTCCAACGCAATCCGCCCCACCGCTCCGGTGGCCCCCACAACCGCCATCGTTCCAAACACGCGAGATGTCCTTGAAATTTGTCAGTGGTCCGTTGTCCGTGGTCAGTTGTGAAGAATGGACCGCCTCTTGTCTTAACAACTGACAACGGACCACTGACAACTGACCTCATATCATACCCGCCGAAAGTTGTGACTCGCAACGGGGTTAACATCGTCCGGTCCTGATGCGACCGCGGCGATCTCGTCACACGGACGCGCAATCGCTACAGATGGTTCGCCCGCCGCGGTATACTCGCCCGTTCGGCCGGAAGTAGGGTGGGCTGTGCCCACCATTGAACGAGCAACCAGCACAAGGATGGTGGGCACAGTCCACCCTACAGGTTTCATGAAGATTCTGCTCATCGGACAGGGTGGTCGCGAACATGCGCTGGCGTGGAAGCTGAAGCAGTCGCCGCTGGTGACGCACCTCTTCTGTGCCCCCGGTAACGCCGGGACGGCTCTCGAAGCGACGAACGTCAACATCTCCGCGATGGACTTCGCCGGGCTGCTCAAGTTCGCGAAAAAGGAACAGATCGACCTCACCGTCGTCGGCCCGGAAGTCCCGCTGGTCGCCGGGATCGTCGACGAATTCATCAAAGCCGGTCTGAAAGTTTTTGGCCCCACCAAGAAAGCTGCGGAACTCGAAGGCAGCAAGAAATTCGCCAAGGAACTGATGCGAAAAGCCGCCGTTCCGACCGCCGATTTCCGCGTCTTTACCAATACTGCGGAAGCGATCAGCTACGTCGACGAACGGGAAATCGAACGCTTCGTCGTGAAGGCGGACGGTCTCGCGGCCGGGAAAGGCGTCGTCGTTTGCAGCTCGAAAGACGAAACGCGCGACGCCATCAAGCGGATGCTCATCAACAAGGAATTCGGTGCGGCCGGAGCGCGGATCGTCATCGAGGAACGCCTCGAAGGTCAGGAAGCGAGCCTGCTGGCGATCGTCGACGGCCACACGATCATTCCGCTGGAAGCCGCGCAGGATCACAAAGCCGCATTCGATGGCGACACCGGCCCGAACACCGGCGGCATGGGCTCGTACTGCCCGACGCCCGTTCTCACGCCGGAACTGATCGATACCGCCGTCGAGAAGATTCTGATTCCCGTGGTGCATGAACTCCGCAAAGACGGCCGCAGTTTCCGCGGTTGCCTGTACGCCGGGTTGATGATCACGAACAACGGGCCAAAGGTGCTCGAGTTCAATGTCCGTTTTGGTGACCCGGAAACGCAGGCGGTGCTGATGCGGCTGAAGTCCGATCTCGCCGCGATTCTGATGGCCGCCGCGGAGGGGAAACTCGACGACATCGAAGCCCTGGAGTGGGACCCGCGGCCGTCCGTCTGCGTCGTGATGGCAGCGGAAGGGTACCCCGGTGATTACGCCAAAGACCTGCCGATCCGCGGTCTCGAAGACGCCGCGCAACTGCCGGATGCGAAGGTTTTCCACGCGGGGACCAAACTCGTGGACGGTCAGGTTCTCACCGACGGCGGCCGCGTTCTCGGCGTCACTGCGCTGGGGGACACCGTCAGCGAAGCCAAGCTGCATGCGTATCAAGCGGTGAAGTGCATCCGTTGGGACGGGGCGTGGTGCCGAAAGGATATTTCGGACAAAGCGGTGCAGTCGTAGTCACAACGTGAACAAGCCCGAAGCGCCAGCGCCGGGTTCCTTGTCTGCGTTCCGTATTTGAAGAAGAACCCGGCGCTGGCGCTTCGGGCTTGTAGATCGTGATCATTTATCATGACAAATGAATCTGAACCGACACCGTCGTTTGAGGCATCACTTGCGGAGTTGCAGAAAATCGCGGCACGGTTGGAAGACGGTTCCGCCGGTCTCGAACAGGGGTTGAAAGATTTCGGCCGCGGCGTGGAACTGTTGCAGACGTGTTACCAGTTGCTCGACGCCGCCGAGTTGCAGATTGAGCAACTCGTCGGGTTCGATGAAAACGGCAATCCGAAGACCGCGCCGTTCGACGCCGCCGCGACGGCACAACCGACAACGCCCGCAGGCAAACGCCGTGCGGCGCCAAAGCGGGCAACGCCGCCGAGTCTGGAATTTGACGCCGAGTAATGCTCCGTCACAGCCCGGAGCGCAAGCGACGCATGAACTCCTGATTCGATGACTCCCGTCGCTCGCGCTCCGGACTGGGACGGAGATCACGCCTCTGCGTACTCCACCGTCTCGAGCCAGTTGTCCCCCGCGGACACGTCGACTGCGA
This sequence comes from Planctomycetaceae bacterium, assembly GCA_041753475.1. Lineage (GTDB taxonomy): Bacteria > Planctomycetota > Planctomycetia > Planctomycetales > Planctomycetaceae > DSVQ01. The sequence goes on along the minus strand of JBGSUN010000029.1, from coordinate 20,855 downwards.
GGGGAACGTCCAGTTTCATCGCGTGTTCCATTTCCTCCCGCACCAGCCGCACCAGTGAGGGCACAGCATCGTCCGGGGCTTCGAACACCAGTTCGTCGTGAATCTGCAGCAGCATCCGGCCGGGGTGTTTTTCTGCCTTCATCCGACGGAACACGTTGATCATCGCCTGCTTGATGAGATCCGCGGCGGAACCTTGGATGACTGTGTTGATCGCAGTCCGCTCGGCGAGATTGCGGTTGCGATTATGATCGGGACGAATACCGTCAATCTTACGACGGCGGCCCAGAATCGTGGTGGCATAGCCCGTCCGCAGGCATTCATCGAGCGTCTCTTCCAAGAACTGCGTGACCCCGGCGTAACGGGCAAAGTAATCGTCGATGAACTTCGCCGCTTCGTCCTGCGGAATGCCGAGCGCGGCGGCGAGACCGAACGGGCTTTGACCGTAGATCACGCCGAAATTCACCGCCTTGGCGACTCGCCGCATGTCGGAGGTGACGTGTTCGCGCTCAACGCTGTAGACACTCGCGGCGACGGCGGTGTGAATGTCGATCCCCTGCGCGAAGGCATCGAGCAGCACGTTGTCCTGGCTGAAGTGGGCCAGCATCCGCAGTTCAATCTGCGAGTAATCCGCACAGACGAGTTTCCAGTCGACATCCCCCGGAATGAACGCCTTGCGGACCCGCTGCCCGGCCGGGGTGCGGATCGGAATGTTCTGCAGGTTCGGATCATTCGAACTCAACCGCCCAGTCGCCGCGACCACCTGATTGAACGAGCAGTGAATGCGGCCGGTTTCGGGATTGATCTGCAAGGGCAGCGCGTCGACGTAGGTCCCTTTCAGTTTGCTCGCCTGACGATGCTCGATGATTTTCGCGGGCAGCGGATGCAACGCGGCGAGTTCTTCCAGCACGTCCTGATCGGTGCTCGGGCCGGTCTTGGTCCGCTTCTTCGGCGGCAGCTTCAATTCATCGAACAACACCGTGCGGAGTTGCAGCGGCGAATCAATGTTGAACGGATGTCCGGCGATTTCGTGGATTTCGATGACGAGCCGTTCGAGTTCCGCCGTGAGAGCGACACTCTGCTGAGCAAGTTCGTCGGCATCGACGCGGATGCCGTTGTATTCGAGTTCCGCGAGGACCGGAATCAACGGGCGTTCCAGATTCCAGTAAAGATCCCACAGGTTCTGTTCACGCAGTTCGGTGGCGATGCGGTCGGCGATCTGCAGCGCACAATCGGCGTCTTCGGTGGCATACTCGGCGACGCGCGGGACTTCGATGTCCGCCATCGACTTCTGTTTCTTGCCGGTGCCGATGAGTTCGCTGATCGAAATGCCGGTGCGGTGCAGATACTTTTCGAGCAGCGTTTCCAGATTGTGCGACCGGGCCCCAGCATCGAGCAGGTAATCGCCGACCATCGGATCGACGCCGAGTTTTTGCGGATGAATGCCGACGGTGCGGAGCACGATCAGGTCGTACTTCACGTTCTGATTGACGAGTTCCAAATCCGACGCTTCGAGAATCGGCCGCAGCGTGTCGACCACGGTTTGCGGATCGAGCAGCACGCTGTCCGGTGGTCCGAGAACGGGGATGTAGTAACCGTGGCCTGCTTGCCAACTGAAGGCCCAGCCGACGATTTTGGCCCGGCGCGGGTCGAGGCTGGTGGTTTCGAGATCGAGACAGATGCGCGATTGCTGGCGGAGTTGTTCGACGAACGCCGTGAGTTTTTCCGGCGTGTCGATGATGTCCCACGTATGCACAGAACGGGAGGGCGAAGCTCCCGCTGAGCCGTCTTCGTTGGGAAGCGCGTTGCCTCCGAGCGGCTCGGCGGGAGCCTCGCCCTCCCGGTCCGAATCCGGTTCATCATCGAACAGCGATCGCGTGCGGGACTTCGCCGGTGTTGTCTTTTTGGCCACGGGAACGCTGACCGGTTCCGCACCACCCAGGCCACGGACATCTTCGATCAGTTTACGGAATCCGAACTCCCGAAAAAGTTCCTGCAGACGGACTACGTTCACATGCCGCTTCCGTTCATGCTCCCATGGAAAATCGAGCGGTAGGTCGGTCCGCAACCGCACCAGTTCCCGCGACAGCAATGCCTGCGCAGCGTAGGTTTGCAGATTCTCCTTCAACTTCGCACCGGGAGCTTCCGACGCGCGGGCCAGCACGGCATCGAGCGGGCCGAACTGGTTCAGCAACTGGGCCGCTTTTTTCGGACCGACGAGCGGCACGCCGGGCACGTTATCAACGGCGTCGCCCACCAGCGACTGAAAGTCGACGACTTGATCGGGGCGAATCCCCCAATCGGCCATCAGCGCGGCTTCATCGAGTTCCGTATTCTTCCGCAGGTTGAAGAGATGCACCTGCGGGCCGAGCAACTGCCGGGCGTCTTTGTCCGACGTGATGATGCGCACCTTCATCCCGCGCTCCACCCCCTGCCGGGTCAGCGTGGCAATGACGTCGTCCGCTTCCCAGCCGACTTGCTCAATTACCGGAATGCCGAACGCTTCGATGACTTCCCGCACCTTGCCGATTTGTGGCACCAGATCCACCGGCGTCTCGGTCCGATTCGCTTTGTATTCCGGATAGAGCGCGACCCGTTCGCTGGGACCGGGGGCATCCCATGCGCAAATCAGCCAGGTCAGCTTGGGGTCCTTAAACAACGTCACCAGATCGCGGCTGATTCCGAACAGCGCGTTGGTCGGTTGCCCCGATGGTGACGTCATCGGCGGAATGGCGTGAAACACCTGGAAGATCAGCGAGAAGGTATCGATAATGCAGACAGTATCGGTCATGCGGAGTGAATCATCTGTACGGGTAATGAGAAGCGGCCGCGGAGTTCAAATGAGTGTAGTCGACGTCCGATCGGGCAGTGGTACAGGCCGAATCATCGCTATCGTTGTTGCCTTGGAAGACACGTTTCGGTGATCGCGGGGGCAAAGCGAGAAACGTGGTCGTCGCCGGGAAATTTCTGCCGACACCAAGACGGGGCCGTGTCCGCATTGAAGCCGTTTCGCTGCATGAATGGTAGCGAAGGGGTGGCGACGGTGCCGATTGTCAAAAAAGTGCTTGACACTCCTGCGGTGCTTCATACACTCAAGTTAGCGATGTCGTAAATTTTACCCGCGCCAGAAATGGTTTCTGTGGGGGAGTTTCCGGCCAAGTTGATCCTGTCACGATTCGTGTCCCATCGTGATCGCCTGCCACGCCCGTTTTCGGGGAAAGTGACCCATGGCCGCGTCGAACAATAAGCCGACCGCCGTCCACTACTCGCTGATTTTCTTCGTGATGCTGAGCATCATCCTCGGCGTGACGACGTACATGTTCCAGCGCGAAGCCTCGGACTCCGGCAAGCGCGAAGCGGCTGCGAAGAAAGACGCCGGGGACAAGAACAGTCTCTGGACGAACGCCGTCAACGACATGGACGCCGTCAAGAAATTGCTCGGCAAGACCGTGGAAACGGTGGTGGATGCCAACGGGGCGAACAGCCCGAATTCACTGATCGGACAAATGAACGACGACATGCGGAAGTACGGCGGTACGGTGGCCGAGTCGACCTACTCCGGCACCATGGCCAAACTGCGTCAGCAGGTCGACACGTTGACTGCGGAGCGAGACAGCAAGACCGCCGCCCTCGACGCCTCGGACAAAGAGCTGCGTGCGCTACAGGCCCGCTACCAGGGAAATGCTGACGGCCATCAGAAAGCCCGTCAGACCGCAGAAGCCGATCTCCGGAAAACGGTTTCCGATCGCGATGAATTGATTGCCGCGAAGCAAGCCGTCATCACCAAAATGACGGGCGAAATGAACCAGCTCCAAGTGGAACTGGAACAGGAAAAAGACGGCCGCGAAAAAGAACGGAAGACGCTCAACGACAAAATCGGCAACCTGGTCATCATCAACCAGAAGCTGTACGAAGAGTTGCAGACGATCAAGAAAGAAACGTTTGATGTCGCCGACGGTTACATCCGCCGTGTCGACAATGTGTCCCGCGTCGTGTGGTTGAACATTGGCGACGCCGACTTCCTGAAGCCGCGGATGACCTTCAGCGTCTATGGGAAAGAAACCGCTGGTGTCGGCCGGACCATTGCGGATATCAAGGGCAAGATCGAAGTCACCCGAATCATCGACGCACACCTCGCGGAAGCGAAAGTGATTGATGAAGACCTCTTCCGGCCGATGTCCCCCGGCGATGCGGTCTTTACGCCGCTCTGGAGCCCTGGTCGTGCGGAAAAGTTTGCGACGGTCGGAATCATCGACATGGATGGTGACGGCAAGAGCGATCGTGACCTGTTCCGCGCCGAGATGGCCGTCCGTGGTGCCGAAATCGCCACTGAAGTGGATGACAAAGGTCAGCGAACTCCCGATGACGTGAAGATCGATGAGTCGTTCAAGTTCCTGATTCTCGGCAAGATTCCTGACCCGAACGATGCGATTACGCCAGAAGAAAAATCGACGGCCACGGCTATCATGGGCCATAACAAGGAAATGCGGGAAGAAGCGCGGTTGCACGGGATTCGTGTCGTGAATATCAGCGAATTCATGGACTACATCGGCTACAAGCCAAAACAACGGCTCTTCCGTCCGGGTGAAAACCGTCCGTTCAACCTCAAGTCCGGTGCTGCCAGCACCGGGATTAATGAGTCACTGGGCGATCGGACTTCGTCGGGTCAAACCGGCGGAAACTACAGCCGGAATAAAGCGCTTCCCGCTGACAGCTCCGCCGGCCAAACCAGCAAACTGTTCGGCCGCGGCAACTGATTCGTAACACCGAAGACGCAATTCAGAGACACCCCGCATGGCTTCACAGCCGTGGCGGGGTGTTTTGTTAGCACCATTGCCGTGTGATGGCAACTTGGCGTGAATCACGGTCGGATTGAACTGCGTTCACTCACCGAGGCCCCAATACGCATTGGCCTCCGACGACATCAGTCCGCGGAAACCGGAGACGATTGACCGCCGTCCGGCATCGAGTCCGGATAACCACTCGCTGTCGACATCGACCAGTTCGGGGTCCGTTTCCGACGGGCCACTTTCACCGGAACTGGTCAGTGCCAGCCAGATCGCGTTCTCACCCGTGGAGTTCCCGCCGCTTTCCAACCACGCATCGCAACGCATTTGTGCCTGCGGCGGGGTGGCGTTGTAAGTCCAGGTCTGATGGAAATCAACGAGCTGTTGGGCGAACGGCGTCTCTCCGGTGGAGGCCAGCAACCGGCAAAAACCGAGGTCGTCGAGACGGCTCCAGACCGTTCCCTGCGGGATGCGGTTCCAATACGAAACGTGCCAGCGCTGCGGAATGACTGGCAGCGCACTCGCACAATGTGACCAGGCATCGAAGGCTGCCACAAAGACGTCCCTCAATGGCTCATAGTGGGGATAAGCCTCACCACGGCTGCCGTCCCAGATGAAATCGATTCCCTCGGCATGTACTTCCAGACGTTGATCGTCGAGGACCCCGGCGAAGACATTGAGGGGCCGCTCCCCATCCAAAGTCAGCGGTGTTCGACGGGGAACTGGAACCGGTCGGGACGATTTCAGCCACGAGGGGCCCAATTCTGCGGCCAGTGCCTCGAGATCGACCAGGACGGGATCGGGGCAGCGAATCCCCAGCCGCACGCTCACCAACGGAGGGTGAGCGTAATTCGGCAATGCCGTCGGAGTCCGCAGCGAGAGCGGGGGTTCGAGCGCCATCCGCACGTCCACAGGAGAGTTCGGCACGAGACCACGGGAGATCGTCGTAGCTTACCGCTCCGCCGCTTCGCGCTCTAGCCGATGCCGGGCGCGTTCCGCCAGATCCGCTTGCTGACGGCGGAAGTTCTCTTCGTCCATGTCGGTGTCCGGATCATCGAAGAAACAGTCCATGGCGAGCCACCAAGCCCGGGCGTAACGGAAGACAATCAACGGCACCACCACGCAATACACCAACAAGGCCGGGGCAAGAACCGCATTGGAAATGTCCAACCCGTAATGCAAACCCATGTACAACGCTGTCAGGGACACTGTCGTCAAGCCGTAGTTCACATAAGTTGACCCGAGGAAAAACCCCGGGGCTCGTTCAAAGATGAAATTGCAGTGGTCGCAATGATGATGCATCGTGATGAACCCGCGAAACAGCGGTCCCTCACCACATTGCGGGCAACGTAAGCGCAGTGCGCGAGACCGGGCCGTTTGATAGTTGATCTTCGCCATCGACTCTGAACCAAGCCTTTCCCGATGGCGTCAAAGCTGTCAACGCCGTCTCCCCGTAGTATAACGGAGTCGTATCAACCCTGCGCATTTCCGTGGGATCAAAGAGAACAATTCATGAGCGTGCTGGATCGATTTCGGCTCACGGGTCAACGGGCCTTCATTACCGGCGGGAGCCGCGGCTTGGGACGTGAAATGGCGCTGGCCTTGGCGGAAGCCGGTGCCGATGTCGTCCTCGTCGGTCGCGAAATGGAATCCCTCGAATCGACGTGCACCGAAATCCGGGAGCGCGGACGGCAAGCCACCGCACTCGTGGGGGATGTGAGCGTCCCCGCCGAATGTGAACAGCTTTGCCAGGCCGTGCTGGCATCCCATGGCCCCATCGATATCCTGGTGAACAACGTCGGCGGACGTCGCATCAATGTGCCGATTGCCGAGCAGACGCTGGAACAGTGGCAGGAAATTCTGGACCTCAACCTGACCAGCACGTTTCTCTGCATGAAGTCTATTGGCGGGGCGATGGTGGCCCGCGGCACTGGGGGGCGGGTCATCAATGTTGCTTCCATTTCCGGCATGATCGCCAACCGCGGCATCGGTGGCCGCAGCTACGAAACGTCCAAAGCGGCCGTGATCCAACTGACGCGCGCGGCGGCGGCCGATTGGGCTCCCCACCGGGTCACCGTCAATGCCATTTGTCCGGGCGGGTTTCTCACGGCACCGAATGTCCGCTGGTCGCGCGAACATCCGGAAGTCATCGAGAAGTTCCGCGAACAGATTCCGATGGGGGATCTCGGATCGCCGGAAGATCTTGGACCGATGGCCGTCTACCTTGCCAGCGACGCGGCCCGTTATGTGACCGGTGCCTCCTTCGTCATCGACGGTGGGTATACCGTGTGGTAACGTTCGCGAACGGAGACCGCCATGCAACATCCATGTCCGTTGCCCACTACAGCCGACCACCCGCGCCGCGGAAGCCTGACGGATGCTGCGGCTGTAGGGGCCTGCATGCTGTGCATTGCGGCGCTCATTCCGGTGGCCGTCATACAGTCGCGTGAAGCGGCCCGGGAACAACGACAGACGCAATCCCTGCATCAAATGGGAACGGCGATGCAGGCTTATCACCAGACGTGGAACTCGTTTCCCAAGGGAAAATGAAGAAGCCCAGCCAGGGCAATGGCTGGGCTTCGGTGAGGCATGGAATTCACGAACGGTTATCGGATGCGCGGGACCGGCATCAGTTGCGGTTGCGGGTCGAAAATCCAGGTCTGCGTGCTGCCCGATGGATTGTTGCGGTTCGGCGGGATTTGCGCCATCAGCGACTCGGCGACCACGACGTTCCGCTTGGTCACGGGGTCTTCCTTCTGCTTCGCGCAGAAATGAGGAACCAGCGTGCGAATCTTGGGATCCGTCTCGGAATCGAACCCGCCGACGGTGACCAGCGACTGGTACCGGTCGTGATAGACGAACGCCTCATACCCCTTCTCACGCAACGTCTTCGTCAACTGCTCGGCGTCCTCCCCGGCACGGTTCAAGTTGTATGCGGTCTTGTCTTTGTTTGAAGCCTCAATCATTTGCGTGAACTTGCCTTCGTCCCCGGCGTACTTGCTTCCCCCGATGGGAGTCACTTTCTTGCCGCTGAATGTCGCCACCACCAGCGTGAGTTTCTTCTTGTTGGCCAGCAGCGGGTAGTTGCTCGATTGATTCAGTTCGAGTATGACCGGATCGGGCTTGCGATGAGCCAGTTCTTCGGACTTGATCATCGGATTGACGGTCATGAACGCGCCGGACAACGGTCCTTTGCGCCCCGGCGTCTGGCGATAGATCGCGCCGGACTTCTCGTCCTTCATGAATTTCGGGTGATAGGCTTTGATGTACTTCAGCGTCTTCTGGGCCGTGTCGTCATCGACTGACGGGTAGTTGCCCGCGATCACCGAAATCATGTCGCGCTGGGCGGCGTAAATGCGGTCGTCCTGCCGATCCTGTCGATCCACCGTCGAGATGTGTTCGATCACGGCCCCTTGCGCGTACACATACGCCGGAATGCCCTTCTCCCGCAATTCATAGACGAGTTCTGCCGCCGCTTCTTCTGCCGTCAGCCCTTTTTCACGGCGATCTTCCGGCACGTTCCGGAAGCTGGAAACCATAATCATCCACGGCCCATGCTGCTTCGACAGCGTGTAGGTCTTACCGCGAACGGCTTCAATGGCGGCGACCGGAGTGGTTGACAGTCCCCAGAACACAGCCAGTACGACGATCAGTCCACGAACTGCGCTCACGGCAGACTCCCTTCCGACAGCGAACACGAACACCGGGATTGGCCGCTGGAATCCGTCCCCGCGGCGATGCGGCCTTCGGCACGTTCCCGCGCCAACTTGAGCCGTTTTTCCCGAATCGGCGGAAACTTAGCAGGAGACCGAAATCGTGTCTAGAGGCCATTCCGCCCCGAACTTCGAGCGGCGTGGATGCGGTCCCTTCTCCCACGTCTGCGGGGGAGAAGGTGTCCGAAGGACGGATGAGGGGGGCCGAGCGCTTCAGCACGCCGTCGTTAATCCGCCCCCTCACCCTAACCCTCTCCCCCGCGGACGGGGGCGAGGGGACTGGAAGCGAAGAACGGCCATTCCGTTCCGAGCGCTTCGCGTTGGATTTGCGTTAACCGGGCGATTCCCTGCTCGGCGAGGGAAAGCTGGGCATCGAGAAATTTCCGGGAGAACGCGACCCCTTCTGCCGTGCCCTGCACTTCGACGAAGTCGCCACTGCCGGTCATGACGACGTTCAGATCGACCTCGGCGGTGCTGTCTTCGATGTAGTCGAGATCAAGCACCGGCACGCCGTTCACCACGCCGGCGCTGATGGCGGCAATGCTGCGGACAATGACCGGCCGCCCCGGTGTGAGCGTTTCCTTGATCGAAGCAATCGCATCGCAGAGCGCGATGAACCCGCCAGTGATGCTCGCCGTGCGCGTGCCGCCGTCGGCTTCGAGGACGTCGCAATCAATCGCGATGGTTCGCGCTCCGAGGGCCTTCAAGTCCACGGCTTGCCGCAGACTGCGACCGATGAGGCGTTGAATCTCCGACGAACGCCCGTCGAGTTTCTCGCGTTCCCGACGTTTGCGTGGTGACGTGCTGCCGGGAAGCATGGAATACTCGGCGGTCAACCACCCGGTGACCGTTGCGGGATCGGCGGCGGCTTTCCAGGGAGGCAACGTGGTATCAATGCTCGCTGTGCAGAGAACGGTGGTGCGTCCCGCTTGAATGAGTACGCTGCCCGGTGCAGCACCGGTGTAACGCCGTGTGATTTTCAACGGACGAAGTTCGTGCGGTTGGCGGCCGTCATGGCGCATAGTGTTCGTCTTTCACGAGCCTGAAGCGTAAGCGAAGGAGTGGTTCACAACAGCGGAGAAATCCGGTGTGCCACTGGCTCTGCCTGTGTCTTTCCGCGACTTCGAAACGGGAACTAAATCAACAGAAGTCACTGGCAGAGCCAGTGGCACACAACGACGGATGGTTCGCTAATCCACCGGCACTTCCAGCACCCATGTCAGCAAGGCTTTCGCGAGGTGCATGCGGTTTTCCGCTTGCTGGAAGACGATGCTTTGGGAACCGTCGATGACGCCGTCGGTCACTTCCTGTCCCCGTTTGGCCGGCAGGCAGTGCATGAACCGGGCCGATGGTGGCGCCATTTTCATCAAGGCTTCATTCACCTGAAACGGCTGAAAGACCACGCGGCGGTGATTCGCTTCCGCTTCCTGTCCCATGCTGGTCCACACGTCGGTGTAGACAATGTCCGCATCGGCCAGAGACGACGCGAAATCGGACGATTGCTCGATCACCGTCGACGGAATTCGCTTCTTCAGGTCGCGCAGGAAACCTTCGGGCAGGCGGTAATCGGGCGGTGCGCAGATCGTCATCGACACACCCATCACGGCGCACGCCGACGCGATGGACGTGGCGACGTTGTTGCCATCGCCGACGAAGACGAACTTTTTCCCCTTCAGATCGCCGAAGACTTCCTGCATGGTGAAGAGATCGGTCAGCGCCTGACACGGATGCCGGTCGTCGGACAGACCGTTGATGATCGACGTTCCCGCGTGCTTGATGAATTCGTCAATCAGTTTCTGTGAAAACGTTCGGAGTACGATGACGTCGCTGTAACTGCCGAGGACGCGGGCGACATCCTGCACGGCTTCCCGACCGCCGAACCCAGCTTCGGAGGAATTGAGGAACAGGCTGCTGCCGCCGAGTTGCATCATGGCGGCTTCAAAGCTCACGCGGGTTCGCAACGAGGGTTTCTCGAACACCTGCGTGAGGACGCGCCCGGCCAGCAGCGGCGGACGCTCACCGCGGGCCACACCCGCTTTGAGCACGCTGGAACGTCGAAAAATCTCGTCGATATCGGCCCGGGGGAGTCCGGACACCGAGTTCAAATGCCGCATATTCAACACCCGGAAGTCTTCGCGACAGAACCATGCCTGGTCGCTGAACTTCCCTTTCGCAACTTGGGTTGAGAATCCCTCCCAACCAGAAACCAGACTCGCCAAGGAGTCGGGCTTGCAATCCACTCGAGGCCCATGCCTGAACATCAGGCGGTGGCCGACATCTCCCGCAACACGTCGGCGATGACTTCAAACCCTTCGTCGACCTCTTCCATGCTGATGGTAATCGGTGGCAGCAACCGGACGACAGTGTCATGCGTGGCATTAATCAGCACGCCGCGCTCCATGCACTTCGCCACGGCGGGAACCGCGGAGATGGAGAGGTCGACGCCGACCATCACCCCCCGCACTCGCAGATCACGAATGATCGGCAGTTCCTCTTTGAGTGCCGAGAAGTGCTGCCGATACCGTTCGGAAACCTTCCGGCAGTTTTCGAGCAGGTTTTCGTCTTCGATCATCTTCACCGCAGCGAGTCCGGCGGCCATCGCCAGGGGATTCCCCCCGAACGTGCTGGCATGGGTGCCCGGTTTCAAGCTGGGGGCGATGTGGTCCTTGCAGATCATCGCACCGCAGGCGACCCCGGCGGCGAGACCCTTCGCCATCGTGAAAATATCGGGTTGCACACCAAACGACTGGTAGCCGAACCAGTGGCCCAATCGACCCATGCACGTCTGGACTTCATCGAAAATCAGCAGGATGCCGCGTTCATCGCATAGCGACCGCAAGCCTTTCAGATAGCTTTCGTCCGGGATGTTGACGCCCCCTTCGCCCTGCACGGGTTCCAGCATGATGGCGCAGGTTTCGTCGTCGACGAGTTGCTTCACCGCGTCGAGATCATTGTACGGAGCATACCGGAAGCCCGGCAGCATCGGGCCGACGCCTTCGTGATACTTCGGCTGCGCCGTCGCCGTCAGCGAACCGTAGGTCCGACCGTGGAAGCCATTTTCAAAGGTGATGACGCGGTATTTGTTCGGGCCGCTGTGAAGCCGTGCGAGCTTGATCGCGGCTTCGTTGGCTTCCGCGCCGCTATTGGAAAAGAAGACTTTGCCGAAACTGCGTGAACAGAGGGCTTCCGCGAAATCGCCCTGGGCCTCGGTGTACCATGTGTTCGGCAAATGAATCAGGTTCGCGACCTGTTCCTGAATGGCCCGCACCACCGGCGGCGGACAATGCCCGAGAATATTGCAGCCCCAGCCCGGGAACAGATCGAGGTACCGCTTCCCCTCGGCATCCCACACCGCCGTGCCTTCGCCGCGCGTGATACAGACCGGATACCGCCGGTAGTTCTGGATCACGTACTTGTTGAATTTCTCGATGACAGCCTGGCTGCTGATGGTGTCGATGGCGGACATGGGGATTCCTCGTGGCTATGGCTGAAAACGGGAGCTCGATGGACTAAAGAAGAAGATTGCAAAATGAAAATTGAAAAATGCAAATTTCAAAATGGCCAAGATCACTCAGAGAGTCTGGTCCGCACACTCCGCCCTCCTCTTCCATTTTGCACTTTTCACTTTTCAATTGTCATTTTGCAATCCCTTGTATTCCCTCGGACTGCCCCTCATCCACGCCCTCCTACAGTACAATTTCCGTGCCGATACCGGCGTCTGAGTACACTTCCAACAGGACTGAATGCGGAATGCGGGCGTCGATGATGTGGACTTTCTTCACCCCGGCTTTCAGGGCGTCGAGAGCGGCTTCCACCTTCGGGACCATGCCCGCGTCGATGATCCCCTCGGCGATCAGTTCCCGGCACCGCGCCGCATTGAGATGCGATTGCAGCGTCGACGGATCTTTGCGATCGAGATAAATGCCGGGCACATCGCTGAGAAACACCAGTTTTTCGGCTTGAATATCGCGGGCCACCGCGGCTGCGGCCGTGTCCGCATTGACGTTCAACTTGCCACCGTCGGCATCCAGCGCGACCGAGGGCAACACGGGAATCTTGCCACTACGACAGGTCATCAGGAGCAAGTCGCGGTCAATTCCCGTCACCTCACCGACACGGCCGAGATCGATCGGTTCGCCGTTTTCGCCGGGCAACGTCAATCGCGACCCTTGCAGACAGTTCGTCGTCAGATAACTCAACCCGACCGCATCACCCCCCTGACGGATGATTTCGTCGACGATCGAACCGCAGATGTCGCCGGCAAGGACTTTCGCCACGATTTCCAGCGTGGCGTCATCGGTATAACGGCGGCCTTGGACCCATTTCGCTTGAATGCCCGCGGTCGCCATCGCCGCATTGATGGCTTTGCCGCCGCCGTGCACCAGGATGGGCCGCATGCCAACGGCTTCCATGAAGATCACATCCGTGAGCAGATGCTTCACGGCGGCGGTTTCTTCCATAGTGCTGCCGCCGAGCTTGATGACCACGTGCTTGTCGCGGAACTGGCGGATCCAGTTCAACGCTTCCAGCAGGACATCGGCCTTGCGGACGGCTTCATCAAAGTTCGACATGACGGCTTAGAATTCTCGGGACACGGGAGCGGAAACCGTCAGCATAACCGCCCGGCAGTACGGCCGTCAAATCGACTTCAAACCGAGAAATGATAAAGACTTCCGAAGATAACGGCGTTACGGGATCGGTTTGCCTTTTACTCCGAAGGAGTTCCGTCTCATAGCCCAGGGTTGCGAGTGAAACGAGCTACCCTGGGTTGAATGTCAGGTGTGGGTGATACCCCGAAGGGGTTGTGTCATCGTATTCTCAAATGGACGTAACCCTTTCAGGGTAATGTCACTCCCCTTGCATCAACCCAGGGTAGCCCGCTGCGCGAGCAACCCTGGGCTATGGGACGGAATCCCTTCGGGATAAAGACGGATGTGTCGTTCCGAGCACGGTGCAGCGGAATCGGGAATTTGCCCCTTCACCTCAATCGCGCCGCTTGACGCGACTCGGTGAACAATCGACGCTGTAGAACGACGACGAACGCTCCCCTCACCGGAACCGGCCCTTGGAACCGCATCCGTTTCGACTGCTGCGTAACCTTGGCCGTTCGCGCGAAATTGCGGCGGTGCTGCTGAATCATGGCTTCGGCGACGTCGTCGACCGGGTCGGCTTGCGGGGCTTCTGGCAACGCTGGAGCCGGTGGCTCACCTTTCGGCCCGCGCTGCCGCCGCAACCCAAGCTGACGGCGTATGCCCGGGTCCGGTTGTCGCTGGAAGCCCTCGGCCCGACGTTCATCAAATTCGGCCAGGTGATGAGCACCCGCCCGGACCTCATCCCCGCGGCGATGATCTCCGAATTGAAAATGTTACAGGAGCAGGTGCCGCCGTTTTCCTCGGCGGAGGCCGTTGCCCAGGTCGAGCATGAACTCGGCCAGCCGGTGGATGTGTTGTTTGCGCACTTTGATCATGAACCGCTCGCCGCCGGGTCGCTGGCGCAGGTCCATCGGGCGACGCATCACGATGGGACACCGCTCGCCGTCAAGATTCGGCGACCGTCCGCCGTGCGCGATATCGAACGGGACTTGTCGCTGATGCAGGAACTCGCGGTTCTGCTCGAACGGCATGTTCCGGAATCGCGTGTCTTTGACCCAGCCGGGCTGGTGGTTCACTTCGGACGATCGATCCGTCGCGAACTGAACTTCGCGCGGGAAGGGCGCACCATGCAGGAGTTCGCGCGGTACTTCCGCAGCGACCCAACGTTGTATGTACCGCGCGTCTGGGACGACTTGACGACCGAAGGCGTCCTGACGATGGAATATGTGGAAGGCCTACGCGTGGACGACACCGCGGACCTCACCCGTTGGCCGTGCAGCCCGGCGGATATCGCGGTGCGCGGCGCCCGGCTGTTCATGAAGCAGGCGTTTGAATACGGCGTGTTTCACGGTGACCCGCATCCCGGAAACCTGCGGATTCGACCCGACGGGGCGATCTGCCTGCTCGATTACGGCATGATCGGCATGCTCGATGAAGCGATGCGCGAAATGCTGGTCGACCTGTTCGTCGCCATTGCCCAGCAGAATGCCGACGCCGCCGTCGATGTCGTGCTGATTCTGGGACAACCGTATCGCGAAGTCGACCGGCCGCTGCTGCAAATCGATATGCGGGACTTCGTCGCGAACTACTACGGCATCGAACTGGAACGCCTCAACGTTGGCAATATGCTCGGCGATTTCGTGACGATCCTCACGCAACACAGCATCCGCTGTCCGGGCAGCCTCACCCTGCTGATTCGCGCGCTGGTCACTTTGGAAGGCATCGGCCGGCGACTGGACCCCGAATTCAATCTGGCGGGACATCTGCAACCGTATGTCGAGAAGCTCGTGAAAGACCGTTATCAACCCGGACGCATGGCCGACCGCCTGATTGATCGGACTAAACGGGTCTGGCATGCGGTCGAGGAAATGCCGGGACACGTCAGCCGCACGCTGGAGAAGCTCAGTAAAGACGAACTCCGGATGCAGCTCGAACTCCGCGGGCTGGATCATTTCACGCTGGAAATCGAACGTTCCAGCAACCGGCTCGCCGTGGGGCTGGTGATGTCGTCGTTGATCGTTGCCTCGGCCTTGTTGATGCGGCAGGGCTCACAATCGCTCTGGTTGACGCTGCCGCTCTTTCTGATTTCTAGTCTGCTCGGAATCTGGCTGATTTACGGCATTTTCCGCAGCGGACGGTTGTGACAAAGCTGAGGGCTAATGGCTCAGAGCTGAGGGACAGAGTCCGATCAACGCTTGCGGTTTCGCGCCCCGCGATGATCGCTTCCCAATGTCGACGGCCACCCGGTGGAATCATCACGCGGCGCGAAACCGCAAGCGTGGTTGGTTCGCCGTCACAATCGTTTGATCCGTCACGCTCGCGCTAGACACCCTATGGTGTCCACTCGAGAACCGACCGAAAGACGTCCCCCCTCCCAACCGTGACGTAGGGTTGCGACAGCACACCGGTCCGTTGCGCGGCGGCAACACGTCTTCGCTTCGCAACATCGCGTCGGAAACCGGTGCGCTGGTCCGTGTTCCAACGGTGCGAAATGAGCAACCCCCTCATCGCCGTGCTGGCGTTCCTGTTGTTCCAACTGACAACAGCCACGCTCTTCCTGCGCCCGGCGGAATTGTTCTCGTGGCTGGAAGATGTGCCGCTGTACGAAGGCCTGATTCTCTCCACGCTGGCTCTCGCGGTGACGTCGATGGAGCCGCATTTTCACAAGCGGGCCATGTTTCGACAGCCCATCACACTGTGTGTCATGGGCGTCTTTGTCGCGATCATCGTGTCGCAATTGACGCACTTTTACCTCGGCGGCGTCATCGACTCAGCGACGGAGTTTTTCAAGACGATTCTGTATTACGCGCTGGCGATTACCGTTGTCAACTCCCCGTCTCGTCTGCGCTGGTTCCTCGCCAACCTCGGAATCTGCACCGGCCTGATGGTGACACTTTGCCTGCTCGACTATTGGACTGTGATCGATCTCGAATTCATTGTGCATCTTCAAGATCTCGATGGACACGATGACGAAGATAACCCAATCTGGTTCTCGCGCATGCGGGGAACTGGAATCTTTCAAGACCCCAATGACCTCGCGATGGTGATCGTCGCCGGTGGCTGCCTGTGCTTGTACTTCCTGACGGATAAAAGCCTGGGGGTGTGGCGTGGATTGTGGTCGGCTCCGCTGGTGGTGTTCGCGATCGCCATTCTGGAAACGAAATCCCGAGGCGGACTGCTGGCTGGTGCTGCTGCGGTGATGGCCATCGCCTCGTTGCGCTATGGCACGAAGGTGGCAATCGTGCTCGCTGTACTGGGAGCGTGCACGCTCCCCGTTGTCGCGGGCCGCAGCGCCAATATTGAAATCGGTGAAGGCAGCACCAGCGAAGAACGAATCATGATGTGGCGCGAGGGATTCGATGCGATTAAGTCGCCCGAGATTCTCTTTGGTATCGGCCATAATTCTTATGCCGACCTGGCCGGTCTCGTGGCCCACAATTCTTTCGTACACACTTATGTCGAGCTGGGATTATTCGGTGGTACGCTATTCCTCGGTTGCTTCTTTCTCGCTGCAGTGCAGGTCTACCGGATCGGGCAGTTAACGGAACCGGTCTGGCATGAAGAATTACTGCGCATGAGGCCTTACATCGCCGGGGTGTTGGCCGGCTGGTGCATGTCGATGTTCTCGCTCAGCCGCTGTTACGTTGTCCCGACGTATCTCATCCTGGCAATGCAGGCCAGCTACTTCAATCTGGTCTGGATTCACACGCCGGCTGGTCAACCTCTGGTGGTGTGGGACCGCTGGGAATGCACCCGGCTGGCGGCTGTCAGCGCTTGTACTTTCACCAGCCTGTATGTCTTCACCATGATTTTCACCTGATTTCGCCGGGCTTTCTACTGACTTCTATCACCGCTAACGATGGTAAGTTTTGTTGTGACACCGATGCTGACAACGCAGAGAAATGAGCAGACGGCCGACCACACGGCGGACAACTTTCCCCGGGCTCCGCTGCGGCTGGAATGGCACGGCGGTGATGCTCGTGCCAACGTGATGGCGCTGTGGAAATCTCTGGAACACCAGCTCGCCCCGGTGGCCGTCACTTGTGCTGCTGCCTGGACTGAAGGCTGGCTGAAGCACTTTGGCGACCTGGTTCCGCATCGATTCGGAGTGGCCTGGCGCGGCACGGAACCGCGTTCCGTTTTCCTGTTAGCACAGGATCTCGCCGATCGCCGGTCTTGGTTACCACGACGGACCTGGCACATGGGGACAGCCGGCGAGCCGGACCGCGACTCCGTCTGCGTGGAATACAACGACTGGCTGTGCGTCCCCGAAGACCGCGATGCCGTGCTGTCGGCAATCCTTACGTCACATGATCCTTGCATCACGGGCGATCGTCTGATGCTGGATGGATTCGCCGCCGTGGACCTCCCTGACACAGTGACCACCGAACGCGGATGGCGATTGGTCCGTAAAGTTGCCAACTACTGCGACCTCCGGACGACTCGAGAGAAGGGACAGGAACTCGTCACGGTCTTCGGTGATTCCACCCGCAAGGGGATACGACAAAACCTGCGCGACAGTGGTCCGACCGAAGTCGAGTGGGCAGAGACCCCCCATGTGGCACACGCCTTGTTCGACGAATTGATTGAACTTCATCAGGAACGCTGGACGGCCGTCGGGCAACCGGGGTGCTACTCCAGCGAGAGATTCACAGCGTTTCATCGCGATTTGATTGATCGACTCGTACCAACCGGCCAAATGACGGTGGTGCGTGTGAAGGCCGGGGGAGTCACACTCGGCTGTTCGCAAGTGATCCTCGACCGGAATCGTGTGCTGGTTTACCAGGGAGGACGCATTGCCCACTCGGGTAAGAAGAGTCCGGGACTTATCACCGATTACCTGTGCATGCAGGAAAGCTTGCGCCGGGGGTACGACGCTTACGATTTCATGGCCGGTGACTCGATCCACAAACAGCGATTATCCACCCACACCATGCCCTTGGTGTGGGCGGAATACCGTTGGCCCGGTTGGCGATTGCCCCTGTATGACGCCTTGCGATCCACGAAACAGACCCTCACAAAGTGGTGGTCGCGCGCAACACCCACCACAGCCGAAACTACATCCGCGAAGGAGCGATAACACGATGTCGACTCTGCTTTGTGATCCACCGCTGCAAGCCGCAACCGCTGTGCTTATCGCAAAGCGTCCGCTGAAGGTCTGCCATGTCAGTCTGACGCTGAAGACCGGCGGGTTAGAACGGATTCTGGCCGATCTGGCGCAACATCATGCTCCGGATCGCTGTGAGCCGACATTTCTCGCGCTGCGGGAAATCGGCCGGTTTGCGGACGAAATCCGCGCGGCCGGCCATCACGTCGCCTTGCTGAAAAATCAGGGCCGCTTCGGTGGTCTCCGTGAGATGGCCCGATTCTTTCGAGAGCATCAATTCGACGTCGTCCACACACACAACACCTATCCGCATCTGTATGCCACGGTTGCAGCGCGCTGGGCCGGTGTACCGGTCGTCGTGCAGACGCGGCACGGTCAACGGGCCGGGCATGGCTGGAAATCGAGTCTGCAATATCGCTGGGCCGCGAAGTGGGTCGACCGCATTGTGACCGTGTCGGATGACGCTGCAAAGTTGTGCATCACCGCGGACCTGATTCCCGCTGGCAAAGTCACCCGTATCTGGAACGGCATCGATCTGAGCCAGTTCCGCTTCACCGGCCCGCGCGATGAATTGATTGCGACTGCAGTGGCGCGGTTGTCGGCTGAAAAAGACTTTCCGACATTGCTGCGCGCGATGTCGCTAGTGTTGCCGCGTGTGCCGGGATTGAAGTTGAAGATCGTCGGCGATGGTCCCGAGCGGAAATCGCTGGAAGCGCTGGCAACATCATTGCAGTTGAACGACGCGGTGCAGTTCCTCGGCGAACGGCGCGATGTTCCGCAGTTACTCACGCAGGCCGGGTTCTTTGTGACGTCGTCATTGACGGAAGGAATCTCGCTGACGTTGCTCGAAGCGATGGCCGTCGGTTTGCCCGTGGTGGCGACCAATGTCGGTGGCAATCCGGAAATTGTTGTCGACGGGGAAACGGGCCGGCTTGCCCCCGCGGCGAATCCACAGGCGTTGGCGGAGGCCATCGTGCGGATGTGCGAAGAACGCGCGCAATGGACGGAGTTGGGCCGGGCGGGGCGCGACCGCGTCGCCGAGCATTTCGACATCCGCCGCATGGCGCGCGACTACGAAGATTTGTATCAGACTGTGATGGATCAACGCGGCCGTTGAGATCAGCATCCCGGCTGCGCAGAAGCAGCCGGGATGCTCTCGACGCTGGAACACATGATTATGTACGGATCTCTTTATCGCCACGTGCTGCTGCCGTTTTTTGACCGCGTGGTTAAGGGGCGGAAGACCGTTGAGTATTGGCAACATGCCGAACAATCACAGTGGTGGCCGCGCGAAAAGCATGCGGTCACGCAGTTCGTTGATCTCCAACGCCTGCTGCGTCATGCGATCAACACGTGTCCGTATTACACGAAGACATGGGCCGAGCACGGGCTGTCCGTTGAACGGCTGCAATCGTTCACCGACTTCGAAGCTTGGCCGCTCATCACGCGCGACACCATCCGTCGGCATCGCCTGGCCATGCGGACGACCGCGCCGGTCACACGGATGACCAAAGCCACCGGCGGCAGCAGCGGTGAACCGTTGCAGTTCGATCTCAGCGCCGACAGCAACGACCGCCGCACTGCGATGATGTATCGCGGGTACGGTTGGGCGGGCGGGGCGCCGGGGAGCCGACAACTCTACGTCTGGGGCGGGTCGCTCGGCAGTGTCCCCACATGGAAGAAGTGGAAGACATCGCTCCATCACCGCTTCGATAACCACGCGGTTATTAGTTGTTTCGAGTTCACACCCGAAAAAATGCGACAGCACGTCGCCAAGTGGAACCGGTATCACCCGGAAGTGATCGTCGCTTACACGAATCCGCTGTACGAATTTGCGCGGTATCTGCAGCGCGAAGGACAAACCGTGGTCGCGCCGCGGTCAATCATCGTTGGTGCCGAGAAACTGCACGATTTCCAGCGGGAAACAATAGAGCAAGTCTTCCAGGCTCCGGTCTTCGAGACCTACGGTTCGCGCGAGTTCATGTTGATTGGAGCCGAATGCCCAGAGCATCGCGGCCTGCATCTCAGCCAGGAAAATCTGTACGTCGAGATTCTTAAAGACGACGGTCGTCCAACCCCTGCGGGTCAGGAAGGGAACGTGGTCATCACCGACCTGTTCAACGATGCGATGCCATTCATTCGTTACGTGAATGGCGACCGGGCGGTGGCGGGATTCGATCAATGTCCCTGCGGGCGTGGGTTACCGCTGCTGAAGAAAGTCGTCGGTCGGCAGCTCGACACACTGGATACGCCGGACGGTCGGAAAGTCCCCGGCGAATTCTTCCCGCATTTGTTGAAAGAGTTCCCAGGCATTCGCCGGTTTCAGGTGGTGCAGGAAGCGGTGGAGTGCATCACGTTGAAACTGGTCGTCGACGGCGGCTTCACCTTGTCCGACCGCGAGACGCTGCTGCGGGAAGTCCGCACTTGCACGGGGCCGGTGGTCGACATCCAACTGCAACTGGTCGATGACATCCCGCTCACCGGCGCGGGGAAACACCGTGTCGTGGTCCACGCCATTTAATGAAAGTCCGTTTGAAGACGTCGCTGGTTCCGGTTCCCTCTCCCCCGTCTGCGGGGGAGAGGGTCAGGGTGAGGGGGCTGGTTGAAGCGCACGCCCCCTCATCCGGCCTATCGGCCACCTTCTCCCCCGCGGACGGGG
>JBGSUN010000028.1:0-65103 GCA_041753475.1 Planctomycetaceae bacterium | reverse complement strand
CCGTGTCGGCCGTGCAAAGTGGCGAAACGCCCCGCAAATTCGCACGGCCGACACGGCCGTGGCACACGAGTCGAATAAGTCCACGGACAGTTAACCATGCTCCTTCACTTCTCTTGCCCATCCTGAATTCGCATTTTTCCTCGCGCCCTTGCGCCTTGGCGTGAGGTCCGTATTTCTTAATCCCCAGCCCACAAGTTCGCCGGTTAACGGGGCATTGTTCCGGGCTTGGGCAGCGCGACTTGAGGGCTCTTCGCGAAACCGGCGAAAAATCGCCGAAACTCAAGGCGAAGGCGTTGTCTGCGTATTCTGCAAAGAATGCGCAGGACTTTGCGGTTGTGAAAACGGGCGTAAATCCGTTACAGTCTGCCCCGTTTCACCCAGCTTCGATGGCAAGTCCTTGCTGCATAGAGGGCTGCGGCGAAGCGCACGTTGACAGAGGTGGGAACCCCAAGTAAATTCCGCCTCACCTCGATGCCGCACCCAACGCCGGGTGAGACGACGAGGTCACCCGATGGACCGGGACACGAGTTGCATGGATGCCGAGCTTCGGTCGCGGACCGCTGCGGATGCCGCTGGCGAATGTCTTGAAAAGGCATGTCGTCCGGGGGATTCTCTGTCTGCTCGCCGCCGGGCTTGGCTGCTGGGGATGTATGCGTCCGGCGGGGACCCCGCCTTTGGCATCGATCCCCTACCGACAACCTGTGCCACCGCCCGCCTGGATTGATCCTGATACTGCCCTCACGGACCCGGAATCACCAACCGCCCCCGACTGGACGCCGCTGGATCCGATTGCCACCAACCCGTGGCGACCGACCATCTCTCCTCGGGATTGGAAATACATCGTCCTGCATCACACCGCCTCCGACGCTGGGAACGTGGAAGTGATCCATAACCAGCATCGGAAGAACAAAGACAAGAATGGCAAACACTGGCTCGGAATCGGTTACCACTTTGTAATCGGCAACGGGCAGGGAATGGATGACGGGGAAATCGAACCCACCTTTCGCTGGAAACAACAAATGCCCGGTGCGCACGCCGGGGTAACGGAATACAACCAACGGGGAGTGGGGATCGTCCTCGTCGGGAATTTTGAGCTGAGCAAACCGACCCCGAGACAATTGAAGTCTGTGAAAGAACTCGTGGCGATTTTGTCGCGCGAGTATGCGATTGATGCGGAGCATGTGATCGGACACGGAGACGTCAAGGCCACGGAATGTCCGGGCCAGTTTTTCCCGCTGAGTAACGTCCGCGCCAGTGTGGCCGCAGTTCGCGACCATGGCGGGCAGGCCCTCGCCCGTGTTGCCCCAGCGACCTGGAACGATAGCAAGGAACGGCTGCGGAAATGAACGAACAATTCCCCCCCACATCGCGGCTCTCGGAGTACTTCGACTTCGAGCGCACGAATCGCCGCTACGACTTTCCCGCCCCGTGGAAAGCCCTCAGCGCGACGACCGCTGACGCGGATGAATCCGCCGACATCGATTACGATCAAATTCCCACGCGGGATGAGATGGACGCCGACCCCGAATGCGGACCGGTGATCTCGCTGATCGATGAACCGCATGCCATCGCGCTGCCGGACGTGTATGAGCCGGGATACAATTACCCGCTCATCGTCTGGTTCCACGGCAACGGTCAGACGGAAGACGAAATCTTCGACGTGCTGCCGCAGATCAGCGAGCGGAACTACCTCGCGGTCGCCGTGCGTGGCAATCTTCCCGAAGACAGCGGCGCCCGCTGGGCGACATCAGTCGGCGGAACGCTGGAAGTGGCCCGTAAGGTCGAAGAAGTTGTCCGCGGGATGCAGGAAAAATTCTCGATCAATCCGCAGCGGATCTACCTTGCCGGAATGGGAGCCGGGGGAACGACCGCGCTGGAAGTCTTCCTCGAACGTCCGGATGCGTTTGCCGGGGCCGCTTGCCTGTGCGGTGAGTTCCCTTCGATTGAAACACCGCTGGCCCGGTTCCGCGGCTTGCGTGGTCGCCGGTTGCTGCTGTCGACGACGTTCTCCTGCCCGGACGTGAAGGTCATCGATCTCGTCAACAACGGCCGAATGTTGTACGCCGCCGGGTTACAGGTGGGCACGCGGATCTACCAGCAATCGGGAGACGCCGCGACGACGAAGATGTTCCGCGATGTCGATCATTGGATCATGGATGGAATCCAGACGGCCCTGCATGCATAGAGGTCAGACCCATTGGTCGGGGTCTTGCCGATAGTAGTCTTGCAGGATGCCGTAGAGCGACGGAAACTCCGCAAGCAGTCGTTGCGGTTGTTCGAAGAAGGCCTCGCTGGAAACGGCAAAGAACTCGATTTTGCTGGTTGCGCCGTAGTCATCCAGTACGGAATTACGCCCCAGCCGCGCTTGCCGGACGTGGCGATCGTACGCGGTTTCAAAGATCGTCACCCAATCGGGCGAGTGCGTGCCATCGAGATCGGGAATGCCGTCGACAGAGTGATTCTCCATGTCGAGCAGATGTGAGAATTCGTGGATGACGACATTTCGTGCGGGTTGAGCTGCCGTCGTCTGTTCTTGCACTTCCCGCCACGATAACACGACCGGGCCTTGATACCACGCTTCGCCCAGCCGTGGCTCATCGCTCTCCTGCACGCCCCCCCACGGCTGCCGATGCACGGCTTTGCTGACAAATGTGTCGGGATAAATCAGCACAGACAGCAACCGCTCAAACGGCATCACGGGGAAGCCCAGACCCATCAAACAGGCGTGACTCGCAATGGTGACCCGCATCTCGTCGGTCACGGCCAGCCCGTTGCAGCCTTCCCAATGCTTTTCTGCGATGAAGAGGCGGACATCGTTGACAAGTCGTTGCTGCAAGTCCGCCGCCAGATGCCGAAACGGCCGGCAGCGGCTTTCGATCCAGCGCATCCACGCGGAGTCGATGGGCCGTGACAAAAGTCGCTTGCGTTGCCATCGCCGATACCACGCCAGCACCGTTACTGCTCCTGACCGGGGTGATAGACCTCTTCACCATCCAAGATGGTGCTGAGCACTCTCACTCCGTGAATCTCATGCGGCGGGATGTCGAAAAGGTTGCGGTCCAGCACAATCAGGTCTGCCGCTTTGCCGACTTCGATCGAACCGGTTTCCTTCTCCTGAAAATTCACATACGCCCCGTTGATGGTGTATGCAGCGATCATTGTGGGAAGATCAACCAATTCTTCGGGGAGCCATGCCGGGCCGGGTTGCTCCTTGGGGCCGCGGCGAGTGACTGCGACCTGGATCGCATCCAGTGGATTCATTGATGTGACGGACCAGTCGCTGCCGCCGACGATCATGGCCCCGGTGTTTGCGACACTTCTGAGCGGGTACAACCAGCGGGAACGTTCGGGGCCGAGAATGGGGATGGTCATATCAACAATGTACGGATCGGCCCAGGCCCACAACGATTGAAAATTCGCAATGACACCTAACTTACGGAAACGCGCGAGGTCGGGCGGATCGAAGAGTTGAATGTGGGCGATGTGGTGTCGGGAATCACGCACACCGTTTGTTTTCTGAGCAAATTCGAGGGCATCGAATGAGGCCTGAATGCCGCGGTCACCGATCGCGTGGATGTGAATCTGAAAACCCAGTCGGTCCAACTCGGCGGCGAGCGGATTGAGCACATCCGGTTCGATGTTGAGCCACCCGCGCTCCGTCCCGCCGAGATACGGTTCGATGAGCGCCGCCGTTTTTGATTCGATCACTCCGTCTTCAAAGATTTTCACCGCGGTAGAACGGTAGCGCTTGCCGTGGTATTTCTCGCGCCATTCGACAAACTGCGGCACCTGCGACATCGGCTTGGCGGGGTCATATCGCAAGGCCAGCACGGCTTTGACGGTCAACTCGTTCTTCTGATCAAGTTCCGCAAACGCATTCAGATGCTCGATCCGTGCAGAGGCTTCCTGTACCGACGTAATGCCGAAACGGCGGGCCAGTTCCAAGCCCCGCCGCAGCCCTTCACGATAATCTTCCGGGGTGTAGACCGGGGCCTTCGTGTTCACCAGCCGTGCGGCATGCTCGCGCAATGTGCCGGTAGCCTCGCCGGTCACGGGATCCCGTTCGATCCGTCCCCGGGGAGGATCGGGTGTTTCCCTGGTGATGCCGCCGATCGCGAGAGCCTTGGAATTCACCCACGATGAATGCCCATCAAATGCATCGAGGATCACCGGCCGGTCGGAGACGATTTCATCCAGAAGCGCCTTGTGCGGGTTGCCGCCGGACATCGTCAACGGCCAGCCGCCGCCGCGAATCCATGCCTTGTTCGGGTTCGCTTTCACATACTTGCGAATCCGGTCCAGGACTTCTTCGAGGTTGGCGGTCCCGTTGAGGTCACATTCACCGAGTTCCACTCCACCGCCGACGAGATGAATGTGGGAATCGTGAAAGCCCGGAAGCACCATCTTGCCATCGAGCTCGACGATGCGCGTCTGTGGGCCGATCACCGCTTTCACACCGGCGTTGGGGCCCACGTAGATAATCTTCCCATCCCGAACGCCCACCGCTTCCGCCCAACTCCGGGCAGCGTCGACCGTATAAATCACACCGCCGCGATATACCGTCTCGGCGGGCATCGGCTGAGCGAGCGTCACCGTGGGAATGGCCAGAATTAGAATCAACATACGCCAGGACATGGGCAACCTCCGTGCGGAACTCGATTCGTCAATAAGTCGAGATCATAGCCGCAACCAGATCGTTTCGGCACGCGCCAAACACAATCAGCGCGACAACTCGAGTGGTGCAGACTCTTTCAGAAACATTCGCGATTCCGCCACGGCCTTGCCAAGAGTGTCGGACTTGCATGTGATAGACTATGGGTACTGCGTAGGGCGCATTTCCGGACCACGAATGAGGCGCGTCGATTCATGGACGTGATGATTCAATCGCTGCTTCGCTCCGAGGCGTACGATCATCCGGTCACGCACATTGAGTTGCTGCAAACGCACATTTCCTGGGTGATTCTCACTGGCCCGTTCGCTTACAAGATCAAGAAGCCGGTGAATTTTGGCTTCGTGAACTTCACCACGCTGGAAGATCGAGAACGCTATTGCCACGAAGAGGTCCGGCTCAATCAACGACTCGCGGAGGAGTTGTATCTCGGCGTGGTACCGATCTACGGACCCGACGAGCAGGCATCGTTCATCGGGTCCGGTTCGCCGATAGAATTCGCTGTGAAGATGCGACAGTTTTCGCAGGACGAACTGTTGCCGGCAGTGCTGGCGCGGGGCGAGTTAACGCCGTCGCATCTGGATCGGTTTGCCGAAGCGTTGGCGCTCTTTCAAGACCAGGCTGCGATTGCGACGGCTGTGATGCCCTTCGGTGATCCGGAATCGGTTCGACAGCCGGTGGAAGGAAATCTGATCGCACTCCGGCAACGACCGGAGTATGCCGAGGTCGTGGACGACCTCGATCAGTGGGGACGCACCGAGTTCCAACGGCTCACGGAAGTCTTCCGTGAGCGGAAGCAGGCGGGACGCGTGCGGGAATGCCACGGCGACTTGCATCTGGGCAATCTGATTCTGCACGAAGGGCGTATTGCCGCCTTCGATTGCCTGGAATTTAACGCTAACTTGCGCTGGATCGATGTGATCAGCGAAATGGCGTTTCTGGTGATGGATCTTTCCGAGCGCGGCCGACCGGATTACGCGTTCCGTGTCCTGAACCACTGGTTGGAACAGACCGGTGACTATTCGGGCCTGACGACATGGCGGTGGTATTTTTGCTATCGAGCGTTGGTCCGAGCAAAAGTCGCCGTTCTCCGGATGGGGCAGGGGGAACAGGCCGAAGGCGAGCTGCGGACGCTGACACAGGAATTGGAAACATACCTGCAACTGGCCATCGCGTGGACTCAACCGCGCCCGACGGGCATCGTCGTCACGCACGGTGTTTCCGGCACCGGGAAATCGTTCGTCACGCAGAAACTGTGCGAAGCTTTGAACGCGATCCGTTTGCGATCGGATGTGGAACGGAAACGGTTGTTTGGTGAGTGGGGAATTCCGCGTGTCACCACTCTCAACGCGGACATGTATTGTTCCGCCGTCTCGCAGCGGGTTTATCAGACCGTGTTGCTACCGTTGGTGACCAAGATCGTCGAATCGGGCTTTCCCGTGATCATTGATGCGACATTCTTGAATCAACAGTACCGCTCCGAATTCCAAGTGCTCGCGCGTCAACTTTCCATTCCGTTCGTGATTCTGGAATTCGAAGGAACGCCCGATCAATGGCGCGAACGCATCCGGGAACGTCAACAGCAGGGCACCGATCCCTCGGACGCAGACGTGACTGTCCTGGAACAACAACTGGCGATTGACGAACCGTTGACCGAAGACGAACGTCACCACGCGATCTCGGTGCCGTCGGACCGATCTGATTTGTCAACACTGATTGAGGCGATTCGACAGCGATGGAAATGAGCCACCAATTCAAGTGCGAGACACCGCATGCGGCCAACATTGATGATGTTGTCTCCGCGCTGCATACCGATCGTGCACGGGGGTTGGAAGCGGCCGAGGCACGCCGGCGTCAGGAGCAATTCGGGCCGAATCGGATGGCCGAAGGACCACCGCGCGCATGGTGGTGGGGGCTTCTCGGTCAGTTCAACGAGTTAGTGGTGTGGATCCTGATCGCCGCCGCCGTGCTTGCGGGACTCTTTGGCGATTGGGTCGACACATTCGCAATTCTGGCCATCGTTCTGATGAACGCGCTGCTCGGTTTTTTCCAGGAAGAGCGGGCGGAACGTGCACTGGAGGCTTTGAAGAAACTCTCGACACCGAACGCCCGTGTCCTGCGTGATGGCGCGCTGATCGTTGTCCCTTCCGATGAAGTGACCATCGGCGATCTCGTGCAATTGGAAGCGGGCGATTTCGTTCCGGCGGATGGCCGATTGCTCGAAACCTATTCGCTGACCATTCAGGAGTCTGCACTCACCGGAGAATCGCACGCCGTTGAAAAGCACGGCGAAGTGGTCTTGCCAGCCGACACGCAGTTGGCGGATCGTCACAACATGGCGTACCTGGCCACTACGGTCTCGACGGGGCGCGGCGTGCTCCTGGTGACGGCCACCGGAATGGAGACCGAACTGGGCAAGATTGCCACGTTGCTCACGCAATCGCCGCCGGAACAAACACCGCTCCAGCGCCGTTTGCAGGAACTCGGGAAACTGCTGATCGTGGCGTGTCTGGGGATCGTGGCGATCATTCTTGTCTTGCAATTGCTCCGCGGCGATCCCTTCGTCGAGGTGCTCTTGCTTGCGATCAGCCTTGCCGTTGCGGCGGTGCCAGAGGGGTTGCCGGCCGTGGTTACGGTTTCCCTCGCGCTGGGATTGCAGCGGATGGTGAAGCGGAACGCACTCGTCCGAAAACTTCCGAGTGTCGAGACGCTGGGCTCGGTGACCGTCATCTGCACCGATAAGACCGGCACGCTCACCCGCAATGAGATGACAGTGCGCGAGATGTGGGTCGGCGAACAGCACTATGAAATCAGCGGCGCGGGTTACGCTCCCAAGGGAGAATTTCGCCCCATGGTCGAGAACGCCGAGGCGGATTCGGAGCAAACGGCCGATCTCGATCTCGCGCTGACCGTGGGTGTTCGCTGCAATAATTCCCGCGTCGTCCCCAGGGGAGAGGATCAAGAGGCCTGGGAGATTATCGGTGATCCCACAGAAGGGGCCTTGATTGTTGCAGGGTTGAAACGGGGTGTGGAGGCCGGTCCCGACCAGCATGTGCTTTACGAACTCCCGTTCGATTCCGATCGCAAAGTGATGTCGGTTGTGGTTCAACAACCCGATGGATCACGGCGGTTGTTTGCCAAGGGGGCACCGGAAATGGTGCTTGCCAGGTGCATCGCAGAACGCTCCCGCGGTCAGGATGTCCCATTGGATGACGCGCGGCGGCAAAAGTGGGCCGAACGCAATCATGAGATGGCGGGACGGGCGCTCCGTGTGCTGGCACTGGCGTATCACGACCATCCTCAACCGGTGGATGACGGCGAGCAGGAGCGAGACTTCGTCCTCTGCGGTCTGGTCGGCATGATCGATCCACCGCGCGAAGAGGTGGCCGAAGCCGTTGCACGGTGTGCCCAGGCCGGCATTCGTCCCGTGATGATTACGGGGGACCATCCGGCCACAGCGCTGGCGATCGCGCGCGAACTGGGAATTGCCACCCCCGAATACCCCGCTGTTCTGGGGGGGGCGGAAGTTGAACTGTTGACACAGGAACAACTGGTCGAGCGCGTGCCTCAAGTCGCGGTGTATGCCCGCGCGACTGCGGCGCAGAAACTGCGCATCGTGCAAGCCTGGAAATCCCGCGGCCAGATTGTCGCCATGACGGGTGACGGCGTGAATGATGCGCCGGCCGTCAAAGCCGCGGACATCGGCATCGCGATGGGGATTACCGGGACCGACGTCACCAAGGGAGCCAGTGACATGGTTCTCATGGATGACAATTTTGCGTCCATCGTCAATGCGGTTGAAGAAGGTCGCGGCATTTTCGACAACATTCAGAAGTTCGTGCACTTCCTCCTCTCCTGCAATGTGAGTGAAGTGCTGCTGATGTTTATTTGCGCGCTGATTGGTTGGCCCGCGCCGCTGTTACCGATTCAGTTGCTGTGGATCAACCTCATCACCGACGGTTTTCCCGCGCTGGCTTTGGCGATGGAGTTACCGGAACCCGACATCATGCGGCGGGCACCGCGGCCGCCGGGAGAATCGGTTGTGACTTATCAGAGCGGGCGGCGCATTCTCCTGCATGGACTGCTGATTTCTCTGTCGGTCATCACGGCGTTTGCACTGGTGTATGCGGGAGACCCGAGTGATAAGACAAACCTTGCGCGAGCGCAGTCCGTCGCATTCCTGGCCACCGCGTTTACACAGTTGGCCTATGTCTTCAGTTGCCGCAGCCAGACATCCACCTGGCCGCAACTGGGATTTCTGACGAATCCGTGGCTGTTTCTCAGCGTGGCCGTTTCTACGGTGTTGCAACTCAGTATCGCGTTCATTCCGGCGCTGCGGCCGTTCCTCGGTCTGGTCCCACATTCGCTCAACGATTGGGGGATTGTGGCCATTGCCTCATTGATCCCGGTGTCGGTGATCGAAATCAGCAAGGTGCTTCGGCGGCAGATGTCAGCGGCCGGCAATTGAACGCGCCGCCGTGGGTCGCAAGATCACCGCTGACAGAATTACCGCTGTGAAGTACACGACAGCGGCAGACCATACGACATCGGACATAAAGTGCCCGCCCTGCATGACGCGCACCAGCGCCATGCCGCCTCCGAAGAAGAGCCCGCAGAGCATCATCTTTGTGGAGAGTCCCCGATGCCTCGGGCTGGCAAGAAATGCGGGCCCGATCAGATAGAACGCAACCGCGGCATGGCCCGACGGGAACGATGAGTTATTCTGTTGAAGCGTTCCGGGTGTTCCGACCGGAACAAAGGCATGCGGGCCGGAGAAATCCTGAATCTGGTGTGGTCGCGGTCGGCCCCAATGGTTCTTGAACCCGTGGTTCACGATGATCCCCGGTCCAATCACGAACAGCATGATGAGGAACAGGCCGGCGCGAAACACATTCCAGCGTTTAGCAACACGCCCGAAATGCAGCATCACAATCCCGACGCCGAACAAGACGAATGCTGGATAGATTCCACAGCGATAGAACAGCGTGCATCCGGTATGAAAGAACCAGGTCCACTGTTGGATATCCCGGTCATAAAACAGGTTGGAGATGGCGGTATCGGCATTCGTCCAGCGAAAGATGGCCGTGAAAATCAACAGGAAGATCGCAGGCCAGACGACCGGCCAACCGGCGGCAAAGGGACGGCCGATCCAGAAGGTTGCAATGTCACCCCAATGGCCCACTCGGCGTGGCTGTTGCCAGACCGTCGTGGCGACATCCACCGGAGCGCTGGCAACGGGAGTCAGCGTCGTTTCTCCGTTCATCTTCGTGGCTCCCGGAGTGGAGTTCTTTCAGCGATGGGGACGATGGTCTGTCCGGTACTCGGCGGTGTGATCAACGGTACTGCCGGCTTGGGCCAGCTCCGCAGATTTCGACCGATCCAGACTTCGTAATCGTCATGACGGAGCCCGCCACGCTCTTGTCGCAACGACCCCAATCGGTTCAACGACGCACACTCCGAGGCAAACGGGCTTGGCGGGGATTGCCCGGCCGGCTGAATGATCAGCACATCGCGACCCAGGCATTGTTTCGGGCCGCCCCAGACATCGTGCTGCGAGACAATCGTCCCCGCGGCATTCCAATGATAGACGCGCGGATGATCCGGCAAATAGAACGCCAATTGACTGACGAGGCCACGGCCGGTCATCGATACCAGTAAGGGATCCTCATCCTGGCGGGCTTCTTGACGGAAGCGGTCCACATCCAGCGCCAGCTGTTTCCAGCCCCGTAAGCGTGATAAAGGATCGAGTGAGCTTCCCACCAATGGTGTCTGCGGCATGGCCAGGGGCGTGATGTAGAACAACACGACAAACGCCATGCCAACCGCTAAAGCCTGCGGGGCCAATTTGCGATAACGATCCAGCATCCTGAACGTCGACCATTCGCGACAAGCCCATGCCGCAAACAAGATCATCCCGGTCAAGTGAAAGGCGACCGGCCAATTGGGTTGAATCCGCTGTGCAAAACTGAGTACCGCAATGGGCAGCAGTGGGATCAGCCCCAAGCTCAACAAGAAGCGTTCACGGTCAGGCAATTGTCGCCAGCGGTACAGGGCCGCAAAGCACAAGGCGGTGACCAGCAAGTACGTTAACGGAGAGACAATTGCCGCCTGGCTGCCGGTGAACTCGAGGTACAGCGTCAGTTGTCGTTGCCAGTCGAGATCGCGCCACTGAAAATGTTCCCGCGTGTGATGAACCGTCAGCCAGTCATTCTGAAAATTCCATACAAACGCCGGCAGGCAGAACAGCAAACTACCGCCCACCCAAAGTGCAAACGTTGCCGCAGGGAACAGCCGGGGGGATTGTCGGCGTGTTGCCAGCCAGACTCCCGTCAAGGGAATGAGCGCCAGCATCGTCTGCTTCGACAGCAAGCCGACTCCGGTTGCAAGGATGGCTAGCGGCAGCCAGACTTGAGGAGAGCGATGTTTTCCGAACAGCTCCCACACACACCAGACGGCAAACACCCACGCACAGAGAAAAGGAGCGTCAATCGTCATGAACAGTGACATTGCGGCATTGCCCGGTGTTGCGGCCGCGGTCAGGAATGCCCACCACCCCACTCGCTCACCATAGAGTGAGTGGGCCAAGCAATAGACACCCCACAGCGCCAGCGCACCGCAAATGACGGCTGGCGTCCGCAACACCCATTCGCTGTTGCCGCCAAGATACGTTGCTGCCGCCGTGATCCATGCGATCATCGGCGGCTTGCTGTAGTAGCCCCAGTCGAGCTGTCGCGACCAATCCCAATAGTACGCTTCATCCGCAGCAAGCTCCGACGGAACGACACCGACATAAAGCCAGCGAAAGAGCGCCATGGCCGCGATTACACCAAGCACACGCCACGTCATGGTCCCGCTGGACACCAACGGATCGCGCAGCAGTAATGAAGTTCCAGCCGCGGTGATCGTTCCACCCGGACTTGCTGCATCAACGAGGTTAGCCCGCTCGGTAATCATGGCTAAGTTCGCACCACTCCCGAGAACCAGGCGGACATGCTTCCTCCTACGACGACGGGCAACCACGCCGCTAGATCAGGCGCGACCACATGCGTTTGTCCGAGATAACCGCCGGCATAGACGGCACCGAAGAAGACCGCGAGCACTACCGCGCACAGTGCCGAATCGGCCACCAAGCCCGTACTTTCGCGCCGCACCATCAGCGGGATAATCAGCAGCACGGTGATGATATTGAGCAGCGGCTGAACGAATCGGCCATGCAAATGCACAATCAATCGATGAACCGTTTCTGCCCCGAACGCCGGGCTGCGAATGCGATCCATCAGCTCCGCGGTTGAAAGCAGGGCATAACTCGAACCCCGCTTGTAAAGCTGGTCGCAGGTGACCGCCGTCACCACGAACGCCTCATCTTCGGCTTCACCCGGATGGATCACTTTCAATCCGGCTTCGGTCAGTTCCAGCTCACGGTACCGCGGCCGTACACCAGACAATTTCCAGCCAGCCGCCTGTCCGGGAACCGCTGGACAGTGCACCGCTGTTTCGGCTTTCAGAATCGTCAAATCGCTGGCGATCGACGGCGCAGGCAAGACGAACTCCGCCTGCTCGATAGTCCGTTCCGCCATTCGCAGGTTGCGGCCGTCGATGGAAATCCGCGAGGCGTTGTCGTAGATCGATTCCACACGGACGGCGGCCGAATCTCCACCGCCACG
Organism: Planctomycetaceae bacterium; assembly: GCA_041753475.1. Lineage (GTDB taxonomy): Bacteria > Planctomycetota > Planctomycetia > Planctomycetales > Planctomycetaceae > DSVQ01. The sequence goes on along the minus strand of JBGSUN010000028.1, from coordinate 52,770 downwards.
GGCCGCATAGGCCGCATGCGCAAACCGCGGAATCACCAACTCCTGATTCATCGACAGCAGCCCGCTGACCACAGCCGCCGCCCCAACCACCGGCAGCAACACCCGATACATCGGCACGCCCGCGGCGAGCAGCGGATGCAGCTCCCCGCTGCGCTGAAAGAGAATCAGTACCACCATCACCGAAATCACCAGCAGCGCCGGCCCAGCTCGATCGAGAAAGAAGATCGACTGAATGGCGTAGAACTCGGTGATCGTTTCAGCAAGCCGGAAGGCCCCGCCTCCACGATTGCGGGCCAGAAAATCGTCCAGATTCTCCAGCAGATCAATGATGATCATCAGCCCGAACAGGGCCAGAAAACACGCCGTAAAAACGTGTACAAAGCTGCGAAGCAGGTATCGGTCAAAGGTCAACAACCGCGCGACTCCGTTTGCGCGACGAGACGGACCTTCCACGGCCGCGTCGATCCCTAGTCAGCGGCGGGGATTATAGAGGAAAATGGAAATCCCGTCAAGACGGCCTCGCCCCTACGGGTGGCGAACGATTTGAGAGGTCGATACCATACCTAGAGGGTCGCTGTGGCGAAACCGGCAGACGCAGCAGACTTAAAATCTGCTGGGGCGTAATCCCCGTGCGGGTTCGAGTCCCGCCAGCGACACTTGACCCCGTAAGGAGTTACGACGATTGGCCCCAATCAGTCCCAGAGGCGAAAAGGGGGTTTGTAGGCCCGAAGTAACCCCTATCCGCCGACCGACCGTTTCAGCAGCAGATTGATCCGCTCCGCGGCATCCTCCTGCAGCGACGGAACCACGTGCGAATACGTGTCCAGCGTGATTTGCGCCGTCGAATGCCCCAATCTTTCCTGAACGATTTTGGGGTGGACGCCCTCGGCCAGGAGCAACGATGCCGCGGTATGCCGCAGGTCGTGAAACTTCATGGGTGGCAAATCCGCCGCGGCTATGGCGTCCCGAAACGCCACCCGATACAGCCAGTCGGATTTGATGTAGGGACCGTCCGCAGCCGGATCGACCGACGGCCCCGCTTCGACTTCGGCTCTCCCACCACCGGCTGATTCTTCACCCGGTACGTCACGCGGTTGGACGAATGATCGAGTTCATACGGTTCGCCGCAACATAAGCTGCCTGAGCTGCTGGAATCTCACCAGTAAAGCGCGGTGCGGACACCGAAGACATGGGCGACGGTGGGATCGAAACCGATTTTGTCCGGCATGCCGGCGGTGTAGTCGAACATGATGCGAGTGTTGCTGCTGAGGTACCAGCTTGTGCCCAGCGTGATTTCGTACAGCCGCGTACCAACCGGATTCCCATTGGTGTCGAGGGGCAGGTTTGGCGAATTGAAATCGAAGTAGGCGAACCGCGCGGCGAGTTCAATCGCACCGATCCCACCACGGGGGTTGCTTCCCGAACGGATCACCGGACGGAAGACCTCGACACGGTCGAACGATCCGCGCGTGCGGTTGTACCCGCGGTGTTCACCGGTGAGGAAATAACTGCCATACAGATACATGCCATGGACGAAGATCGGCTCCGCGTCCGTCTGCTGCACGTTGGTGGCCAGCCACTCGGCCTGAAGCGAGAACGGGCCGTAAACACTCGCGGCTTGAAGGTTGTAAAGCTGATAGCTGTCAGTGGGAACATTCAGAGAGGGAAGGAACGGAGATCCAGGGTTGTCCTCCACGGTCAGGAGACTCGAACCGGTCCGTGGAGTAAAGTTGATGACACCGTCCGGCGGCACACGCTGCGAGAACGCGCCGCCGAGATGCACCAGTCGAAAAACATCCCCGTCCGGTTCGTAGATTGGTAAGCCCGTGAGCCGCGTGGTGTAAGCCCAGTTATCGTCGTCGCCAGTGCTTTGGCCGCTGCCCGGTGTTCCATCCCGGAAGACCCCGAGCGAGAACAGCAAGCGTTCGTGATCGGGCCACCAGAAACCGGCCACGCCCCAATTGCGGGCCGGGCTGATCACATTGGACGGGGCGCGTTCCATGAAGGTGATGAAATTGGTGCTGGTCATGCCTTCCAGGCTGTACGGTTCCCGGAAATGTCCGATGCGGAGTTGACGGACTCCGGGAAGGGCATCCAACCCGATGAAGACGTCCCGCAAGCGGACATTGCCGCCCGCCAATTCCACTTCCGACACCCAACTCGCGGAGTCTTCGATGTTGCCTTGCGCTCCGAGGCGGACACGACGGAAGCCGAAGCCGTTCTGCAAGTCGCCGATGGTGGCCTGGCTCTCCGCCGATTGGGCCGCCATCGTGGCTTCGGCTTCAATCCGTCCCCGCATCTGGAACGTCGGAGTCAGTACGAGTGGCTCGTCCACAGACTGAAACAAAGTAGCGTGCGCGAGTTCGATTGCCCCAGATTCTGTCGCCGTCTTTACGGGAGGCAATTCATCTCTCGTTAACACTTCGGGCGGAGCTTCAGCCTCAACCTGGACCAGATCCGGAGACGGAGGAATTGGCGCACGATCAGGACCGCGGGGAGACGAAAAACCTGTTTGCGGTGCTTGTGCAAGAGCGGAAGCGATTCCACCGATTGCGAGAGCCAGACTGAGCAACAACAGGCGGATCATAACGCACCGGCGCACTCAGTTTTCGTAGCCCTCTGAACGATACGGACTCATACCTTTGATTCTGCAATGCGTCAACATAACCCCAGGGCACAAACGCTCCCAACGGGACGTCGTGGGACTTCCCACAACAGACCACTTCCAGATCAAATCCAGCTGGGAAATGGTGTTCATCAGCAGCGCGATGACGGCACCGTCTCCGAGCAGCGACGAAAGCCACCGCCACGAATCTCAAAGTTCCCGTCCAGGACCATGCCGCTTCGGCAAAAATCGCCGCTCAAGTGGGCGTGCATGGCTATCGTCTCGCAACGCTGACGGGATCGCCTACCGCCGCCAAACACCGCGTTGGCAGGCTTATGCCACGGCTCACCGAGTGTGCGGATCGTACCCATCGTGACGGTTCCAGAAACAGGACTGACGGCGTCAACCTTGACGACGTTGCAGCAGTTTCCGCGCCACACATTGCCGCTACTGGATAGTACAGTGTTGTCAGGAATCGATGGACATTCCTGATCTGACTCGCATGACGATTCTCGTGACATGTGGAAGGGCTTTCAGCCTGTCGCTCGACCGGCCATTCCACACGCACTGAAAGGACGCCTTGCATGTCAAGACTCATATTTACGGCGGCGCTGCTCGTGGCCGCCGTCCACAGCGGGCCGGTCAGCGCCCAGGGAACAGGACTTGGTTTCCTCTGCGAAGACTTCCTGGAAGACTGCGAACATTCCGGTGACGATTTGTGGACCCGCTCCACGTTAACGGGCGATTGGGGCGGCGCGCGCTCCGCAATGCAGGAGAGTGGCGTCACATTCTCGGGACGATCGACACACTTCGCCTTCGGTGTTGAGGGAGGCATCAACTCCAACTCACCATTCCTCCCCCCGATTCTTGGACAAGGGGATACGTTTCTCTATACCGGCCGCGGTGAATACGATGCCCTCTTTAATCTCGAAAAGTTTGGCGGCCTGCCGTATGGGCAACTGCTTGTTCGGGCTGAGCATTGGTATGGCGAATACGGCAACGTGTCACTGAGAACCGGCGCGTTTGCCCCGGCCGTGTTGCCCGCCGCGATCCCGCCGGCGCCGAACGATCCCGGCCAACTGTATCTGACGAACTTTGTCATCACACAACCCCTGTCCGAACAGCTTGTCGTGTTCGCCGGGAAAAAGGATGTGCTGGGTGCCGCCGATCAGGACATCTTCGCTGGCGGTGACGGGACGGACCAGTTCGTCAACCAAGCGTTGATTGCCAACCCCGCCTTTTTGCTGGGCCTGCCCTACACGGGCTTTGTGGTCGGAGCCGCCATGCCCCAATCGTGGGGGATGATCAGCACGTTTGCCTACGATCCGAAGGATCGAACGCAGGACTTCTTTGACCTCGGCGATTTGTATGCCCGCGGGGTCATTTTGGGAGCCGAAGTGAAACTGAATACCAATCTCTTAGGGATGAAAGGCGAACAGCACCTCGGCGGGATGTGGAAACGAGTCGATCAGACAGACCTTCAATTCATCGAGCCACCGCCGGGACAGTATCCCCAGCCGACCGTCCCCGGATTTGCCACGCTGGATGATGCCTGGACGATCTACTACGGCTTTGACCAATACCTGGTCCAGTTTTCGGACTCGACTCAGCAAGGCTGGGGTTTGTTCGGCCGGGCTTCGATCAGCGATGGCAACCCCACCCCGCTGCGGTACTTCCTCAGTGCCGGTGTCGGCGGCGACAGCAATCTTCGCCGCGGCAAAGCCGACAAGTGGGGTGTGGGCTGGTACTACGTCGGTGCCAGTGACGAATTTGGCCCCCTTCCGCAATTCCTGTTCGGCCCCCAGGACGGTAACGGCGTCGAAATGTACTACAATTTCCAGGTTAACCCGTGGATGAACATCACCCCCGATATCCAGTTCATTCGAGGGGGAGCCACCGCGATCTCCGAAGACGCTTTTGTGTACGGCTTGCGTCTCAATCTGACGTTGTAAAATCTGCGATTTACAGTGCTTGAATGTGAATGGCGGCCGGCAACGAGTGCCGGCCGCCGATTGGAAAACAACTTGCTGTCATTCACACAAACTCAGCGGTTCGTTCCCCCACCTTCCTGAAGCTTCTGCAGAACCTGATCCAGGTTGAAACTACCGGGCTTTTGACGAGGCGGGAAGGCTTTGAAGGTTTCCAGGTGTTGGCCGACGAAGCCGACCGCGGGCAACAAGACGAATGCGTGGTCGACTCGCCAGCGGTCGTAGTCCCCGGCTTCGTGATCGGCCCGCTCATACGGATCGGTCCGAAGACAGAACAGTTTCGGAAACCGCAGAGTCACCAAAGGCTCTTGCCAGACTTCCAGCCCGTGCCCGCGCTGTTCCATGAACACGACTTTCCAACGGTCGTAGCGCAGGTTGGCAATGTTGCCGTCATCGGTCCAGTAGAAGAACTCATGACGAGGAGACTCTTTCACTTCGCCTTTCAGATAAGGAATGAGGTTGTACCCGTCGAGATGGACTTTGTAATCCCGGCCCATCGCCTTGTGGCCTTTGAGCAACTTTTCCTTGATGTCCGGCTCGCCTGCCGCGGCGAGGAACGTTTGCAGCATATCTTCGTGGGAGCAAATGCCGTTAAAGACCGTGCCCGGCTTGATCACGCCCGGCCAGCGGATCATGGCGGGAACACGGTAGCCACCTTCCCAGTTCGAGTTCTTTTCGTTGCGGAACGGTGTGCTGCCGCCGTCTGGCCAGGAGAAGCATTCGGCGCCGTTGTCGGTCGAGTACATCACGATCGTGTTGTCGGCAATCCCCAGTTTGTCGAGCTGGTCGAGCAACTGACCGACGTGCCCATCGTGTTCGACCAATCCATCCGGATAAACACCCAATCCCGTTTTCCCTTCGGACTCCTTCTTCAAGTGCGTCCAGATGTGCATGCGGGTCGAGTTCCACCAGAGGAAGAACGGCTTGTCGGCCTTGACCGCGCGGTCCACGAAGTCCATCGCACCTTTGGTGACTTCTTCATCAATTGTCTTCATCCGCTCAATCGTCAATGGCCCGGTGTCCGTGATCTTCCCGTTGGCGAAAGACTTGATGACCCCTCGAGGGCCAAACATCTTCTTCAGCTCGGGATTCTTGAAGTAATCCGGATGCTCCGGCTCCTGTTCCGCATTCAGGTGATACAGGTTGCCCAAGAACTCGTCGAAGCCGTGATTGGTCGGCAAGTGCGAATCCAGATCGCCCAGGTGGTTCTTGCCGTACTGAGCCGTCATGTACCCGTGATTCTTCAACAATCCCGGGATGGTTGGATCTTTCTCCGACAACCCTTCCTTCGCGCCTGGCAGGCCGACCTTGAGCAATCCGGTGCGGAACGGACTCTGGCCGGTGATGAAACAGGCCCGGCCGGCGGTGCAGGATTGCTGGCCGTACCAGTCCGTAAACAGTCCACCTTCTTTTGCGACCCGATCGATGTTCGGGGTCTGGTAGCCCATCATCCCGCGGTTGTAGGCGCTGGGGTTGTGCCACCCGATGTCGTCGCCCCAAATGACAAGAATGTTGGGCTTTTTGCCGGTCTGGGCCAGTGACGCGGCGACAAGTTGATTGTGGCTCGCCAGGGCCACTTGATCGGACCGCGTCAGTCCGCTGGAGCAGCTCTCCTGTTCCTTGGACGTCGCTTGGACGGCCCCCGCGACATCAAAGAGAGGGGCCTTTGTTTCCGACGCCACCGCGGAATGCCTCGATGGCTCAACTCGCATCGAGGCGACCGCATACCCCATGACGGCACCGAGCAGGACCGTCAGGGTGGTTTTTGAAAGCCAACTTTTCAACATCAGTTACTCCTCAAAAGTAGAAATCGCCAACATGCGTGAAAGACGCGCATGGGCGCGAAACGACATGAATTCTTGACCGGGGATGACGTGCTCAGAAGCCGATCTCTTGAGCCAGCGCGCAAAAACACCGTGGTGCGGGCCATGTTCGGTCCGCAGCCGATGCAACGAATTCGGTATATGGAGAACTCTGAAGGAGACGTGGGCACCGATCCCGGCCCGATTGACTCGCTGCCGCGTCCATGCATCGCTGGAATCATCCGCAACAGTGGCGACGAGTTCAATCACAGAACGCCGTGATATCCAATTCTGGCAAAGCCGGCAGGCGCAATATCCATTTCCGGCAAGAGCGCGTCGTGGACGACCAGCATCGAACTCTGTTTAATCACGTCCATCGCAATCCAAAATCCAGCAATCCTGTCTTCTCGGTTTTCCACCACGCGGGCTGCTAAAAGGAAAGTTGCAGCGGATCGCTCGTCCGAAATTTGCTCTGAAGAACCTGTTGAAGACCTCCATTCTGTGTGCCACGGCCGTGTCGGCCGTGCGACTTTTCCAGGGCGTTACGTCACATTGCACGACCGAGACGGCCGTGGCACACGATACAATCCCCAGACTGTTCACCATGACTACAATTGGTTCGTCCCCCAATTGGGTATGACCTTCGACACGACCCTCAATCGGCAGAGTTTCGTCGGTGAATGGTGAACCTGTCTCTCCCCTGTGCGCCACGGTCGTCCGCTTGAACGAGTTCGAGCAGATGAGCGCGGTCTTTGCCGGCTGGCAGGGCCAGATCGAGCAGATTTCCGCCGGACGTTTCGAGGGCACAATCCAGATTGTTGCCGGAGGTGCCCTCCGCGCCGTGACGGCCGAAGGAACCCAGCGACTCAATGTTCGCGGACGGGACGCCTCCGGATTGCTCGCGATTTATCCCCTGTCCGCCCGAATGGCCCGATGCACATGGAACCGGAACAGCTTGAATCCGGGACAGATCTTCGTCGCGGGGACTGAAGACCAGATGGATATCAGCTCGGAACGCCGGTTCTCCGGCCAGGTCGTGTTTCTTCAGCCCGCGGCGCTGGAAGCCGCGGCTCGTTCGCTGCGCAACACGGATGGTCTCACGTTACCCCGCGATTCGATGGTCCGATCACCATCACCCGATGCGTTTGCGGTTGTCGAGCGAGATCTGAACCGTCTGTTTAGCATGTGTCTCGCCGACCCGACGCTCCTTGGCACGCCGGAAGGCCACCAGCTCGAACAAGATTGCATCTCGGCGCTGGTGACCACACTCTTCCCACCCACCGGCGCGGAATGGAGTTTATCCCCGTCGGCCCGTTCCAAACTGCAGAACCGGGCGGAAGAGTACCTGCGGTCGCGGCTCGGCGATCATGTGGGGATGATTGATCTCTGCCAGGAAATCGGTGCCAACGACCGGACCCTGCAGCTTGCGTTCCAGGATCGCTACGGGGTTGGACCAATGACGTACTTCCGCTTCCTGCGTTTGAATGCTGCTCGCTCCAAACTGCGAAGGGATCGGGAGGTGACAATCGCCGCTGCGGCCCGAGAGTTCGGGTTCCATCACCTGGGCAACTTCGCCGCCGACTACCGGCACCTGTTCGGCATGCTTCCCTCGGAAACCGAACGGTCTTGATATGACTCCGTTTGTTCCGAAGCTCCGCTTGGCAACGAGCGGAGCGAGGCCAATCGGCTCTCGATCAGGCCGTAATCTGGGCTGATCAAGTTGTTTCGATTCTGTCATGCCCATCGGATGACGGAGTTCGTTCTCGAAAGCGGAATCCAACACTGTGACTGTTCCACTGCATGCTGCCCCTTTTGCAGCGTCCGTCCGTCTGACTGGCTGCGAGCAGGTGAGTTCGGTCTTTGCTGGCTGGCAGGGCGAGATCGAGCAGATCTCCAGCGGACGGTTCGAGGGCACACTTCAAATCGTCGGCGGCGGATTGGTCCGCATTCTCGATATCGAAGGCAACCAGAAGATCAGACTCCAAGGACACCACACGTCGGGCTTGATTTCGGCTTACCCCGTGATTGCCGGCTGCGCGGCGAATGTCTGGCAGGGGCGAAGGCTCGCTCCAGGGCGGCTCGTCGTCCATGGAATCCAAGCCGAGGTCGACCACCACTCGGGTCGGCAGTGCTATGCCCGCGTCATGTCGTTCCGTCCCGATGCACTGGAGGACGCCGTCCGCTCGCTCACAGGCACAGACGACTGCGTGCTGCACAAGACCAATACGACCTATTCCCCGCCTCCCAACGCCTTCGACGACCTGAATGTGCGGCTCGTTCGCTTACTGAGTCTGGGGACGACCGATCCGTCGGTTTTGAAGTCTTCCGAAGGTCGACTGCACGAACAGCAGTGCGTCCGGGCGCTGGTCGCAGCCCTCTTTCCGGCAACCGCTCCGTTACCGGACCTGCCTTTATCCGCGCGGTCCCGGCTCCTCCGCCGGGCTGAAGAATACATGCGGTCTCGCCTCACCGACCCAGTGGGCGCAATCGACTTGTGCCGGGAACTGGGCGTCAGTGACCGAACCCTGCGGCTGGCGTTTCTGGAACGCTACGGAGTCGGACCGATGACCTACTACCGCTTCCTGCGCTTGAACGCCGTTCGCTCCAAACTGCAAACGGATCAGGAGGTCGCGATCGCCGACGCAGCCCGAGAATTTGGGTTCCATCACCTGGGAAACTTCGCCGCCGACTACCGCCGACTCTTTGGGATGCGTCCCTCTAAAACCGATCGGTTGACGTGACACTGGCTCAGCGCGACGACCTGTCAGTCAAACTGCGATTGAACTTTTCGGCGGTCTTCAAAAGTCAATTTTTGCCCGCATTCCGAACACGATTGCCGTGTCAATGGCCTCACGGTTGCGTGGCAGTAACGCCAGCGTTTGTTCGCGGGCCGGGACCAATACTTGCAGGTCGGGTGTCAGGTGGAACCAGGGAGTGACGGCGATGTTGTAGAAGCATTCTACGACGTGGTCGTCTCCGATCGGCAACAGACGTGGGGCGAGTTGTTGGACGGGAGTGGAATAGTTTATGAATGCATAGCCGATGCCAAACGTGTCGAGAGGGCGTGACGCCAGCAGGCTGCTGCCCCCGACACCAACGTTCGCGGACCAGCGGATGGGACTGGGGCCGTCGTCCGCCAGGCTGAGATTTGTAAACAATCCCCAAGACCGTGTGGGGTGAGACGGATCGACGTAAAGTGCCTGGTCGGCCGAGTACGTGATGGACCAGGAACCTGTTTGGGTGCCACTCGGGAAAAGCAAGCCGAATTGTGGATCAAAATAGGGGGTGGGGGCAAGATCAGAGTAGGTGCCGCTGCTGTAGGTGCCCCAGATCGCCTGGTGCCCTGGTCGATCCATCACTGTGACCGGAGTCTCAATCCGCGTCACGATGGTGGCACCATTGTTAAAGAGCGTGTCGAAGCCAGATACTGTCGGCGTGTTGTTCGTGTCCAGCACCATCATCGTAAAGACGGGCTGCATTTCCCGCAGAATTGCAAAGCCCGCGCCCAGTGTGGAATAAGGAACCGTGCGTGCCGTCGTCACCGGAAGCGTCAATCCGAGGTTCATAAAAGCGTCAACGCCACGCCCGGCCGAATAGGGCTGCTTGAGTTCGTCGAGCATGTTGATCTTGCCGGCGAACGTGACGAAGTTCTCTGAAAGGGCTTGCGTGAATTTCACGGCAGTCAGGGCGGTCTCCTCACCCGCTGGCAACGGGAACAGTCTGGCGGTGTTGATCGGCATCAAACTTCCGCTGTTGTAACCGATCGTATCGCCATACCGCGTTTCACCGTGGAGTGAGACAAAGAATCCCCGTCCCAATCCCGCCTTTTCGCCATCGACGTTCACCAGATAGTCCATGCGGCCATTGAAATCGAACTCCTGGTTGACGCCCCCACTGGCAACACCCTGATAAAACTGAGTCGAGTAGACGTTAATCCCAATCCCGTTTGCCGCAAGCTGATCCCGAGCCCCGCCGGCGCTTCCTAAAAGGTAGGGGCGGTCCGAGATATCTCCATCAAATGGCGAAGTGTAAGTGCCAGGAGCCCAAGTGATCGATGGGAGTACCGGAGGCGTGACCTGTTCCACGACGGGTGGCGCGTCGGGATCGGGTGTCGCGGCAGGGTTCTCTTGTGCGACCGCGCTGCCACACAGAATGGCAACGAAACAAGAGAATACGACCTGCGTCATGCGGAGCATGGAATGGATCCATCCATTATGGGGAAAACACTCAACCAAGTGTGAGAGTGTGCATCGTCCCTGGTGCCAATCGCTCTTTCTCGGCAAACTGGGCAATCGGGCATGCCATGAACATGGAATTATTCCTGAGAAGATTTGAAGAGCCGAAGCGGAGCCGGAAGAGTCACCGTCGGGTGAAGAGTCGGTGTGGTCAGGAACGTGCTTCCCCGACCACACCGGCTCCGGCAGCATTTTGTTCAGCATCTGCCAGTGCAGCCCACACTCTCGGCACGTCTGAGGCTGGTTGATCTCGTGATTCAAGTCCCAACGGCGAACTTCAATCCACGGCTTTACGTTGCGGTACACCCTCGCCCTCTGCGAAGGGGACCATCTGGGAGCGACACTTCCATCCCGCCATTCCCCCCGCCGAGCCGCGTTGTGTAAGCCCAGTTGTCATCGTCGCCAGTGCTTTGACGCGTGCCCGGTGTACGGAGCGTTCGCCGTGGTGCTCCTGGAAGTCCTGCTTGCCGGCGACCAACTTCTGCAGTAAAACTACAGGACAACGTCCTGACGGTCGGCGATGGCATCGCCACGGGACGAGGGATATCGCGATTGATCTATTGCACCTTGATGGCTTTCCCCAACCGCCCCATGTAATCGACGAAAATAAAGTCCTGGTCCGAGATCGACCGGATCGAAAAGGGGAGTTGCTGATTGATGCGACTGGCATGGACGGATGCCAGGCAATGGAATGTCAGCGTGCCATTACGCACCTGCCATTTTCCACTGGAGATTGGTGCGCGGACGAAGACCTTTTGAAACAGCCGCAGTTCCTGAACCTCCCGGACGGAAGACCAGGTCCCGTTGCCCGCCAGCGTGACGAGCAGTGCTCCGGCTTCGTCCTTATACCGCCATGATCCCTGCAGGAGTTTGGTCACTTCGGCATCGGTCACGACTTTGGCTGCGATGCCGGTTCCGGTCGTCGGTTGCGTGTTCGCAGGCTCAGAATCGGGCTTCTTACTCTTCTCTGTCGGAGGGACCCGTTTCAGAACCATCAGCATCCGTTTCGAACCCTGCTTGGCGGAGAACTCGGTGGGGCGGGGTCCGTCATCCGGATCGGAGAGGCAGACGATCAGTCGCCCCTCATCGAATCGATAAATCCCACGGGCTTCCGTCTTTTCTCGCGTCGCGATGTCGATCCCTTTGGGGTACTGCGTGGCGTCAATCGAGAAGACCTTTGCGGATTTTTTGCCGTCGTCGGGAGACGTAATCAGAATGGCGTTGTCCGCGATCTCAATATGGCCGCCCGAGGGGAGCCACTCGCGAATGGCTTCCCTTGGAATGACGTGACCATCTTCCGATAACTCGATCGTCTCCCAATGTCCTTGGAGCTGTTTCAGCTCGGAATCCTGGTCGGCCGCATTCACGGGGACCACAACCAGAACACTCAGTAACCAGACCGGCAGAATGCACTTCATCGAACGGACTCCATTCCTTCAGAACACGAACGAAACCAGCTCGGAGAGCTGTGATTGCGAGGAGCGTAGCATTCGCGCGGTTGCACTGCCAAGGAAGACGGTGACTCTAATTGACCTGTTTGAAAGCGGCATCACGAATAAAGGTAACCGTTCACGGGTTGGGAACTGGCTCTTTCTTGTGATGATGCACCTGCGACATCTGGCGTCCTTGCCTGGATCGCCCCTCAAGCGGGCCCAAATTCGTGCAGGGCTGCATTCAGTATTGCTGGACGGCGAAGCAACTCCGCGCCGTGCTCAATCGGAAATACCCCGACCGTTCGAAAGGAGGCCGGTTGATTGCCAAGCCGCCGCAATGGGCCTCGTCCGCCTTAGCTTTTTGTGGATGCGGCGGTCTCCCGATATGTTATCCTGACACATCAAACAATCTCGATCCTTTTTTGCGCCGACATGTCAACCAGGGAGAAAATCGATGCTCACCGGCAATTCGTCAATTCGAGTGCTCATGGGGCTGTTGGTACTGACGGGACTCCCTCACCGAACGCCGGTTTGTCAGTCACAAGAACGCGCCAAACCGCTCGCCACTCAAGAGAACGCCGCAGCCGATCGTCCCATCACAGAGAATCGGGACGAGGTTCTGGGCCAACTCCAGCTCGATGCTGACAAACTGATCGATTTCGAAAAGTTGTCCGTCGACGAGATCAAACGAGAAATGGAGTTGCGCCGGCGCGGGCAGAAGTTTGCCTTGCAAGGTCGCATCGAAGCCGTTGAGGCGGAATACGCTCAGGGAATTGCAGGAGCTTCCCTTTCCGCCGTGATGAATGCCCATGCCGATCTTGCGTTGTTCGAGTTGGAGTCGGCTCAAACTGCGGCCGACCGTGTGCGCGCTTTACGCAGCGTCGTGGATGCCTCACGCGGCATGGAGACCGAGGTTCGAGCCAAACGTGATTTCGGCGCAGTGGGCGGCAGCACGGCGAACTTGATGGAAGCGATGGCACACCGACTCAAGTGGGAACGGGCGCTGGCCAAAGAAGTCCTGGCCATGAAGCAGGCACCGGCCGGAGGCGTGAACTCGAAGCCCGTGAAATCCGCTCCGTGATTGCATCACCCCGTCAGGCATGATTCGGCTGCTACAGTGTGGCCCCGCGCCGATCATTGAGTCCGAAGAGGGAGCGAACCTTGTCGAAGCTGCCCCAGTCTTTCGTGCTGATCCTCTTCCTGCTGACGGCACCCGGTGGACTTCGCGCCGAAGATGCCGCGACGGCTGGTGCGGAGTTCTTCGAGAAGCAGATCCGTCCCTTGCTGGTCGCGCACTGCCAATCGTGTCATGGGGAGAAGAAACAAGAGGGTGGGCTGCGGTTGACTTCGCGGGAGTGGGTGCTGCGCGGCGGGGAATCGGGACCGGCGATCGCTCCGGGAAAACCGGAAGAGAGTTTACTCATCAAGGCGATCGACTACCTCGACGATTTGAAAATGCCGCCAAAGCAGAAATTGGCCGAAGTAGAGATCACTCTTCTCAAACGCTGGGTCGCAACGGGGGCACCGTGGCCGGAGTCGTTGCCGCCGAACAACGTCAGTGATGGAACAGGGCAGGGGGGTTGGGAAGTAACGCCCCAACAACGGAGTTGGTGGGCGTTTCAACCTATGAAAGCTGCAAAGTCGCCTACAGTGAAGGACGAGCGCTGGGCGCGCAACGAGATCGATCGATTTGTTCTTGCCGAGATGGAAGCACGAGGCCACGCGCCCGCAGCGGCTGCCGACCGGCGCGTGTGGTTGCGTCGGGTAACATTCGATCTCACCGGGTTGCCGCCGACTCCGGATGAACTCGATGCGTTCGTTGGTGACCAATCCGATCAAGCCTTTGAACGCGTGGTTACCCGACTGTTGGAATCGCCAGCCTATGGGCAGCGCTGGGCACGCCACTGGCTCGATGTGGCGCGCTACGCTGATTACCACGGTGCGAATCCCCAGACCCGTGTGGCGAGTTGTGATCCACTGGAAGCCTGGCACTATCGTGACTGGGTCGTTGACTCCCTCAATCGTGACCTGCCTTTCGATCAGTTCGTCGTGCATCAAATTGCCGGGGATTTGCTGCCAAGCCCGAACGGCGAAGCCGTCTATCCCGACGGAATGATTGCCACGGCGTTTCTGGCAAACGGGGTTTGGGACCGGGGCGATGCTGACAAAGAGAAACTGCTGAGCGATATGGTCGATGACCAGATCGACACGGTCGGCAAAGCCTTTCTGGGCCTTACACTCGGCTGCGCCCGCTGCCACGATCACAAATTCGATCCGATCTCGAACGAAGACTATTACGCGCTGGCCGGTATCTTCTACAGTTCACGATTCATGGACAACTTGGGCACCAAAGGGGGAGAAATCACCCTCAAACGAGTGCCGCTCGTTCCCCGAGCGGAGGCCGCGCTGCGCCATGGGTACGAGGTGCTTATCCAGTCGATCAATACGAAACTGGCGGCCCTCGAAAAGATTGCTCCGCCTGTCGCTGCCGATCATCCCGAACGCCTCGCGCTCATCAAAGAACGGGATGCACTCCAGGCCGAGTTGCCGCCACCGTATCCGATCGCCATCACGGTGCAGGACGGAGGCATGCCGGGGAGCCTGTTTCCGGGCATCCAGGATGTGCCGATTCATATCCGTGGCAGTTATACCCGGTTGGGGAAAGTCGTCCCGCGCCGTATGCCGGTGTTCTTCGCTGGGGACTCGCAGTCACCAATCCCGCACGGCAGCGGCAGGCGTGAACTAGCAGCCTGGATTGCATCGAAAAGCAATCCACTGACCGCTCGCGTGATCGTCAATCGAGTGTGGCAAGGACACTTCGGCGCGGGGCTCGTCCGCACGCCGAATAACTTTGGCTTACTGTCCGAACCGCCGACTCATCCCGAGCTCTTGGATTGGCTGGCAGCCCGGTTTGTCGAAGAAGGCTGGTCACTGAAGAAACTGCACGAGTGGATCGTGTTGTCGGCAACCTATCGGCAAGGCCGCGGGGAACTCAACACGCAGCAAAACGATCCTGAGAACCGTTGGCTCAGCCGTTTCGCAGCACGCCGCCTTGAAGCCGAGGCGATTCGAGATGCGATGCTGGCCGTGACGGGCAAGCTCGATTTGTCGACAGGCGGGCCAGCCAGCGATGACCTCGCGATCACACGGCGGTCGTTGTACGTCCAAACGGCGCGCTGGGATCGCAGCAATTTTGCGATGCTGTTCGATGCGGCGAATCCGGATGCTTCAGTTGAGACCCGAACCGTCAGCACCGTCGCACCGCAATCGCTCTTCCTGCTCAATCACAAGTTCGCGTTGGAGCAGGCCAAACAATTGGCAGAACGATTGATCCGTGTTGTGCCGAATGACACACCGGACATGGAACTCGCCCGCATTCAACGCGCCTATCGGTTGCTGTTTAACCGACTGGCCACCGACGAAGAAATTGCCATTGCGCGCGACCTGGTGGCACGTTCCTCCTGGGACGACCTGGCCCATGTGCTGTTGTGCAGCAACGAGTTTGTTTATATCGATTGAGATCGCTTACCACTGCGATCGTTCGCGAGGACGTTCACGTGTTCAACACATCGCCTCTAACACGCCGGCAAGTGCTCGCGCAAACGGGTTGCGGGTTCGGCATGCTGGCGCTGGCCGAATTGCTGGCGGCGCAGGAACCGGAGCGGTCGTCTCAACCGTCTGCCGTTCGCTCGCCCCATCATGCACCGCGAGCCAAACGCATCATTTTTCTCTACATGCCCGGCGGGCCGTCGCATGTCGACTTATTGGATGAAAAGCCGCGACTGGAAATCGAGAACGGCAAGCCACTGCCGTTTGACAAGCCCAAGCTGGAACGCACGAAAACCGGCAACCTGCTTGCATCCCCCTGGAAATTCGCGAAGCATGGCGAATCAGGTGTGGCCGTCAGCGAATTGTTGCCGGGCCTGGCCTCACAGATCGATGACGTCTGCGTCATCCGCTCGATGGTTGCCGACAACATCAACCACACCGGTGCGGCGCTGCAAATGTGCACCGGAGAACAAGCCTTTTCGCGGCCCAGCCTCGGTTCATGGCTGACATATGGTCTCGGCACAGAGAACCAGAATCTACCGGGTTTTGTTGTGGTCAGTCCCGCAGCGGTGTTTCAAGGAGCGCAGCTCTGGGCATCGAGCTTTCTGCCCAGTGCCTATCAAGGGACACTCGTCCGTGACTTGAACCATCCGATTGCCAACCTCGGCAGCGCATCCAATCAGCAACAGCGCGACAAACTCGACTCGCTTCGACGCTTGAATGAGATCCATAAGCAGACTCGCGCGGCCGACAACCAACTCGATGCCCGGATTGCATCGTTCGAGCTGGCTTTCCGCATGCAGAGTGAAGCGCCGGAAGCGTTCGATATTTCCCGAGAAAGCGAAGCCACACACAAACTCTATGGCACCGACAAGCCGGAATCGGAACTGTTCGGCAAGCAATGTCTGCTCGCGCGGCGACTCGTCGAGCGCGGTGTGAGGTTCGTGCAACTCTTCGACGCCCCGGCCAACAATGTCTGGGACCATCACAGCGGCCTGCGCGAGAATCTCCCCAAACGCTGCCGCGCTGTCGATCAGCCGATCACGGCGTTGTTGATTGATTTGAAGTCACGCGGGCTGCTCGAAGACACGCTGGTCTGGTGGGGTGGCGAATTCGGACGGACCCCGACGGCCGAAGGAACCGATGGCCGCGAGCACCACCCCTTCGGTTTCTCGATGTGGTTGGCCGGCGGCGGCATTCGCGGCGGAATGACGTACGGCGCGACCGACGATTTCGGTTGGCACTCGGTGCAAGATATTGTCCACGTTCATGACCTGCATGCCACAATTCTGCATCAGATGGGCTTCGATCATGAACGCCTGACGTATCGCTTCGGTGGTCGTGATTACCGGCTGACGGATGTGCATGGCCGTGTTGTGACAGAGATTCTGACGTGACGCCCGCTGTCGTTCATCTCGGGAAACCACTCGGTCAGACAGTCACTCGTGCCGCGGGTGAGGAAAACTCCCATCTCTGGCTTCCCGTTGCCTTTTATGCTGGCGTTGAAACAACAGCGTCATAAACTGGACATCAACTGCGGAAGCGTCTCCTCGGACAAGGAACTTTCTTGCCTCGGATTCCCAACATTGGGCATTGGGCTTCGTGAGTATGGCGTCAGGGCTCCGATCAACCTCTCATGATGGAAACCACAAATGTGCTCGTTGACCACACACGGACGACAGTTGATTTGCAGCACGTTCACAGCAGTGATGCTGGCCCTCGCTGGATTGTCGCTGCCCGCTGACGCGGCGGACTTCTTCAACGATTTTGAAACCGATACGGCGGGCTGGGATGTCTTCGGTGGAGCGTTCGATGCGGTGCGAGTTCCAAACCCTACCGACGGGCCACCATCGCCTGACGCAGGTTGGCACGCCACGGGAGACATTCCCGCAACGAACTGGGGAGGTTATTCCAGCACCTTTCCCACCGGTGGCTATCTCACCTCCATTGATATTTTTCTTGATGTCGAGGCCGGCCATTTGAATGACACACGCCTGGATTTCTCCTCGGCAATCAATTCCACGGCTGGCACTTTTCAGCGCGATTTCGTGTTTAATCTGGGGTTCTACGACGACAACACCGGCCCCGGAGCGGGAACCTCTCGATACGTTGTGAGCGCCAGTAACAACGCCGGCAGCGCAAACTCATTTCCCAAGAACCCAGATAATAATCCCGTCGCAATCGAAACCACGGGCTGGTACACATTCACTCATCGGTTTCGCGACAATGGCAGCGGAATCCTGGAAGTGTTGATGTCCATTTACACTCCCGATGGAGAATTGGTCAGCAGTTGGGCCTTGAGCGACCCAGCGGACATCATTGGCACGACCGTCGGGGGCAACCGCTATGGCTGGTTCGTGACGAATGAGTTTGAGGCAGCGGCTCTGGCGTTCGACAATTCCCTGAAACACGAGGGAATGGACTCCGATGGAGACGGGATCCCTGATTTCGTGGACTCCACCCCGAACTCCGATTTTCGTCTGTTCGTGGATGTCGGCTCAGGCCCGACGACCATCGAAAATGCGGCGATTGGAGTCGATGCCGACGGCAACACGATCCAGGATCTTGTGAACCAGTGCGCGCTGGGGGCCAGAAATCATGGCCATTATGTGATCTGTATTCATCAGCTTGCCAACGAACTCTACCAGGCTGATGACATCACCAAGCGCCAGTGGCAGGAAATGAAGACCGGTGCCGCGAAATCCGACATCGGAAAACGCCGCTGACGGGCCTGGAGAGTCGCGAATCCAACGTGGGCCGGCTGTGGCCTACGCTGATTCCACCAACTGGATGCGATTGGATTCGCTCCAGACGGTTTCAGATCCGTTTCAGCACGTCGTTGACGCGGCTCAGAACGTGAGGCCCACTTGACCACGCAGCGTCAAGGGGGCTCCCGGCGCGATTTGCAGATCGCTGACCGAACCAGCGTAGTACCGCTTGTCGAACATGTTCTCGACGTAGAATGCGGCATCAAACAAGCCACGGCGGTAGAAGACGCCGCTATCCCAACGGGTGTAGTCCGGCAGCCGCAAGGTTCCGCCATAAGCGGCGAGGCGGTCATCGACATAGACCAGTCCCAACCCACCTCCGAGAGTGTGAACGTCGTTCTGAATCACGTTATAACGGGACCACATGTTTACGGTATGGCGCGGGACGTTGCGCGGACGGCGACCATCGATCGTCGGATCGGTGTCGTCGTGAATCAATGCATCGGTGAGTGTGTAGTTCGTCGTCGTGGTCCAGCGCTCTGTGATCTGACCAAGCAGGCTGAGTTCCACGCCTTGCACTTCCTGACTGCCCGCTTGTGAGGTTACGAAGAACGGGGGGGCGGCGGATTGGCGGTCAATGGTGATATTCTGCTTTTCGATCCAGAACCAGGCGGCCTGCGCTGCCAATCGTTCGGTCAGCTGCATCTTCGTACCGACTTCCCACGACTCGCCCAATTCGGGTTGCAGTGACGCCGTTGTTAACCGGGCCCCTCCCGATGGTGGATCGAATGAGCGCGAATAGTTGCCGTAAAGGCTCCAGACATCCGGAATCGGCTGATAGATCAATCCCGCGCGGGGTGTCCACCGGCCGAAGTTTTGATCCGTGTTGACGGGGCCGAGAATCGGAATCCCAAGGATCGCGAGTTGCCGGTCGAACACCACATTCGCATGGTCGTAGCGCAGCCCATACATCGCCGACCAATGTTCGTCGAACTTCACCAGATCCTGAGCATAGAACCCGTGGCGATTCTGACGGTATCCGGAGTCAAACACCGCCAGCGTCGGCACGAAGAGCGGGTTGGTGTAGACCGGTGCCGCGCCATCAATCGTCAGCGGGGGGAAACCCGGCAGCGACGATTCCGAGCGGAAGTTGTTCGAGATGAACCAACCCTGCTCAGTCCCGAAGACTGTCTTATGTTCCATCCCGCCGAGTTCGTATTCTCCGGCGAGATTGACCGTAGCGCCGTAGTATTGCTCAAAGAATTGCGTGATGTCTTGTCGGCCGCGATCGAACATCGTCGTTCCGGCGGTCTGCGACGTGGGGAATGTCCCCGATGACGGCGCGTAGTAGAAAATCGTGGTCGCCCCGGCCCGCATCGTCCAGATGTCGTCGAGCTTGTGATCGAGAAAGACCGACTGACGCCAATCCTGGAAGATCTGAAAATCGTTGCCTGGCTCACCGAGAAACGTCGTGATCGGTAATGTGCTGATGCTGCCATCCACGGCGGCTACACCGGTGTCGAACCGGCGACGGTCCTGCAGGTACTCACCTTCCCAGGTGATCGCCGTATCTTCGTTGATGATCCAACTGACCGACGGGGCGACGAACGCGCGCTCGTTGTAACCGAAGTCCCGAAAGCCATCGCTGTTCTCATACGCCGCATTCACACGGAACAGCACGTTGCCGTCGTCGTTGATCTTTCCATTCGAGTCGATGGTATGCCGCTGGAGATTGAAACTGCCGATCTGCGTGGTCCACCGCGTGAAATCATCGTTGAGCGGCTTTTTGGTGATGAGGTTGACGGTTCCTGAAGGCTGTGTTGCGCCGTAAAGGATCGACGAAGGCCCCTTTAAGATTTCGATGCGATCGATGTTTGCGAAGTCGCGCGGGGTGAACGTCGGATCGAGTAACCCGTTCTTGCGGTAGTTCCGTGAGGTGACTTCAAATCCACGGAGAACGAACGAATCGGGCCGCAACTGGTCGTTGCTTTTCGTCGCTCCGGCAACATCGCGAAAGACGTCATTAATTCGCAAGGCCTGCTGATCGTGCAGGACTTCGGAAGTGACGACACTGACCGACGCCGGCAGTTCGATGTCAGGAACGTTGACGATCGTCCCCGTGGTGGAGGAGGTCGCGCGATACCCCTGTGCGGGGGGCGAACCGAAGATCGTGCTCTGGGTAATCGTCGGCGGACCACCGGGTGTCGGTGTGAAGTCGCCGCTATTAAACACGGTGTCTGGGGAGTTGCCCGTCGGGAGCGGAGTCGCTTCGACCTTCACTTCGGGAAGCGTCGGCTCATCGGCGGCCGGCTTTGTCTCTTGGGCGGACAGGCCAGTCGACCAGATCGCGAGCCCGATCGCGATTGCGATGCACGCCTGCGGAAACGTTGATCGACGCAGACGCCGCATGTGAGGAACGTCCCTGTTCCACGATGAACGGACCGGCTGCGCAGCCGGTATCACTCAATTCTGATAGTTCGACATGACGAGAGTGCCGCGCCGCAGCGATTTGATTCGGCGACCCGACAATCTCAATGTCGTCAGCATGCGGCCGGAGAACCGTCAAAGTCGCCGCAAACTCACACGCTTCACCGACGGAAAGCGTCACTCCGCGGCAGCGAGGGCCAAGGCACCGTGAACGACGACACTTTCGCCGAGGGCCGCGGGAACAATCGGGCACGCATTGCGCAACGGCGGGAAACTGTAGAGGTCCACAGACGCGCGCAGCGGTGCAAAGAAGACCTCCTCCCCGGCGAGGGAGACGCCGCCGCCGACCACCACGACCTCCGGCGCGATGAGGGTGATCACCTGCGCGATCGCCCAGCCCAGCACGGTGGTGGCTTCGTCATACGACTTCTGAGCTAAAACATTACCCTGGATAGCCGCTGCGGACAGGTGCTTCGTCGTCAGCGCCTCGACGCGACCATCAACCTGGCTCAGCAATTCCTCTGCGTGGCTGTTGACCTGTTGTTCATCGGCAAACTCCATCAGCCACCGCTGCACTCGGGCTGAAATCGCCGGACCCGCGGCTTCGGACTCAACCGTTTGATGCGTCGTAGTCGCACCGATCCCCGGTCGCAGATGGCCAATCTCTGCGGCCGCGGGCCGGTCGGTCCCATGGATTTGTCGCTGAATTACCAAACCACCGCCGATGCCCGTTCCCACCGTCACATAGAAGACGGTGCGGGCAGTGCGTCCCGCGCCATAAGTGGCTTCCGCCAGTGCCGCGACATCGCAGTCGTTGCCAAGACGAGTCGGCACACCGAGTTGCTGCTGTGTCCATTCGACGAGTGGAAACTGATCCCACCCATGGACCTGGTGACTCGTTTGGACCAGACCGCGGGAACCGAAGACGGGGCCGCCGAAGCCATAACCGACTCGCCGCACACGATGTTTCGCCACGAGATTACGACCGACGGTGGCAATCTGTTCGCGAATTCCCGCCCCACCACGGGCACTGTCGACGTCCAGCCGGACAAATTCGGCGAACGTCTGCCCGTCTCCCGGACCGACGCCGAGTTGCAGCTTTGTCCCACCGATTTCGATTCCCAAGTACATCACACCGCCCTGACGCTCACATCCCCAGGAAGAAAACAGCGGATTGGTCACCGCCCGACATCGACAATGACCGCATCAAAGGGCCACTTCGCGGATGTCGAACAGAGTGATCAGTTTCGTCATTTCCAGCACTTCGCGGACATCGGCGGAGGGGTTGTAAAGTTCCACCCGCTCCAGCCGCTTCCTCAAGCTCACCAGGACTCCCAACATGCCGCTGGGGACCAACACCACCCCTGTCAGATCGAAGGCCAGCACCTGACAGTGAGACTCTTCGATCAGTTGGAATAACTGATCCCGGTAAGCGGCAATGCAGACTTCGTCCGGAACGTCTTGACCGGCGAAACCGACCACCGTTAACGGCCCGGTTTGGTAGACCCGCAGGATGCCGGGAACTGCCGCGGTGACGTTGGGAGTTGAGTCCTGATCACCGGGAATGGGGACTTCGTCATGGATGCTGTCACTCATGGTCGGCTCCGGCGCAGGATGACACGAATGGTCAAAGAAGGAGCGGTCAGTATAACCTGCATGACGTTGCGCGACTACCAACCGCAGGCGAGGCATCTCATAAACGACCTGACAGTAACAGCTTGCGCATTCTTCCCGGCTGTCTGTTGTGATCTCGGGAGGGCCGGAAAGCAAGATGTCCGGCTCCCCCTTGGCTTCCTGACAATTGCTGCTATACTTTCTGTGGCAAGTCCCCCGGCAGATTCAGTTTGCAGCCAGGAGGGCATGCGGAACACGATCGTCGGATGACCGAGACGAGTAGAGGAGTACGAATCCCATGGCAGTGTTGTTGACCGAAAAAGCAGCGGGCGAAATCAAGCGCGTCATCGCTGAGCAGAAGCTCTCCGAAACGACCGTTCTCCGGATTGGTGTCGCCGGTGGCGGATGCAGTGGCTTCCAGTACGCCTTGGGCTTTGACTCCAACACCGATGCCGCCAAAGACAGCGTGGCTGAACAGCACGGCATCAAGGTCGCTGTGGATAAGAAGAGCGACCTCTATCTCGACGGTACGACCATCGATTTCTACGACGGTCTCGAACGCCGCGGCTTCACATTCAACAACCCGAATGCCGTCAAATCCTGCGGTTGCGGCAGCAGCTTCCAGGCGTAATCGCCTTACGGCATCACCGATTCAAATACAGAAGCCCGGCATTTCCCTAAATGCCGGGCTTCTGTATTTGATCACTCGGACAGACAGATGTCAGACCTGATCGGTTCGATTCATTGCGGGGGTTTTTGCCAGCGCAGCCGTCGTGCTATTCCGATTGCGTTCTAATAACTCTGCGCGATGATGATCGAGCACCGATAGAAGTTGCTCATCCTCAATGTCCCAGAGGGTTCGTCCGGTCTGATCTTCACCGAGAAAACCCATCTGTGCCAGCAATTGGCCGAGACGCACGTTCGGAGAGAGCTCACAAAGCTCTGTGAGTAGTTCCAACGCTTCCGCTTGAATCGGGGTCATCATTTCAGCAGATCTCCAATCGATGGATCCGACCGGTAAGCGCGTCGAAGTCGGCCGATCACTTCGACGGGAATCATCGTTCCGGGGGAGAGTTTCGCAACGCGTGTTGCTCGAGTTACTCCATTATAAATCACGAGCACTCCGTCCGAACCCTCATAGACAATCAGCGGTGCCATCCCTTCAGTAGAAGCACCAAACCGCGCAATCTGACGGGAAAGTTTGACCGGATCAGCTTCTGGACGAGAACGGGGTGGTCGAAGGTCACGAGGATCAACGAGTCGGAAGTCGGACGCCATGCTGCCAGCGTATCGCCTCCCAGAAGCAAGTGGAAGATCCTTTCGGTCCAGCGACTTTGGTTGATGTTCGACACCGCCGCTTTGGCTTCGAACGGAATCGGAGCAGAATCCCTGCGAAAACTGCGTCCTGGTTGACTACAATCATCGCACAATCCCGCGGTCTGCGGGAGTTCGTGGTTCGTGTAGAACGGGATGACCGGATGACGTTGCTTTCCACTGGATGGAGCTCAGAACCGCCTGCATCATTTTTGCCGAACACTGACTGGCAGGCCCGCCTCGACGCCATCGTGGCAACCATGCGGGAGTTGAGCCTGCAAACCGATCCGCAACAGATGGTCCGGCTCTACGTCGAACGGATGCAGCATTTGTTGCCGGTGGATCGGCGGATTTCCCTGAGTCGCCGGGGGCTTCCGGCCCCCCAATTTCGGGTCACCCGGTTCAGCGGCTGGGAAGAAGACATCAATCCGTGGCAGGAAACGCATCGACTGCCGACCTACTCCGGCGGGTTGCTGAGCCGGTTGATCTATGCCGACAAACCGCAAGTTTTGATTGACGCCGAGATCGATCCGGACGACCCCGCCGCCGAGTATCTGTCTGGACAACGATCGATCCTCGCCATCCCGCTGTTCGATCAAGGCGTCTCGTTGAACATGGTTGTGGTCGCCCGCAGTGAACCGAACGCGTTCACCTGGGAAGAGTTGCCGGAACGCGTGTGGATGGCGAACCTCTTCGGCCGAGCCACACAGACACTGGTTCTCGCCGAGCAGCGCGACGCGGCTTACAAAGAGGTTGACCGCGAGTTGCAGGTTGTCGCTGATATTCAACGATCCTTGCTTCCCGCGGAATTGCCGAAGATTCCGACGCTCGATCTCGCTGCCCATTATCAAACGTCTCGGCGGGCCGGCGGAGACTACTACGACTTTTTTCCGCTCTCACGCGGTCGCTGGGGCATTCTCATCGCCGACGTCAGCGGGCATGGAACGCCGTCGGCCGTCGTGATGGCCGTCACCCACTGCATCGCGCACATGCACTGCAGCGAGAATCATTCGCCACGGGAATTACTGAACTTCCTGAACCATCACTTGGCGACCCGTTACACCAGTGGTTCGGGACACTTTGTAACGGCGTTTTACGGCATCTACGATCCGTCTACACGGAAGCTCGTCTTCGCCAGCGCGGGGCACAATCCCCCGCGACTACGGCATTGCGGGCGCTGGGAAGTGGATGCACTCGATCAGGCGAACTACCTGCCGATGGGCTTTGTGCCCGATCTCGAATATCGCGAAGCCGAGGTCACGCTGCAAATCGGTGACCGGCTGGTGTTGTACACCGACGGCATCACCGAAGCGGCCAATGCACACCACGAGTTATTCGGCGTCGCCCGACTCGATATGGTGGTCGCGGATTGCCGCGATGATTCCGCGTCGGCATTGCGGAAATTGCTGAACGCCGTCAACGGTTTCACAGGGGGGACGCCGCCGAACGATGATCGGACGTTGATTATCGTCGACGTGGTGGAGTAAAGCGAAGCCCAGGGATTGCCATCCCTGGGATGCTCTCCGGGAAAAAACAGCCCAGCCATGGCAATGGCTGGGCTTCTGGAAGTGCATTCATTTCAACCTGAACAGCATCACGTTGCAGCGGAGTCGGATCGGGCGAATTGCTTGCGTTCCTGTTCCGACAGCCGAATCTTCCGCAGACGGATGGCTTTCGGCGTCACTTCCACATACTCGTCGTCTTCGATGTATTCGAGCGACATCTCCAGCGACAACCGACGCGGCGGCTTGAGCAGCACGTTTTCATCGGACCCCGAGGCCCGCATGTTCGTCAGCTTCTTTTCCTTGATCGGATTTACGGTGAGATCGTTGTCGCGCGAGTTCTCGCCGACGATCATCCCTTCATAAACTTCATCGCCGGGGGCGACGAACATTTCCGCCCTTTCTTGCAGCTTGTTCAGCGCGAACGCCACCGCTTTGCCGCGGTCCTGTGAAACCATCACCCCGTTCTGACGGTGCGGCACTTCGCCTTCCTGCTCGCGGTACCCTTCAAACCGGTGATGGATGATCGCTTCACCACGGGTGGCGTTGAGAAGTTTCGTGCGGATGCCGATCAGACCCCGCGCAGGAATCGAAAATTCGACGTGCGACATGCCCGAGTCGCTGCTCGACATTTCGACCACTTGTCCGCGGCGGTTACCGACGATTTCCATGACGCCGCCGAGTTCCGTCGTCGGAACATCGACTTCCAGCATTTCAAACGGCTCGTGCCACTTGCCGTTCACCTGCTTGCGAATGACCTGCGGCTTGCCGACCGAGAGTTCGTAGCCTTCGCGACGCATCGTTTCAATGAGCACGGCGAGGTGCAGCACCCCGCGGCCGGACACCTTGAAGGCGTCTTTCACTTCGAGTTCTTCCACCCGCAGCGCGACGTTCGATTCGAGTTCCCGCATTAACCGGGCTCGCAGGTGGCGGCTCGTGAGGAACTTCCCACCGCCGGACTGACCGACCAGCGGAGAGGTGTTGATGGTAAAGGTCATCGAGATCGTCGGTTCGTCGACGCTGACCCGCGGCAACGCCACCGGGTTTTCGGGATCGGCGACCGTATCGCCGATTTCCGGCGTTTCCAGCCCGGTGAGGGCCACGATGTCGCCAGCGAGGGCTTCCGCCGTCGGAACACGACCGAGCTTCTCGAAAACCTCGACATTCACGACCGTGCAGGGAACGTTCTTCCCGTCGGCCTTCATGATGACGACTTTTTGACCCGGTTTGACTTTGCCCGAGACAATCCGCCCGGTCGCGATCCGGCCGACGAATTCGGAGTACGCCAGCGAGGTCACCATCATCTGCAACGGCTTGTCGGGATGCGTCAGCGGTCCCGGAACACGCTTGACGATCATGTCGAGCAGCGGCTGCATCGTGGTCGACGGAATCGTCGGATCGGTGGTGGCGAAACCGGCGCGACCGCTGGCGAAGATGTAGGGAAAATCGAGCGTGGCGTCGTCCGCACCGAGTTCGCAGAACAGGTCGAAGGTCTCGGAAAGGACCTGTTGCGGCCGGGCATCCGAACGGTCGATCTTGTTCACCACGACGAGCGGCTGGAGGCCGACTTCCAACGCTTTTTGCAGCACAAAGCGAGTCTGCGGCCGCGGTCCTTCAAACGCATCGACGAGAACCAAGGCCCCGTCTGCCATGCTGAGCACGCGCTCGACTTCGCCGCCGAAATCGGCGTGGCCGGGCGTGTCGATGATATTGATCTTGGTGTCGCCATACATCAGCGCGATGTTTTTGGCGAGGATGGTGATGCCGCGTTCCCGCTCCTGGTCGTTGGAGTCGAGAATGCAGTCACCCTGAAGCTGGGAGTCGCGGAATTGTCCGCTGGCTTTCAGGAGCGAGTCGACCAGAGTCGTCTTGCCGTGGTCAACGTGGGCAATGATGGCAATATTGCGGATGTCGGTCCGTCGCATGGTGTTCGTAGAACTCATAATGGGCGGGAAAGTCGGCCTCGCATCCTTTGCGGTCGCGTTCCGGCCAGGGCGGGCGGCTTCACAGGAGTGTGACGGACCATCGGCCCGTCGCGATCAGGCGAGTCCAATATCATAGACACCGGCAAACACCAGCGGAAGCCCATTTTTAGCCCGGCACCACAATTGTGAGTGGTTTTTCACCGGAAATCGCCCCTTCGGTGCGCCAGACTTGCATCCGCAGGCGTTTCGACACGATTCTGTTCGTCTGTGCACAAGTGGATTGCAGGATCAGAAATGCAATATTTGAATTTCGTTTCCGAGGCTGACGGCACGCAAACGTTATACGCGGGACCAGTTTCCAATAAAGACGCTGCCTATCTGCTGCAGATAGCGCCCTATCTCAGGCCACTGGAAGATGAGGCGTACATGATGGGACCGGCGGTCGTTCTGCATACCTTCGCCAAATACAGCTACGTCCTGGACGGCAATGACGTTTACTGGTGCATCGAGTGGGACCCTGGTCTTCTGGTTGTCAAGTTTTCGCCGGAACATGACTTGGCGTGGGTATCGCTGCGTTCTCCTGTGCCCAATTTCGGCGGCCGCACGCCGCTGCCCGAAGATGGCGATCCCGATGAGTACGAAGACGAGGATAATCCACAGTACAATCTCATCTTCATACCTTGGGATGCCCAGTTCGATCAGACAGATCGAGAATGGCGTTCATTTCTCCCCGCAGATACCGAGTTGCAAGCACGGTTTGAACGCGCGTTGTCCCACGCCAATGCGCTGGCCACGGTGATGGAATCGCGCTACAGTGCTGATCGGGAACAGTGGATCCAGCGGTGCAAACAGAATCTAAAACTATGGTCCGGGAACGGTATCCGACTGAAACATTCCGGATGACAAACTTTGACACCGCGGCGATCCTCAATACGACACGGCTACAAATCTGCCGATCGCAGTGGCCTTTCGCCAGTCGAAATGTTTTGCCGATCCTTTCGAGCGAGTTTTCGATGATCCCATTGACGAGAACATGGCGGTCTTTTTATTCGCTGATCTTCTTACTGTTCGGTTGGACCACTCTGTTCGCCCAGGACCAACCCGCCATTGATGTCGATATCCTCCTCCGCGGCGGCACGATTTTCGATGGCACTGCCGCGCCGGGACAGATCGGCGATGTCGGCCTGAAAGGCGACAAAATTATCGCCGTCGGTTCGTTTAAGACCGGTCGCGTCGGGAGAACGATTGACTGCACCGGGCTCTACATCGCGCCGGGGTTTATCGATCTCCACACGCATAGTGACAACCAGGTCGTCGATTCGGCGCTGCGGGCCAGTGTGAATTACGTCATTCAAGGTTGCACCACGCAAGTCACGGGAAACTGCGGCAGCGGCCCTGTGGATGCCGGAGAGTATTATCGCAAGATCGATCAGGGAGGAGCGGGAACCAATGTTGCCCATCTGCTGCCACAAGGATCTTTGCGCGATCGCGTGGTCGGTTCGGTCAATCGCCCGGCGACACCGGAAGAACTCAAGGAGATGGTGATCCTCGCCACCAAAGCGATGCAGGACGGGGTCTGGGGGATGTCAACCGGGCTGATCTATGTTCCCAGTGTCTACGCCGACACCGAAGAATTGATCGCGATTGCGAAAGCGGTCTCGGCCCACGGCGGCATCTATGCCAGCCATATCCGCGGCGAAGGAACGGAACTGCTCACCGCCGTCGGGGAAGCGATGCGCATTGGGAAAGAGGCCGGTTTACCCGCGCACATTTCGCATTTCAAAGCCGCGGGGCAGGAATCGTGGGGGACGCTGCGGCTGGCCGTTGAGCAGATTGAACAGGCCCAGCAGCGCGGGGAGAAAGTGACCGCCGACCAGTATCCGTACACGGCGTCCAGTACATCGCTGGAAGCCACCATCGTCCCGACATGGGCCCGGTCCGGCGGCACGAAAGGCTTCATCCAACGGCTCGACAGTACGGAAACCGGTCCGAAACTGCGGGATGCCATCCAGAAAAGCCTGTCGACCAAACGGGACGGGGCGGCGATTTATCTCGTCCGCTGCAAATCCCATCCGGAATGGGTCGGCAAGAATCTGGTGGAAGCCGCCGAGGCCTCCATGCAAACGTCTTTGGCCGTGGCGATGGACATTCTCCGCAACGGCGGTGCGGCCGTGGTGAATTTTTCAATGAACGAAGACGACGTCCGCATGGCGATGCAACGCCCGTGGGTGGCAACCGCGTCCGATGGCCGTGCCTATCTCCCCGGCGACGACCGCCCCCATCCCCGCAACTACGGCACGTTTGCCCGGAAAATCGGCCGGTATGCGCTGAAGGAAAAGGTCATCCCCCTGGAGCACGCGATCCGCAGCTCCTCGGGGTTGCCCGCCGACATCATTGGCTTCAAAGACCGTGGCTATCTGAAAGAAGGTCAATTTGCCGATGTGGTTGTGTTCGATCCGATGGAATACATTGACGCCGCGACGTTTGATGACCCGCATCAATACGCCAAAGGAACGCGTTATGTCTTCGTGAACGGCGTCCCCGCCGTCTTTGCTGGAACACCAACGGGAACCCTTGCCGGTCGTGCGCTCCGGCATCCTTCACCAGCAGGGCCTTAATCGGAGCGAAAACGAGAGGTATCACCATCGAAATCCCAGGACACCCGTCGCTCGCGCTCCGGACTGCGAGAATCCACTTTCATCTCTCTGGATCGTCTTTCCCTGTGACATCTCGCCCCCGACTCCTCGTCAGTGTTCGCAATGCTGTGGAAGCTCTGGCCGCAATGCGCGGCGGGGCGGACATCATTGATGTGAAAGAACCGTCCGCGGGATCGTTGGGACGGGCCTCCGCGGAAGCGATCGCCGAGATCGTGGACGCTCTCACACACACGGCACCACACATCGCATGCAGTGTCGCCCTGGGGGAACTGATCGAACTCTCCAACGCGGCGACGATGCCTTCCATTCCTGCCGGCGTGCAATGGCTGAAGATGGGGCTCAGCGGTTGCGGTGGACAACGTGACTGGCGGCGGATGTGGATGTCCGTTCGCGAGAGAATTTGTCCTGCGGCAGCATGGATTGCAGTGGCATACGTTGATGCGACAGCCGCAGACGCACCGCCGATCCGAGAAGTGTTGGCCGCGGCGATCGAGACCCGCTGTGCGGGGTTGCTGCTGGATACGTTTACCAAGACCGGCGGCACGTTACTCGATGCGGTGACAACGACCGATCTCGTTGACGTCGTTCAAAAAGCACAAGCCGCGGGGCTACTGGTGGCGCTGGCAGGGCGATTGCGCCTTTCCGATCTTCCCGCGGTGCTGGCGGCCCGCCCCGATGTCGTGGCGGTCCGTTCGGCGGTGTGCCGAGATCAGAACCGCACGGCGGTCATGGAAGAATCTCTCGTCAAAGCATTCCGCCAAGCCATGATCGATGCCGCTTAATTCCGGCGAGGCAGAAAGCGGTCGAGTTGCTTCTGGACCGTGTCGTCGATGACTTTTTCGATACTCGATCCCGCGGCTTGACGGGCCAGTTCCGCAAGAATGCTCGGGTCGACCTGCGGTTGTGACAGCGTCCCCGTGACCGGAATCCGTAGCGTCTGCCCTGCCATCTTCGCGAGGGCCGGAGTACCACGGACCCACTTTTCCTGAATCGGCAGCAAGAACGTCAATTGCAGCGACTCGTCGAACCCGACCGATCCGCCGGTGACGAGATCGAGGTCGTTGATCCGGACTGTCATTCGATCGTGATACACCCGCCCCTGGCTTTGGGTCAGCGCTACCGATTGCTGCGGGAACTCCAGCAGAAAACGGACCGGATTGGCTGCGTTTGCGTTGCGCCGTTCCAGCACGGCCCGGACTTGTTCGATGACGGTCGTCAACCGCTGCGCGAGGGCACCCGGCTGAAACCGCGCGTGGTGAATCGTCAATGTGCCCCGCGCTTTGCCAGCCTGCGGTGCCGCCAACGGCCAGACGTTTTCATCCACATCGAGTGAGAACGAACCTTCCATCTCCGCCGAATCGGATGCCAACGGGACGGCAAATTTCAGCAATTGTTCGCACACCTGCGGCGTCAGTTTCACCTGATCGATCACCCGCCCCGCAGGCAGCATGACCAGCGCCTGCTGTCGGAAGTCGAACTGCGGAGCAATGTGGACGCGCCCTTCGGCCACCGTCAAATCGAGCGGCCCCAGTTGCCCCTGACCTTGTGCAAACCGGGCCGAGAGATCGTTCGCCGTCAGGGGCAATCCATAAACTGTGGCCTGCTCCCATGTGAGTTGTCCTTCGCCCGACAAGTCGGCCATCGACATCGTGCCATCGGCCGTGGGTCGCATCGTTCCCCTCACGGCAAAAGGACGTTCACCGCGACCCGTGAGGCGGATTTTCTCGGCCCAACTGGGATCCAGACGGCTCATCACGTTTTCCCAGTCGTATGCCAGTTGGCCTTTCAGATCGATCTCGGTGCCGTCCGCGCGCGGATCAATGCGGCCGCTGGCGGCCATCGTTAAACCACTCGCATTCAATTGAAGTGTGGCAATCTCCCACGGTGTCGTCGTCGGGTGATGTTGCACGCGACCTTTCACGGAGAGTTCCGGCTCGCGCCACAGTGCGATCCACCGTGGCTGCGGATCGCTGCTCAATCCCGCGATGACGGCATTCGTCATGTGCAGATCGATATCGCCCTGGTGAGTGTTGCTGTTCGGCTGAAGATCAATCGAACCAGTGAGTTGTCCGAGGAGATGATGAGCGACTTCGCCCCGCTGCCAGCGCGAAACCCGGCCCGCGTTCACGTTGAGATCGAGTCGTCCCGCGACATTTCCCGCCGGTTGATCGACCGCGTAACGGCCGTTGGTCCAGGTGAGATTCCCCCACTCGCCCTGCGCTTTCGTGCTGGGCGTGGACCATGTCCGCGACTTCACATCCCAGACGCCTTGCAGTGTGGATCCAAACGCCGCGTCCTGCATTTGCCAGTCGGGAGTGACCACTGTCAACGGCTTCGATTGCACGGTTGCCGATCTCACATCGATCATCGTTGGGGAATAAATGACGCTGGCGGTGATGGTACCGTTGCCGCCGAGGGTGATTGTCGGATCAAACCAGAACGGCCGCAATCGCTGTTGCCAACGTGTCCAATCCCCGGCAACGGCGATCGTCATCGGCAACGGGGCCGCGGTCTGGTTCCAATCGACTTGGCTCGTCAGCTTTGCTTCACACCGATCATCGCCGCTGTGGAGTGTCATCTGCCCGGATGTCAGCGTTGACCACGGTGCCGAGACCGGGCCCTGGCCGACGACATCCAGCGTGATCGCAATCTTCGGCTCGCTCCACACCGGCTGGTTCGCTGGACCGCAACGGAGTCCCTCACCGTGACCATCGATGTGCAACGCAATCGTCTCGGCATCGCGGCGCTGAATCGTACCGTCGAGCCGCGCCGTTCCGGCCAGCGAGCCCGCTTCCCAATCGACGAGCGGGGCGATCTCCTGCCAGAGACGATCGAGGTCGGCTGTGATGCGGAACTTCGCTGCGTTCAGAGTCCCTTGGCCGAGAATCTGACAGTAATCACTCCGCAGTGCGAGCCGATCGCATTGAAGGCCTTCGTTTGACGGACGGAGCAGCAGTTGGGCATCGACCGGTGCGGCCCAGCGGCGCTCCTGACCATCAATGTTCGCGCCCAGATCGGCCAGCCGCGCGGTCCCATCGAGAGCACGGCCTTTCTCATCCTTCACACATTGCAGCGTGGCTTGAATCTGTCCGGAGGTGATTGCCACCCCCGCCTTCAACCGCAGAAACTTCGGCAACTGCTGCGCGGCCTTGGCGGCATCAAGAACCGCCGTGACCTGAAATTCCTCTCCGAACGCTTGCCAGGCAGCATCCGCAGTGGCCGGCATCGTCGAGGCCGTTGGCCATTGGCAGTTCCCGTGGGCTGAGAACTTCGCGAAATCGGTCTGCAAGCGGATGTGTTCACATTCGAGACGATCGGCATTGCGGACCAGTCGGCCCTTGAGTTCCGTCTGGTCCAGCTTCAGCACATCCCCCGCCAGGATGGCCCAACCGGCGGCGGTGCCGTTCTTCACATGCAGGTCGGAATCGACGCGCCAGGCCGTTCCGTCTGCTGCCGTCATTTCTCCATTCACGGTCCCAGTCGCCTGACCGCGGACAATGCCCAGCGGTGACACGAGATGACACAACGGTTCCAGCCGCGCGAGGTCAAACTCCTGCGCCGTCAATTTCACTGAGGGGGGCAAATCCGGTGCGAGGGTGGCGGTGATCGAGAGTGATGGGGCATCACTGCCCGTTTCTGCCGGAAGCGTGGCAACGACGGTCATCACCGACGGATGGGTGATTCCCTGCGATACGGTGAGGTCGAGACCGCTTAGAGTGTGTTCGATTCCGTCATCCACATTGGTGACCACCACTTGCGCTTCGAGAAATCGCAGGTCCCAATGTGCGGAGGACGACGTCGTCGATTTCGGTCCGGCAAGCTCCGCGAGGGGGGCATCCCAGTTGGTCTGATTGCCCTTCATATGCAAATGGACGACCGTTTTTTCGAGGCGGAACTCGCCGAGTTCGCCGGGACGGGCGATCAATCCCCACAGCGTCGCCGTGGAATGCAACCGACCGACTGTGGCGAGTGTTTTGCCCTCACGATCCTGCACGGCAATACTGCGGATATCAATCGGAGCAAACCAGCCCAACGATGTTTCGCCGAGCACAACGGTGCCACTCCATTGCGGTGCCAGCCAGCGGGGTACCGATTGCCGCAGCGCCGTTCGGGCCACCAGCTCCGGCAGGAAATAGACACCAATTCCCAGCAGCACCAGCAGCACGAACCAACGGGAAATCCCCCGGCGCTCGCGTTTTTCCGGCACGGTGGCGGCCTCGGGTTCCGGGACCGGAGGCGTTGCTGGAGCCGCCGCCGGTGATGGCGACTTCTTCGGTGGTTTCGGCAGGGGAACGGTCGCCATCGCTCGACAGCCCGGTGCAGGGGGGATAGTTTGCGGCAACGATGGACCATCAACCGCAGCGCCACTCCTAGCGCGTGATCGGTCCGCCGAGTGCAGCAGCATTGCACGATTTGTGCATCACCCCGGGACTTCCGTCAGATGCCGTCCGGGTCAACTCTCAGCGAAAGAATGCCGGTCAGGCAAGAGTTGCGGACGGGACAAGCTGTTCCGGATCGGGTATGTCGGTGGCCACCCGTGAAGCCGTAGTTACGGTCGGCGCGCGGAACTGGCCAGCGAGGCCAGATCGCGCTTCCGGGCCTTGAACCAGGTCCGCCAGGGTTTCTCGACAATCAGCCACGGGGCCGCCATCGTACCGACGATGGTGATCGCCAGCAGCATCTGCGCCAGCGTCCCCCACCATCCGCGTGTGGGAGCTTTCTTTAAAGCATCATGGGTCCGTTCCGCCTGGGCACGAACGGCGTCGTTCTCGTCTTGTTGCTGGATTTTCAGGACTTGAGGCATGTATTTCCGCAACGTGCTCGGTTGCAGTTCCATGCTTTTCAACGCGGCGATCCGCAAGGCCGATTGCGGTGATCCCAAGGCCGCCACCACTGTGGATTCCGCAGTGGCACCCAGCGGGCCATGTCGACCTAACTCTTGGAGCGCTGCCAGTTGCAGGCTGTACTCCGTCCCGTACGCAGCGGTCACCCAGGCTGTTTCCCAACTCTGTGACTGTTGCTTCCAGTAGCTCGCCTGCCGCCACATCCCTCCGCTGGCAATCGCCAAGAGAATGACCAAATTCCACGCGATGTAGAGATAACGCCGATAGGACGTGGGGACTTCAACGTCTGACACACTGGAACCGGGCTTTGCCGTCGAGATGACTGGAGCGACGACGTCATTGGCAGTATGACCAAACGGATCAATGCCCATCCGCGATGGTCGCAGAATGGCATCGAGTCGTTGCGCGACCACGGAGGCGCTTTCCGGGCGGTTGTCCGGATTCTTTTCCAGAAGATCAGCGATGAGTTGGTCGAGTTCCGGCGGACAATCGCGGCACTGCGTGATCACGCGCGGCGGCGGTTCCTTGAGATGCATGTGCAAGACCGCCGCCGGGTTCTCCGCTTCAAACGGAGGACGACCGGTGAGGAGTTCAAAGAACACGCAGCCCAGGGCATACAGGTCGGTCCGGTTTGAAAGAGGCGGCTTCCCCTGAATTTGCTCGGGCGCCATGTACTGAAACGTCCCCGCCGTTTTTCCGGCACGGGTGATCCGCGCTGCAGCGATCATGGTGGCGAGACCGAAGTCACTCAGTTTGATCTGCCCGGACTTCGTCAGCAGGAAATTGCCGGGCTTGATGTCGCGATGGATCACACCGCGCTGATGGGCGTAATCGAGTGCCGAGCACATCTGTAAGCCATAGTCGATGACGTAATCCCAGGTGAAGCGGCCGCGCTTTTGCAAATGGTCGGCGAGTGTGCCTCCCTCGACCAGTTCCATGGCGTAAAAGCGCTGCTTGCTTTCACACACCCCGCCGAAGCAGTTCACAATGTGCGGATGCTTGAGCTGCTTGAGGATCTCGATCTCACGATCGAACCGGGCCACGAGATTCTCGTTGGAGGCCACGTCGTCGGGGAGCAGCTTGACCGCGACAATGCGGTTGTTCCCGACGTACCGCGCCCGGTAGACGACACCCATGCCGCCTTCGCCGAGTTTCTCCATCAACTCAAAAGGCCAGATCCACTTGGAACTCATTCCGTCCGCCGCTCGACGTGTTCGCGTGTCAATGACAACCGGCCCCGTGGGAATTCTATCGGCGCCGGGCGTCATTCCGAACGGAATTTCACAAAAGCGGAGGCACAAATCGCGAAGACGGCACCGCGGTGAGGAACGCGCCGTTTATCTCCGCTTTACCACCCCTCGGAGTGTGTTGTTGAAGCAGAAATGCATCGTCCACGAGGAGGCCGCGTCAGCCGCGAACGCCGGCATCCACTAAGAACGTGTTTTCAAATCTCGATGGTTGCTGTTTGGGGAGGGCGAAGCTCCCGCTGAGCCGCTGGTTGTCCCAGCGTGGTGAAGCGCTTGCGGCTCGGCGGGAGCCTCGCCCTCCCTTTTGAAAACACGTTCTACGGTTTGGGAGACGCCGCCTTCGCCTTCAGAGTAACCGGGGCGTCCTGGAAGACAACCAGCACGCGCACCGGGTTGGCATTCGTTCCATCGCGATTGGTGTACTGGCGATAGCGACCACTCTCGGTGATGGAATTCGAATTCTGCCGGGTAAGATTGTTGCCCAGCAGCGGTGAGTTGGTTGTCAACGCACGGTTGTATGGCAAGTCGGGCATGGGTCCAGAATTACCGTCAATGGTGTTGGTTGCGAGCACATCCAGATTGTTGACCAGCGGCAACCGCACTTCCGAACAGAAAAACTGCCCAATCTGATTCGGGTTGTTGGATTGGGAAGCGTCCTTCCTATCGCCGGCCTGCATCTTGGCACTCCGGGCCACCGC
Organism: Planctomycetaceae bacterium; assembly: GCA_041753475.1. Lineage (GTDB taxonomy): Bacteria > Planctomycetota > Planctomycetia > Planctomycetales > Planctomycetaceae > DSVQ01. The sequence continues at coordinate 16,222 of JBGSUN010000028.1, read as the reverse complement.
GGCGGCCGGCTCATTCATGCTCTTGGCGATCGATCGCCGCTGCTGAAGTTCCAGCGATTCGGAGACGACCGGGGCGTCTTCGAGAACGAGCAGCGCATCCACGGGACCTTCTGAATCCGGCCAGTTCGCGGCTGTCGCCAACTGCTGCGTGGCGTACGCATTGGTCACGTTATCGATCATCAAGCGTTTGGAACGACTCGAGGCCTCCACTTCTTTACCAGCGACATTGCCTGCCACGTCTTCGGCCTCTCGTGACAACGCCAACGGAGTTTGCAGGCGGATGCCCAGCACATTGTATTTCTGTGCCAGTTGATCCAGCGACTTCGTGACAATCTCTGGCGTGGACTCCACATACACGGCGATCATCGATTGCTCGCCGAACTCTTCGGGGAGCCGCTGTTTTTCTTCAGCAGCGTTTTCCAACGCTGGGAGCTTGTCTTGTTTCGCTTCACCCGATTTCTGCGCTAACGCGGTTTCATCAAACGGGATATTCTCGACGCCGTTCTTAATCAACAGGACTTGGAATCCGCTTGCGGTCTGACGGACATCGTGAACCTGGAGGTCGATGTTGGCAACGTAGTCATCTGAAAATCGGGTCGAAGCCCAGGCATTCAGCACATCATTCAAGGCAACCTTTTCTAAGGCCCCCGCATCCGGAGTGGTGTCGACCGTCGAGGCGAGTCGTGTGCCGTCCACCTCGGAATTCCGGAATTGCGCCCCTGAACCAGCGGCGACCATCGGAGCGGCTGAGGCAGGCATCGGTGCGGAACGGGGCTTCAATGCCCCGTTCGTTTCCATCATCGTGAGATGGCGATGCTCGTCCACCAGGCCGTCACCATCCGTGTCGCCGGTCATCAGTCCAAGATCAGCACGTCGGTTCAAACCACTGGCGGGAGCATCGAAAGAAACCGGGGCCGTGGGATGGATGGCATCGCTCATCCCGATGGAAAACTCCGTCGTCGTCTTTTCCGGACTCATGAAACCATTGGGCTGCCAACTCGATACGACAATGAAGAGCCCGCAGGCTGTCGTGGCAATCGCCGCGATGGTCACGATCCATTCCCGGCGCGAGCGTTGCACCGGTGGCTTGGCGACCGGTGCGGGGGTCAGCTGACGACCGGCAAGAGCCTGCATGACCGACGCCTGAAAATCGGCCGGCGCTTCCGGACGGTCCAGCGTCCGCAGACAGAGTGATAGTTCCGCGATGGCGTCCAGCTCGGCACGCGTGTCCGGTGAGGCATCCAGACGGGCTTCCACCGCTTCGCGCTCCGCGGGCGTCACCTCACGATCGAGGTAAGCCGACAGCAGTTCGTCAGAATCTCCCGGTCTCATTGCTCGCACACCTCACCCACAAGATCGGCACGTGACCCAGCAGGCATTCTCAATTTCACTCTGACCAAATCTCTGTAGGGTGGGCTGTGCCCACCAGCTTGCGGTCCGTTCTTCAAATTGGTGGGCACAGCCCACCCTACATTTCTTCAGCACGCAGGACACCTTGCAATTTCGCCCGCAATTCTAAACGTCCCCGGTGAATGCGGCTGCGAACCGTTCCCAATGGGATGTCGAGAATCGTTGCGATCTCCTCGTATTTCAAATCGTCCATTTCTTTCATCACCAAGGCGGTCCGATATTCTTCGGGAATTTCAGCGAGCGCCTTCTGCACAAGCCGTTTTCGGTCGGCGACGTGCATTTCGTGCCAGGGAGAAGAGGACGTCCGTCCATCTTCCGGATCCTGGCCCGAGGCCTCACGGATGGCGTCAATGGATGCGGTCACACGGTGGGTTTTACGGCGGGCACTAATCGCAACATTCAAGGCGATCCGGAACAGCCACGAATAAAACGCGGACTCGCCCCGGAACGACCCCAGCTTCTCAAACGCTTGCAGGAAAGCATCTTGCGCAAAATCACGGGCCAGTTCCGACGACCCTGCGATGTGAACAAGCGCCCCGTACAGGCGGTGCTGGTAGCGGTCCACCAGCAGCCCAAACGCCTCGGTTTGGCCGCCGAGACAGCGAGCGATCAGCGATTGATCTGACGCGTCATTCACAGTCGTACCAGATTCGACGTGGTGGCTGAGGGGAAAGTTCCGAGGAAATTTACGTTGAGTCCATGGACCTTTGCTGGACGAAAGTTCCAAGCAGTCAGCGCTTTGCCATTTGCCCCGCCGCAGCCTTTCCCAGATAAACCTGCAATCCCAGGCCCACCGCAAACAACCCCATGCTAATCCATTGCGCGATCGTCAGCGACGTGCCCCACTGACCGTACTCATCTCCGCGCAGGAATTCGATCAGAAAACGAGTCGCCGAGGAAACCAGCAGCGCGAGCCCGAGAACATCACCCGGCACCCGTCGGTAACGGGTATACCACAAAGCTAATCCGGCCGTCAGAAAACCATCAATGGCGCTATAAATCTGCGTGGGATGGAGCGGCGGCGAGGCGAGCGCATCCGGTGCGAGAAATCCGCGCTGAACGAGTGCCGAGAAGGGCACACTGTCATGCGGAAACACAATCCCCCACGGCAATTCACAGCGGTCACCAAAGCAGCAGCCATTGAGCAGGCAGCCGATCCGTCCGAACCCGACGCCCACACACACCGATGGCGTAATGATGTCCGCAATCCCTAGCGGTGGGAGTTTTCGTTGATAACAGAAGACGAAGTAGGCGATGGTCCCGGCGATAATCCCGCCATACAAAACGAGGCCGCCTTCGCTGAGATTCACCGTGGCCAGCAGAACCGCGGGGAGCCCTTGCGCTTTGGCATACACCTTTTCCCCATGCTGTACGAGGTAAAACACACGGGCACCGATGATGCCGGGGATGAAAATCGACGTGGCCAAATCCCAGATCATTTCCGGTTCATAGCCGGCCTGGCGAGCGCGGTACTCCGCCAGTTTGATCGCGGACAGCAAGCCGAGCAGCATCATCATTCCGTAACCGAAAATCGGCAGGCCTTCCGGGGCGATCTGCCGTCCGAATTGCGGCGCTTGCACAATTCCACCGGCCACAGCCAGCCAGAGGATCGTGGACGTCAGATCGGGCCAAAGCCACTTGCCTTCTGCGCGATAGACGGCGATCACCGAACCGATGCCGGCGAGAGTCCACAAGGCCAATAACAGGCCGAAACCGAAGATCGGAAAGTGTCCGTTCCCCCAGGGGATTCCGTCCCATGGAATGCGGAAGAGGACCTGTCGCATACAATCCCTTTGTGACCACAATCAGGGCCACTGCCGAGCAATGCCCTTCGATGTGTGATAGCCAAATTGGCCGCGGCTGACGAGAGAGAACCATCGAAGCGGATGAAATTCCCGTGAAATTGGGAAAGCTGGTGCTGCCCCGGCGAAAGCGCTGCGGGGCACGAAACCGCAAGCGGACTTGGTGGCCGGATTGCTCAGTAGAGCGCGGGGCCCCAGACGGCGTTGTCGATCAACCGCGTTGTGCCGACACGGGCCGCAATCAATGCCACCATCTGTGGCTGCGCGGCCGTCAACTCAGCGAGGGTCCACGGATCGACGACGACGGCATAGTCCAGTTCCACACCGGGTGTCGTTTCCATCTGCTCCTGCATCACATCGGCAATCAAGGCCGGCGTGACACCGTCCACCGCCATCTGTTCGCCACGCTTCAACGCCTGAGACAAGCACAATCCGGCTGTGCGTTCGGACGGTGACAAGTAAGCATTGCGACTGCTGAGAGCCATGCCGTCGACGTCGCGTGTGGTGGGACAAGTGCGAATTTCGACCGGCATGTCGAGATCGCGCGCCATGGTGCGAATGATCAATTGCTGCTGAAAATCCTTCTGTCCGAAATACGCCCGGTCCGGCGTGACAATCCCGAAGAGCTTGGCCACCACGGTCGTCACCCCCCGGAAATGCGTGGGACGAATGGCCCCTTCCAAAATCGTCGACAAGCCATCGACATAGACGCTGGTGACCGCGCCACGCGGGTACATTTCCTCGACTGTGGGATAAAAGACGAGATCGACCCCCACCCCTTGGCACAACTCCACGTCGCGCTCTCTTGGTCGTGGATACTTTTCCAGGTCTTCATGCGGGGCGAACTGCAACGGGTTGACGAAAATGCTCGTCACGACGAAGTCGCATTCCCGCCGTGCGGTTTCCATCAAGTCGAGATGCCCGCGATGCAACGCCCCCATCGTGGGAACAAACCCAATCCGCTTCCCCGCCCGCTTTTCCGACGCGAGCCCCTCTCGCACCTCGGCAATCCGCTCCACGACGTGCATCTGACGGTCCACTGAGTGTGATCTGAATCGTTGCGGATGATTGATGAAAGAGCAGCACCATTACAGCCGTGAAGGAAGGGGCGATTCAAACTCGCGATTCATCAGGCTGTACTCGATGGAGTGCCTTTCGTCTTCGGCAATCGGAAGACAAAAGACGATATCGCGTTGAACAGATTCAGGGAGTTGCGAAAGGATGGTCTCCACCATATCCATCCGGGCCACGCGTGATAAATTACGGAACCGCTCGTCCACGACTCGGACGCGGATCGAGGCGGAATTATGACGATAGGCTTCGACGTTCGGGAAGCCGGCTGACTGGAACGACTGCTCAACAAAGCGGGTTTCATCTGTCTGAAGTTTGTCTTGCAAAGTCGTTGTCATCACAATCGCTCCTTCACCCAAGCATGAATCTTTTCAGCGGCATCGATAACGAAATCCACTTCGCTTTGCCTCCGGCTGCCGGCACGATAGCGCAAGTCCGTGCTCCATATCAAATGGACTTTTCGCAATTCCGTCGACATGGACAGGGAAAGTGGCTCGCAGTGTGCTGATTTCCACAAATGGAGAAGCCATTTAATATTATGCCCTCGGGCACCTCGAAACTCATCTTCAAATCGAGCTTCTCGCTGATTGACGGGTGTCGCCGACAGGATCATTGCTTTCATCGCACATTCAATTCCATACCCAGCAATGTACATCGCATCCAACGTCAGCCCCAACTCCCGTGACATTCGCGTTGCGGCATCAATACGCTGGCCACCAGTTCGGCAATCAATCGATGAAACGTTGGCATCAGCAAACGCTCACAGGCTGGCCGGGTCATTCTGACGATCGACGCGCGGAGGAGAAAAACACGCGAAGTCTTCACGAACGGGGGACGAACTCTCCAACAGAACGTCTGTTCGATTCAAGCTACTCCAAAGACGATGGCAAGTCTATGTGTTTCTCGCCAGCACGATGTCTTCGTCTGAGCACAAACAGCAATCACGTCGGCGGGGTTTTCTCACGACGCTTCCACACCTGCAGCGCATCCGCAAGTTTATCGCTCCACACGCGGTTCAGGTCGGCTTGCGTGGGAACATGACCGGCTTTGATTTCGCCGAAATACCAGCAGCACGCCTTGCCGAGGGACAGCGTGTAGGCGAAGGCCATGGCCGCGCTCAGTGTGTGGCCCACGAACGGCAGAAACTTGAGCGGCGCACGAATCGCAAACCGCGTCAGGAGTTGTCCCCCAAGTGCGCCCGCCATTTTCATCAGCTCATCGGCGTGCATTTTTTGACCGTACAACTCTGCCAGCCGATAGACCAGCTTCGTCTGCAACCCCATCACGACAGGAATGTCGGCCCAGGGCAACGGTGTCGCCGCGGCCGTTGCCGCAAGGCTGCTGTAGCTGAGAATAATCGGCCACGCCTGACGTTCGGTCAGGTCCTGCAATTGCTCTCGGACATCATGCAGTTGCAGCAACGCTTGACGATACGCCGCTGGCAGCGCTCCCTGCAGCGCGGCTTCCAACCGCCCCGCACCGAACTGCGGCTGCTCGAAACCTTCTTCCACCGGCGTGAGATCGATGGGCACAATCTGATCGACCAGGCCAGCAAAACGTTCCTGTTGCATCAGAAGCAGGCGCTGCAGTTCCCCTGGCAAGGTCTCGGGGTGTGAGGAATTGTTGGCGAACGGGTCCGGTGACGGATGCTGCTCCATCGGATAGGCTTCGTGCAGACACGTCAGCGCCAGGATCACCGGTCGATGTGGTGCCGCGGCCCGCATTTTTTTGAGCGGCGACAGAATCGGCTCCAACGCTTGATCGGCCACCCGTGCCACCACCAGCACCAGATGCGCCCGGGCCGCGAATGCCGCAATATCCTCGGCCGGGTCGTAATGGGCTTCACCCAATCCACGGGTATCGAGAAACCGCACCACCGGTTGTTCCGCCGTTGGGAAATCATACTCGGCAGAAAACTTCGTTTGCGGACGGAAACCGTTCCCCACTTCCGCGGCGGTGGCCCCGGTCAAACAACGAACGATCGACGACTTCCCGCTTCCCGTCTTGCCGAACAGCCAGAAGACAGGAACCGGAGTTTTTTCCAGCAATTTAGCCCGCGCGGCTTCAAACTCCTCATCCGCCAGGGGTTTCCATCCAAACCAGGATTTAAGACGATCGAGCATGAAACCTCGGAGCACGGAGTTGGGTGCAATCCATTCCACGGCTATCAAGCATGGCTGCCCGACACCAAGATTACAAACGGACAACAGGAGTGACCGGACCACGGGATTTGCCAGAACACACCCACCAATCCCGCCGACAGGGCGGCTGGTGTCGGAGTCCGCGACGACCCAGATAAGTTCAACGCCAATCACTGGGGCGGCGAAGACTTCGCCCCAGCCACCCGTCGTCATCATGGGGCACGCGCGGTCCGGAGAGCGAGGAAGTCGTCCATCAGACTCCGCAGCGGCTTTTGCTCAACGGCAGCAGAGTTCACATCGGGGTGTGGCGTCGCTGCGGCTGGCGGCGGACCATCCCAGGCCCGCACGCGGTCTTCGTCACACAACGCCCCGGACCATTGCCGTCGGTGGACGCAGTCGGTGACAAACCCGCCGGGGTTGCCGATGCGGTCGTCTGGGTTGGCCGAAGCTCGCCGCCGTTCGACATAAGCCCACAGCGTGAGGAACCGCAACCGGTCGTGGCGACGCAGTTTGTTTGCGGCCACGAACTGCTCGAAACGGCGTTCGCCCTGATCCAGCGAGGCGAACTCGTCCGGCCGGATTTCGCCTTCACTCATCCTCGTCTCAACGACATCGTTCGCCGGGATGTTCTTTGGATGTTCAATTGGACATTCTCTGGATGTTCTATATGCACCGGACATGGGTGACCGGTGCGAGCGGTCACCCATGTCCGGTGCCATCGGTCGTGGATGTCCGCTCCGATCGGACGCCGATGACCAGTCCGAAGGGACATTGTGCGGCTGTCCACCGGACACCGATGACCGGTCGCCAGGCTGCGTTTTGGCCTTCGTAGGGTGGGCTGTGCCCACCAGCTCTTCAGTGGGTGAGGAATCAAGCTGGTGGGCACAGCCCACCCTACCCGGCTCGGCATCGTAACGCTTCCGGTTGTAACCCGGCCAGGTGAAGTCGATGCGATAACGGTTGCCACGGGCGGTCCGTTCGACTTCCAGCAATCCGCGGGAGATCGCCCACTCCAGATGCCGCCGGACCATCCGTTCGCTCAGGCTGACATCGGCCGCCAGCGTGTCCTGATGCGGAAACGCCCACTCGTCATTCCCGGCGTACTCATGCAGCGTGAGCAGCACAAACTTCACCGCGGTCGAACACTCCAACCGCCGCAACCACGCCCGCCGTTCCCAATACCCGTTCGGTGCTTTTTTGTCTGCCGCCATGCTCCGCACTCCTCAATTCGAGACGTGTGACCGTCCGCAAATTGAGACACAGGTACGGCAAGGATGCCAGCGAAATTGCGCGCGGTGAGACCAGAACGTTTTCAAACACGAAGTCGAAGCGATGGGTGGCCCAGACGTCGCTTTGGACGTCTGGGTTTACAAGAGGCCGCCGATGAACAAGACTCTGGTAACATTCCTCTTGTGAACCCAGACGCCGCGGACAGCGTCTGGGCCACCCGCGACCGTGAGATTTCACCGCTATGAACAACGATCAGTTCTGGGAAATCATCCAGTCCGCATGTCAATCGGATCGGCGTCGAACAGAGGAATGGAGTTCACGTCTCACTGAATTGCTTGCAAAGCTGGAGGCTGAGGAAATCCTTGAATGGGACAATATCTTCGAGCAATTCGTTGCTGCTGCGTACACCGTCGACCTGATTGCAGCGTGTTGCTTCTTGAATGCAGGTGCTGGTGACGATGGTTTTTATTATTTCAGATGTTGGTTAGTAGGCATGGGACAGGATATTTATTCTGCTGCGATTACCGATGCGGATAGTCTCGTCGAAGTTGCGCTGCCGCTTTCTGAAGGAATCGATGCGGAAGCAGAAATCTACGGCGCTGCACGTCAAGCATGGATGGAAGTCACGGGACTACCAGACACTGCCGCATATCCAGTGCGCACCAAACCTGCTGAACTGATCGGCGAAGATTGGGATTGCGATGATCCCAAGATGGTCAGACAGCGACTCCCGCGGCTGTCCGCATTCTATTCTGAATGAGGTGATGCAAACGTAGGGTTTGCTGCGTCTCCGGAGCGAGATCAAGATCGTGAGAACAAAAGCGTCAGGAACCTCTTATGACCGAGCGTGTCTACATTGAGACGACTGTCGTCAGCTATCTGACGGCACGGCCGCACCGCGATGTTGTGATCGCCGGTCACCAGCAGACGACTCACGAATGGTGGGACACGCGACGGCAGAGCTACGAACTTTGCATCTCGCAGTTAGTCCGCAAAGAAGCCGGAGCGGGGGATGCTCAAGCGGCGCAGGAACGGCTTGAGGTTTTGAAAACGATGACTCTACTGGAGACATCGAACCAGGCACTGGAGCTGGCGAAGGAATTGCTTCGTGCCGGTGCGCTACCTGTGAAGGCTGCGGATGACGCGTTGCATATTGCGGTCGCGGCCATGAATGGAATACCCTACCCGTTGACGTGGAACTGTCGCCATCTGGCGAATGCGACAATGCGACCGGTGATCGAAAACGTCTGTACGGCGAAGGGCGTCAAAGCCCCCATCATTTGCACGCCTGAAGAACTTTTGGAGACCAAGCCATGATTGATCCCATCGTGGATGAGGTTCGGCGTGTTCGTGATGCCCACGCAGCGAGGTTCAATTACGATCTCGATGCGATTTTCGCGGACATCAAAGAGCAGGAGAAAAACAGCGGGCTGAAGTTCGTATCCTTCCCTCCCCGCATCGCAGAGCCGAATAAGACACCGCAGCCGAATGGAGTCGACGCGGCGGTTTCTCACGAGTCAACGTCGCAGGAAGCCGCGACGGTCGCTGAGCATTATTGATCCGCAGGTTGATAAAGGCGGTCAAAGCTCACAAAAAAGGGCTGGTTTTGCAGACTTTACAACACAATCAAATCTCTCTTTATCAACCTGCGGCTCAATAGCCTTTGGCATTGCATGCGTCGACAGCCCTGAGGCAAGTAGATCAACACCATGCGATTCTCACTCATCGACGTATTCATCGCGATGGTTTGTATTGCACTGGGATGCAAAACCGTGCTTGGCGTTCATTACTTTTTTGGATCGAAGTTGATTTCCAATGCACCGATGCTGCTGAGTATGGGAGTGCTTGCTGGAATCGTGTTGTTTCTCGTCCTGACCCCACCGCTCTACCAATGGTTGCGACTTCTTCCGCTCGTTCTTCCCGCATGTCCGCATTGCAGGCGACGATGCAGTTATCGTGCGATTGAGTCGGGGTATCCGCGATTGCTTGTCGCATGCGGGAATTGTGGACAGCACACGGAAATCTGGTGGACACGCCCCGCAACGTCTGATGTCTCTCGGACGGTGCCGAGCCTGTTGTTGAGTTGGCCGCAGTCTCTCGGCCGATGGCGCGTCATTTCAAACGGCAATCCCCCCGGTCATTGACCGGGGGCTAAGACGTTGATGATGTCCCGTGTTTCTCACACGTGCAGTCTTGTAGGGTGGGCTGTGCCCACCATCTTCCATGTGACGAGCAAAGATGGTGGGCACAGCCCACCCTACGAAGATTCACACGTGCAGATTTGACAACGACCCCGTGCTGTCGCCCAGGAAGGGGACGCGGACGTCCATGCGTTCGAGCATCGAGAGCCACAGGTTGGCGAGCGGGGTTTCGTTGGGGTATTTGACGTGGCGGCCGGGGGTGATGGTGCCGCCGCAGTGGCCCGCGAGGAGGATCGGCAGGTTGTCGTGGTTGTGAGCGTTGCCGTCGCTGTTGCCGCTGCCGTAGGCGATCATGCAGTGATCGAGCAGGTTGCCTTCGCCTTCGGGAATCGACTTCAGCTTCTGCAGGATGTACGCCAACTGCGTCATGTGGAACTTGTTGATCTCGCGGATCTTCGACTTCTTCGCTTCGTCGTTGCCGTGGTGTGACAGCTCGTGATGGCCTTCCGCCACGCCGATGTTCGGATAGGAGCGGTTGCTCCCTTCGTTGGTGAGGACGAAGGTGCAGACGCGGGTGGTGTCGGTCTGGAAGGCGAGGACCATCATGTCGCACATCAGCCGCAGATGATCCGGGAAGTTGTCCGGAATCCCGGCGGGCATCGGATAATCCGGCGTCTTTGCAGGCGGCAAGGATTGCGACCGTTCGATGCGTTGTTCGATGTCGCGGATCGACGAAAAATACTCGTCGAGTTTCCGCTGATCGTTGCGGCTCACCTTGCCGGTGAGGGACGCGGCGTCGTCGCGGACGAAGTCGAGAATGCTCTTGCGGAGATCGTCGCGCTGCTTGCGACCTTTGTCACCATCGGCTCCGAACATCCGCTCGAAGACGATCTTCGGGTTGAACTCCTTCGGCAGCGGCTGCGTTGCGGACCGCCACGCCATCGTCGCCGAGTAGACGCAGCTATAACCGGAGTCGCAGTTGCCCGCCATCGGGCCCCCTTCGCCGCCGATTTCCAGCGACGGCAAGCGGGTCTGATCACCAATACGGCTGGCGGCCAACTGGTCGACGGAGATGCCGCTGCGGATGTCGACGCCGTCGGTCTTGCGGGCCTGGGCGCCGGTGGTGAACGCACTCAGAGCGCGGGCATGATCGCCGCCGCCGTCACCGTGCGGACGGGCTTTGTCGGCGGTCAATCCGGTCAGCACGAGCAAGTCGTCTTTGACCGGCGCGAGGGGTTCGAGAATCGCCGGCAGCGTGAAGTCGGTCCCTTCGGCGGCGGGCGTCCAGTCGGCCATGTTCACGCCGTTGGGAACGTACAGAATCGCCATGCGGTTGGGAGCCGTTTTCGCCGCGACGGCACCGTCGGCCCACGCCGACAGGCCGCCCATCGATTCCAGCCACGGCAACGCGAGCGCCGTCCCGAGACCACGGAGCATTGTTCGCCGCGAAACGTTCCCACGCGCTGTCATTGTGCCTGCTCCAAACCACGGCGGAGACGAAACGGTTCGCTCCGCACAATTTCCCGAATCACCGTCGAAAACTTGTCGTCACCCTGCGTCACCTTCGCCGCGATGCGGTCGACCACGGGACGGTCGTAATACTCTAAACCCCGTCCGAGACCGAAGGTTAACAGCTTTTCAATTAAACATCGACTGATTTGAGGCTTTCGCTGCCGCAAAATCTGTTTGAACTCGACGAGCCCGGCGAATTTGCTGCCGTCGGGGAGTTCTCCGGCGGTTTCGATGGGGAATTCGCCATCTTTCGTGCGGTAGCGGCCAATCGCGTCAAAGTTTTCAAAGACGAAGCCGATGGGGTCCATGCGGGCGTGACAATTCGCACAGGCGGCTTTGCTGCGATGCTGTTCCATCCGTTGCCGGAGTGATCCGGTGAGAGCAGCTTTGTCCCCTTCTTCGAGGAGCGGGACATCGGGCGGCGCGGGTGGCGGGGGATCGCCGAGAATCTGTTCGAGCACCCAGCGGCCGCGCTTCACCGGCGATGTGCGTGTTGGGTTTGAAGTCACCGTGAGAATGCTGGCCTGCGTCAACAAGCCGCCGCGCTGTGACGGATCGAGTGACACGCGGACGAAGTTACGGCGCGGAATCGGTTCGCCCTTGTCACGATGCGGCGGTTGACCGATCCAGTTGCCGTTGGTGTCCGCGATGCCGTAGTGCTGGGCGAGTGTTTCGTTGAGATACGTGAAGTCGGCGTCGACGAAATCAAGGATGCTGCGGTCTTCACGGATGATCTCGCCAATGAAGATTTCGGTTTCGCGCTGCATGGCCCGACGCAGCCGATCATCGAAGCCGGGGAACATCTTCGGATCGGGCGCGATGGTCTTGAGTCGTTGAAGTTCGAGCCATTGCATCGCGAAGTTTTCGACGAGTGACTCTGCTCTTTTGTCGGTGAGCATCCGCTTCACCTGGGCATCGATGTTCGCCGTGAGTTCGCCCTTCGTCGCGAGTGCCGTCAGTTCCGCATCGGGCATCGTGCTCCAGAGGAAGTACGACAGCCGTGAGGCCAGTTGGAATTCATCGAGCGGTCGCGGTTCGGCCGCTTCGGGACGGTCGTCGAGTTCCATGCGGAAGAGAAATTTCGGCGACACCAGCACGGCGATCAGCGCCCGTTGGATGCCCCCCTCCCAGTTCAACCCGGCGGCCATGTCGGCTTCCACCCGTTTGGCGAAGCGTTCGACTTCCTCCGGCTGCGCGGGACGACGGAAGGCACGGGACATCAGCCGCGTGAGGACTTCGCGCGTCTGAGCTTCTTTCGGTTGCGATGCGTCACACGCCAGCAACGCGCGGTGTGTTTTCGGCCGGGTGTCGAGCGGACCTTCGAGGTGGAAGTAGTCGACGTGCAACGTCACCGGCGGTTGATCCTCCGGTGTCTTGAACAGCGCGATCGCCATCCGTTTCAGGTCGAGATTCGGCGGCACTTTCACTTCGATGGAATCGGGTTTGTCTTTGTCCCGCGATTGCACTTCGTGAGTCGACAGAATCACGAACGGTCGCAGCGCCGGGACCGCTTTGCCGAAGAGTTGATTCGCTTCGTCATCGGTCACGCCTTGAGCCAGTCCCGGACCGTGCGCGAGGATTGCAATCCGCACGGCTTGTCCCTCCGCGGCCTCGGCATAGAACTTCGAGCGGAAGATGTACTCGCCATCGTCGGGGACTTTGTATTCGTAGTGCAGCGGCCCGGTGAAGATGGCCTCGCCGTCCGGCTTCGTCGAGATTGGTCGGTACTTGGTGGTGGGAACGCCCTTGCCCGCAGGTTCGAGATATTGTCCATCCATGTGCCGCTTCGGCGGATCGGGCAGCTTCGGCAGAATCGCCTGATTCGCAATGCCCTCCGCAGCGACGAAATAACGTTCCATCAGCACCGGCGGCAACGAGAGGACATCGCCAATGTTGTCGAAACCGTAGCCAATGTCATCGGTGGGAAAATCATCCGCCGGGTTGAAATCGACGCCGATGAGATCGCGGATCGTGTTGTTGTACTCCGTGCGATTTAACCGTCGCAGCGTGACCCGGCCGGGGTCCGGTTTCGCCTTACGGTCGGCGTCCTCATAAATGGAGCGGACGAGTTTCCCAATCGCGTCGACTTCGTCTTTCGTCGGTTGCGGTTCCTCTTCCGGCGGCATGTCTCCGGTCTCGATCCGCTTGAGGATCGCCATCCAGATGCGGCGTCCCTTCACGAGAGACTGTGTGTCGACATAACGGTCGAGTGTCAGGCTGCCTTCCGATTTGCCGTCCGTGTGACACTTCGCACAGTGTTTCTTCAGAAAGTCGACACCAACCGGTGCGAACGAGGGTGCGGCATCATCCGCGACGCAGGGGGCCACCGAGGCCGCAATCGCGCAGAGAATCACCATCAACGAAGAGGATCGAAAAATCATCAAGGCAGGCTCAGGCAGGCGGGCAACAAATCGGCAGGCGTTTATCTAGAATAACCCCCGATGAGGTGAGCGTCTACCCCAATTGGTCTTGACGCTGAAGGCGTCACAGAGGGTAGCCGGGGTCGCAGCGGAGACCGCCGGATTAATCTTGGCGAAGCAGCGGTTAAGCAGTAGGGATCATTCGTCGTTGGCAAACTTCTCACGGAAGGCTTCGACCGCCATCCGCTGCTGAATCCGTAGTTCATTTGCATGCCGGATCCCTCCAGTGGTCACAATCACCTTGGCGTCCCATTCAGCATCAGTAGTCGGTGACTCGCGGACGACTCGCCTCACAGCTTCCATCATGCGAGGGGATAATAGCCCGATCAGTTCAGCTACCTGGGAAGCCTTAATTCCATCGACGATTCGAGTAGCGGCTTGATCGAGCGTCACCAAGCCGAGGTCAACTATCCGTTCGGAATCATCGCTTAGCCACTGCATTCTGCTGGCCATGATCGACCCTACTTCTGCGGTTTCCGCTTCGCCGGTTTCTTCTCTGCTTTCGCTGGAAGTGCATGTAGGGTGGGCTGTGCCCACTACTCTTCTCGTCCTGCCAATACGGTGGTGGGCACAGCCCACCTTACTCAGAGCGTTCCCTTCGACGACGGCACGCCCGTTTGTCGCGGATCAATCGTCACCGCTTGCCGTAATGCCCGTGCGGTCGCTTTGAACGTCGCTTCGGAAATGTGGTGGCTGTTCGAGCCGTGGTGCAGGACGAGGTGCAGGTTCATCATCGCGTTGGCGGTGACGGCGTACCAGAACTCTTCGACGAGTTCGGTGTCGAACGTGCCGATCTTTTCAGTGGGGAACTTGACGGCGTAGACGAACTTGGTGCGGCCGCTGAGATCGAGGGCCGACGTCACCAGCGTTTCTTCCATCGGCAAGGTCATGCTGCCATAACGGTTGATCCCCTGCTTGTCGCCGACGGCCTGCCGGATCGCGGTGCCGAGGCAGATGCCGACGTCTTCCGCGGTGTGATGATCGTCGACGTGCAAGTCCCCCTTGGCGGTGACTTCCAGATCGAACAGGCCGTGCTTGGCAAAGAGGTGCAGCATGTGGTCGAGGAAGCCGATGCCGGTGGCAACCTTCGCCTGGCCGGTGCCGTCGAGGTTGAGCGACAGCGCGATTTCGGTTTCACCCGTTTTGCGAGTAAGAGCATGTTGCCGCGGCATGATTGTCACATCCTCGGAAGCCCACGGTTTCTGAACTGTGGGTCGCATTGTTTTATTTTATGGGAAGAGACCCACGGTTCAGAAACCGTGGGCGTCAGGGATTCAATATTTCTTTGAGGACAGACAGCAGCGTATCGATCTCCGCGTCGGTGCCCACGGTGATGCGTAAACCGTCGAGGACGCCGTCGTTCGCCCACGCGACATCGCGGTAGACCATGTACCGCACGAGAATCTTGCGTTGCTTCAACGCTTCGTAAAGTTCGCGGTGATTGCGGTCGGGATGCGTCGTCCACACGAAGTTGGCTTGTGACGGCGTGACATCGAAACCGAACGTGCGGAGTGCGGAATCGAGGCGTTGCCGGGTCGCGCGGATTTTGGCGACGTTGGCCTGCATCCAGGTTTGATCGGAAATCGCCGCGGTCGCCGCGGCGAGGGCGATCGTGTCGCAGTTGTAACTGTCCTTCACCTTCCGCATGCCGGCGATGAGATCGGGATGGGCAATGGCGAAGCCGAACCGAATGCCCGCAAGACTGTAGGACTTGCTGAAGGTCCGTGTGATGACCATCTGCTTGCCGAGCGATGACTGTAGCATCTCGGCCCGATGCGGCTTGTCCGCGAAATCGCCGTAGGCTTCATCGAGCACCAGCACCCCGTTCGGCGGCACCAGTTCCTGCAGCGTCGCATCGTCCCAGCGGTTCCCCGACGGTGAATTCGGATTCGGAATCAACGCCAACCGGGCCGTTTCGAGCCATTTTTTGGACGCGGGCATGTCCCACGACCAATCGGGGTTCAGCAGCATCCGCGCGTGCCGGGCGTCCTGAATGTCGGCGAGCGTTTCATAGAGGATGTAACTGGGATACGGATACACCGTCAGTTCGTGCGAATCGACAAACGACCGCGTGAGAATCGTCAGGATTTCATCGCTGCCGTTGCCGGGCAGAATCCAGTCCGGCTCGACGTTGAAGACATCCGCCGCCGCGCGACGAAATGCCGTGCTGAGTGGGTCGGGATAGAGATTCAACCGTCCCTTCGCCGCAGCGGTGATGGCTTCCACCACCATCGGCGACGGCGGGTACGGGTTCTCGTTGGTATTGAGCTTGATCCACCCGGTGTCCTGGGGCTGTTCCCCCGGGGCATATCCGGCGATGCGATCAATGGCGGCGCGAAACAGACTCATGCGGACTCTCAATGCGGGACGCAAAACCGTGGATTGTCGGCCCGCGTCAGAAAAACTGCAACCCGATCACTGACAACGCCAAGTGTGTTTGAGGTTCGCGCCGTTTCGTAGGGTGGGCTGTGCCCACCAA
This sequence comes from Planctomycetaceae bacterium, assembly GCA_041753475.1. GTDB lineage: Bacteria > Planctomycetota > Planctomycetia > Planctomycetales > Planctomycetaceae > DSVQ01. The sequence continues at coordinate 16 of JBGSUN010000028.1, read as the reverse complement.
CGTTGGTAGGCACAGC
>JBGSUN010000027.1:0-8757 GCA_041753475.1 Planctomycetaceae bacterium | reverse complement strand
CCAGCCGCGACCGCTTGCGGTTTCGCGCCTCGTGCTGATCCACCGGGTGATGCGGAATTGAAGCTACCCAGGGATGGCAATCCCTGGGCTTCTTGCGGAGAGTTATCGAATTCGATAGAGCCAGCGGCCAAACTGCGGGTAGAACGGAGCGGTATAGGCGGGATAGTTTTCCACGTCGTACTTCTGTCCGTTCTGCGGTTGTGGCACGGTATGGTACGCCACGGTGTAGCCCTTGCCCTTGTTCATAAACGGGATGCCGTGCGGCCAGTAGATCATGAATGCCTTGCCGACAAAGGCGTGCCGGGGGACCGCATGCCGGTTTTCGGCCTTGCGGCGATTGGACCACAGACGGCTATCCTGGCTCCGTGGGCTGTTGTCCCCCATCACGAAGAACTCGTCACTGAGCAGCGGCGCAAATTCGACGGGTCCCGCCTTTTCCTGGTAGACCGTCGCATACTCGATCGGATTCGTCAGGGCTTCCCGCAAGCGTGGCTTGGCAAAACTCGAGTCGATCGATTCGCCAGCGCTGTCTTTTTGGGCAAACCGGTCATCATCGGCCACACGCTCGGCCCGGTAATAAATATCGCGGCGCAACAGCAAGTCTGAAACAGTCGCTTTGGCCCCACGGACAGCCACTCCGACCGGTGACAAATCCGCAGTGTGCGGCCCCGGCAATACCGGCGGTGCGTACTCAGCGGCTTCTCCGAAGGGAATCAGTGAGTCGTTAATCCACAACACCAGACGATCGTCCACATTGCCGAATTTGAAGCGATGCGCACCGGCACCGCGCAGGTTTGTTTTGGCTTTCCCAACGACCACCGGCGGTCCCGACGGATTGAGGTCATCCGTGCGGGTGAGCGTGGCTTCCCCGGTCGCCAATTCGATCTCGCATCGATAATGCCGATGGCCCTCCGCGAGCTCCAGCAAGACCGCGGCTTCCTGTGTCAGGTCCTTTTGAATGTCGAGCTTGCCGCTGACAGTAAGATCGCCGACCCACAGGACATCGTCATCGACCGTTTCCCGGGGATGCACTTTGGACGTGTTGTACCCGCAATAATCGGTAATGAGTTGCGGCTTGGGGTTCGCCGCCGGGGCCAGGTTTTCCGCGACATTCTTCCAGTCGAAATCCTGCGGAACGATGTGGCGATAACGGAGCCAACTGAAATCATCAGAAGCCGTGGTCAAGGCATGCGACCGCGTCTTGGAATCGAGTTTCCACGCGTCGGCATTTGGTGACCAGCCACCGTTCTCGGTATCATCGGGCGACGCATTCATCCCGGACCAGCGTTCGGGCCAGCCTTTTTCCAGGAGCTTGTGCGGTGGATGCTGGTCGTCGTAGACGATGATCTGTAGCACATCCTGCTTGGTGGGATCGTCTTTTCGCTGGATGCGGAATTCCGCCTCATCTTTTTTCCGGGCGTAGACATCACCGCGGCTGATCCGGATCGCTTCACCCGGAAGGCCGATCATCCGCTTGATGTAATTTCGTTCGGGGTTTTCCGGAAACTTGAAAACACACACATCCCAGCGGGCCGGGTCGTCAATCTCATAGGGGAATTTGTTGACGAGAATCCGATCACCCTTGAACACCGGCAAATCTTTGATGTTCGATTCAAACCGGCAATTCGGGCAGGTGGCGACCGTGAGGCGATGCAGGAGATAGACGCCTTCGTCGTGATCGAGTTCTTCGCTGGCGCCCACCTCGAAGTGATACTGGCATTCTGGACAGACGACGTCTTTATGCCGGCCGAACAGCGTCGGCGCCATTGACCCAGTCGGGATCACGAACGCTTCGGCGATGAACGTGCGAAAGAGGAACGCCAGCACGAACGCCACGACGATCGACTCAAAGGTTTCTCGCGCGCTCTCCTGCTTTCCCGGAGCTTTCGCTGCGGGTTCGGCGGTTTCGGGACCTTTTGTTTTCGCCTTCGACATCACACCAACTCCTGAGTTCACAGCCCGTTACGGCGAAACCTGATGATACTGGCAGACGGCACTCGCGGCTACTCGGATTCCTCTCTCGCTTACCTGCGTCAGGACGGCCGCGGTTTGCAGAAAAGACAAGATTTTCGCCGTCAGACTCGAAATCCGTCCCTAGCCAATCGGCAGAGTCCGCCGGACAATGGCCACTCGATTCGTCCCGCAACTTCGATTCCGCCACACCGAGACGGTCAGGCCCCGATATCATGCTGCCACTAGTCCTGGACCCATTCTTGCGACCGCAGGTCTGGGGTGGGGCACGGCTACGGGGCGGGTTCAACAAGCGCGCGGCCGCAGACGCAAAGATCGGCGAGAGTTGGGAAGTCAGCGGGCATCCGCTCCACATCAGTTGCGTGGCCGAAGGGCCGTTGTCGGGCATTTCACTCAACGATCTCTGGCGCATGCACCGTGACGAATGGTGTCCGCACCCGGAGTTGCGAACGTCCCTGCGGTTTCCGTGGCTCGTCAAACTGCTGGACTGCGGTGAGGCGTCATCGTTGCAGGTACATCCCAATAACGCACAGGCGGCACGATGGCAGCCCGGCGAAACAGGCAAGACCGAAGCGTGGTACGTTCTTCATGCGGATCCCGGCAGCCGACTGTATACCGGCTTGCAACCGGGGGTGACCGAAGCAGAACTACGCCATCGTCTGGCCGCGGGGACTGTCGAAGAGGTCTTGCACGCCGTGACCCCGCAAGTGGGCGAAGCGTATCTCATTCCGGCGGGAGTTCCGCACGCGATCAGTGCTGGGCTCGTGCTCTTTGAAATCGAACAATGCAGTGACATCACGCTGCGGTTGTTCGATTGGAACCGGGTCGATGCCCAAGGCCGCCCGCGACAACTTCATGTCGAAGAAGCGCTGCGGTGTCTCGACTGGCAACACCCCGCGGTGAATCATTCCCTTCCGCGAGAGTTGCCCGTCATTCGGCAGGGCGTTCAGGCACAACGACTGGTGACGTGTGAATGGTTCGTGATGGACCGCGTCACCGTCCTCACGGAATGGGCGACTTCCGCTGATGTGCTGACGATCTGGTTCGTCGTTAACGGGTCTGGCTTGCTGGAAACCACGGATGGCGAATGGTCACGAACGTGTCATCGCGGGCAGACGATCCTCACGCCACCTGATTCGCAGCATCTGTGTTGGACAAGTCAACTTGCCGAACCCCTGCAACTGCTGCGCTGCTCGTGGGGAGAGTAAGGAAAAGACGTCCACAGATTTCGCAGATTGACACAGATTAAAATGGCGAGGAGAGAATGTCGGAATGAGGTGATAGAGACTTCATCCTCTCGCTCTCTCCCATTCTCTTGTCTCTGTTTATCTCCGAATCTGTGTCAATCTGCGAAATCTGTGGATCGCCTTTTCCTCATTAAAAGCGTCTTAGCGCGGCGACAGGACGATGTAATCCACGCCCACCATGTAGCCTTTCACGGCCTTCGGATTGGCTCCGACGATTTCGAAGGTGACGCGGTGTTTTCCCTCGGCGAGATCATGCACGCCGAGCGAAATCGGCGGCGTGTTGACCACGCCGTTGTTGTACATGTCCAACGGTTCCGTCGGGGGTAACTCGTCGAGTGCGACTTTCACGATGCCGTAGTCAATGGCTTTCGTCATCGCGACGTAGACTTCGTATCGTCCGGCCTGTTTCACGTTGATATCGAGCATCAATTGGTCACCCGGCTTCGCGCCGGTCCACCACAAGTGGGAGTCGCCGCTCCATTTGCCGAGGCTGAAGCCGCCCATCCCCTGTCCGCCCGTGTTGCCGCCGGTGATCTTCGCCGGTTTCAACGCTTCCCCTTCAAACGCCCCGGCGACCCGCTTCGTCTGTGGATCAATCCACGGCCCCTCACCCGGCAGCGGCACTTGGGCGCCGGTTTGCAGATAGGCGACGAGGTCCCGCACGTCGTTCGCCGACAGCGGCTTGAGTTGCCCTTCCGGCATCAACGACAACTCGGCGAGCTTCCGGGCTTCAATGTCCGCCTTGGGGATCGTCACCAGATCGGTCGGCGTTTGCAGGGTGAGAGCCGAGTCGGTCTCCTGCTTGATGATCCCGTTGACGGTGCGGCCATCGTCCGTCACGACGGTCGTCATCTGATAATCTTTGCCGACCACGGCACTCGGGTCGAGCATGTTGTCCAGCAGGTAATCGAGATTGCGGCGGTTGGAACCGGTGAGGTCGGGACCGATCTGCTTGCCGGTGCCGAAGAGTTGATGGCACGACGCGCACGTCTTCGAGAACAACTCGCGGCCATGCGGTAAGTCGGCCTGACTCAACACCGCCGAGGACAATTGCTTGCGGTATCGTTCCATGTCCGCAAGCTTGTCCGCGGGGGTGTTGCGGACCGCGCCCCAGACTTCGGTCAACCGTTTCGTCACGGCGGCGTTGTCCAGCCGCGCGAGTTGCCGGACGGTGAAGGCGGACAGATCGTTCCGCGGGACCTTTTTCGCCTCGATGGCATCGAGCAACGCCAGCACATAGGCCGGACGCGCGGTGAGCGTGGCGATGGTCGCCTGCTGGTCGGCCAACGGCAGGTCTGCATAGACGGCGAGCAACGCCTCCGGTGTCTTCGCATCTTCGACACTCGCCAGTGCATTGATCGCCGCCGTGCGCAGGTCGTCTTTATCTTTCACGATTGATTGCAACAACCGCGGGAGTTCCTGATCCTTGCCCGCCAGTAGCGAATCGAGCGCCAGCTTGCGGCGATCGGCGGGCAGTTCACGGTTCGTCAGCGTCGTCCGCAACTGCGGGAAGACCCGTTGATCGCCGAACTTCACCGCGATGTATTCCGCCTGCTGACGGAACGCGACATTCGGTGACTGCATCAACAGATCAAACGTCTTCGTCCACGCTGCGGGGGCTTTGACATTCGCCCGGACACGAAGACTGGCGACAATTTCTTCGAGCATCCAGCCGAGAGAAGCGTCATTCGTCTGTTGCAGATGGGCCAGCAACGGTTCCATCCCCCTGTCTTCCGCGGCCAATCGCCGCACGATGAACCGCGACAACAGGGGAATCTTGCTCTTCGCCGCGAGTTGCAGGACACGCGGTGGATTGAGCATCACCAGTGGTTCGACGCCGTACCACGTGAGCAGCGGCAGATTGTGATCGTCCGCATCTTCGGCATGTGAGGCTAAGCCTTCGGCAATCGCCCAGCGTTGTTCCATCGGTAGCCGTTGCATCGCCGACGACGCATATAACCGCACGGTCGGCGAGGCATCGGTGGCCGCCAACTTGGCGATGTTTCCTGCAACCCGATCACTCAAGCCCCGCTGCCGGTTCGTGGTTTCCGTCACCAACTGCATCGTCCACGCCCGGACATCGGCATCGGCTAGGCTCAAGAGCGTTTCAACGAGGTCGGCTTCCAGTGGCCCCATCCCATGCAAGGCCCATAGCGACCGCAATCGATGGGCGGTTGTTTCCCCGAATAGCAACTGTGTTTGCAGAAGGTTCCGTGTGTCGGCCGCTAACGTCCCCGCCGCAGCACGCTCTTGCAGAAGTCGCCGCGCATGCCGCACATACCAATCATTTGTGGAATGCTGATATTCAACCAATTCCGCATCCGTACAACGGCCCAAATCAACACTGACGGCTTTGTGCTCTCCATACACGATCTTAAAAATGCGGCCGTTGGTTCTGTCGTGACCGTCATCACGCTTGTGGTGACATTGGTTCTTGTCATACCAATCGATCATCACCGCCTGACCATCGGGACCGTAAGTGAGATAGATCCACTGCGACCAGGCATCGTTCGCGAAACAGAAATCCGGCGCGGCGTCACCGACATACCCGGAACCGGCCGCGGTGAGTTTATCCTGATTGAGCCGTGCGCCGTGGATGTTGTTCATGAAGAGCTGATTACGATACCGCTCGGGCCAAGCACCGCCGAGATAGATCATCGCCCCGGCATGCGCGTGACCGCCGCCGATGGCGTTCGAGCTGTCGCGATCCGCCTGATTCCACTGGTTGCCGACCCAGTGCCGGTGCTTGGCAATCGTCTTGATGTCATCGAACGCATACGGATTGAAATGCTGCCCGGCCTGCCGCTGGTATTTCGCCCCCTGAATGATGTGGTACAGGTGCGGAATCACACACGCCGTGGCGAACGCATGGCCGTAGTCATTGAAGTCGACACCCCACGGATTGCTGGTTCCTTCGGCGAAGACCTCAAACTGATGCCGCGTGGGATGATACCGCCAGATGCCGGCATTGATCTTCGTCCGCTCCGTATCGGTGGCTCCCGGCTTGCCCACATTGGAATTGGTGAACACGCCGTGGCAGCCGTAGAGCCAGCCGTCCGGTCCCCAGATGAACGAGTTCAGCGTTTCATGCGTGTCCTGCTGGCCCCAACCGTCGAGTAACACTTCGGGCGGACCGTCCGGCTTGTCGTCACCGTTCTTATCGGGGATGAAGAGCAAATACGGTGCGGCTCCGACGTACACGCCGCCGAAGCCGAGTTCCATGCCACTGACGAGATTCAGCTTGTCCGCGAAAACCGTCCGCTTGTCAAACTTCGCATCGCCGTCGGTATCTTCAAAAATCAGGATGCGGTCGCGGGCTTTGTCCTCGGCGACGCGCTCCGGATAGGAATACGCTTCCGCCACCCACACCCGGCCGCGGTCATCGAAGGCCATCGCAATGGGTTGAATGACATCAGGTTCCCCGGCGATCAACCGGGCATGAAACCCCGGAGGCAACGTCATCGCCAGCGCCGCCTCTTCCGGAGAAAGTCCCTGCGCCATCGGGGCCCGTTTCTTGGGTTGCTGCAACTCCCATTCGGCCTTGGTGACTTTCTTCACGACCTGCGTGTGAACGAACAACCCCTGTTTGTTGCCGACGACGACATCCGGCACGCCATCGCCGGAAATATCGCCCGCCACCACCTGCGTGCCGACGCCGGAGTTATCATCAATGAGATACGGCACCCAATCGACCGCACCGTTTTCACCGCGGACGAGTTTGAACCAGTACAACACGGCGGGAGCATCCGATTCCGCGTCACCCTTGGGACCGTGTGCCCAATAACGCTTCCCGGTAACAATGTCCTTCAAACCGTCGCCGTCCATGTCGACGAGGTCGATGGCATGAATCTGTGAGAACTTCACACCGTACGGATTCTCGTCGGCTTTGGTGCCGGTAATGGTGTGGACTTTGAATTTCGGTTCGTCGACGTCACCTTTGAGTTGCTTGTACCACACCAATCCAAACCCGTGAGCCGCGAGGCTGGTGATGACATCGTTGAGACCATCGCCGTCGACGTCGTAGGCATACATGTGCGCTCCGCCGGGACCGGCGAACGCCACCGCGTGTTTCTTCCAGACGGGATCGCCTTCGAGGGACGCGGGTTGTTCCCACCAGCCGTTCTTTTCGAGGAAGTCGAGTCGGCCGTCGCCGTTCACATCGCCAAAGCCGAGACCATGTGTAAAGCGGCCGCCCACATTCGGCGTTGAGATGCGGTGGAACGTCCACGGCTTTTCCGGCTGCGACCAGTCGGGCGAGGCGTAACCAAAGTAACCGTCGGTCTGTGCGATGATTTCCGGTTTGCCATCGCCGGTGAGATCACCCCACGTCGGCGATTCGTTGTCGACGACGTCCATCACTTTGTGACGGACCCACATGCCGTCTTTGCCCTGCGGGTTCGCGAACCATGACGCATCCTGACCGGGGAAACCGTAGATCAGAATGTCGGTCCAGCCATCGCCGTTGAAGTCATGAGTGAAGGCGAAGAAGTTGTCCGAATAACCGAGCGGATCAAACGGCTTCGGCGGAGAATAAACGTGCTGTTTCTCGAACGCCGGTCCTTCGTACCAGAAGGGACCGCCTACGACGTCCATGTGGCCGTCTTTGTTGAAGTCGCCGAACGAAGCGCCTTCGGAGAAAAACGGCTTGTAGAGATGCTGCTTGGTGAAGGAGCGGAGTTCGTGCGTTTTTTCCTGGGCTGAAACGAAGGTGCTGCCGAGCAGCCCGCATCCAACGATCCAAAACACGGCTTGCCGAATCACAGTGAGCACTCCTGATCAGGCGAGAGAGATTCCGGTTCCGCCGTGAAGAGAGTCCCGGCATGGAGAGAACCGCGAGGAATACGCGTCACAGTACCGCAAACTTTCAGCCCATCAAAGCGAGCCGATGATTTGACGTCGGCGGAGTTGGGATTATGGGCGAGCAACCACGGAGTCGTCATCAGCCCTGCGGAAATGGATGCGGCAAGGCGTGCACTTGGGGGTAAACTGTGGATTCCCTACTGTAACTTGTTATTTAGTTATCGTTTGCGTTGATTCTCGTTCGCGGTGTAAAGCACGCCACCCAGCTCGTAATAGGCGATTTTCTCGGAAACCATGTGTCCACTCTCATGGATTGCGATGGGATGCGTTCCCGAAGAAGTTCGGGGTGGTGGTTTAGGTTCGGTGAGAAAGCGCGTCTGGAAAGGCCAGCGACAGTAAGGAGTTAACGCGACACTCAAGCGTTGGGGCCCGAGATGCGGTGTTACGTTTGATCGCGACCAGCAGAATTTCTGTCGAAGTGACTTGATTCTCCCGGCGGGCTCGTTATCCTTTGCCTTTGCCCAACGGCACTCGCCGCTGGCCAATCGATGTCTCTCCGCAAGTGATTGCGGGGCAAGATGATCGGGCTGGCGGCACCTGTTCTTTGACAATCTGGTTGGTGGATTTTGAGGATCAGCTTTGCATGGTATTATGCGGTTGCTGGACGTACGGGGCACTTGTCTTCGGACATTCGAGTAAGGGCTTGCCCTTACTCAACCAACGTACGCTAGCACAAACC
>JBGSUN010000026.1:0-44108 GCA_041753475.1 Planctomycetaceae bacterium | reverse complement strand
GGCCAACAGCGCCGGATCGGCGATGGTGGGCAGTTCCCAGCTGGCATCCAGGCGGAGCTTGACGATGTCCGCATCAGAGCCCATCGCGTCGATGAACTTCGCGGCGGCTTCCTGTTTGGCGCTGCTGGGGGATACGCAGTTCACGTTGGCAAAGAAGAACGTGCTCTTGTCCGCAAAGCCCGGCTCCACGGCAGATATTCTCGCCGCCATCCGTGCCAAGAAGGGCGGCGCTCCGGCTGCCGATGCACCTACCGCGCCCGTCGCCACTCCGGCCACAGCCGTCACGACGCCCGCCGCAGCAACACCTGCCGCGGCAACCCCGACCAAGCCGTTGCCGTCGATCGCCGAAATGGTGCGGGCTGCAAAACCGGGTGCCCCGGCTCCCGCCGCGACCACCAAGCCGGCGGTCGTGGCTCCACCCATGCCCACGAAACCGGTGCTGTCGGCCGGCAAGAAGGCTCCGGTACCGGTTCGCCGCAATCTGGCCGGTCTGGTCGTGGTCACGTTGACATCGCTGCTCTCACTGATTCTGGGTATCGCCTTCGGTAGCCCGCTGCTGATCGCCGTCGGCGTTCTGATTTGGGGAGCACTGCTGTCACCGTTCGCACTGGCGTGGACTTCCATCTCCGCAGTTACTGGCATTGCGACCCTCGGCACCGCCCGATTCATGTTTCCCAACGTGTTGGTGGAACCTCCGTCGAAATTCAAAGTCGGCCCGGCAACGGACTATCCGCTCAACGCGGTCTCCAATAAGTGGAAAGACCAGTTCGGCATTTGGATTGTGCATACCGATCAATATGAAGGCAAAGACCTGATTTATGCCTTGTCCACGGTCTGTACTCACTTGGGATGTACACCCAGCTGGTTGGATGGCGAACAGAAGTTTAAGTGCCCCTGTCACGGTTCCGGTTTTTACATTACCGGCGTGAACTTCGAAGGTCCGGCTCCGCGTCCCCTGGAACGTGTTGGCCTCCGGATCGCCGAAGACGGGATGCTCGAAGTCGATAAGAGCGTGAAGTTCCAGGAAGAAATGGGCCAGTGGGTTGATGGATCGTCGTTCGTCGATGGTTCGCTGGCCTGATCGTAGTCGGTTTAAGTTCGTTTCCACAGCGTTTTTCTCCGGGGTGACCGTCCAACATGTCCGTCGGCGACTACATCCGCGGCTCCCAGATTTGGAAAAGCATTTTCCGCCATCCGGCACCGGTTGATCGCCGGAACCGTGTGGTGGTCATGCTCACCAACTTCTTCCTGCACCTGCACCCCGTTTCAATTAAGCAACAGGGGATTGCCCTGTCTTATACGTGGTGTATGGGGGGGATCACGTTCTTTCTGTTTCTGGTGGAGACCATCACCGGCGTGCTACTGATGTTCTACTACCGACCGACGCTCCAATTCGCTTTCAATGACATTCTGGCCTTGCGCGATGTCAGCACGCTTGGCATTATGCGGGAAATTCACCGCTGGGCCGCGCATGCCATGGTCATCACCGTGTGGTTACACATGTATCGCGTGTTTCTTACCGGCAGCTACAAGCCACCGCGCGAATTTAACTGGGTGATCGGTGTGCTGTTGCTGGTCCTCACATTGCTCCTGTCGTTCACCGGCTATCTGCTGCCGTGGGATCAGTTGGCGATTTGGGCCATCACCGTCGGTTCGAACATGGCCCGGGCCACGCCATTCCTGGGGAATGAAGGCCCTGGAGCGCAGCTGCTGAATATCGGTGGTTTTGACCTGATTACCAACGGCAGCGACGCTCGCTTTCTGTTGCTTGGTGGTCGCTTCGTCGGTGAAGCCACGCTCAACCGGTTCTACATTCTCCACTGTGTCGCGATTCCCCTGGTTGTTGCTCTGCTCATCGCCATCCACTTCTGGCGCGTGCGGAAAGACGGGGGCATCAGCCAGCCGTTGTAAGAACAACCTTGTTCTTCAGTTTTCTCCTTGCTGTGTGTCGTTTGCGTTCGGTTTGACGGGTCAACGGTCGCCACTATGCTTGAGCATCATCCCGATCTCACCGCCTCGGTCATTTACGGACTGGGATGGCTCTACCTGCTGCTGTTCCTCATGAACTCGGTCTGGGTGTGGCGCAGCTATCACCGCGACGGCGAGATCAAGATGTTCGGCCAGGGTGTTCCTGTCGCCAGCATCTGGGCCCTGTATGCCGCCATGCTCGGCATGATTTCAGCAGCTCACCTGACGGGGTCTAACAATCCGCAGATGTTCCTGCTGCGGATGCCGGAAGCCTTCAAAACCACTGTCGACTATCTCTCTGGACCGAGGAGCTTTTTTTCGCTCTCTGTCGGCCTGTTCGTCCTGCTGATCGTCTTGCGGGAATGGCTGGTGAAGCCGACTGTGGGCTGGGTTCTGCTGAACGTTTCACTGATCTTCCTTGCGCTCAGCATGACGGACTACGATTTCCGGCAGATCGTGAGCAAGCCGGACAACGTGCCCATCGTGGCGATGCTCTTCATCTGCGCGTACTTCACATGGCTCTCGTTTGCCTGTGCGGTGGAGAATGACCAGCGGAAAGCCGCGGGCAAGCCGCTGTATTCGCAGGAAAAGAACGACAAGATTCTCGTCTGGCCCGATCTGGTTTACAGCGAATTGATCTGCATGGTCCTGGTGACCGCACTGCTGGTGGCATGGGGGATTGTGCTGCAAGCGCCGCTGGAAGAGCCAGCCTCGTCCGCAAAGACACCGAACCCGTCGAAGGCCCCGTGGTACTTCCTCGGTTTGCAGGAAATGCTGGTCTACTATGATCCCTGGATGGCCGGGGTGGTGCTGCCCAGCATGATTCTCGTCGGTTTGATGGCGATTCCGTACATCGACTTCAACAAGCTCGGCAATGGCTACTACACTTTCAATGAGCGGAAGTTTGCGATCAGCACGTTCCTCTTCGGCTTCCTGCCGTTGTGGGTGGCGATGATCGTGCTGGGGACATTCCTCCGCGGCCCGAACTGGAACTTCTTCGGTCCCTACGAATATTGGGACGTTCACAAGCTGGAACTGCTCAACAACGTCAACGTCTCGGAGTGGTTCTGGTACACGGTGATGAACACCAAGATGCCCGTGGCCCCGGCGGGTTCCGATCCGGTAACGCAGGCCGGTTATATTCTTGTCCGCGAATGGTTGGGATTGGTGCTGACCTTTGCCTACCTGGCAGTACTGCCCCCGATTATGGCCGTGACGATCTTCCGCAAGTTCTTCGTCAAGATGGGTTTCCTGCGGTTCATGGTGTTGTCGAATCTGATTCTGTTCATGGCGTCGTTGCCAATCAAGATGGTGCTGCGGTGGTCCTTCAACTTGAAGTACATCGTGGCGATTCCGGAGTGGTTCTTTAATATTTAAGCGGACTGCGTGACTGCGGATCGACTGCCTGTTTCCGTTGACGCCCGTTGCCCCAATTTCCGCTGCCTGAGTGCCCACTATGCCGGCGACTGATGATTACCTCCGCGACCCGAAGCGGATGCACAAGATTTTCGCCCTCTCCGCCGTCACCTTCCTGGGTGTCACGGTCTGGATGATGTGGGCCGACTACGCCGACGAATGGCGTGGTTTTCAGCGAAAGGCGATGAGCCTCATCGCTGCCCGCGACAAAGCCAAGATCGCGGCGATCAAGCAAGATCCCGAGTACCTGAAACAATCCGCCGAGGCGAACGAGCAAGTAAAGTCGGCGGATCAGCAACTCAAAGATCAGCAGGCCGAACTCGATACGCTGCAAAAACAGGTTTCGGATCTCGCACAGAAGTCCGCCGCGACGATGCGCGAACTCCGGACCAAGCGCGCCGTCCGCGATGTGGCACGGGCCACTTATGGACTCAAGGTACGAGACAACGAACCCAAGCGGATTCAGGAAGAGTTTCGCGAAAAGTACGACAAGGCCGAAGCGGACGCGACCGAATTCGAGCAGCGTTTCAGCACCGAAAGCGCCGAGCTCGTGCAGGCGAAAGCGGCGTTAGCCGCCGTGACTGCCGAACGGGATAAGGCTGAGCTTCGCGTGAAAGCCCTCAACTCCGATCTGGCCCGATTGTCTGCGGCCGTGAACAAGATTGAGCCGACGAGCAAGTTTTCCGCACTGAAGCGCGATTTCATGCTGTGGCCGATCATCAACGGCTTCAACTCCCCCGAGCGGATTCAGCAGGACTGGATGCCGCGGCTGGAAATCAGCCTGGGTGGGATGGCGAACGTGCAGCGTTTTGATCGCTGCCGGACTTGCCACTACATGATTGATGCGGTTGATATCGGGACCAAGCCCGGCTTCCCTCACGGATCCGGTGAAGAAGGAAGCGGTACCTTTGAGCATCCGTTCGCTTCACACCCACGGCTGGACCTCTTCCTCACGTCGGCCAGTCCGCATCCGATGCCGAAGTTTGGTTGCACATCGTGCCACTCCGGCCAAGGTTCGGGCACATCATTCCAGAATGCCTCGCACACGCCGAATCATCCGGTGATCGAGCATGAATGGCAGCACAAATACAACTGGTTCGACAACCACTTCTGGGAACATCCGATGAACCCGAAGCGGTTCGAGGAATCGAACTGTATTAAGTGCCATATCAACGTCGTAGAACTCGGCCATTCCCCCAAGTTCGGGGCCACGGCGCCGAAAGTCACACGTGGCTATGAACTCGTAAAGACCTACGGCTGCTTCGGTTGCCACGAGATCAACGGTTTTGAAGGCACCAAGATTGTTGGTGTCGACCTGCGATTGGAACCCGCCGCGGAAGAAGCCGAGAAGGTCGCCAACGATCCGACGCAAGTTGCCGGCAAGATGCGAAAGGTTGGGCCTTCACTGCGGCACCTCGCCTCGAAATCCGAACAGGGTTGGATCGAAAATTGGACCGAAGAACCGAAGAGCTTCCGTCCAACGACGCGCATGCCGCAGTTCTTCAAGCTGACAAATCAGCACGATAAACTGGCGCAAGACTTCAACCCGGTGGAAATCTCCGGGATCGCGACTTATCTGCTCGGCAAATCGCAGGCAATGGACCTGCTGTCTCCGAAAGACGGCTACAAACCAGACGCGGCTCGTGGAAAAGAGTTATTCGCAACCAAGGGCTGCGTGGCGTGTCATACCCACGGCGAAATGGCCGGTGTCAATGCCGACTTTGGCCCGGAACTCTCCCGCATCCATGCGAAGATCAAGCCGGGCAAGGCCGGTTTTGACTGGCTCTACACCTGGATTCGGGAGCCGGAACGGTATCACCCACGGACCAAGATGCCGCACCTATTCCTGGATGCTCAGGGCGAAGGGGACAAATACACCGACCCAGCGGCGGACATTGCCGCCTTCTTGCTGAAGCTGGAAGGTTCGCCTGCCGACTTCAAGCCGACGCAAGAGTATGCGTTGAACACCGTCGATGCAGCCGCACTCGACGATCTGATCCAGCGATTCCTCGTCAAGCTGCTCACACCCGGGCAGATCGAGGAATTCATGAAGACCGGCAAGTACCCCATCCCGGCGAAGTCGGTGAAGGGTGATGAAATCGAACTCGCGAATGGTCCGGACGGAGCGCTGGACCCGGCCGAATGGCATCAACGGAAACTGACGTACGTCGGCCGCAAGACAATTACCAAATACGGCTGTTACGGCTGCCATGAAATCCCGAACTTCGAAACGGCCCGTCCGATCGGGACTGCGCTGCAGGATTGGGGCAAGAAAGACCGTTCACGTTTGGCCTTCGAGCACATCCATGAATACCTGCATCATCACGGTCAGCCCGACTTGGGGATGACCATTGAGACGCTCACCGAAGTCGATGCCACGCGGCTGCATGTCGAAGGGGGCGCTGGCGTTCGCATCCGAGCCGCCATCCCAGGCACGACTCCGTTGGCTGCCATCCATGTCGATGAAGACAAACGAGAAAAGGACGCCCTGCAACCTGACGACGTAATCCTGGCCTATGATGGGCTGGCAATTGTTGATGCGGCACAACTTAAGGCGCAATTGCGCCGAACCGAACCGGGCACTCCGGTCACGCTGGAAGTCTGGCGCGGCGGCAAGTCACATGTCTTGCAGATCGCTCCGGACGGATCGCTGGAGGAACGGGTGCAGGAAGGCTTAGGTAAAGCCCTCCGTAAGGAATTCAAAGACCCGGCGGAAGAAGAACGTGAAACCTCGGCGGCGTTCTACTACGAAAGCCTCGGCCATCATGGTCGCCCCGGTTTCTTGTGGCAGAAGTTGCGTCAACCGCGCAGCTACGACTTCAAGATGGATGAGACGAAGCCGTACGATGACCGGCTGCGGATGCCGAAGTTCCCGTTCAGCGAAGAAGACATCGACGCGATTGCCACCTTCGTACTCGGATTGACGGCCGAGCCGCCGAATCCAGAGTACCTGTATAATCCCACCGGTCCAGCGGGCGCTCGGATCAAGGGAGAATCGCTGTTGCAGCAGTTCAACTGCGCCGGCTGCCACATGCTGGAATTGCCCGAGTTCCGTTACGGTGCCGATCTGGAAGGATTACAGGCTTCTGATGCCGCAGCCGAGTTCCCGCTGGCGATTGAACTGCTCAACAAGCTGAAACCGCCCCGCAACGGTCTCACCGGCGAGACGATGTCCGTTAAGAGTGGAGACGAAACGAAGACGCTCCCAGTGGTTGGTTTCCACGGTTTGATCGCCGCCCTCCCCAATCCGGACGATGATCCGGAAGATCAGGAATACGTTGCCGAGTTGTGGGAGAACCTGAAGGTTGGTGACAAGGCCTTGTTCCCGACTACGAAGATGATCTTCCCGGCTGCGGCGATGCAGACGATGCTGCCGGCTCGCGGTGGCCGTTATGCGGAATGGCTCGCAAACCGATTGCTGGAGAGCAAGCAGGTCAGCCAGTTGGCGCTGGCCTGGCAAGCCTCGCCGCCGCCGCTGTATCAGGAAGGGATCAAAGTCCAGACCCCATGGTTGTTCAACTTCCTTCGGAACCCGGAGAAGATTCGGCATACCACTGTGTTGCGGATGCCGCGGTTCAACATGAGTGCCGATGAAGCCCAGGCGTTGGCCAATTACTTTGCCGCGGCGGATGGAGCGGTTTACCCCTATCAGGCGATTCCACAGCGGGAACCGCAATATTTAGAAGAACGGACCGCCGAACTGCACCAGGCCTTTCCCGAGAAGACGCATGACTACCTCACGGAATCGTGGAAGTTGCTGAACAGCCCGGTCTGTGTGAAATGCCACGCCGTCGGTGGCCGGATGCCGGTGAGCACCGACCCGGCGAAAGACATCCGTGCTCCCAACCTGGAAATGGCTGGCGAACGCTTGCGACCGGACTGGCTGTTGCTGTGGCTGTACCGGCCGACTTGGATTACGCCGTACACATCCATGCCGCAGAACTTCCCGCCCGGCAAGAAGAATCTGGAAGGGCTGTTTGGTGGCGACGGCAACCTGCAGACGATTTCCACGCGGGATGCGTTGTTAAACTACCATCGGCTCATGGAACGGGATGGCCGAATCGTCTACGATCCGATGACGCCTGCCACACCGCCGAATGCGGGAGGTGATGCCGCCGCCGCAGCCCAGCCCGTGAACAGCGACCCTGTCACCGCAACCAAGGCGGCTGCGGAAGCCGATGAAACCGGAGGTTCGAAATGAACCGGTCGATCATGAAAACTGGTCTTGTCACGACTTTTGCACTCGCTCTGGCCATCGTTGCCAGCGGTTGTGGCGGCGGGGCCTCTGCAAAGACGACGGTCCGCTATCGGCCCGCCAACCCGGATGCCATTGGTGGTGATGCGGTTGCCGCGGCGGCGACCCCGACCGAAGGTGCTGTCACCGCGCCCGGCGAAGTCGCCGCGGGTGGCGTCGGATCTTTGACCGGCAAGGTTGTGATCCAGGGCGATTTTCAGCCCCTGCCAGCTCGGTACGCCAAAGGGGCTGCCCCCAAGGATACTGAAGTCTGCGGTGTCGAGCAGATTCCGGACGACTCCGTCGTAACCAACGACGGTGGTTTAGGGAATGTGTTCATCTACTTGGCGAAGGCACCGAAAGTGGTTCCCGCCGCTCCGGCAACGCCCGTCGTATTCGATCAGAAATCGTGCATTTTCAAGCCGCACGCCTTGGTCGTTCAGACCAAGCAAGTGGTGAAAATTCTGAACAGCGACGCCGCGTTGCACAACACCCATACCTATCCGAGCCGAAACTCGTCGTTCAATCAGGGGGTGAAACCGAACGACCAGATGGGAGTCGACTTGGTCTACACTCGCCCCGAGTCGGAACCGTTCCAGGTTGGCTGTGACGTTCACCCGTGGATGATCGCGTACCACTTGCCGGTCGATCACCCTTATGCCGCGGTTTCCGGTCCCGATGGCAGTTTCGAAATCAAAGACTTGCCCGCAGGCAAGCACGAATTCAAAGTCTGGCATGAGAAGGGAAAGCTCCTGCAAAAGTCCCTCTCAGTGACCATCAAGCCGAATGAACCCACCGTGATTGAAATCCCGGTACCGGCGTCGAAGCTGGTCCCGTAAGGGCCGGTTCGCAGGTGATTCCACTGTCTTTCACCCGGTAGGGTGTTCCGATGCTTCGCTGCAAAATGACATTACCACACTGGTCCTCGTTCCTCGGGGGGCTGTTCGTTCTCGTACTGGCTTCCGGGTGTTCCAAAAACCCCGAAGCCCAGTTCGCCTGGCGTGACTCCACGCTCGAACTGTTGCCCAAAGCCCAGGACGCCGTCCAACAATCGATCACCGAAGGCTTTGGCACACCACACGACCTCGTGGCATGGGACAAGCTGCCGGTGGACTTCGGTGGCGTTCAAGGCGTTGTACAGCCTGCGGTTGAAGGTGCGAAACTTTCTGCCACCGAATTCCAAGTCCAATGGGACGGCACGGAAGACGGCATCGGTGCGGGTAGCGAACTCTTGTGGATGACCGGCGCGCTCGCGAAATCGAAAACACCCACCGCGACCGTGATCTCTTATCAACCGGAAACCAAAACCCTGCGCCTGAAAACCAAGAACGATGCCCCGGCACAGGGAGATCGTCTGGCCGTCGGGCTCGGTCACCAGTTACAACTCGGCCGCATGGTTTACATGAAGAATTGTAACCATTGCCACGGTGTAGCTGGGGATGGGAACGGCCCCACGGCTCAATACCTGAATCCCCGCCCGCGGGATTATCGCCTCGGCCTCTTCAAGTTCACATCGACTCTCTCCAGTGAAAAGGCCACGCGAGAAGATCTGCAACGGATCGTGAAATACGGCATTCCCGGCACCTACATGCCATCCTTCCTGCTGCTGGATTCCAAGCACAACAATTTCCATGAAACAACCGCGGTCGTGGAATACGTCCGCTGGCTGGCCATGCGTGGCGAAATGGAAAAACGGCTGGTGGACGAACTGTCTGCCGACTATTCCCAGACGGCGCTGGCGGACGAAGCGGAGAAGGAGAAGAAGTCCTACGCCGAAGCCAAGAGTGAATACGATAAGGCCCGCAAGGCAGGCAACAAGGAGGCAGCCAAGCCCGAGTCGGCAAAGTCACTGACGCAGTTGAAGAAGGCCGCGGGGGAAGAACTCGCAAAGTATCTCGAAGTGGACTATCCCGGTACGCTGAACGACACAGCCGACTTCATTGCCGATGCCTGGAAGCGAGCCGACGACCCGGCAAGTCGGATCGTCCCCACGGTGACCCGCGTGGCCGATGATGCTGCGTCGCGGGAACGGGGGCGGTTGCTCTACATGTCCGATAAGACGAAGTGCTATACCTGCCACGGTGCGAAAGCTCGAGGTAACGGGCCGGCCGTGGAAGACTTCTGGAAGAAACCGGGCTCCAACGAGACCTATGCCAAGCGGGGACTGCACGACACCTGGGGCAACCCGTTGCCGCCACGTGATTTGACCCGTGGACAATACCGCGGTGGTCGCCGTCCGATCGACATCTTCAGCCGTGTCTATGCAGGGATCAAAGGCACGCCGATGCCCGCCTTCGGGGGAACCGTGCTGAAAGACAACGATATCTGGGACATTGTGAATTATGTGATGAGCCTGCCCTACGAAGAGCAGTCTCCGTCCGCCAAACCGGCCGCCGCTCCGCATATGGCAGCCACAGAACCGGTCGGTCAATAACGCAGAGTTTTTCAGGGCGCGCTGGCGTCTTGTGTCAGGCAAGGGGTGTTCCCGTGATGGGTCGATTCTGGGCAATCTTCTTTATCCTCGCCGCGGTGGTGACCGTCGGATTTTCGGCCATTGGCCCGGAATTCCGCTGGTGGTTCCCCGGTGATGGTCTGGCGCACTCCACGCTTGGCAAAAAGATCGATGACCTGTTCTATCTGATTCTGATTATCGTCTCGGTGACCTATGTCGGCACGCACATCGTGCTCGGTTATGTCTTGTGGCGCGGGGCGGGGATTCAGAAAAGCGACAAGGTCTGGTTCTCCCACGGCAGCCATGCTCTCGAAGTGATCTGGACGATCGTCCCGTCGGGGATTCTGCTCTTCATCGCGTTCTACCAGATGGATGTCTGGCGGAATTACCGCGTGAAAGCCTATTTCCCCAAGAAAACGGCCGCCGTGGCCGAAGTGACGGCACGGCAGTTCGAGTGGCGGATCCGTTACCCGGCTCCGGGAAAAATCCTGCAACCCCGTCCGCAGCCTGATGACATCTACACCGTCAACGATATCCGTGTGCCGGCTGGTCAACCCGTCTCGATCAGTCTACGGTCCGACGACGTCCAGCATGCAATCTTCGTCCCCGGACTGCGCGTCAAACAGGATGCGGTTCCGGGGCTGGTGATTCCCGTGTGGTTCGAAGTCACCGACACCGGAACTTACGACATGGTGTGCGCCGAACTCTGCGGTTGGGGTCACTACAAAATGAAGGCCCAGGTCGTCGCCTCTTCAGAAGAAGAGTTTGAAGCCTGGAAGGTGAATGCGGCCAAAGAGCAGTCCTATGATGGCGTCCCGCAGACGCCCGAAGCGGTGGCTGCCAAAGCCGACGACGAGTAAGTTTCAGACATCAACCGACGATGAAACCATCGGCGGAAGACGGATTTCGCGATCCTGGATCGCAGCGAGAGTAAAGGTTCGAAAACGTGAGCACAGTCACCCCTGACGTTGGCCATCCCGGTGCCGGCGGACACGATCACGACAGCCACGGGCATCATGGCCACGGTCATGCTGAGCCCAGCCCGTTGTCGTTGTTGTGGCAACTGCCGACGTTTTCGTGCGATCACAAGGTGATCGGTTTGCAGTTCCTTATCACCACGTTGATGATGTTGATGGTCGGGGGAGCGCTGGCATTGGGCGTCCGCTGGCAATTGGCCTTTCCGTGGGAACGAATGCCAATCCTCGGCGACACCGTGTTCAAAGCGGACGGCGGCCAGATCGCTCCCGAAACTTACACGATGCTCGTCACCATGCATGCCTCGGTGATGATCTTCCTGGTCATCATCCCGATTCTTGCCGGGGCGTTCGGGAACTTCCTGATCCCGCTGCAGATCGGGGCCGACGACATGGCTTTCCCGACGTTGAACATGCTGAGTTACTGGTTTATGTGGCCGGCGATCGCGTGTTTCGGGGCAAGCTTCTTTTTCGGAGGCGGTCCGGCAGGGGGTTGGACAAGTTACCCACTCCTTTCCGCGCTCCAGCAGGCGGCACCCGGATCGGGCATGGCGCAAACCTTATGGCTTGTCGGTCTGACCCTGATCGGTGTGTCCTCCATGATGGGTTCGGTCAACTACATGACCACCATCATCAACATGCGGGCACCAGGGATGACCCTGTTCCGCATGCCCCTCACCATCTGGTCGATGTTCATCACCGCGATTCTGCAAGCGTTCGCCCTGCCCGTGCTGACGGCGGCTGGCTTCATGCTGGTGGCTGACCGCACACTCGGCACCTGCTTTTTCATTCCGTCGGGCATCGTGGTGAACAACGCCGCCCCCACTGTCGGCGGCGGGCAACCGCTGCTGTGGCAACACCTCTTCTGGTTCTACAGCCATCCTGCCGTGTACATCATGCTGCTGCCAGCAATGGGCATGGTTTCTGACATGCTGGCCTGCATGAGCCGCAAGCCAATCTTCGGTTATAAGCCGATGGTGTACTCGATGGCCGCCATCGCCGGACTGGGCTTTATCGTGTGGGGCCACCACATGTTCACCTCGGGGATGAATCCCGCCCTCGGGATGACGTTCATGGTCTCCACGATCCTGATCGCCCTGCCCTCGGCAGTAAAGACGTTCAACTGGCTCGGCACCATGTGGGGAGGCCGCCTTCAATTTAATGCTGTGATGCTGAACTGCATTGCTTTCGTCTCGATGTTCATCATCGGTGGCCTCTCGGGGATTTTCATGGCGGCCGTGCCGGTCGACATTTACATTCACGACACGTACTTCATCGTCGCCCACTTCCACTATGTGATCTTCGGAGCCACGCTGTTTGGCTGCTTCGGCGCGATTCAGTTCTGGTTCCCGAAGATGTTCGGCCGGATGATGAACGACACGCTCGGCCAGATTCATTTCGCGATCACGTTCATCGCCTTCAACTGCACGTTCTTCCCGATGCACCTGCTGGGCGTCGCCGGTTTTCCCCGGCGGTATGCCGATCCGTACCACTTCCCATACCTTGAGCACCTGCTGCCGCTGAATCAGTTCATGACCATCGCTGCCATCATCATGGGTTTCGCGCAGTTTCTGCTGTTGGCAAACTTCTTTGGCAGCATGTTCTTCGGCAAGCGCTGCGGCCGGAACCCTTGGAATGCCAACGGTCTGGAGTGGACCACGCCTTCGCCACCGGGACACGGCAACTTTGATATCCCGCCGGTGTGTTATCACGGCCCGTATGAATACTCGTCGCCGTTGTCTCACGACAACGACTTCCTGCCGCAAACTGAATATGTCCCACTGGCCCAACGCCAAGCGATCGCCCAAGCTGGGCATTGATTTCTGACCGTAGTTTCCCGTCCTTTTCATGTTCGTGAACCGCATGTCGACCGCCGTCAGCGAATCACCGTGGTTACACCGCCTGGCGTGGATGACAGCGATTGTTGCGCTGTTACCCATCAGCATCGGCGCGGTCGTGACCACCGTGGACGCTGGCATGGCGTTCGCGGATTGGCCGACATCGGATGGCCACGGCATGCTGGCCTACCCGTGGCTCAAGTCGACCGGTGACAAGTTCCTCGAACACGGCCACCGCCTGGCGGGAATGCTTATCGGGTTGATGACGCTGGGGCTGACAGCCGCCGCGTTTTCCTGGGAATGTCGGCCGGCGGTTCGCACACTGGTGGGGATCATTTTGGCGGGCGTGATTCTGCAAGGGTTGCTAGGCGGCAGCCGTGTGGTGCAGAACGAACGGGTGCTCGCCCTGATGCACGGTCAGTTCGCCGCGTGGATTTTCAGCCTGATGGGCTTGCTGGTCGCCATGACCGGCCGCGGATGGCAAAGTGAAACATCCGGACCCGATGCGTCCCGTCAATGGATGGCGTTACTGTCGGGAATCGTGCTGGTCATTGTGCTTTTGAATCAATACCTGCTCGGCGGACTGCTCCGGCATCTCGGAAATGCACAAGCCTGGCTGATTCACCCGTGGTTTGCGATCGTTGTCGTCGTTTCCGCCGTGGTGTTCTGCGTGATTGCCCAACGAACGGAAGCCCCGCAATTGGCACGTGCCGGTCGGTGGGTGATCGGCTTCGTTGTCGCGCAGGCCTTGCTGGGGATCGCGACTTGGGGTGTCAAATACGGATTCCCGCAATGGGACATTGTCGCCGTGCAGAATTCCTCGTTGCAGGTGGCTGTCCGCAGCTTCCATAAAGTGCTCGGCTTGATGACGCTCATGACCGCGGTGGTGGGTCTTGTCCGCTGCTATCGTGCTTTGCCGGTTTCGCTGCCGACATCGGTTCCGTCCATGACACACCCGACTCTGGTGGGGAGCGCGTCATGAGCACCGTCACAGAACTGGCCCCTGCCGCGGTAGAGGAGCGTCGCTCCGATTGGACCATGCTGCTGACATCCCGGCTGGCGGACTATCTCGAACTGTCCAAGCCCCGGATTGCCGTGATGGTCCTCATCACTGTTGCCGTCGGCTTCCTCGTCGGTCAACAAGGTCCGTGGGGGCTGGAAGCGGCTTCGCTGGCCAAGTTATGGCATGCGTGGATCGGGATTGCCGTGGTGGCTGCCGGATCGTCGGCCCTGAATCAATGGTGGGAACAACACACCGATGCCCGCATGCGGCGCACCATGACCCGTCCGCTTCCTTCCGGTCGTCTCGCAAGTGGGGAAGTCCTCGGCCTTGGATTGTTCGCGGCGGTGACCGGAAGTTTGTATCTGGCCTGGCAAGTCAACTTGCTCACGGCTGCGCTCACCGCGGGGACGTTCGTTCTCTACGCCTTGGTTTATACGCCGCTGAAACGTTGGACGTCCTTTTGCACAGCGGTCGGTGCCATTCCCGGTGCGATGCCGCCGGTCTTGGGGTTCGTGGCCGCTGGGCAACCCCTCGACTGGTCCGCGTTCGCGCTCTTTGCACTGATGTTTGTCTGGCAATTCCCGCACTTTCTGGCAATCGCGTGGCTTTATCAGGACGACTACGCCCACGCCGGTTTGCGGATGCTCCCCGGCGTGCGTCCGTCCCGCGGCGTGACCGGCCTGATGGCCACCGCTTATGCCATCGGGTTGATTCCAGTCAGCCTGCTGCCATCCTGGTGGGGACTCGCCGGAGGAATGTACGCGGCGACAGCTATTGTGTGCGGATTGGTCTATGCTGTGGCGGCGGTGAATTTTGCGGGACGCGAATCACGGGCTTCGGCTCGATGGCTGTTATGGATTTCCCTGGTTTATTTGCCCCTGCTGCTGATCGTGCTGGCGGGGGATCACATGCGGCTGCTGAACACGCCGCTGGCGCGTTAGCCGGACGGCAGACGAGAAGCCGACATTAGATGTGGAAAAGAGTCGACGAGATGAGTCACGCACACGCCGCCCCCGCATTCCGCATGGGGATTCCCATTCCGAACGGCAAGCTCGGAATGTGGTTGTTCCTCGGCACGGAAATCATGTTTTTCACGGCCTTCATCGGCACCTACATCGTCATGCGGATGGGGTCGCCCGGATGGCCGACGGATATCCACGTCACGCACATCAACATCATTGCCGGCGGGGTCAACACGTTCGTGCTGATTCTTTCCAGCTACTTCGTGGTCGTGGCCCACGATGCCGTGCTGCAGAAGAATCCGTCGAAAGCCCGCACATTCATGACCGCGAGCGTGCTCTTGGGCATCCTCTTCCTGGGGATCAAGTCCTTCGAGTATTACGGAAAGTTTGATTACGACATTCTGCCCGGTCACGTTGCCGAAAGTGACCGTCAATCCATGGAAAAGCTACTGACGATTGTGCAGACGCGGATGGATGGTCACCTTTCGGCAGCCGCCCCCCAATCTGCCAAGCGGGAACGGGAAGATCTGCTCGCCGAGTTGGATACCAAGATCACCGATCTGCAAGCGGCTGGGGACGACAAGAAAGCTGGTGGTGAGTTGCAGAAGGCGCAAGCCATCAGAAAGTTGTACAACGAGTACATCAATCTGCGGGATCACATCCGGGCGGAAGTCTCGTTTGCCATCCCGTTTGCTGAACTCGATAAACTCCGGACGGAAACTGACGTCAGCAAGATCCCCACACTCGCCTTGGGCCCCTTCCCCGGCCATCACCACGGGGAAGAGTACGCCCCGCCCGCCGATACACTGCTGGGACACGTACAGAAATCGATTCTGACTGATCCGGAACTCGGCCCACTGATGTCCGGCTTCAAAGTCGAACGGATTCGCCCGATTCTCTACGGCAATCTCTTCGCCTCGAACTACTTCCTGATGACCGGTTTCCACGCGATCCACGTGATCATCGGTTTGATCCTGTTCTTGCTGGCCATCAAGTCCCCGTTGTCGCTGGACAACGCCGTGTTCGTCGAAAACGCCGGCCTCTACTGGCACTTCGTCGACCTCGTGTGGATCTTCCTATTTCCGTTGATTTACATTGTTTGAGGGGGCGGTGTTCGTGGTCCGTTGTCGCTTGTGAAAGCACGACAACCACGGACCACTGACAACGGACCACTGACAACTTTTCGAGACTCATCCCATGTCCGATCACGACGAAAACCATTCACACGCCGGCACCTACTTCGCCGTGTTCATTGCCTTGTGCGTGTTCACGGGATTATCGATTCTGGCAGATGCGCTCAGTTTCTCTGACCGCAATATCACGCGTGTCCTGGTACTTGCGGTTGCGTCCGCGAAGGCCCTCTGCGTGATGATGTACTTCATGCACCTCAAGTTTGAGAGTGCCTGGAAGTATCTGCTGCTCGTCCCGACGGGGATTCTGGCATTTGCGCTGCCGTTTGCGTTGTTCCCGGATGTCGGAGCACACTACTACACGCCAGATGTCCCGCAGGTGCGCGAGTATGCTCTGCAGCAAGCCGCTGCGGGAACCGGTGAGCACGATCACGGCGATGATCACGGCAAGCCCGCCGCAGAGCACCACTAGTTCGCAGGGTTTGCCGGGTCTTCGAGGCGAACAATACAAGAGGCATGCGTGAAGCCCGGCATTTTCCGAAATGCCGGGCTTCTGCATCAAACAGCGATAGTGGCGGCAGGCGCGTCTATCGGACATAACGATCGCTGCGGGAGAATCACGTGTCAGAATCCCCCGCCCTCATCGTCGATAGCGTCATCCATCGCTACGGCAAGCGCATCGCGCTCGATGCCGTTGCCCTCACAGTTGCTTCCGGCGAAATCTTCGGGCTGCTGGGCCCCAACGGCGGCGGAAAAACTACGTTGTTCCGCTTGATCGCCACTCTGCTTCCGTTGCAGTCGGGATCAATCCGCTTGTTTGGCACCGAGATCTCCACCGATTCGGCAACCATCCGTCGACAACTCGGCGTGACGTTTCAGTCTCCAAGTGTCGATGGCAAATTGACCATTGCGGAAAACCTCACCCATCAAGGACAGATGTACGGCCTCCAGGGTCGCATGTTGGCGGAAGCCATCGATCGCGTGCTGACGGCGCTCGGGTTAACAGACCGCCGGCGCGATCTGGTCGATACCTTGTCCGGCGGTTTGAAACGCCGCGTGGAAGTGGCGAAGAGTCTGCTGCACTCTCCACGGTTTCTGCTGTTGGATGAACCAAGCACCGGCCTCGATCCCGGTGCCCGTTTCGATCTATGGGAAGTCCTCACCCGGTTGCAGCGCGACCACGGCGTGACGGTGCTCGTCACTACGCATCTCATGGAAGAAGCCGAGCGCTGCGACCGGCTGGCAATCCTCGACCGCGGCCGGATTGTGGCCTGTGGAACTCCTTCAGAACTGCGGCAATCACTCGGAGGCGACTGCATCACCATCCGCACGACGGATCCCACACAACTGGCGGCAAGCATCCAGCAGCGGTTCCGCATCACACCGCGCGTGATGGTCGACTCGATCCGATTGGAACATCCTGCGGCCCTGGACCTGCTGCGTGATCTCGCCGCCGCGTTTCCGAACGAGATTGCCGCGATTTCGTTGTCGAAACCGACTTTGGAAGATGTCTTCATCGACCGCACAGGACATCGGTTCTGGGAGGAAGAGACTCGGGGATAAGAATCCTTGGGCTTCCGGCTCTGGACTCTTAACTCTCCACTCTCGACGCGTTCAACTCTCGACGACATCGGTGACAAACATTCGCCCTGGACTATGTGTGATCGCGAACGGCGGCCGCGCCGCTTGCAGCACCGCTTGCGGGGTCACACCACAGGCCCAGAAAACGGGAAGTTCGCCCTCGTGAATGGGGACCGCTTCGCCATATTCCGGCTGGTGAATATTCTTGATGCCGATCTGCTCCGGAAAGCCGAGGTGCACCGGCGCGCCGTGGGAGCGTGGAAACCCCGCGGTCACCTGCACGGCCCGAATCGCCTCCGCCGGTTTGTAGGGACGCATCGACACCACCAGCGGGCCGGAGAATCGCCCGGCGGGAGTACATGGAATGTTTGTGCGGAACATCGGCACATTGCGTTGCAGTTCAAGATGTCGTACCGGCAACTTCGCGTGCAGCAACGCCGCCTCAAAGGTGAACGAACAACCGATCAGAAAACTCACCAAGTCCTCACGCCAGTAGCGGTGGACATCCGCCGGTTCATCGACCAGTTCGCCGTTCTTCCACACGCGGTACCCCGGCAAATCGCCGCGCAGGTCGGCATCTGGCGCGGTCAGTGATGGTGTCCACGAACCCGCGGTCGTCACTTCCATGAGGGGGCACGGTTGCGGATTTCGCTGACAAAACAGCAGGAATTCGAACGCCCAGTCCTGAGGCAGCACGACGAGATTCGCCTGCGCAAAACCCGGCGCGAGTCCACACGTCGGCCCGGTCCACGCTCCTTCGCGGCATGCCTGCCGAACATCGTGACCTGATTGAAACATACCGCGCGAACTCCGCCGTGATAACACCTGTCCGTTCCGAACCGCGACTGTCTGGAAGCGAGTTCTTGGGCGACAACAACATGAAACTCGCACCCGGACGGTCGCGTCTCGGACAATACGCTCAGCATATCATGGCCAACCTGCGGTACAATCTTGTACGGTTCACGGCCCCTCATTGGAAACAAGATCGATGGAAACACTCGCCGATCGCCTGGAGATTCTGCCGCAAGTCGGGCGTGTCGAATGGATCGGACTCAGTCCGCATCCGCGCGGTGAGCTGCAGTCCGTCACGGAAGCGATGCTACTGCGAGATCATGGTCTCGAAGGAGATCATCATGCGAAACGCCGGGCCGGGACGAAACGGCAGGTGACGCTCATCCAGGCGGAACATTTTCCCGCAATCGCCAGCATGGTTCATAAAGCGGATGTAACACCAGCGCTGTTGCGACGGAACCTCGTCATCACGGGGATTAATCTCATCGCCTTGAAAGGCCGCCGGTTCACCATCGGCGCTTGCGAATTGGAAGGAACCGGGCCGTGTGATCCCTGCTCCCGCATGGAGGAAAACCTCGGTCCCGGTGGTCTCAATGCGATGCGCGGGCACGGAGGACTGACGGCGCGCGTACTTGTGGGCGGAGTGATCCATGTGGGAGATGCGGTCCGCGCCTTGAGACAAGGAGAGACCCTGGGATAGAAATCCTCAGGCTTCCGGTGAATCATGATTCAATTGAGAAACGATGACTTTGCCGGGGTCCGCGGGCTGAGTTAAGATTGGCAATCGCTTCCCATTCTGTCGAGACATCCATGCGCTCACTCTCTCGTCGCCAATGGTTGCAGGTCACCGCTGTCGGTGTCGGAGCTGGGTTATGGACTCAGATAGCTCATGCCGATGAGAAACTGAAAGACATTGCCTGCCGGTCGGTTCATCTGGGCTATCCGAAAGCCGCAGGAGTGGCGTTCTACAACACCTGCAAGCCGATCACGTCGGCACCGGGAACGTACTTCTGCGTCTGCGGCTGGGACGCCGGGTATTATGGCATTCAGGAACTCGGCAACGGCGACAAGCTCGCCTTGTTTTCGATCTGGGACTCTGAGAAAGATGATCCCAACGTGGCGCCGGTGGCCGAGCGGGTGAAAGCCGAGTATGTCGATTCGCGCGTGCGGGTAAAACGTTTCGGCGGTGAAGGAAGCGGCGGACAATCGTTCTTTCCGCTGAAATGGAGCGTGAACGAGACGTACCGCTTTCTCGTGTCGATGACCCACGCCGATGGACGAGCGCATTACACCAACTGGTTGTTCGAGCCCGAAGCGCACAAGTGGACGAAACTCGTCACGTTCTCGGTGCCATCGAAACGGACCGTGATGCGCGGGCTGTATGCGTTTGTCGAAGATTTCCAGCGGAATCGGCAATCGACCCTGCAGACCCGTCGAGCACAATACGGTCCGGCGGCGGTTCGCTCTGCCGAAGGTACTTGGCAATCGATACGGCAAGCACGGTTCACCGGAGACGCAAACCCCGTCATGAATATTGATTCGCAGATCGTCGAATCGCGGTTCGAGCTCGCCACCGGTGGAATGATCACCAACGAGCACAACCCGCTCAATCAGGTGATG
The DNA here is from genome assembly GCA_041753475.1 of Planctomycetaceae bacterium. Lineage (GTDB taxonomy): Bacteria > Planctomycetota > Planctomycetia > Planctomycetales > Planctomycetaceae > DSVQ01. The sequence goes on along the minus strand of JBGSUN010000026.1, from coordinate 24,138 downwards.
ACGTTGCCCGAGGCGGCACTCACGCCGATCCCCAACGACCTGCCGCAAACCCTCTCGTGAAAGAACTCCCCGTGGCGGCTGGACCGAATTCACTTTCTGTTTTGAAGCGTGTTATCAGCGCTGGCGGGCCCTTGCTGGCGCTGATTGCCGTCTTCTTCCTGTTTGCCGGACTGGAAGCGGCCAAGTTGCAAGCGGCCGGTTCCAACCAGCCTGCGGTGTTTCTCTCTGCGGACAATCTCCGCGCGATTGTCATCAACAGTGCGGTGATTGGTATTTGCGCCCTCGGGATGACGGCGGTGATTATCGCCGGTGGCATTGATCTCTCCGTGGGGAGCGGCGTGGCCTTGTGTGCCACGGCACTGGCCTGCGGGTTCAAAATGAACTGGAACCCATGGCTGACAATCACGCTGACACTGATGTTGGGAGCAACACTTGGAGCGATTAACGGCACGCTGGTGAGCCTGCTGCGTGTGGTGCCGTTCATTGTCACGTTGGGAACCATGACGGCGTATCTCGGCGCGGCAAAAATGCTGGCAGAAAAAATCGACGGCGGTCAAACCGTCCGCCCCGCGGCTTATGCTCCCGATGATCCCAATTTCTCGAAAAATCAGGTCCCGGTCTGGCTACAGACGTTCACGAGTGTGCGTGAGAACGCGCTCTGGCCGCCGAGGCTTTCCAGCACCGGCCCGGCCCAACCCCGCGCGCCCTGGGATGAAGCCCTCGATTGGGGCCGCTTTCCGGCCAGCATCTGGCTCGGAGGCCTCATCGCGCTGCTTCTCTCTGGCATGCTGCATTACACCGTTTTCGGTCGGCATGTGTTTGCACTCGGATCAAACGAAGCCACAGCGCGGCTGTGTGGCGTGAATGTGTTGGGAACCCGCATCGCCGTTTACACTCTGGCCGGGCTGTTTGTCGGCCTCGCCGGGATCTACCAGTTTTCCCGACTGCGGAGCGGGAACCCCACCTCCGGTGCCGGTCTGGAATTGCGGGTGATCGCAGCGGTAGTCATCGGCGGCGGCAGCCTTTCCGGCGGTCGCGGGTCGGTGATGGGAACACTGGCCGGAGCCGCGCTGATGGCCGTGATCGCCAGCGGCTGCACGCAACTGGAAGTATCCAACTCTTTGCAGGACATCATCCTCGGCGTGATCATCGTGGCGGCCGTGGCGCTCGATCAATTCCGGCAGAGGCGGTTTGCTGCGTAGTCCCGTCAAAAAGAAACCCAGGGATCGCAATCCCTGGGCTTCCCGAAGAATATGATGGTTCGAAGGACTACTTCGCCGCGTGGAAGTTGAGCGAAACCGTGTTGCCATCGACCGTCTGCGCGGCATCCAGCACGGACCGGGCAGCAACGAGCGCTGAGCGGGCATCGTCCGAGACCATTTCTTCCAGTCTCGTCATGAAGCCCACTCCTTTGGCAAACGTCGCTTTGGGCAGCGTCACCACCTCTGTTTTTGCATCACGCCGGGTGATCGGCTCCTGGATTGCGGCGAGGAGTTCCAAGGCCTGAACGGTCAAATCCGGACGCTTCGCCAGGACCTGAATGATTTCCGGTCCATGTTGATAGTACGCCGCGACAAGTTGCCGACCGGCCGGAGACGATTGCAGGACACGGTCGCGATAAACTCGCAGATCCGTGTAGAGCCGCTCCGGTGCTGCGACAGCACCGAGCTTGATTCCTGCCGCAAACGGCAGCAGTTTAGCGCGATCGGCAATCGACCGCACCGCGCAACTGTTTCCGTAGATTCGCTTGATGCCGTTCTGGTCGTCGAATAGCAGAAACGCCGTACCGAGGCCGGAATACCGTGCCCCATAGAAGGGGTTCATGATGGCTTGCGGCGGTGGATTCTGATGACCGAGTCCCAGTGCATGGCCGATTTCATGCACGCAGACTTCCAGGAAGTCGATTTTGCCGCCGCCGGGGGCCACTCCCCAGTTGTCTCCGTTGTCAAAATGCAAATCGCCCGCCAGGCCGGAACCCGACGGGAAATAGGCATGCGCCAGAACCCCCGAACCACCATCAATCGCATGATGGCCGAACCGCAAGTTCGGCGTGCTTCCGGGAGGATAGTCGAGGTCCAGAAAACTCGGCAGCGGGCCGGAATCATCGACTTCCGTGAAGTTGAGCGGCGCGTATGTCGCCCAGACCGATAACGCCTCTTCCACAGCCGATTCCAATTCCCCGGCAGTGATCCCCGTCATGCCCCCATTGAGCAAGTTCGAGTAGCTGTAGGAAATGTCGACCGTGGAACCGGCACCGCCGGGTTGCGGCCATTTCCACAACGGGTTCTGAACGTTGTACTCGCCCCGCTGGCTGGGACTGGGTGTGTCTTCGTGCTCCACCTTCGGCTTGTAACCGGGGGCATACATCGCACAGGGAATGTTGGGATCAGAGTGATTCGCACAACCATAGCCCCAGGCATCGGCGTCGCGAATCTGCACCAGCGGAGCCCGCTCTAATGAACGGGCGGATAACGCCGGGGCCATGGGGACGGTCATGCGGACCGCCTCGTCTGTCGGAGGTTGTGTCCCCATGCTCGCGGCTGCCAGCGCCAGCGCACCGACACTTCCCGCGGCCCAGCGACTCCAACCTTGTACGAACCCAACTCGCAGTTCAACCATGATCTCTATCTCCGGCTGGAACGCGTGATCCCCGCTGTTAGATTCAGCGGCTGAGGAATGGTGACTCCGATATATCGCTTTGAGAATGGCCCTGCAATCCCTTACCATTCAAAAATGATGAAATCCGCGGAAACGGCCATCGTGTACCGTTCTTGCCGTTTGTGTGCAGGTGGTGGTCCCGCTAGCGCAGGCCGACCGGTTGCAGCGGGCATTTGCTGGCGATGAAACTTTCCTGCCGGCCATCGTCCGCGAACTCGACCTTGAGAATTCGATTTCGCGCGTAACCGTCGGACATCTCGATGACGGTTCCTAATCCGTATCTCGGATGACGCACCGCCATCCCGACACGGAAGCCGCATGGAATTTCCACAGATCGGGAATTTCCGGATTCCAACGCTGCCCCGGTGGTGAGTTTTGGCAACATCGATTTCAGCGCCGCCAGCTTTGGAGCCGGGGCTGCGAGCCGATCATCGACGTCAACCTCCTGCGATTCCTCTTCCTGCGACCATGTGCCCACGCCGCGCGTGCAGTCCACATTCGTGTACGGCATCTCGTTGAGAAAATCGCTCGGGATGGTCGACAACTCGCGGCCGTGGACATCCCGTCGGCAGGTGTGCGTCATCACCAGATGATGCTCGGCCCGGGTGATGCCGACGAACAACAGCCGCCGTTCTTCTTCGATCTCTTTCGGCTCATAATTCCGCAGTGATCGTTCATGCGGAATGAGGTTCTGCTCGACACCAATAATGTAGACGCACGGAAACTCCAGCCCCTTGGCCGCGTGCAACGTCATCAGTGTGACGGCACCGAGATCGGTTTCGAGCGCATCAAGGTCCTGCGCGAGGCTGGCCGTTTCGAGGAAGCCGCCGAGCGAGGCTTCATCGCCCCCGGTTTCGTCGTAGTGCCGGGCCGCGGCGATGAGTTCATCGACGTTGCTTTTACGCTGCAGGTCTTCTTCTGACTGGAGGGCATTGTCGCGCTGATAACCAATCCGGCTGACAATCTCGACCAGCGTCTCGGCGACCGGGCCGTAGGACTTCGCCGCAAACTCGTCGATCAACCCGGCGAACTGTTGCAGCGCGGTGACAGCCCGTTTCGACAAACCCGGAATCTGATCCGCACATCGCGCGGCATCGAGCAGCGGGACCGATGCCGAATCAGCCCACTTCATCAGCTTGTCGACCGTCGTCTTGCCAATCCCCCGCGGCGGCGTATTCACCACGCGCAGGAACGCCATGCGGTCCCGATCGTTGTCGATGATCCGCAGATACCCGATCAAATCCTTGACTTCGCTGCGCTCATAAAACGCGACACCGGCGGCGACTTGATACGGCACCCGCGCCCGGGCCATCGCCGTTTCCAACGACCGCGACAACGCATTCACTCGATAGAACACCGCGAAGTCGGACCACCGGCGATCGCCCGCTTCCACCTGCCGGCGAATGTCCGCCGCAATTCCTTCCGCTTCTTCACGACCGTTGAGGAACAACCGCAGTTCGACTTCCGGACCGGACTCGTTATCGGTCCGCAGCACTTTCACTTTGCGCTGTTTGTTGTGGGCAATGAGCGCATCCGCCGTGCGCAGAATCTCCGGCGTGCTGCGGAAGTTTTCTTCGAGACGGATCACCGCGACCTGCGGAAAGTCCCGTTCAAATCGCAGAATGTTCTCGATCTGCGCGCCGCGCCACCCGTAGATCGATTGGTCGGGATCACCCGTCGCACACAGGTTCGGAAAGACTTGCGACAGCGCGGCGACAATCTGATACTGCGCGCGGTTCGTGTCCTGATACTCGTCGACCAGAATGTAACGGAAGCGTTGATCCCACTCGGCCCGCAGATCGTCCTGCTCCTGCAACAGCAGCGCGACGTGCACCAGCAGATCATCGAAATCGACCGCGTTCGCCTCAATCAACCGCTGCTGGTATTTCGGATAAACCCGCGCGACGACGGCTTCCATGTGGTTGCCGACGCGCTCTTCAAACCGGGCTTTGAACGTCTCCGGCGTGATGAGTTCGTTCTTCACCTGACTGATCTGCCAGCCGATTTTGTTCGGCGGGAAGTGCGTCGCATCAATGTCTTCATCGTGCAGCACCTGCTTCAACAGGCGTTGTTGATCCGATGTATCGAAGATCGAAAAATTCGGCTGCAACCCGACGGCTTCGCCCCGTTCGCGCAGCAGTCGCGCACAGAATTTGTGGAACGTGGTGACCCACATGCGACGCCCGGGCAACAGCCGTTCGACGCGCTCGGCCATTTCCCGCGCGGCTTTGTTGGTGAACGTGATCGCCAGGATTTCCCACGGCGACACGCCCCGGTCCACCAGCCGGGCAATCCGCCGGGTAATCACCCGCGTCTTCCCCGACCCTGGCCCGGCAAGGACCAGCAGCGGCCCCTCATAATGCTCGACCGCCGCCCGCTGAGACGGCGTTAAATCATCCGTTGCCACTCGCTTCGAACTCCCTTTCGCATCCGATCACTCACGCGCATTCTAACATGACCGCGGGGCAGATGTTACGGCGGGGAGCCACTCGCGAATTCCTGATCCCGATCGGGATCACAGACTGTAGCCGGGGATTGAGCGCCCGCGATATCCCCGGCAAACGTCGCCAAACAGGGACGCACTCTGCAGCGGTGCCAGACGGCTGGAGTCACGCGCTGCTGGCACCCCGCCGGGGTGCGATTCCATCTTGTCCGCGTTCCGGTGGTCTTCGCTGCGCTGCGACCACCGGCTACCCTCTACGACCCCGTTCGGGGTCAAAGGCAAAGAGCGTCCGATCAATATTCCGCCTGAGCTTCCGGGTGAAACACACGTCCCGCACCGGTTTACTCCCGGGCTTGGCGTTTGACCTCGGCCCACGGGACCGGCGTCACCTGTCCGGATCGGACTTCCGCCGCCCGCCGCTCGATGACTGGTTGCCAGGCCACATCAAACGGCACGGGTTCTGGCGGTTCGAGCGAAGCAATCAGCGCTTCGACGAGTTCCACTCGGTCACCTTGATTCAACGTCAGCGCGGCATCGAGCAGTTGCGTCGTCGTTGCATTCATGATGCTCTCCATCGCCAACATTTTCACCAGAATGGCTGAGATGAAACCATTCTTTCCATTCTCAATGTAGCTTGACTCTGCCCCATCGAGCCAGTCAGAATTCTGTTCGTGCGCCCACCTTTTCCACACGCCTGCTACCCAGCGAGAAAATCATGCTTGCTGTGCCATCATGAGTCGCGGACCGCATCGCCGCTGGTATCAAACGATTCCAGCCGATTCTGGCAGCAGCAAAATCGCGCGACGTGGGCGAGTCGGATACCGTGACGATTGTTGTGGATATGCTCGCCGAGATTTTTGGCTATGACAAGTATTCGGAAATCACATCAGAGCATGCTATCCGCGGGACTTTTTGCGACTTGGCGACCAAGCTCGACGGCGTTCTGCAAATGCTGATCGAAGTGAAAGCGATTGGCCTCGATCTCAAAGATCAGTTCGTCAAGCAAGCCGTCGATTACGCGGCAAATCAAGGAGTCGATTGGGTTGTTCTCACCAACGGCGCGCTGTGGCGTGTGTACAAGGTGACCTTCGCCAAACCAATTGATTTTGATCTGGTCGTGGAAATCGATTTTGCCGCCTTGAACCCGAAGAGCGCAAAAGATATTGAAGCGTTATACCTCTTTGCAAAAGAAGGTTGGCTCAAATCGGTTCTCGGTGAGTATCACAGTCAGAAGCAGGCACTGAGTCGCTTTTTCCTGGGAGCAATGCTGCTAACCGATCCCGTTCTGGATGTCATCCGTCGCGAACTCCGGCGTGTGTCTCCGGACGTGCGAATCGACTCGGAGGAAATCAAGGTGGCGCTGGTGGCCGAAGTCATCAAGCGCGAAGTGATGGAAGGCGACAAGGCGGACGAAGCCCGCAAGAAAATTGCGCGCGTCGCGAACAAAGTCCTACGGGCGAAGACGGCAGCGAAGGAGAGCAAAGTTACCGTGGATGACACAGCCGCGAATCAAGAGGATGGTGTTGACGACGCCGCCAAGGAAGATGTTGTCGTCTCCGATGAGTAGCAGGGCATTGATCCCGAAGGGATCACAGACGGTAGCCGGGGATTGAGCGATAGCGATATCCCCGGAAAACGTCGCCAAACAGAGACGCACCCTGAAGGGGTGCCAGACGGCTGGAATCACGCGCTGCTGGCACCCCGCCGGGGTGCGATTCACTCTTGTCCGCGGTCCGGTGGTCTTCGCTGCGCTGCGACCACCGGCTACCTTCTGCGACCCCGTTCGGGGTCAATGCGGAAAGCGGCGATTCTCTTAACCGCTTTCGTGTATGCTGCATAGCGGTCCGTTCATAGAGATGTTCCATGAGACGTCACGCCCGAATCATCACCGTCATCATTGCGGCCTATCTCGTTACGTGGATCGGGGGATGGTTCGCACATCAGCGTGAGATGTCGGTGTTGGCTCAGCGCTTGTACAACGACGCGGAAAGAACCAATGCAAAATTCATTGAATGGGAACGGCAGGGAGCTGGGAAGGTGAAGCCCATCGAACTTCTTCCGGGTGGACCCAAGGCCGGAGTGAACTGGTGCTTCCCAATTCTGCCCGGCGTACTGGTGGTTGATTCCAGCTATGTCGTCGGCCCGATCTTTGGGAAAGGAACCACTAAAATCGTCCTGTTTTACGGCTTCGGCAGCATCACCCTGATGGAGTTGTGGGGCTGGATTTCGTAATCCGATGGAATCCTGTCGGAGTTTGAAATTGTGTGATGCGAGAATCATTGGATGACGTTCTCCAAACCCGAGCCGAAGCCATCGACTTCATCGCGTTGGCGCTGGTGGGCGGCGTTGTTTGCCGTCGGGTCGATTGCCGGAGCATGCGGGGCGTGGTGGTGGGTGTTGGATCTCGCGGCTCATTTTCTGCCGTATCAGACTGTGGGGTTGGCGATTTGTGCGGTGGGATTGTGGCGGAAACGGGATCGCATCGCCGCGACGGTCACCACGCTGATGCTGGTGGGTTGCCTGTCGTTCCTCGTCCCATATCACTGGCCGCGTGCGGTTCCGACGGAGGGCCATCGAACCACGTTGCGGGTGTGCAATGTGTTCTGCCACAACACGGAACCGGAACGGGTGCTGGCATTGTTGCGGGAAATGCCGACCGATGTCGTCGTACTGTTGGAAGTGACGTATGACTGGGCCGAGCGGTTACAGAGACTGCGCGATGTCTATCCGCACATGCTGTTTGAACCGGAAGCGGGCAGCTTCGGCATCGGCGTGTTGTCGCGCAAACCTTGGACGCACCTCAACCATCGCTCCTTTGGTCGTCAGCAGTTGCCGAGTTTGATTGTCGATTTTCCGCTCGAGGGCAATCACACCTGGCAATTGATCGCCACGCATCCATTGCCACCGATTTCGTCGTTCAATGCGGCGTCGCGCGATGAGCAATTGCAGCGTGTCGCCACCTACTGTGCGGAGCATGCTGGACCGATTGTGGTCGCCGGAGATTTGAACGCGTCGCCGTGGTCGCATGCGTTTCGCCGGTTGTGTCACGACGGCGGTTTGCGCGACAGCAGTCTCGGGTTCGGCCTCCATCCGACATGGCCGACGCTGGGACCGTTCGCCGTCATTCCGATCGATCACATTTTGCCAAGTCGTGATGTGGGTGTGGCAAGTCGTATGGTGGAGCATGGAGTCGGTTCGGATCATCGGCCGGTGCGCGCGGAGTTGGTGTTCGGTCGATGAATTCCGGTCAGAGCCGCGACCGTCAGGGAGCGTGTTCTTTTTGATCGTTGATGAACGCGCTCCCTCACGGTCGCGGCTCAGAAAGAATGAATCACGCAGCGCGGCGGGCTTGCTGGGCGGCGGCGAGGGTCGTGTAAACCGGGCAGGTGCGGAGCAGGTCGGCATGCGAACCGACTGCGAGTACGCGGCCCTGGTCCATCACGACGACTTTCGTCACCAGCGTTTGCAGCACGGCGGGCATCGCATGGGTGATAATGAAGGTGGTCCGACCTCGGACGAAGCTCCCGAGCGTTTCGTAAATCAAGCGTTCACTCTGCGCATCGATGGCGGAGGTGGCTTCATCCAGCACGAGAATCGCGGGGTCACGCAGCATGGCCCGAGCGAGGGCGACACGCTGGCGTTGCCCGCCGGAGAGGCGTTGCCCTTTCTCGCCCACGGGCGTGTCCAAACCCTGCGGCCAAGCCGTGGTGAAGTCCAGCACGTGCGCGCGGCGGGCCACGTCATCAATCTGTGTTCGTGTGGCCTGAGGGTTGCCGAAGGCGATGTTCTCCGCGATCGACTGGTTGAACAACAGCGACTCTTGCGGTACCCAGCCGAGTTGATTCCGCAGGGATGGTAACGAGATGGCACGGACGTCCACGCCATCAATGCGCAGCGATCCTTGTTGCGGATCGAAGAACCGCGGAAGCATGCCGACAAGGGTCGATTTGCCGCAGCCGTTGCCCCCCACGATGGCCACGACTTCGCCAAACTCGATGCGTAACGAAACCTCGTGCAAGGCCGGTTCGCGCACGGTGGTGTCATCGGCGGCGTGATAAACGAAGGTCACATCATGAAACTCGATCGCCTGGTGATGCCGTATCGCGATCGTGGGTTCCGAACCTGTCGCGAGCAACGGCTGCCGATTCATCCAGGCGAGGACCCGATCACACGCGGCAAAGGATTTCTTCAGCTTCGAAAAGACGCTCGACAGTTTGCGGGCGGGATCGAGGACACTCGCCAGCAAAGTGTAGAGCATCGCCAGTTCCGCGATATCCATCGGGGCGGCGGTGAGCTGCACGCCGAAGATCGAGGTCTTGCCGCGGAGGACCAGATACGCCCCGGGCAAAATGGCTAGACAAGCGGCGGCGATGCCGAGCATTTCGACCGTGGGGTTCACCAGCGCGTCGATGCGATTGATCTGCATCGCTTTGCGGAAGTAGTTGCGGCTCTCGGCGGTGAGTTGTCGGCGATGCCAGCGGGCGTTGCCGTACGCCGCCACCACCCGGAAAGAGCCGAGCGTTTCCTGAATGACGGCATACAACCGGGCCATGGTTTCCATTTGCCGGCGGCTAGCTTTCTTCAGCTTTTTCCCAAAGCGAGCGAAGACGAAGGCGCCGATGGGAGCACACACCAGCGAGAAGAGTGTCAACCGCCAGTTGATCGCGAACGCGGAAGTGAGGCACGCGGCGGCTTTGAGGGGCTCGAGCGCGATCTTGCCGCCGAGCAACGTCAGTCCCTGCGAGATGCCGGTGAGGTCATTGGTGAACCGCGACATCAGCGCGGGCGTTCCCTCAACTCCCAGTGTCTGGGCATCGAGTTCCAACGTCGTCCGGAATAGTTTTGTCCGCAGCGATCGCAACGACCGATGCACCACCATCCCGATCCAGACTTCCTGGAAATAGACAGCAATACCGTGCAGCGATGAGACCACCAGCAGCGAAACGAAGAGGAACGCGAGTGTCTGAAAACGATCGACTGGAAACAGCGGAACAAGATAATGTTCAAGTTGCCGATACCACCACTCGTCGCGCGCGGCGAGACTGAGATGGGCCTGGGCTTTGGATCGTTCCTGAAGACGAAGCAGATAACGCTCACTGTTGCGCTCACCCCGCTCATCAAGTGCTGTCAGTTCAGCCGCGATGGTCGCCAGACGTGTCGAATTTTCATCCGACTTTTTCTGCGCGGACTCAATGCGTGCCGCAACGAATTCACCCAGGCTTTGCTGCTGCATCAGCACTTTGGTGATCGGGAATGTGAGCAGCAGCGCACTGGCCCACAGCCCGGACGCGACCACCGCTCCCAGCAGAGCCACGATCAGGAGACGACCATGCGGCCGGACAAACGGCCAAAGTTTCAGCAGACGATCCAACCGAGCGCTTCCTTGCGTCGAACAGTTCTGAATCGAGAGGAATTAGACCGCACGGAACCAGCTGGGTCTAGAGGAGTTGCGAGGGAGGCGGATGGTCCATGGTTGTGAGTTCTGAGATTCACCACCCATGCTTGCGATCTGCGGGCCTCAGCGCTTGTATCCCATCAGATTTGGAGAGCCCCAGGGATCGCAATCCCTGGGCTTCTGGGGGCCTACAACACACCAGGGAAAATAGGTTGCCTAGGAAGACTTCTTCTCCGGAAATCTCAACGCATTTTTCCTAGTCCGCAATCGCTTACAAGTTTTGGGGCCGGATGTGCCGATTTCTTCAAGGGAATGGCTGTCTGGGCCGAAGGACCGGCCGTGCGCTGTGGCAAAGGATGCCTGGAATGCTGACGGAAGCGAATGTCGAGCAGATTATCAGTGCGATCACCGAGAACGCGGCTGCGCTGACCGAGTCGTTCGCGCAATGCTTTGATATGCCGTGGACCCTGACACCTGGCGATTCCGGCGGGTGGACTCCGGATGCTCCGCCAACCGCGTTTCAGGGGCGTGGGCTGATCGCCATCTTTGAACTTGCCGGGCAAGGATTAGCCGTACTGATCCCCGATGACCTACCCTTACCTGAATGGTATGCCACGCCGAACGAGAGTCAGAAATCGCGGCTGGACACATTGGCCATGGAATGGTCGATGAATCTCTTCCCGCCGGACTTGGAACCATCGCGGTATGCCACGTTGAAAGTGCCGCGTCTGCTGTACTTTGTTGAGCAATGTCAGCCCGTGGATTGGGCGGCGACGATGACGCTCAACGTGACGGAGATCAGTGGACAACCGGCCGGATCGCTGCTGGTCCTCTGGCCGCTGGCCAAGCCGCAGTTTGAAACAGGCAGCAGTGAAGCGCCGAAAGTCGGAGCCACGCCATCCGCCGCCGCGCTGAACCCCCTTCCCGTTCCTGTTCCCGAATCCGCTGGGCCCGATCCCTTGATTCGACTGCGGTCACTCCCCGTTCAGGTGAGTGTGCGACTCGCAGAGAAGAAGATCACCGTGTCGCAACTGCTCGGCATCTCCTCGGGGACGCTGATTTCGTTTCCTAAGTCGTGTGAAGCGCTGCTCGATCTCTACGTCAACAACGCGCGCTATTGCCGCGGCGAGGCGGTGAAGATTGGCGAAAATTTTGGATTGAAAATCAACGAAGTCGGGACGACGGAAGAACGGGCGACGAAGATTCTTAATGGATAAAAAGAAACCCAGGGATCGCAATCCCTATCCCTGGGCTTCAGTGTGATGCATCGTGGCCGAAACCGTTACTTCAACGATTTGATCCGGACGTTGCGGAACTCAACCGGGTCGGAGTGACCCGCGAGACCGAAGAAGCCGGTGGTGCGGTCCTTGCCCGGATGCGGTGAGTTCGCCATGTACTCGGTGATCTTGCTCAGATCGGTGTCGAGGATCACGCTGCCGTTGAGTTCGACCTTGATCGTCGAACCCTTCACGGTCACCTCCTGGAAGTTCCACTCGCCGACGGGGCGGTGATAGCCCCGGTGCGCGGCCGCCATACCATACGCCGATCCGTGGGCTTGGCGCGGGTCGAGCTTGGCGTACTTCGGATGTTCGGTGTCGAGGATCTGCAACTCGGTCATCCCGACATAAGCCGTGTCACCGGTGCCGGGGTAGCGAATGGCGAGACCGTTGTTGCCGCCGGGCGGCAATTTGAATTCCACGCGGGCCACGAAGTCGGCGTATTCATCCTTGGTGTGGAGCACGCCCCCTTTGCCGGGCTTGCAGCGAATCACGCCGTCCACAACTTCGTAGTTTTCAACGGCTCCGGCCCAACCGGTGAGGTCGGTGCCATTGAACAACTTCGTGAAGCCTTCATCGGAACCGAGCGCGACCTTCTGGGCTTCTTCGACGGACAGCTCGCGGACGTAGATGTTCTTCCAGCGGACTTCGTTACCGTGCGTTTGCAGTTGCACCGGGCCTTTGTAGGGCAGCGGCGTTTTGTTCTTGTCGAAGTAGTTTTCGAGGATGCCTCGATCGACGACGAGTTTGTCGTTCAGATAGACGGTCGTCCGCGCCCCGGCTTGCAGGATGCGGAACTTGTTCCACTCGCCAACCGGCTTGTCGGCCAGCACCAACGGGTCCTTCGCTGACGATCCCGCGGAGTTGTTCCATAGGCCGCCCGAGCCCATGTTTGCCATGAACCGCTTGATGTAGTCCTCGTCGGTGTAATCCCAGATCTGCACCTGCGGCGTGCCTTTGAGATACACACCGCTGTCGCCGTGCGGAATCAGCTTCCACTCGACGTGCAGTTCATAGTCGGCGTAGTCCTTGTCGGTGGTCATGTAGAGACCTTTGCCGTCGTTGACCAGTTCGCCGTTGTCGCTTCCAGTGTTCCTTGAGATCGGCCTGACTCTTCTCGAATTTTTCGGCCCGTTCGGCGTCGGTCAGGGCCTGAATCTTCCGCGGGTCTTCCGTGCCCACGCCGTGAAAGCCGGTGAAATCTTTCCCATTGAAGACCGCGGTGAAGCCTTCCGGGGGCGTGTTATCGGCGGCGGAAACCGTCGCGGAGACAAGGCAGACGAGAGCAGCACAACAGAACCGAACTTTCACGAGGCCATCTCCAAAATTCAGGTGGGACGATCCATCGGATGGGATCGATGCGTCTGAAGATACCGTGTCACCGCACGAGATGCGATGGAACAGCCGTCTTTTGTAGCCCTGTCGCTCCGCGGCAGGAAAGCTGGTTTTGTCCCCACGCTTTGTCTACACCGGCGATTCCTGTCGCGGAGCGACAGGGCTACTTTGCGAGCACCACGCCCTTCTTGAGAATCAGATTCGCATAGATCGCCGTCTCTCCCGTGGCGATGATCGCGAACGCCTTCCGCGCCCGATCGTAAAACTCGAAGCGATCTAGCGGCCGGATATCGAGCGGACGTTGTTCATGCTGCACGATCAATCGGCGAAAGTCGGCCCAGATCGGCGGCTCGGGCGTCTTCGCGTCGACGGGTTGCATCACCAGCGCCGGGTCGTCCACGAAATCGTCGATCGGGAAGAATTGCAGGATCGCATCCAAAATGACCGGCACACCATGACCATCCGCCCGCACGACTTCCGGCCCCATGCCCTCGGCGGGAAAGTTGCCATCCGCAAGGACGAGTTCATCGCCATGCCCCATCCGCATCAGAATGGAAAACAACGCGGGTGACAGAATCGGCGGAATGTGTTTCAGCATCACATGGTCCCGGTGTTGAATCGATGTTCTCCACCACTTTACCGAGCCCCCGCGGCGTCACAACCCGCCCCCAAACATCGCTTTGCGGTTTCGCGCCCCGCGCTGATCTCTTCCCAGTGACTTCGTAGACACTGTGACAGACTCAGCGCGGGGCGCGAAACCGCGAAGCGATCAATGATTCCTATCCGGTGCGATCCTCACCACCGGAACATCGGGATTCACCCCAATGTGGGTTGCCGTTTCGCCACGGGTCGTGTTGCCGAATCGCAACACCGCGCGATTCCTGTGCTAAGTTTACATGACGGAGTTTCGCGCCCGAAGGCCTGTCTGAGGGTGAATCGCTCCGGTCGTAACGGTGATGACGATTTTCAGGTGACCCCGACCGGTGACTCCCGGTCGAATCGTGAGCATGATGTTCGACTTTCAGCGACTACGCACCGATTTGCTGGGACTCGGCCTGTTGGCCGGCGCGGTCTGGCTCGGCTTGTGTCTGCTGAGTTTTGACGCCGCCGATCATCCTGCTACCACGGTTTATCCCCCGCGCGATGTCGTCCGCAACATCGGCGGTGAAGCGGGCGCGTTCACCACACACGTCCTGCGGGAACTGCTCGGCCTCGGGGCGTACCTGCTGCCGGCGTTCATGATCGTCTGGTCGTTCCGGCTGTTCTCCCGCGACGGTCTGCGTGATCCGATTGTCCGGTTCTGCGGCTCGATGATGGTTTTGACGACCATCGTGGTCGCCGTGCATGGGCAACCGTTATCGGTTCATGCTGCCAGCCCGCCTGTCGGAAACGGCGGATACGTCGGTGCCTGGGGAGCCGTGCTGCTGGAAGAACGGCTGCAACCGACGGGTGTATGGATCATTCTCACGTCAACGCTACTCGCGGGGCTGGTCCTCGCGAATGAGTTGCGGCTAGTTCGGTCCGCAGTCTGGTTCTGCCTCACGCCGTTTACCCTCTGGGACCGGCTCGCGTTCCGCCCGGTAACGGTGACGCAGGAAGAACCTACGACGCCGACCGAGGCCGTCATCGAACCGGTACCCGCTCCGGTCGTCGCAGCGCCTGTTGTCAAGACCGTCACTCCGACTCCGCCGGTTGTTGCCGTGACTCCAACAAAGTCTGCGAACACCATTCCGGTGGCGGACATCGCCTCTGCCTCCGTGGTCGTCAAAGCGGCGGGCACGGACCTGGATGACGAGGAACCCCTCGTTCCGGAAAACCGCGCGCCGATCAAAGTGAATCCCCCGGTGGACTGGAAGCCACCCGTCGAGACCCTCGCGGACATCGTTCCCGTCGCGGCGCCGGTCCCCATTCCTGTCGCCCCGTTGCCGTTGGCGGTGGAAGAGGTTTTGACGCCGGTCTTTGCACTCCCCGCCGAGCAGATGCTCGACGACGCTGAAGAATTTCCGTACGAACTGCTCGCTCAAAAAGCGCAGGCCGCCGCGATTGTGCTGGAGCGCACGTTCAAGGAATTCGGGCTGAACGTAAAGGTCGTCGAGATCGACACCGGCCCGGTGATCACGCAGTTTGAACTGGAACTCGAAGCCGGACTGCGGTTGTCGAAGGTGACTGCGCTCGCCGATGACCTGGCCATCGCATTGCGTGTGCCGTCGGTCCGGGTTGTCGCACCGATCCCCGGCAAGAACACCGTCGGCGTCGAAGTTCCCAACGATGTCCGTGTGATGGTCCGCCTGAAGGAACTGCTGCAGAACTGCCGGGCGGAAGCCGAATCGAAGCGGATTCCGTTGTTCCTCGGCAAGGACGTCAGCGGCAAGCCGTTGGTGGTCGACATGGCGAAGATGCCGCACTTGCTGATCGCCGGTCGCACCGGCACCGGCAAGAGCGTGTGCCTCAACACGCTGATTTTGTCGATGCTGATGACCCGCAGTCCGCAGCAGGTGAAGATGCTGATGATCGACCCGAAGATGGTCGAACTCAGCCCGTACATGCGCATCCCGCACTTGATGCACCCGGTCATCACCGACATGAAGAAGGCCGAAGCCGTGCTCGGCTGGGCCGTCGACAAGATGGAAGAACGGTACGATCTGCTGGCCCGCGTCGGCGTCCGGCATCTCGACAGCTACAACAAACTCGGCAAGGACAAGATTCTCGACAAGCTCGACATCGAACCCGATTCCGACGAAGCCGATCTGATTCCCGAGACAATGCCGTACATCGTGATCATCGCCGACGAAATGGCCGACATGTTGATGACGTCCGGCAAGGATGTCGAAGCGCACATCATCCGCCTCGCGCAGAAGTCTCGTGCGGTCGGCATCCATCTCGTGTTAGCAACGCAGAAGCCGACGGTCGATGTGATCACCGGCCTGATCAAATCGAACCTGCCGGCCCGCATTGCGTTCCAGGTGTCCAGCCGGGTCGACAGCCGCGTGGTCCTCGATGAAGGCGGCGCGGACAAACTCCTCGGCAACGGCGACATGCTGTACCTCGCCCCGGGGACAAGCAATCTGAACCGTGCGCAGGGGACGTTCGTCAGCGATGACGAAGTCAACCGGGTCATTGAGTACTACAGCGATCAACCGCCGCAATACGACGCGGAAATCGCCCAGGTGACGACCGCCGCCAAGTCCGCCGGCAAGTCCAGCAACGAGCCGCGCGAACGGGACGATCTGTACGATCAAGCCGTCGAAGTCATCATCCGCGAAGGCCGAGGCAGCGTGAGCCTGCTGCAACGCGCTCTCGGTGTCGGCTACGGCCGCGGTGCAAGAATGATCGACTGGATGGCGGAAGACGGCGTCGTCGGCGGCTTCAACGGCAGCCAGGCCCGCGAAGTCATCATGACCATCGACCAATGGGAAGAAACCCGCGCGGCCATGCGCTGAGGTTCCCCGTCAGAAGCCCAGCCTTTATTAAAGCTGGGTGCGATGATCGATAAGACGCCTGTCATGTTTTCGGCTTGTAGAGATCAATTTATCCGGTTTTCGAGCTCGTCGTTGCGTCTCGGCCGTTCTGCTCTATTGGAGACGACAGCGGTACCGCGGAGCGGATGTGAATGTCCTGTTGCGGGAACGCGATTTCGATTCCC
Organism: Planctomycetaceae bacterium; assembly: GCA_041753475.1. Classification (GTDB taxonomy): domain Bacteria; phylum Planctomycetota; class Planctomycetia; order Planctomycetales; family Planctomycetaceae; genus DSVQ01. The sequence continues at coordinate 7,387 of JBGSUN010000026.1, read as the reverse complement.
GCCTGGTTAAATTCGGTGGCGATTTCTGTCAACAAGCTGTGCCTCAGATCAATGTACACGTCGCGTTTAGCCATGTAGACGCGGAGCACGAAGTTCAATGTGCTGACCGCGAAATCATCGAAGAGTGCGTGCGGGGGCGGGTCTTTAAGAACCAGAGGATGTCGCGTCGCGATCTGCATCAACAGTTTGCGAACGATGTCCGGATCGGTTCCGTAAGCCACGCCAATCGCAATGCTCATGCGGGAGACAGTGCTGGACAGCGTCCAGTTCATTAAGCGTCCGGTGATGAATTCTTTATTGGGCACAACTAATTCCCGCATGTCCCAATCGGTGATCGTGGTGGCGCGCATCTGGATGCGCGTGACCTGACCGGTTACTTCTCCCACGGTCACGATGTCCCCCAGTCGCACGGGACGCTCAAACAGCAGAATCAAACCCGAGACAAAGTTCGCGAAGATTTCCTGCAAACCAAAGCCCAAGCCGACCCCGATCGCGGCCACCAGCCATTGCACTTTCGACCAGCCGATCCCAATGACTCCAAACGCGCTAACCAACCCCGCAGCGGTGATGGCATATTTGCAAACCGTTGTAATTGCATAACGCGCACCGGGATCCAGCGGCAGTCGTTGAAGAATGGTGATCTCCAGAAGACCCGGTAAATTGCGTCCGGCGGCGAACGTCAGTAACGCGATCATCGCCGCCAGGAGCACGTTGGCCAAAGTGATTGGCTGCATGACTGTCGTCGTGGTGGAACCGCTCGTGGTCGTCGATTCCACCATCCACAACTCGACATGCCGCAGCGCGCCGAGTGCCGGTAAAACATCACCCCAGACCAGCCATAAGCCGGCCGTGAGTCCCACAACCAATCCCAGTTGCAGGAGCTTGCGGGTCTGCTTATTGATGTCGGAAAGTTTGAACTCGGGCTGAACTTTTCCGGGAGTCGGAGCCGCAGAGGCAGCAGGACCAGCTGCGGCCGCGGCCTCGGCCCGCCGCTCCCGGTTTTGTCGCATTGCCAAAGCGCGGTAGGACAGCAGCGACCACCGAATGAGAGCGGCATGGACAATCAACAGACCCGACACCAGCCACAAGGTCGCCAGCAATCGAAAAGCGAGCTGAAAGGCAGTGTAGTAATAACCACTTAGCGCCAGTCCGCCGAGAGACAGTGGCACGCTCAATGACAAGGCATGCCAGGCCTGCTGCATGCGGCTGGTCCAGGCTTGTGGATTGGCCGCATAAATGGATTCAAACGCGCCTCCGACCGGTCGCATCACACGATGAACACACACCATCAAGACTGCCAGAGTCCCCACAAACGCGATGCGGCCGAGCGAATTCTTAATGGCTTCGCCGGGCTGGGCCTCTGTCACGGTGACGATCAGGATCAATGGCAACCCGCACGCCATGAACCACCAGGTCGTTGAACGAATCAAACTCAGCGTGCCTTCGCTCCAATCAAAATGAGCTTGTCCCAAACCTCGCCGTCGGCACACCTGGCGAAACAATTCCACTGTTCCGAAAACGACGGCGGTCGCCTTCAGTCCGTAGCCGATTGAACCGACAAAGTCCGATCCACTTTCGGACGAACTGAGCCGCAGGCCGACGTATCCCATCAAGCCCGGCCACAATAATGCCTGGAGCCCTGTCGTAAAAAACGCGCGCAGCGTCGGCAAGTACGAAATAATGTTGCTGCGCATGGCCTGTTCGCCAAGCTGAGTCGTAGTTCGCCGTAAATGGGGCTGAACGACGACCAGCAGAACAAACAACAGCACTGCAATCGATGTGAGTGCCGGATGATTCAGGACATCGGACCACAGCGCCCGGCCGACTTCACTCCAGTTTTCTCGACTCGTCAGCCACAGCAACGATGGGGCGAGCTGGCGCACATGCGATATCGATAATCCCGTCGTGCTGCGAATCCATAAAATGCGCTCATCGCAATACTCGGCGAATTCCCTCGACCTGGAAATCAACTCCTGCTGCCGAACGTCCAGTTCCACCAGGTTGTCGAGATAAATGTTCGTGTCGGCGATGAGCGAGTCATACAGCTTCTGCTGCGCTTCCAGCACATTCCGAATCTCTTCACCGAGAAACTCTCGCTCCGATCCCACCGTCGCACCCAAGCTGTTCAGGATGGCTTTGACGTTTTGATCAAGCGTGGCGAGGTCGTTGCGTTTTTCTTCCGCTTCAATCAGCTCCATATAGACATCAGAAATGTCGATCGAACGTTGCTTGATTCTGCGGCGATGCAATTCCAGGTTGGGAAGCTCGGCCCGCTGTTTCCGCAGCAACAGCCCGACCGACTCGGTGGCTCCGACGGTTTTGTAGCGATTCGCCACCTTTTTGAACTGATTGTCCAGTGCGGAGACTTGTTGATCGATCTGTTCCAGTTCTTCCGTGGTGTTCTCGATCTTGTCCGCCAGCGTCTGTCGCAATTGGGCCAGCTCAGCATTGGCATCGGCAATCTTACGCACCGCGGGATGAGCTTGTGCCGAAGTCTTGAAGGCTTCCATCGCTTGCTGCAGGGCGTCGCGGCGTCGACTCTCATTGACGAGAGTGCGCAAGGCCTTGACCTGCGTTTCGGCTTCATCCTGCCGACGCGCGGCCCGATCGCGTTGTGCGGACAACAATTCGCCCGTCGCTTCAAAAAATTGCAACTCGACTTGACTGGCGGCGATTTCGGCATTGAGCGCCTGCTTTCGAGACTCGAGCAGCAGACGGGCGGCAGCAACCGATTCGGCGGGCTCATCGGGCGACGGCTTGGCCTCCAATTGCTTGTCGATTTCAGCCAGTTGCAGTTTCGCCGCTTCGACCAGTTTCGGAATTTCCAGTCGTCGATCCGCGCGCCGTTTCGGTTCGTCCTGAAGTATCTGCAGGGACTTCTGAGCGTCGCTGAACGCTGTTTCGGCTTGAGACAAAAGCTGCTGCACTTGCACCAAAGTCGCATCTGGTGGAACGACCGGAGGTTGTTCGAAAGGTGGTTTTGCGAGTTCTGCTTTAAGTGTCTGCAACCTCTCCGGCGCTTCGCGAGTGCGCTTCGCGTTTTGCTCGCTTTGGGCGGCGGACTCGGCTGCCGCTCGCAAGTGCTCCAAAGATTTCGTGTAAGCTTCGATCAACTTCGTCTTAAGAGCGGAATCCAGATCCTTGTTGTCTTCCAATTTTTTCAGCCGCGCCTGGACATTTTCGATCGTCAAGTCATTGGCTGAAGCGACGGCAGGGCGCTCTTCAGCTTTGGGCGGATCCTGGGCATGCGCCGGCCCGGGCAACAGATTCCCTGAGGTCGAGGCGGCGAGAATACAAAGAAACCAGATCCGGTTTGGACGAGTCATGCTTCCGTACATCATTTAATTCTGCTCCAAGCTTCGTTTTGCGATCATCAAATGCTATTGATGAGCCACGGTGATTCCTAGCAAGACTCAGGCCATCCCGTCCTATTCCGGCTGGCGACGACTGGGAACATGTCAAAAAGCATGTCAAAATGACCCGCGGGAAACCCGTCTGGAGTGATCGAGCCGTTGAGGTGAGGCAATCGCGCGTGTCGCTGAGTGTTTTCGATCTGTTCAAGATCGGCATCGGCTCGTCGAGTTCGCATACCGTCGGGCCGATGGAGACCGCGCTGCGGCTTACTCAATTGCTGCAAAAGCAAGGTGTGTTGACTCAGGTCCAACCGGGTACCACCGGTTGAGGCAACCTTGTCATGCCCCACATTTTCTCTTGAGTGCGGCTTGGGTTTGGAGGGCGGTGGTGAGTTTTTGTGTGCCGCGCCAGAGGGTGATCCAGCCGGGTTCGCCGTCCCCTTTGCACATCAGGAAGCCGCCGAGGGCGGCCAGGTGGCGGATGAAGTCGCGGACGGTGGGGAGCCGTCGTTGGCGGAGTGTTTCCAGCATTCGCAGCCATTCTCGGGGCACCACGTCGGCCGCGGGAGTCTGCGGGGCCAAGCGGGCCAGTTGCTTCAAGGCCAGCAACCGCACGGCGAGCACGCTCGTCATCCCGGCGACCCCTTCCAGGCGGTGAGCCGACTCGTATTGCCGGTCTTCGAGCTGACAACCCGTCTTCATCGCCTTGTGCAATTCTTCGATCAGCCAGCGTTGTTCGTAGATCGCGGCGACGGCCAGCGCCTCGTCCAAATTCGTGACCGGCAGTCCCAGCACCGCACCGTTGTCGGCGTCGACCATCAACGCATTATGGAGTTGGAACCCATACGGCATCCCTTTGCCACCGCGGGTGAACCCTTTGACCTCTCGCCGCGTTTTGTAACTGATCGTCGTCGTATCATTTCGGATCAGCACCCGTCCCCGCGCCGCCGCACAGGTCTGTTCCCAGTGCGGCGGCGCCAGGGCCTGGAACGTGACCGCGGCGGAGTTGAAGAAGCGATAGCAGGCTTTCAATTCCGCCCAGTCAGGCATCTGTTGCGGTGAGGATCCGCCCGGATGATCCGCCATGCGCACGGCGACCTGCACCGCCCGCTGCGTCCGCCGCGCATCACCCAGGTCACAGGCACCAAAGTTGGTCATCGCCCACGCTTGAGACGTTTGAAGGGAACTCACGTTGGCACACCGCCCAGAAAAAGCGAGAGGAAATTCGCTCTTCCTGGGCGCAGGGGGACGACGCCGAACCCGTCCCTGGTGTTCACCACTTCCCCCGTAATCGGAATACCAAACCACGCCGGCTCGATCACGATTCAACGCCACCACCCGCGCTCACAAGACATCCGCCCACTCCCACCCCGCCCCGGCCCACCGCCGACAAACCACCAATTCTGTAAAATTGTGGGTCATGACAAGGTTAATCGGGAGTGGTGATGACGATGTTATGTCAAACGTTGGGGATTGGGAAATGAGCAGAGGCGGTTGCGGACTGCGCGGGTCGATTTCGGCGCAGCGCCAACCGGCCACGGCCATGGTGCGCGCACGATGGGTGGCCAGATCAGTGCGACGATTTTTTCAGGCGCTCCAGATGGTCGGCGAACTCTTCGTCGCTCACCCAGCCCAGCAGATAAAATTGAATGGTCTCAAACATCCGCTTCGTCGGTTTCGAGCCGGTGCGGATGCTGATCAGCAAACGGACGATCAGGGCCGCGTACACCTGCAACTCGAGGCCCTGCTGCCTGTGCGACAACAGATGCCGCGCGCCGAGCACACACTTCAGCCAGCGGAAAAACAGTTCGATCGTCCATCGGCAGCGATAGGCGATGGCCACGAGATCGGCATCCAAGTCGAAGCGGTCGGTGACCAGCCACAGTTCGGTGAGCTGACCGGTGCGTTCCGTGAAGCGCACGATCACCAGCCGCATCGGTCGGCCGACAATGTCTTTGTGATGGGCCGTTCCCAGCCGCCGCACAATCACGTCGCGGATGACACCGGCTTGGGCCGCTTCCGGCGAGCGCTCACGCTCTTCCTGGACAGGCACCGCGATGTCATCTTGAACGCGGGAGATAAACGACGAACCCGCGCCCAGCACCGCGCGTATCAGTTCGAAACCGACGTAGCCCCGGTCATTGACGTACAGCAGTCCGGGCTGGAGCATGCCCTGCATGGCCGCGGGTTCCGATCAGGCGGCCGGAGTGATGGCCGCGTCGATGGGAACCCATTTCGCAACGGAAAACTGCCGATGCAGCTTCACACCGCGATGGGCGGCATCCTGGCACAAGGCCCACGTCATCCATGGCAAGGCGCTGAAGATCGAACCATCCACCGCGGTGAGATTGGCCAGCGCTTCAGCTTCCTTCCCCCGCAAGTGAGGCCGGGCCAGGTCTGCCAATTCCTTCAAGATCGGTCGCACCAGCGCCTGATCGAACACCTGGACCGATTCGCTGAGGGCCCCCCAGCGAGACTCGGGGAATCCCTAGCTTGCGTTGCACAGCCTTCCAGTTCGACGCCTGCTGCAGCGCCCGCAAACTGTCGAGCGATGGATTGACGAACTACAACAGCAACAACGACAGGTCATGGTCGTAAAAGAACTGGTGGTTGCCGGCCCGATCTCGCGATGTGCCAGCCGAGCGCAGATTCCGCGACAGACGGCGCAAGGGCCTTACCAACTTCACCGCATGCAGCCTGCGCGTCGCCTGCTCCGTCTGCCCCTGGATGTCCGATCGCTTTAGTGCCATTCTGACAGTCATCCTATGACTGTCAGCCGCATGCGCAAATTTCGTGCCGAACAGAATTGCCGTCCGCGGGGATGAGGGTGAGGGGGCGGATTGAAACACTCGGCCCCCTCATCCGGCCTTCGGCCACCTTCTCCCCCGAAGACGGGGGGAACGGACAATATCAACAAAGTGAACCTATTCCGTCGGTGGTTGCCAATCGCCCCAGTGGGACAGATATTCCGCATAGGCGGGGATGGTTGTGGATTGCTGTTCCAGCCAAGTCTTCGTCTCGGTGACGAGTTGATGCTCCGCTTCAACCGTCAACTTGCCGAGCATCACCCGCGACCGCAGAAACACAAAGTACGTGTCGAGCACATCGCACCGGCAATAATCGTTGACCTTCTGCTTTTCGCCGGCGTCCCAGTAATCCTGCACCTGCGAACCGTCCATCCCCGACTTGCCGGGCTTCCCGATAAGATTCGCGAGCAGATTCAATCCGCCGGTGAGCTTGCCCGCGCCGAAGTTTGACAGCAGATCATACAGATCGAGATGGGCGTCAGAGTTGTAGCGGTTACGGGCCTGTTCAAAACTGCGGGCTTCCACATTGAACCAGGCGGGGACGGCGTAACCGTAGCGGAATGCGGCCAGTTCCAGCACTGGCAGGTCGTAACCGCGGCCGTTGAAACTGACGAGCGTCGGCCGGCCGTAATGATTCCAGCCGGTCCAGAACAGCCGTGTGATGACATGCGGCCGGTACTGCGGGGCATCGAGCGTCACCAGATCGAGCAGACGGTAACTGGCATCGACCTTCGCCACCGCGACGGATGCTGGCAGGACAAACGTCGTCGGCAGGACATCACGGCCGAGATCATCCATCAGTTCCTTGCGATACCGTGCCGTCGCCGCGGAAGCCGTGAGACCCTCGTCGGGATACCGTACCTTGGCGATCAAGTCCCCATCGGCGATCGATTCGATATCGAAGATGAGATAGGCCACTCCACCGCGGCGATCATCGGACATGGGAAGCTCCGGGGGAGGGAGGTCAAGTGCTGAGGGTCAAGTGTCAAGTGCCGGATTCACAACTCGTTCCCATGCTCCGCGTGGGAACGCAGGGCCGCGACGCTCCGCGTCGATGAGTTCGCTTCTCACTTTGCATTTTGCACTTTTCACTGGCCACTTTGCACTGCACTTCGCGTTTCCGGCCGTGCTTTCAAATCTCAATCGTCGAAGCTGGGGAGGGCGAAGCTCCCGCTGAGCCGCTACTTGTCCCAGCGTGCTGAAGCGCTCGCGGCTCAGCGGGAGCTT
>JBGSUN010000025.1:0-6561 GCA_041753475.1 Planctomycetaceae bacterium | reverse complement strand
CAACCCGGCCGCTGCACCGCCAAAAGCACCATCTACGCCGCCACCATCGCGGCGGGACTGCTGCTCCACCAGTTCACCCGCTGGTTGCGGGACCTGCCGGTCGATCGCGATGTCAGCTTCGATTTGCTGGCGAGTGAGTATCTTCCGGCCGTCCTGTCGCGACCACGCTCAGGCTGACGTCCCGTCATCCGTTCGCATTGAGTCAGACGCCGGTTCAATCCGTTGGCGACTTCGCTGGCGGAGTGTCTCCCATACCGGCGCTAACTCGGTCCGCACAACCCGCTCATACTGCTGGCGAAGTTGATTGAGATGGGTGTAGGTCACGATCGCCGATCGCCCTGACGAATGCCCCATCAGATAACGGCGATAAAACTCCGGCATCCCGCCGTTTTCCAGACAGGTCGCAAAGAGATGACGGAACCCTTTCAACGTGGCGGAGGGGGGCCAGTCCAACCGCTGCGTGAGGCGGCGAAACTCGCTGTCCAGGGCATCGTAGCTCAACCCGCCCCACGCGCGGTGGAGCTGCGTGCGGATTGCCAACCGGGATCGCGCACTCACCATTCCCGCCGTCTGCTGTTGATATTCCTCCAGGAGCGCCCGGCTCGTCCGTCGCGGCGGGGCTTTTTCTTCCGGACGGCGTCCGAACAAGAAGGCCCGCGCTTCCGCGGACGGGTGCGTCCAGAGTGTGTGATCCGGCAACAGCGGTAAGCGTTTATCTGTGCCCCCTTTGGTTTGATAATCCAGTTCCGGGCGACAACGGACCGTCACCCATTCGGGACTGATGTCGTCGGTCAGTAGCCAACACAATTCGGACGGCCGCAGACCCCAGAGCGTCAAACCCGCGAAGATCGGCAACTGCCAGGCATCACAGTCGGCGAGCAACGTGCAGGCCATCGAGATCGTAATGCTTGGATCGAGCGTCGGCTCGCGGCGTGCGCGGGATCGGGAACTTCTCTGACGCAGAAAGGGATTCAGAAAGCCGTCCCCCAACAAGCCGCCGCGGGCCGGATCGGCGCCCCAGCAAAACAACGCGCGGACGACGTCGAGAATGTAATCGCTCGCCAGCAGCCGGCGGCGGGTCGGTGGTCCCGGCATCCGCGGACGGACCGTGGCGGCTTTCAGGGCGGCGGCGAAGGCACGTTGAAACGGGCGATCAGTCCGCGCGACGTTCGTATACAGGGCCTGATCGGGACGGGCCACGAAATCGAGATAGTAGAGCAGGGCATGGCGATACCGCGCGACCGTAGCGGGGGCGATTTCCCCGGCATTGCACCTTTGTTCCAAGTCCTGCAGAAAACGTTCGACGAACAGGGCCGGCGTCAGTCGGCACGCCGGCTTCCCCGACCGGCGAAACTGGACGATCCGCTCATCGATTTCCCGGGCGCGCATCAGGGCCGCTAGCAAGTCCCCGTCCACCCGGTCGGATAGCGTGGCTTTGAGGGACGGATCCCAAGCTTGGAGCACGTAATGGCCGGCCCGTTCGTAAATGCGGACCTTGCGGGGCGCAGCGATCCCCACGGGAAAATCGACAATCCGCTGCAAACGGTGCCGTTCTCCGTAGCGGGCCGACCAGGGGCTCTTCCGAATGCCGTCTGCGTCCTGTTGATCGTCCATCGCGCTCCCTCAGCCTCGGGGAACGTCCGCGGTCTGCGGAGCTCCCTTAACTAGGCCGATGCGCACGGTTTTTTCTTGTGGTGTTTTCAGAAAGGTCTATTTCCAGAGGTCAACACACTCTCTCAACCAAGGTGAATATGGTGCTCAGTGAAGGCCTCTCACGATCACGACACTTCGTTGCTGATGAAGAATCCTGGTGTCGTGCCATCGCGGAAGGGAGCCATCCCTTCCCGGTAGATCTACCGATTGACACACAATTGCGGATGGCCCGCCGCATCCGCGCCTTGCGGACGGAGCAACTCCGACAATTTCTGGTCCGACAAATGGCGCTCAGCGTTGACGGTGCGCGTTAGAATATTGCCGACGATCGATTGTCGTGCGGAACGCCGCATCTCGATGAGTGCGAGCGTGCTTTCTTCCCGAGGTCAGGTTCACAGCAGTTCAAGAGGAATGGGGCATGGAAGACCTCTTCGAGTTTCGGATTGATACGGCAGATTCGGGCAAGGAATTCGCGTTTCGACTGCATAAGAAATCGGCGCAACTGAGCGGTGTGAAATTGTCGCAATGGTGGATGCCTCTCCCCCGCCTCTATAAATCCGCCGCTCAGAATAAATCCGCAGCCCCCGACCCCAACTTCCAGACCATTCTGGATCTCTTCTGGGAGGCCGTTCGGGAAAACAAGTGTGACCAAGACCGGCAGCAACAAGAGAAATACCTGTTAGCCTTCCTCGCGCCTCAAATCCGCTCGAACGGCAGTCGGCGTGTTTTTCAGGATGCCTTTCTTCTCAGGAACCTGCCCGAACTTGAATCGGAGATTCAAGGCCAACTGAAGGAGCAACTGTATTCACCCGTCTCTCCCTCGGATTTTGGTGAGTTCAGTTGGGCACTTTTGGGGCGCTCCCCGTTGTCTGTGCCGCTCCGTGCTTTGAAGGACGAGATGACAGCAGAGCTGCTGACATCCCCATGTGAAAAACTGGCACGTGGTGCGATCACGGCCGCACAGGAGGACGTCCTGAACCGCTGGACCACCTGGAAAAACCACATCGGCAGGCGAGGGAAAAAGAAGAAGTCCAAGAAACAAGCTGAGGGACAGCCTGAACAACCAGACGCGAGAGACGTCCTCGATATCTTATCCTATGAGAGCCGAGCGGCGTTTCATTTGGCCTATTCCAACGCCTGGTGTTGTCTCATCGACTGTGCGAAACAGCGTGGAAAAATGGGAGAGTACGGCCAGCGCTTTCATCAGTGGTGGCACACTTCGCCCTACCACGAGGTGGATCACATCCCGTACTTTTCCGGGCATGTCTTTGCCCTGCATCCGGGCTGTGGCTTATTCCTAAAGACCTCGGCGGGTCGGTCTCTCTTGGGCAAACGCCTCAGAAATCCAACCGATCAACGCCTTGAACACAAGTTCTATGGCGGAATGTTGTGCGCCTTACAAATTTATTCCGCCCGCCGCGACGAGGTGAACTCAGGCCGCCGCCAGCCGGCTTGGCAACTGACCGACTGGAAACTAGCGGAACAGACCCAGAGAGACGACGTGTGATGTCGCTGACGACGTTCTAAATCGCCAGTGCCAGGCTGGCCGGAACGGACTCCGCGGGCTTCGGTGGAACGCCGCATTCCACTGGCATTTCATACTGTGGGACCTTCCATCACGTGTCGTGAGGTAGCGAGTTCCTCACACGGCTGCGCTCCTCAGACATCAATCGCGCATCTCACCAGCGGGACTCATCCGTGCGCAACCGCCTAGTCGATGGCGGCGATGGTCGTCGTCCCGGCGGATTTGTGCAATCGCGCTATGGCTCCGCCGGCGAGTTTCATGACAGGCGGCCTCGTACGAGGCGCCGTGGATGGAAAGATTTCTCCATGCTTCGCTCACAGTTCGATCTCAGTGCTTCCCATCGCGCTATTTTGTATGGGCGCATGTCCGACGATGCCCAGAACCCCCGTTCGCCGGATCAACAGTTCGCCACGATCCGCGAAGGAGTTCAGCGTCAGAGTCGTCCCTGGCAGGTCGTCGCCGAGTACCGGGACGACGGTATCTCCGGTCGCCTCGTCCATAAACGGCCGGGATTCCAGCAGTTGCTTCGGGACGTCAAATCCGGCAAGCTCAAGATCACGCTGCTGCTGGTTGACACCTTTGAACGTTTGACGCGTGCGGAAGATGCGGCCGAACTGCGCCGCAAATTCCTGCGGCTGGGCGTCATGGTGCTGACCGCTGACAGTGGGTTCGTCGACCCGACGACTCCAGCAGGTCGCGCGATGTCCTTCGTGGAATCGATTCGCTCGACGGAAGAAGGCCGGATCAAAGGTCACAACGTGCTTCGGGGGAAGAAAGATGCCTGCCGTCAACGGCAATGGCCCGGTGGTCCGCCGCCGTTCGGCCACCGCTTGAAAAACGTGATGGTCGCGCGCAACGGCGTCGAGGAGATCGCCTATCGCGTCCTCGAGCGCGACCCGGCCAAAGCCTGGATCATCAAGCTGGCCTTCCAGCTGGCACACGAGCAGGGATGGGGCACCTCGCGGTTGGCCAAGGCGCTGAATGCCAACCCCGAGATCCCCCTGGAGTACAAGCCGTTCCATGCGGCAACGATCGGAACCTGGCTGGACAGCCCGATCTACTACGGCACGCTCATCTGGGGCAAGAATTGCACGGGCATCGTCGATGACGTCCGCGTCGTGCAAGCGATCCCCGAGGACGAATGGGAACGCATTGAAGGCTTCTGCGAACCCCTCGTTGATCGCGATGTGTGGGAGTCCGTTCAGCACCTGCGAAATGAACGCCGCCGGAAGCTCGCGGAGAGCCGCACGCCGGAGGAGGCTTCCAGCATGGACCGGCGGGGCATCGCCCTCAAGTATCCATTGACGGGCCTCGTCCGCTGTGCCCACTGTGGACGCTCTATGATCCCTTCGGGCTCCGGGCCGTACCACGGCAAGGATGGTCGTGAAAACCGGTACGTGGCCTACGCGTGCCCGGGCTATCACAGCGGCGCTTGCCACAACAACCGTCGCATCCCCGAACCGTGGCTGCGGGCCGAGATCATGCGGCTGATCCGCGAGGCTCTGTTCTTCGGACCCGACAAATCCGCGCAGTAATCACGCGCACGGCACGACAGCCGTCGCCTGCACTTCGGTGCGGGCGACGGCTTGTTCGTTTTCAGGGTGTATTCCCGCTCTACAGGCCCACTCCTTCGTCTTGGTGTTGCGCGCAACGGCCTAGTCTTTGCCGACGCGTCTGTCGGCCGGTTGTCCCGTCGAGATGGTGACCGAATCGGGACAACGGCGATCTGAGCTTGGACCTCGTCGGCGACCTCGTCGACGAGGGGGCAATCCGGCACCAGCGGGATCATCATGACCAACCATGACTTGTTGAAGAACCCACAGTTTTTGGACTTCGTTCGTGAAGTGAATCGGCAGTTAGCGGAACTCCAACCGGAAGCAGCTTCCGTGGAAGCCCGCCTCATTGCCGAACTACACGCTCTGCAGCAGAAAATGTCGGGGTGGATGGAGTCGTTGTCGAAGCGCGATCTCCCCCTCTCCCTCCGCACCGCGGTCGAACAGCAATACGACGAAGCGGATGGGCGGGCACGGCAACTCGAAACGGAACTGCAGCAGGTTCGTCATGCCGAGAACACCCGGGAACGGCTGGCCGCACCCGAGGTCGTTGCCGAACGCCTGCTGCAGCAGGGCGAGTTGCTCGCCGCCAACAACGCGTCGGCCCTCAACCTGTTGTTATCGCAACACATCGAGGGAATTCATTGCGACTCCGAGGGACGCGCCTGTGTCCGTCTCTGCAAGTTAGGAGCCTTGGGGGGAGCCATCGACATTGTTCCGCGCGATCCCGGCGTGACGACACGTCCGTCGACCGCTACCCCGGCACAATTCCCCGCGCGGCCGCGCCGCCGGGCGCGGCTGAATCCCGGTGATGCCATCGACGATGAAGAGGAAGTCGCCAGCGCCAACAACTTCGCGGTCGACCCGCAACGGTTCGGGGGGCTGGGAGAGGAATGGTTCACGGAGACGGTCTTGGAACCGCCGGTGCATCTGTCGTGGGCTCAGCAACATGCCCGCGCGGTGGCCGAATACCGCCTGCAGACTCACTGCTCAATGGCGAAGGCGGGGAAGCATTTCGGCAAGTCGAAACCGACGATCCACGCGGCCCTCGTCTTCGCGCGGGACACGCTCGGGATCGACGCGCTCGGAAAGACGGTCAGTCGTCCCACCTTGGTCAACTGGCCACGGGAAAACGCCGCTCAGGTGCGCGCGTTTTTCGCGCAGGACACGGTGTCGATGGCCGACGCGGTGGCCCACTTTGAGAAGTCGGCGCCTACGATCAAGAAGGCCTTGAAGCTGACCGAGCCGGCCTAACGGCTTTCGCGGCCTTCTCCGGTCACTTCCGGGTCGCAGCCCGGAAGTGACCATTTTTTAGCCATCCGGCATCGCCTCGACCGTGAGTGATCGCAGGTGGGCTTTGATTCAACATGCTTGGCCAGCGAGAGTTACGATCTAGAACACCGATCGACAAGCATTTGCGTATGGCGTCCGGTACATGGTCATGTCCCCCCCAGGGTACGAGAATTATTGTCGATGCAATTTCGCAGCTTAGTCGACGCACGCCGTTTCCTTACGCTCATTACTTTCACTGGATCGTCCAACGTTTCCAGACTTCCGGCTTCCGTATCGTGGCATCGTCCTTCAAATCCCGCCAAATCAAGGGACTCTGATGACACCCCTAGCTCAACTGGATAGAGCATCGGTCTACTGAACCGTTCCTGAAAGAGATTTTCAAGTGGCGTTAGTTTCCGGCGGGGTCATGGCGCACTGGTCGTGGTCTGCGTGAACGCATGGGCTGATTGTGTCGGTGATGTTGTCGGACACCGTCGCTAGATTTGCGCCGGATGGTGATTGATTTCGGCTTCGTGTTGTGGGTCTGAATTCGCTCGG
>JBGSUN010000024.1:0-9441 GCA_041753475.1 Planctomycetaceae bacterium | reverse complement strand
GACTTGCGCCATGTGCTGCCGCAAATCCCCCGCGGGGGAAATCATACCGGAGGCTCCTTCTCAATCGACACACTCGATCCATCGAAAACTCACCCCCATCCTACCAACCTCGTCAAGTGGGCCTAATGAACGGCCCTGGTCAACACGGTTGACCGGACATCGGGTTCCTTGTGAATCTGGTATCATGGGCGGCTCGCGCACTCTCGAATCCCCACTGTTGGCCACAAGACGCAGAGTCCCATGGAACCCGCATACACCGCTTTGGCCCGGCGTTTCCGGCCGCAGACGTTTTCCGAAGTCGTGGGGCAGGATCGCATTGCCCAGACGCTGCGCAACGCGATTCATGAAAGCCGCGTCGCCCACGCTTACCTGTTCACCGGAGCCCGCGGTGTGGGGAAGACGTCGATGGCCCGCATTTTTGCCAAGGCGTTGAACTGTCCGAACGCCGTGGATGCAGTTCCGTGCAATCAGTGCGAAGTCTGCCTGGGGATTGCCGCCGGGCAGGATGTGGATGTTTCTGAAATCGACGGAGCGTCCAACCGCGGGATTGATGATATCCGGGCGTTGCGGGCGAATGTGCATGTCCGGTCGATGCGGTCAAAGTACAAGATCTACATCGTCGACGAAGTCCACATGCTCACCAAGGAAGCGTTCAATGCGCTATTGAAGACGCTGGAGGAACCGCCGCCGTCGGTCAAATTCATCTTCTGCACGACGGAGCCGAACAAGGTTCCGGACACGATTCTGTCGCGCTGCCAGCGATTCGACTTTGGCACGATCGCGACGGACAGCATTATGGGCCGGTTGCAGCAACTCGCGGACGCCGAGGGCTTCGAGGTTGACCGCGCAGCGCTCGAACTGGTCGCCCGTCGCGCAGCCGGGTCGATGCGTGATAGCCAGTCGTTGTTTGACCAGCTTCTGGCGTTCGGGACCCACAAAATCGCGGTCGCCGACGTGCACCGTTTGCTGGGCACGGCCCCCGACGAACGCCTGATCGATCTCGCACAGACCCTGATCGACCGCCGTCGCGACTTGGCGCTCGAGCAGTTTCACCAGGCCCTTCAGGAAGGGGTGCAACTTGACCCATTGTTCGACCAGCTCATCGCTTACGTCCGCGACCTGATGGTCACGGCGACCGGTTCCGACGCCATCAGCCTCTCCGCCGTCAGTTCCGATCGCCGCCCGGAAGTCGCGGCACAGGCTCAAACCTGGGGGCTGCAAACCATTGTTGCCGCCCTGGAAATTCTGTCCGAAACGAAGTTGAAAATGCAGCGGACGACGATGGGCCGGGCGCTGGCGGAGCTGGCTTTGGTGCGGGTTTCGCTGCTGAAAGACCTCGATCGGCTCGACGAGTTGATTGCGCAACTCAAGTCTGGTGTTGTTGTTAGCGTGACAGGAACGGCATCACGACCGGTTTCTGCGCCGGCGATGCCGTCGAGTGCTCGACTCACAGGCACGCCGGAAAAAAAAACGGCTGAGCCCGGGCGATTAGACCGTTCGCAACCGGAAGCCAATAGTGCCGATCCGGAAGTGCCGCGGCCGCAAGCGGTTATCGCATGGGGGCCCAATTGCGGCGGTGAGATTCTCGCGAAATTGCGCGAGCGATTTCAAGATATTATTGGAACATATCTCCAACAAATCGTGTCAACTGCAATTTCTGGGCCAAATCTGCTGGAGTTTTCCTTCGCGCCGGGATATGATATCGGCCGTAAGGCCTGCCAACGTCCGGAAGTCCTTTCCCGGATTGAGGCTGCGATTGAAGAACTGACAGGAGAACCCATCCGGATTCGTCTCGGAGTCGCCGCAGGAACTGCTGCCCCGCCTCCCACAGTCACCCCGCCCACTGCCACGGCTCCCGCAGCCCGGCGATCGGTCGAAGAGTCGTCGGACCCGTTGGTGCAGGAAGTGGGCAAGGTCTTCGGTGTCGAACTCTGGCGCGTGCAGGAAATCGGACGGATCGCAATTGCGGATGCAGAAATCGAAGACGAAGTGGTGTAACCCAGCATGTTCAAAGAAATCGGCCAGATTACCGCGATGATGAAGCAACTGCAGGGCCTTGGCGGTCGCATGCAGGAAATGAAGGAACGCCTCGCTGCCACCCGTTGCACAGGGACAGCGGGCGGTGGTTTGGTGCAAATCGAGATGGACGGTACCAGCCGCACGCTCGACTGCGTCATCGCTCAGGAACTGCTCGACGCCGGTGATCGATTGCGGTTACAGGCCTTGATCGTTGAAGCGGTACAGGACGCTCAGGAAAAAGTTCGTCTGGCCGCTGCGGAGGAAATGAAAGACATCGCCGGAGGCGATGCCATGCCCGGCCTGATGAAGATGCTGGGCATGGGCGGCTGAGTCGGTTTCACGGGGCACTGTCGAACAGGAACCACGGCGCATGGCACGGATGATCGAAGCCACGAAACACCCCTATGGACCGTCCGTTGGTCGGCTGGTCGATCGGCTGGCGGCGTTGCCCGGCATCGGTCGCAAGACAGCCGAGCGGCTTGCGCAGCATCTGCTGGGCTGTGACGAAGACGACGCGCTGGGTCTGTCCGATGCCATCCGCGATGTCCGGCAATCAGTTCATCACTGTCAGCGGTGCTTCAATTTGACCGAAGGCGAACTGTGCGACATCTGCCGTGACTCCCGGCGTGATCAACATGTGGTCTGCGTCGTCGAACAGGCAAAGGATTTGCTCTCCCTCGAAGCGACCGGCATCTTCGGCGGGCTGTATCACGTCCTCGGCGGACGGATTGCTCCACTGAGCGGCGTTGGTCCCGACGATCTCACAATTTCGCAACTGGTGAAGCGCGTCCGTAACGAAGGTGTGACGGAAATCGTGATGGGGACGAATCCAACGCTCGAAGGGGATGGGACGGCGTTGTACATCTCGAACCTGCTGGCGAATGACAATGTGCGAATTACGCGCCTGGCACGCGGAATCGCGTCCGGCAGCGTGCTAGAGTTTGCCAACCGCGAGATGCTCGCGGATGCCCTCCGTGGACGACAAGACTTTTAACGACAGCAACGGTTTTTCCGGTCTCCCTCGACCGCAGACTTTCAACGGATTGGATCGAAAGCGCGATGCAACTCAACCTGTCGCAACAGATGAGAATGAGCCAGCAGATGAAGCTGGCTCCGCGCATGATCCAATCGATGGAGATCCTGCAGCTTCCCGTTCTCGCCCTTGATGAAAAGATCGAGCAGGAGCTCGCCGAGAATATCTGCCTGGAACGGGTCTCCGGCGATCCCAACGAACCTCGCCATCAAGACGAAGTCGCTGAAGCCCAACTCGAAGCCACCGAGAAACCGATCGCGGAGCGTGAACTCGTCGTCGATGGCGACAGCAACGGCGAAGCGGACTTCGAGCGCCTGCTGGAAATGTCGTCCGAATGGCCGGATGACAATTACACGTCCGGCAGCAAGCCCTCGGCCAACCGAATTTCCGATGACAGCGACCGCGCCCATGATGTGATTGCGAACATCGTGCAGAAATCGCAGTCGCTGCAAGAATATCTGATTGAACAGTACGGCTACTTCGATCTGCCCCGTGAAGTCCGCGAGT
The DNA here is from genome assembly GCA_041753475.1 of Planctomycetaceae bacterium. Taxonomy (GTDB): domain Bacteria; phylum Planctomycetota; class Planctomycetia; order Planctomycetales; family Planctomycetaceae; genus DSVQ01. Next base: position 5,882 of record JBGSUN010000024.1, on the reverse strand, counting down.
TCGGCGAGTTCGTGATCCAGAATCTCGATCACAACGGACGCTTGCCGACAACGTTGAACGAGCTGATGCAGCTCTATGGCAAGTCGATTCAAGAAGCCGATGCCCGCGAAGCGCTGCTCAAAATCCAACGCCTTGACCCCCCCGGCGTGGGTGCCCGCGATTACAAAGAATGTCTGTTGTTGCAGGTCAAAGACGACACCCCCGGCCGTGATGTCCTCGTCACGTTGATCACGTCACATCTCGAAGACATTGCTCAAAATCGCTTGCCGATGATTCAGCGCAAGACGGGCTATTCCATCGAGCAGATCAAAGCGGCTCACGAAGAACTGTTGAAGCTGGATCCGTTTCCCGGCTCCAGCTTTGAAATGAAACCGGTCCAGACCGTGAAGCCCGATTTGTTCCTCGATCAGGACGAACGGGGCATTTACACCGTCCGCCTGGAAGACGAGTTCACGCCACGGCTGCGGATCAGCAAACGCTATCAGGAAATGCTCCGCAACGGAGCCGATGCCACCACGCGCGAATACATCAAACGCAAAATCGACTCCGCCAAATGGTTGATTGAGTCGATCGAGCAACGGCACAACACTCTGAAACGAGTGGCACAAGCCATTGTCGACCGGCAGACAGAATTCTTGACGCACGGTCCGGAATGCATCGTTCCGCTGAAGATGCAGCAGATCGCCGATGTCGTCGGCGTTCACGTCACTACCGTCTCGCGGGCTGTCGATGACAAGTGGATTCAAACTCCCCGCGGACTCTTCCCGCTGAAGCGATTCTTTGGTGGCGGGACCACGACCGACACGGGCGAAGAAGTCGCCTGGGACATCATTCGCCTCAAGCTCAAAGAAATCGTCGACAAAGAAAACAAAGACGACCCGCTCAGCGATGATGCCCTGGTCGAAGAACTCTCAAAGCAAGGCTACACGCTCGCTCGCCGGACGGTTACCAAGTACCGCAAGGCGCTCAATATCCCGTCGTCGCGCCAACGTCGCGCGTACTGAACGCACCCGGGCCTACAGCATCAAGTTGATGCGCTCCGGCGATCCGTGTCGAAAGGTGGCCACCACCGACGAAGGCTGTTGCCTCGACAAACCACTCTGCGATGCCAGCAAGTTTGTTAAGCTCGCTTGTCCCGCACGCCAAAGCCGTCTATTCTGATGGTTTCGGGCACGGAACAGATCGTTCACGGATGACGACTAAGCCGCTGCCGATGAGGGCTGTGACATGGCGCGGTTGTTTCACGTCGGTGACCCGGTCATCTTCCGCATGACCAAATTCAGTACCGATCCTGGCCCCCGCGCCAAAGAAGTGCAGCCAGCTCGATCTGGCGAAACCTATTCCTACCTCGTCGATAAATTCTGGACCGTGGGGCAGATCGCCGCTGACGGCACGCTGATTCTCGTCACCCGTCGCGGAAAACAGCACCGCGTCACACCTGATGATCTGCGTCTCCGCCCCGCGAACTGGTGGGAACGCTGGATGTATGCGGCGCGCTTTCCGAAAGCCGAACAAGTGCCGGCTCTGCTGGCGACTGGTGAGCCGGCAGAAAAGCCGCCTGCCAAAAACTAATGCAAGTCCGACTCCGCTGCGCGAACTTGTGTCGACTTTGTCGGCTCTGGCTGCCGTCGCACAACCGTGGGCGCGAAGTCTCGGGACAGGCTTGTTTCTCGTCCCGGCGCCCACTACAGTGTTGGGTTCACGCAGCGCGGAGGCCTGCGGCGGGGTCGCGGTGCGCGATTCGAGGCCGTGGTCATCCGCCCGGACGGAATTTCCATGAAGCACGTGCTGTCGGCCATTGTGATGAATCAACCGGGGGTCCTCGCGACCATTTCCGGGATGTTGGGATCGCGCGCTTATAACATCGAGAGTCTGGCGGTTGGCGAAACCGAAGACCCGAAGTTTTCGCGGATGACGTTTGTGGTTGCCAGTGATGACCAGACCCTCGTCAAGGTCCGCAAGCAACTCGAAAAAATCGTCACCGTGGTCAAGGTGGTCGACTACATCAACCAGTCGGTGGTGGAGCGCGACCTGATGCTGATCAAGGTCGATTCGTCGGGCGGCAAACGGACCCAGATTGGCGAACTTGCAGACATCTTCCGCGGCCGCATCGTCGATGTCGCCCATGACCACGTCATCATCGAAATCTCCGGGCAAGAGAGCAAACTCTCGGCGTTTATCGACCTGATGCGACCGTTCGGCATCATGGAAATGGTCCGCACGGGCCGCATTGCCTTGTCCCGGACGACGACACTGTCGGTCGATCAGGCGTTGCAACCGCCTCAACCCTACGAAGAAACCGCCGAAGCCCTGGCATAAATCGGGCGATTCCGGCGGTGGTCGCCGGCCGGGCGTGTCTTCTGACATCGGAAGACCGCCGCTACCGTTTTCTCCCTCTGTTCTCACGAGTCCACAACATGGCCGCGAAAGTTTACTACGACGACGATGCCGATCTGTCGCTCCTCAAAGGCAAAACGATTGCCATTCTCGGCTACGGCAGCCAGGGGCATGCCCAGGCCCAGAACCTGCGGGACAGCGGCTGCAACGTCGTCATCGGTCAGCGGCCCGGCAGCAAGAACTATGACCTCGCCGTGAGCCACGGCTTCAAGCCGGTCTCTGTCGCGGAAGCGGTGAAGCAGGCCGACCTCGTTAACATTCTGCTGCCCGACGAAGTCCAGGGCGATGTTTACAAGGCCGAGATCAAGCCGAACCTGAAGAAGGGGGCGCTGTTGATGTCGTCCCACGGGTTCAACCTGCACTTCAATCAGATCGTGCCGCCGGAAGGGACCGACGCCGCACTCGTCGCCCCGAAGGGCCCGGGGCATCTGGTCCGCAGTGAATACGAAAAGGGCGGCGGTGTACCGTGCCTGATCGCCCTGACCCCGGGCGCATCGGAAATGTCCCGCAAGCTGGCGATGGCGTATGCCAAGGGCGTCGGCGGTACCCGCGGCGGTGTGATTGAAACCACGATCGCCGAAGAAACGGAAACCGATCTCTTCGGCGAACAAGTCGTCCTCTGCGGCGGCGTCTCGGCCCTCATCAAGGCCGCGTTTGAAACCCTCGTCGAAGCCGGTTATCAGCCGGAAATGGCCTACTTCGAGTGCATGCACGAAATGAAGTTGATCGTCGACCTGTTCTATCAGGGCGGCCTCAACTACATGCGGTACAGCGTCTCGAACACCGCCGAATTCGGTGACTACACCCGCGGCCCGCGGATCGTCACCGAAGAGACGAAGAAGGAAATGAAGAAGATTCTCCACGAAATCCAGACCGGCCAGTTCGCCAAGGAATGGATGCTGGAGAACAAGGCCAACCAGCCCACGTTCCAGGCGATCAAGCGCCGCGAACGGAACCATCCGATCGAAGAAACCGGCAAGCAACTCCGCCGCATGATGAAGTGGATCAACGCCAAAGAGTTTTGATCTTTTCTGCTCATCAATGATCATGAAAGAAGCCCAGGGAATGCTTTCCCTGGGTCTCTTCATTTCTACACACCGCCCTCATCGGCAATCTCTGCCGCACCAGGAAAAATCCCCCTCAACCGGGGCCCACATCACGACAAACTCCCCGACATCGTCTCGGCGCAAAAAACCATCGCGACTACGCTGCCGTTGATTCGGTTCCTCATGCGAGATGATGCGGATCGGTCGCAGGATGCGATTCCATGTGGTGCGAATGCTGCCGGGCTGACGTCGCTGCCGAGTTGTCTCTGGATCACCGGCGCTTCTCCTGCACGCGCTGCGGGACCGACCTCGGGTACGCCGCCGGATCGTCGAGCCGACCCGGAATCCCGCGCCTTGCGGATTCGGAACGGGATGCTCGTGAATTGCTGGCTCGCTGGTCGGCTCTTTCTGTCCTCGAACCTTTGCAGCACGCAACCGTGGTTGAAGCAGAAATCGCGGCCCCCGGTCCAACGCTCGCTTCAACAGTTCGAGTTGATCGGTTGAAGGAATCCCCAGAGGCCAGCGCGATTGTCACCCCGCATGCGGAATCCAATCGAGCAGCAGAAAGCGAACGGAAACGCCGCCGAAAACAGCGTCGCCGTGAGATTGCTCCGCGTGACGCTGGTGACCCAGTGACGGCAACAGCCTCGGTGTCGACATCATCGTGGCCCCAGCTTGCCGGTCACCTGGCCGCATACGGCGGCGTGGGTTTGCTCAGCGTCGGCATGACGCTGGTGATCTGGAGTTATTTCGGCGGCCCCCCCGCCTACGCGCCGACCGGATGGTTGTTGACCACCGTTGGGCAGATGCTGTTGTACCTCGGCGTCGTCACGCTGGTTGCCAGCGGCCTTGAACAGACCACCGATGCTGTGACACTTCAAATGCGGCAAATGGGCGACAAACTCGAACGCCTGGAAGCGGCATCCCGTCGCGAACGCCGGGCGACGGTGTCCTTGCGCGACGCCGCCTGAGCCGTCGACATCAGGGGGCGGGCAGCAGCACCTCGATCCCATATTGCGGGGCCAGTTCCAGTAATTTTTCGATCTCGGCGTGTGAGGGAGGCGGTGCAGTTGTTGCGCCCGTGGGCACCGCAACGCCCAACTCGAAGAACATCGATTCCAGTCCCGCCGGGGCGATGGTGATTATCATCCGGGCAGGATGTTGGGATTCGTTCTTGAAGGAATGCGGCGTTCCCACTGGCATGTTGGCGAACATCCCCGCCGTTGCCACGATGCGTTCAGAACCAATCTGAAATGTGATCTCCCCCTCGATCACATAAAACCCTTCTTCTTCCCGCCGATGCACATGCGGCGGCGGTCCGCCGCCCGGCGGGACGATGGCTTCCCATTGGGCATACCGCCCGTTGGTCTCGGCTCCGGTGGCGAGGAAGCGGTAGACATCGCCCACCACGGCGATGGTTCGTCCATCGTTGGCGGTGCGGATGGTTGCAGGATTGGTCATGACAGGATCGCCTTTGGTGGAGTACGAATCGCGGCCGTTGTCGGCTATCATCGCGGGCCGTTGAACGCCTTGCCAGTCTCGCAGAAGAAACTGCGTCTGCCCCCTTCCTGACGGAAAGCTCGATATGACCAGCAATACTCCCGTCGCAATTATCACCGGCGGCGGCACCGGGGTGGGACAAGCGACCGCGCTTCGCTTGGCCAAGAACGGTTGGGCGGTGGTCGTGAACTACTCTCGATCTGCCAGCGATGCCGAGGCGACCGTCACGGAAATCGTGGAGGCCAGCGGTCGCGCGATGGCCATCTGCGCGGATGTGGCGATCGATCGTGAATGTGTGGCGATGGTCGAACAAACGGTGACCACTTTCGGCCGCATCGATCTGCTCGTAAACTCCGCTGGGACGACCGATTTCATTCCGTTTCCGCAGCTTGAACAGGTGACGGACGACGTCTGGTTGCGGCTGTATCAAGTGAATGTCATCGGGGCGTTTCATTGTGCCCGTGCGGTCCGTCAGCCCATGCTGGCCAGTGGCGGCGGACAGATCATCAACGTCAGCAGTGTCGCAGCTCAACTTGCACAGGGGAGTTCGATTCCGTACTGCTGCACAAAAGCCGCGCTCGATAATCTGACGGTTTCACTGGCGAGGACGCTCGCGCCGGCCATCCGAGTCAACGGCGTGGCACCGGGCTTTATCGCGGGCCGGTGGACGCAGCAGGGGTTGGGAGAGCGTTACGACGCCATCAAACAGGCGTATGAGCGGTCGCTGCCCCTGGGGAAGGTTTGCACGCCGGACGATATCGCCGCGGGAATCCTCAGCTTGGTAGAAGGAAGCCCGCTTGTGACCGGGCAGACGCTCACCGTCGACGGAGGAATGATGATCGCGGGTTATCAGGTGAAATACGACTGAAGTTGGATAGCACTCGACGGGATCAGCGCGGGGCGCGAAACCGCAAAGCGATGATCCACGCTTTGCGGTTT
>JBGSUN010000023.1:0-4632 GCA_041753475.1 Planctomycetaceae bacterium | reverse complement strand
GCGCACTCGAAATCCTTTTGCCTGCGAATGGGTCATGGATCGTCAACACCCATGAAACCCCAAACAATGCCGAAGGATTTCGAGTTTTTCACGCGCCCACCCAAAAACGGACGCCAGGGCATGCTGGTTTGAGGTCTAGACAAGACGTTGATGGCCTTCAACGGTAGGCCATCAACGTCGCAATGGGGCTGGCCTTTACTAGGCCGGAGGATGCGTTCTGACAATGAACGCTGTTTCGATCCATGCATGTCCACCGAATCCCTCCGCGATCTCTGGCTCCTGTTCCAGCGCGAGTATCAATGCTCGCTTGATCGCATGCTGTGCAACCCGCGCTTGCGGAACGAACTCCTGGCAGCCGCATCTTCTGTCGTTCCGGCTGCCGACGAGGAGCAAATCCTTTGGTCCCTCGTCAGCCTCCGCAAAAGAAAGACTTTGCCGCGCACGCAACGGTAACACGGTCCCACTCATCATGGTCTTCATCGCAAGTTGCCATCGAAAATTTTCCCACCCCGATTCGCGCCCACTTGTGTACAGACGTCACGGCGGACATGATCTGCCAAGCACGCTGGTTAGGATCGCTCCGTCACGCGCTCTCGGGAACCGACCACGATGGCCGACTCCGTACAACTCCTGCGTCAATGGACTGTGCTGCGGACCCTCTCCGCGCGGCGGCAGGGGGCGACGCTGAAAGAGTTGGCCGCCGAGACCGGCGTCTCCGAGAAAACGATTGGCCGTGACCTGAGCTTGCTGCGACGCCTCGCCTTCCCGATTGATGAGAAAATCGGCGAGCACGGCCGCAAGCACTGGATGATGACGGATACCGAGGGCTTGCCCGCTCTCGGTTTCACCCTCGAAGAAGCAGCGGCGTTATATCTCGGCCGGCAGTTTCTCGAAGGGCTCGCCGGGACGTTGTTCTGGACCGGCGCCCAATCGGCCTTCAAGAAGATTCAATCCGCACTCGGTGACGCTGCGTTACAGCACCTGCACAAGCTCGCCGCGGCGTTCTATCTCAAGACGCACGCCCTCACCGATTACAGCAGCCGCGCCGATCTCATCGACCAACTGATGGTCGCCATCGAAGAACGCCGGCTGACGGTCATCACGTACCAGTCGCTCCGAAGCACCGAACCGGTGTCGTTGTACGACATTCATCCCTACGCCCTGGTGCATCACAAAGGCGCGCTCTACATCATCGCCTGGTCGAAAGACCACAACGAGAACCGGACCTTCAAAATCGATCGGGTGTCCAAGGTCGATCATTACGCCCTGCAATTCACCCGCCCGGCGGACTTCGACCCGGCAACATACCTCGCCCATTCGTTCGGCATCTTCAGCAGCGACGGCCTACCGCAAACCGTCCGCGTCCGCTTCGCCCCGAGTGTCGTGCGCATCCTCGAAGAGAAGCAGTTTCATCCGTCACAGAAGCTGATGCCGCAACGCAACGGCAGCGTCCTCGCGGAGTACACGCTGGCCTCCTTTGAAGAATTCACCTCGTGGATCCTCAGCTTCGGCCCGCATGCCGAGGTACTGGAACCGGCCGCTTTGCGTGAGACGATCACCAAAATGCTGACCGATGCCCTAAGCCAGTACAGCCCTATTACGAAGCCTGTTGTGTCCACTTCCCCAACCATCAAGCGTAAGGCGAAGTGAACCATCCGGAATGGTTTGCGTTGGAGTAGAATCATGAAGTTCACCTTCGATCAGCAGTTTGAAGCCCTCACCGGTTCGCCGCCGTTTCCGTGGCAGCGGGCGATGTTTGAACGCTTTCTGGAAGACCGGTCGGACAACATTCCGCAGTCGTGCAACCTGCCGACGGGTCTGGGGAAGACGTCGGTCGTGGCGATCTGGTTGCTCGCCCTCATCCACCAGCGAGAGAAGATGCCGCGGCGGCTGGTGTATGTGGTCAACCGCCGCACGGTGGTGGACCAGACATCGACGGAAGTCGAACGGTTGAAAGCCAACCTCAGTAAAGTGAAACCGTGGTTTTCCGAGTTGGCCATCAGCACGCTCCGTGGTCAGTTTGCCGATAATCGTGAGTGGTCCGCCGATCCGTCACGCCCCGCGGTGATTGTGGGGACGGTGGACATGATCGGCAGCCGCCTGCTGTTTTCTGGCTACGGCGTCGGCTTCAAAGGCCGTCCGCTGCACGCCGGTTTTCTCGGACAGGATGTTCTGCTCGTTCACGACGAAGCCCATCTCGAACCGGCGTTTCAAACGTTGTTGACCTCGATCGAGAGTGAGCAACAACGTTGCCACGAGTTTCGCTCATTTCGGGTGATGGAACTCTCGGCAACATCACGCGGTGAAGGCAAACCGTTTGAATTGACACAAGAAGACTTGCGGCATGATGTGGTGCGTGCCCGATTGAATGCCCGGAAGATGTTGCGTCTGCATGAAGAAGCAGACGAAAAGAAACTGGCGGAAACGGTCGCCAGCCTGGCGCTGAAGCATCGCGATTCACAGCGGGCGATTCTGATTTTTCTTCGCAAGGTGGATGACGTCGAGAAAGTGCGTGCGCGTTTGCACAAGGTGAAACAAGCCGTTCAAGTCTTGACGGGCACCATGCGCGGTTATGAACGAGACCGCATGGCCGACCCGCGCAAGGAAGACGGCTGCAAGATCTTCGCCCGGTTTCTCCCGCCGCCCAAACCGACGGATGGGCCGGACATGCAGTGGAAAGTGACTCCGGCGGATGGCACGGTCTACCTCATCTGCACCAGTGCGGGCGAAGTCGGCGTCAACATTTCCGCGGATGATCTCGTTTGCGATCTCTCGACATTCGAGAGCATGGCTCAACGCTTCGGCCGCGTGAACCGATTTGGCAGCCGTCCGGATACGGTGATCGACGTGGTCCACGGTGCCGCGTTTGATGAAGCCGATCTGATCTCGTTGCGATTGCACCGAACGCTGATTCTTCTACAGCAATTGAACGGTAACGCCAGTCCCGCGGCTTTGGGTGAACTCGACGCCACCGCCCGCCGCGAGGCCTTTGCACCAACGCCCGTCATTCTTAACGCGACGGACATTCTGTTCGATGCCTGGTCACTGTCGACCATCCGCGAGAAACTTCCCGGCCGGCCGACGGTGGAGCCGTATCTCCACGGCGTAGCGGAATGGGAGCCACCCGAAACGCAGGTCGCGTGGCGGGAAGAAGTGGGTGTCGTCACCGGTGCCCTCCTCAACATAAATGATCCACAAGACCTGTTGGAAGACTATCCGCTGCTGCCGCAGGAATTGCTGCGTGACCGCAGCAAGCGGGTCTTTGGACATCTCGTCACCATTGCGGAACGCCATCCCGCGATGCCCGTCTGGCTGGTCGATGATGCTGGCCAGGTCGAACGCTTCACGCTGGAAAAGCTCGCCGACAAAAACCGGGCGAATCGCATCGAAGGATGCACGATCTTGCTGCCCCCTGCTGCGGGCGGGTTGGACGACCTCGGATTTCTCAACGGGTCCTCTCCCACGGCAACTGATGTCGCAGACACGGAATTGCGCAAGCGATTCTGGAGTACGGCGGACGCTGCCGAGGAATGGCCCGAAACTGTCAAAACCATGCGACCGGTACGGAAGATTGAACCGGAGACGACGTCGGATGATGAGGACGCTTCAAAAATCTGGTATTGGTACGCCGCGCCGTCCACCAGCGGGTTGGGGTCATCGGCGAACCGGAAACCCGTCGCCTGGGACGTTCACAACCGGGATGTGGACGAGTACATGGCCGCCATTTTGAAGGGGTTATCGCTGGACGACGATCTGGCGGTGGCCATCACCGTTGCGGCCCGGTATCACGACTACGGCAAACATCGGGCCGTCTTTCAGAACGTGCTGGGCAACCGCCAGTATCCACAATGCGTCTGGGCCAAATCCGGTAAGGCCGCGGGACGGATCGCCGAGCAGTATCGCCACGAGTTCGGCTCGTTGTTCGACGTTCAGGCGGCGGACGATTTTCGCAATCTAAATGATGACCAGCGCGATCTGGTGCTGCATCTGATTGCGGCCCATCACGGTCGCGCTCGGCCGCACTTTCCTGCCGGAGAAGACTTTGATCCGCAGGCAACGGATGCGATGGCCGCCGCAATTGCGGTGGAAGTCCCGCGACGCTTTGCCCGGCTCCAGCGGCGTTACGGACGCTGGGGGCTGGCGTATCTCGAATCCCTGCTGAGGGCCGCCGACTATGCCGCCAGTGCTAGGAGCGTGTCTCCCAAATCACCTACCCCGCGGTTTCTTGATTCTGCCGGTGCGGCCGGTTTGTGCGTAAAGCCGCCGTGGGGCGTCCTACGCCGTGGCGTGGCGGAAGAGTTTCAGCAGGTTGTGCGTTAAGCACACCAGTTGCCATTCGGCTTGTATCTTCGCTAAACCCCGCATCGCGAACTGGCGAAAACCGCCCCCCTGTTTGATCTGGCCGAACACCGGTTCGACTTGACCCTTCCGTTTCTTGTACGTCGCGCGGCCCGTTTTCGTCCGCAGCGATCGGGCCATGCGCTGCTTCGGTGTGAGTGACTGCGGGATCCGCCCCCGCGGCACCGACGGTAACTCTTCGTGATGCTTCAACCGCTGCGTCGCAATGTACGGCGTGATGTCGTGCGACTCGACGCACTGGGTGTTGGCATCACTGTAATAACCGGCGTCGGC
>JBGSUN010000022.1:0-165047 GCA_041753475.1 Planctomycetaceae bacterium | reverse complement strand
GGACTTGCGCCATGTGCTGCCGCAAATCCCCCGCGGGGGAAATCATACCGGAGGCTCCTTCTCAATCGACACACTCGATCCATCGAAAACTCACCCCCATCCTACCAACCTCGTCAAGTGGGCCTAATGAACGGCCCTGCGCCGATTTGATGGCGATCCACAACTCCTGCCGACGTATAGTGAGTAGTGGTCGATGCGGGCAGTGCGGAACGGAGAATGACCGTGAGTTCCGGGCGGGTAATGGATGGCGAACCCCTTGCCGGACAGCAGGCCGTGGTGTCGGCTCCAGTGGCCCCATCGCGTCCCTCCTGGATGAAACCGCAGCGGGCCGCCACCAAGCCGCCAAAAACGGCTGCGCCGCCGCTGGTGGCCATCGATCCCACGGTCTCTGCCTTGCCGGCAACCCCCGCCACGTGGTCCGGCCGGCTCGCGGCAAACGTCTTTCGTGTCACTTTCGGGATGGGCTGGCTGGTCTCCGGATTGATTCATCTCACCCTGCTGACGACACTCGGACTGCTGGCCTACCAGACCCAGACAAAGCCGCCGACCGAAATCACCGGCGTCTTCGGCGTTCCTGGCAGCGACACCGTCCTCGATATTGATTCATCGATGGACGCCGGCGGGTCACTCGCCCCGATCAACTTTGAAACCGTCGGTGTCACCAATGTCGTTGATCCTACGGGGTCCGGATCCTCACCGTTGCAGGTTCTCGGGTCGGTGGACGGCCGAATCGGCGGTGATGGCCTAGGAGATGGCGGCAGCGGATCAGGCGGACTGGGCAGCATCTCCGGCAATCTTCGCGTCCCGGCGTCCGCGGTTACCAAGGGGAGTTTCACCGCCTGGACAGAACCGGAAGACCCGGAACCACTGCAACCGTACGAAATCGTGATTCAGGTCAAGCTGCCACCGGAAGTGAAAGGCTATCGACTGCGGGACCTGACCGGCCATGTCACCGGAACGGATAACTTCCATCTCGATATCAAATACAAATCGACGGATCGTAAAGCCGTGAAGGATGGTGTCGTCCAGGTCCGCGTGTTTGTTCTCGGTGCGAAAATCAAAGCCACCCGGGACACCATCGTGATCCGCAGTGCCATCCTCAAAGAAGAACAGACGATCGAAATCGTCTTCTGAAACCATCGACACGGCCGGGTTGAATTGGAAGGTGTACGAAGTCTTCAAGACACACCGTCTCCTGTGGTAAAACAGGTGTGTCGCGCGGACTCGAAACACCTCTTTCGACTGGTACTGCTATGGCTGCGCCCGGCTTTGATCTCCCCCAGGCACATCGGTATTTCGCGATCGAATGCAATAACCAGGCCTGGGACTGGCTGGAATCGACCGATCGCTCCGCGGAGAAAATCGCCTGGGCGATTCATACCGCGCATGCTTCCTGCTTCCACTGGTCACAGATTGGCAAACCGGTCAACAACCTGAGAGGTGCCTGCCTGCTCGCCAATGTCTATGCCGCAGCCGGTCTAGGGGACAATGCGGCGCGTGCTGCCAACGAAGCGCTGGAACTCTGTGCCGCATGTGGTGCCGAGACCCAGGACTGGGACTGGGCGTTTGCCCGCGATGCGCTGGCACGGGCTGTATTAGCCAGCGGCGATCGCATTGAAGCGGAAGTGCTCCGCCGTGAAGCCGCCGCCTGTGGGGAAGCCATCGCCGATGTCGAAGACAAGCGGTTCTTCGAAAGCTGGTTCGCCCGCTGGGGATGATCGCCCCACGGCCGCAATTTCAGGCTAGACTCTCCTGTCGGGCCGATATCACTTTGACTGGAGAGCGGCGATGATCCGGCCCAGGTTCTTCCTTGTTGCCTTTTGTCTCACCACGCTGTACTCCGAGGCATCGGCTCAATCGCCGACGATCAAAACCCCGCGCGGCAACCTGGCGATCTTTCCAGCGGACAACCCGTGGAATCAGGACGTCTCGAAGCTGCCGGTGCATGCCTTGTCAGCGGACTACCTCACTTCGATCGGGCTCGACAAACCGCTCCATCCTGATTTCGGCACGGTCTGGAACGGCGCACCAAACGGTATCCCCTACAACCTGGTTGGCAGCGACATGCGGCGGCAAACCGTGGAGTTTGCTTACCCGGAAGAATCCGATCGCGGACCGTATCCCATTCCCATCCTGCCGATAATCGAGGGCGGGCCGAAAGCGCCGGTCACCAGCGACCGCCACATCCTCATTGTCGATTTTGACGGCAAGAAACTCTACGAACTCTTCAACGCGGTGCAGCAGCCCAACGGCAAGTGGAAAGCAGGTTCGGGGGCCATCTTCGATCTTACGAGCAACAAACTGCGACCGGCCGGTTGGACGTCCGCCGATGCCGCGGGGCTGCCCATTTTTCCGGGACTGGCCCGGTATGACGAGATCGTCCAACGGAACGAACTCAAGCACGCGCTCCGCTTCACGGTCAGCAAGTCCCAGCGGGCCTACATCCCTCCCGCGACTCACTTTGCCAGCAGTTCGACCGATCCCAAGCGCCCGCCAATGGGCCTGCGCGTGCGTCTCAAAGCCGGTTTCGATGTCTCGACCTTCCCGGCGTCCGTGCGGGTGATCCTCACCGGCCTGAAGACGTACGGCATGCTCCTCGCCGACAACGGCAGCGATGGCTACATCAGTGGTGCCCCCGACCCGCGCTGGAATGACAGCGACCTGAGCACCCTGAAACGCGTCAAGATTCGCGATTTTGAAGCGGTGATGACGGGGCCGTTGGTGACGAAGTAGGGGCAACCCTCCAGGGTTGGCTCCTGTCTGAGCCACTCACAATCGCTGTATGGTGTTGGTGGGAGTTAACCACCCGTTGCGAGTTGGCGAACCAGCGTGTCGTCGAGAATTACGCCCTTCGGCAGTTGCTTGATTCGTTCGAGCAGCGCGCCGACATGCGTGTCATCGCTCGGCAATCCCAACTCGGCAAGCCGGTTCGACACCGCCCGGCGACCGCTGTGGCGACCGAGAACGAGTTCAATCTTCTCGGCCCCCACCCGCTCCGGACGAAACGGCAGATACGTGTCCGGGTTCTTCAGCAATCCGTCCTGATGAATGCCGGCTTCCGTGGCGAAAATCGTCTGACCACACACCGGTTTATTCGGTGCGGGTTTGATGCCGGTGAGTCGCTGCACCAGATGACACAACGGCACGAGTTGTGTCGTGTCGATCTTGGCTTTCCGGCCGTATTGATCGAAGTTCAGATCGAGCGCCATCGCCACTTCTTCGAGCGACGCATTCCCCGCCCGTTCGCCAATGCCGTTGACCGTGCACTGGACGACATGGGCACCCTCGGCGATGCACGCCAGCGTGTTCGCCACGGCGAGACCGAGATCGTTGTGAAAATGGACGGCGACCAGCACGCGGTCAATGTTCGGCACGCCGTCCTGAATGCGCCGCAGAAAATCGCGGGCTTTCTCCGGGGTCAGCACGCCGACGGTATCGGGAAAGCCGATCGTGGTCGCCCCGGCGGCAATCGCGGTGCGGTAGCTTTCGCACAGATACGGAATCTCTGTGCGGCTGGCGTCTTCCGGGCTGAAGGCGACGATCTCAAATTTCGACGCCGCATAACCGACGTTGTCTTCGATGATCCGCAGGATTTCCGCTTCGGTCTTCTGCAGCTTGAACTGTCGATGGAGCGGACTGGTCCCGATGAACAGCGACACACCGCGCTTGTGCGCCGGCTGCCCGGCGAGGGCGCGGTCGGCGGCGTCCACATCACTCTTCACCGTCCGGCAGAGCGCCGTGAGGACCGGGCGCTTCACCTTCCCGACCATCATCTGGATCGCTTCGATGTCTTGTTCACTCGATGCTGGGAACCCCGCATCGAGGGAATGCACCCCCGCCTTTTCCAAAGCGAGGGCGATCTCCAGTTTATCCGCCGGTTCGAGCGTCGCCCCCGGCATCTGCTCGCCGTCACGCAGGGTCGTATCGCTGAACAACACGGCCCCGGAGCGCTGGTGATGCTGCACGATGGCGCGCTTGATCGCCCCCTTCGCGCTCTTCGCCAGCTTCGCCAGGAATGACATAGGGAACCTTCGGTTTGTCCGTGGTCCGTGGTCAGTTGTCCGTAGTGAAGAGAGCGGTGTTGCCACTCTTCCCAACTGACCACGGACCACTGACCAATCTCACTTCAACAACTGCGGCAACACAGTCTTCAATTCCGTCACCGACGAATTGCGGCTGAGGACTTCGCCTTTTTCGCTGATCAGAATCATGGTTGGCAGCGAGAAGACACCGTATTGGACCGCCGGGGGGCTATCCAATCCGGCGGTCTCGATGATTTCGGGCCAGGCCATTTTGTTTGTCGCCATGAACTCCTGCAGCATCTTGCCGTGGACTGCGGGGGGGCCGAGTGGCACATCCAGGCAGACACCGATGATCTCGAAGCCTTGGCTCTGGTACTGCTGATACAGCGCTCGCAGTTGGGGCAGATCGGCTTTGAACGGGTCGCACCAGGTCGCCCAGAAAACAACCAGTACGGGGCCACGACCGTTGTAAGCCGCCGTGCTCACGGGGTTCCCCTTGAGGTCTTTCCCGGAGACCGCGAACGGTTTGCCCTTCAGTTGCAGCCGCCGCAATGCCCCGGCGGCCTTGGCCACGGCCGGAGAATTCCCTGAGTGCCGGGCTAACTTCTGGTACCACTCAGTGGCTTCTTTCATGCGATTGCTGAATTCTTCCGCGGTCGCAATCGTCCACATGGCATCCGGCGTGTCTTCCGCCTGCGGGTACTTCTCAGCGAATTCGGCCAGAGAGGTCATGAAGTCCTTCTGGATCTTTTCGCGTTTGCCTTCTTCGGCGGTGTTCATGTCGAGGCTGTATTTGGCCTGCATCCGGCGGTAGGTGATGTAAGGAACAGCGGAGGCCGGGCCTGTCCGTCTGACATCGACCTCGAGCTTAATCAACCGATCAATCCCTTGCGGGAAGGCGTTGGTCTGCACGGCGGAGGCGATGCCGTCCGCGCATTGCTTCAGGAATTGTTCCTTCTCTTCGTTCCCTTGCGCGAGGTTGTACAACTCCAGCAACATGTCGGCCCGGCGGTTGTTGTACACCGCCAGTTCTTCCGGCTTGGCAACACCGAACTGTGGCTGTTTCTGATCCAGGTCTTGCAGCGCTTTAACCAGCCTTTCCACTTCCGGCGAGGCCGGCAACGTGGCTTCCGTTGTCCCGGCAAGCAGTGGCTGCATCAGCACGCCCCCCGCAACGGTGGTCTTGTCCCCTTCGACCGGGACCGGGACCTGGGTAAGCTTCCACACTTCACCAACACGGATCATTTCGCCGACTTGCACCAGTGCCGGGCCAGGTTCCACCACGACCATCGCGTTTTCGTAGACTTGCAGATCGGTCGTTGCCTTGCCGTCATCGGCGGGAATCGAGCCGGGCATCTGGGCATCGAACCGGATCCAGTTGGACTTTGCTGTTAGCACCTTGGATTTGGCGAGAATTCCTTTCATCACCAGCGGGAGATTTCCCGAGGCTTCCAGAATTTTCGCGGAGACCGTGGGATTCACGCCGAGCGTCCGCAGGTCTTCCGGGGTGACCATCAGGAGTTGCATCGCGACAGCATCGCCACTCGTCAGAGCGCGAATGGCTTCCCGGGTGGCTTCCGGGGCGGAGAGCGTCTTCCACTCATCAATGCGATAATCGTTGTTCTTATCGATTCCCCAGCGCGAGCCCCCCATGTTCAGCCAGCGGAACTGGTCGGGCTTGTCATCCTTATTGGTGTCGATGTCACGGTAGACTTCGAGACCATGCTGGTAGTACCGCCACTGGTCGACACGGTTATCGCCATCGGTGTCATAGAACCGGCGGAGGACTTGTCCTTGGGGGCCAATCACCACCCAACCAACGTACTTCCCGACACGCTCGACCTCTACTTTGCATTTGGGAAGGTCTTCGGCCCTGGGAATTTCGTAGTCGACGTCCTTTTGTTTCGGGGTGAACTTCATCGTCGTCGGGACATCGTTCGCGGCAACACCGCCGGTGATACCTGCGACAATGACCAACGTCGTCCCGATTGAAAACCGTGGCAGACTCATTCCCCCGACTCCTTCCATGAACCAGCCGATCGATCTCCGGCTCCGAGCCAAATGACCGGCTTTCCCGAAATGAACGGGGGAATTCTAGGCCAATCTGCCATTCAGGTTGAGGCCAATTTGCCCGGAATTCCGGACCAGCCCACCGGGCGGTGGCCATAAATCTGGTGTGCCGCGGCTGTATCAGCCATGCGACGGGGCAAAACACCCTAATCAGGAGCCCAGCCGACTCAGCCATGACACACGCGGCTTGGGGAGAACGCCGCGCGAAAAATCCCGGTGAATCAGGTTTGGCAAACTCCGCCTGTTCGGTATACTTTGCCGGGCGGTTGGATGGCTCAGTTCATCAAACCGTCACGATCACTGCCTGGTAGTGTAACGGTAGCACGAGTGACTCTGACTCACTTAGTTTAGGTTCGAATCCTAACCGGGCAATTCTTAAGTGGTTCTCTCCGCGGACTTTGCGGAGTATTTCGATTCGGCCACACTCTGGGAGTTTCGGCGCGGGGCGCGAAACTGCAAGCGGAGTGGGTGAGTGATTGGGAACGTCCGCAGTGATGGCCTGCGGTTACCGGCTGGTGCCGAGCCGTTGCAGGCGTTGACCGGCGAGTCCCGCGTTCGGCTGGAATGTGCCGAGCACCGGAGCCAGCACGGCTTGGATAACCGGACTTTCATCCGTGTCGTGGGCGGCGTTCACCAGTCGAATTTCGTCTTTCGACAGCAGCAACCCGAACCGTTGGATATGGGCCGCCAGTTGATCGGCGGCACGCGTCCGAATGTCGAGCGACAGCCGTGAATTGAGTGTGAACTCGGTCAGCGCACTTTGAATGCGATCGTTCGGAATGGTTCCGAGTGCAACAATCAGGTTCGGAGCCAGTTCTTCATCATCCACCAGCGGCAGCATTTCGGCTTCCGCCGCGCTGATGTCGAACAAGCGGGCATTCTTGCTGGTTGCGATGGTTGCCAGCCAATAGGTTGCGATCAGGCGTTGTTCGTGGCGTTGCTCGGCGGTCAACGGCGGGGCTTGCAGGCTCGACAGGAATGGCCGGGCCTGGCTCCAGAAGTCATCCGCCGAGGCCGCCTCACCGACATAAGTTGTCAGACCGCTTCGTTTCACCAGGCGTGCCATCTTGGCGCGGGCATCTTCCGGTCCGTACAGAATGATGGGAATCGATGCTGTCCGGGCATCCGCTCGCAGGTTGGCCATGGTTTGTGTGACGGTCCAATCAATTGCGTTGATGTGCACGACGACTAAATCGATCCCGGCGAGTTCCGCCGCCTGGGTAAAGCCTTGCTTGCCGGTCTGCACGGTGAGACCTTCAAAGCCTTGTTCCGAGAGAAATCCGCTGACAGCCGTCGCGCGTTCACGGTCGGCGTCGATGATAATGCCACGGGGTTGGCCAGGATCGGTCAGTGCTCGCCGCAGAATTTCGACAACCCGTCGCGCACCGGAGAACTCGGCATTCGGTTCGGCCCGGAGGACCACCACCGCGGCTTCAAACTGAATGCGGGCATCGGGATAGTTAAGCGCGGCGATGACGGGCGAATTCATTCCCGCCCGGTTTCGCACCAGATCACGCGACGGCGATTGCTTCATCGCCGACAACAATGCCCAGGCGGAGTCGGTCCGTCCCCACGCCAAGGCCTCCCGCAGAGAATCGGAGAGCAACGGCAACCCGGTGGTTAATGCACCTTGGAGAACTGAACCCGCGGTTGTCGGCAACGGCTTGTCCCACCCGTTGCGATGAACTTCGACGGCCAGAGTGCTGCACAGCATGAGGCGTTGCAGTTCGGCTCGTTCCGGTGAGAGAGCCAGGGCTTCCCGCGCCATCCGTTGTGCCGCATCGAGGCTCGCAACGACGACGCCATCGGTTTGGGAAACCAGCACGTCGTTCACAGCATCCCACCGCCACGTGGTGCGGGTCATGTCGACTTCGTTCTCTGCCGGCAAAACTTCACGCCGTGTGAACAAAGCTTCGGCCCGGCTGCGCAGGTCTTCCACGGCCATCACGGATTGCACCATTTCCACGTTGGATGCATCGCCCGTTTTCAAAGCGGCGATTGCCCGTCGCGCCTGGAGTTGCGTTCCCGCAGGAACCCCTTCCGCGAAGGCGAGCGACCAGAGAAACGGGATCGCTTCCTGTGCTTCCAGGCTTTGCAGGCCATCAATGGCTGCGGTGCGAATGACTTCGTTGGGTGATTCCAGTGCTCCAATCAACGGAGAAACAACCTGGCGACCCATCCGAATCAGGGCGAACGTAATCGCTTCTCGTTGCTCAGGCAATTGCGCGGCCCCCAGGCTGCGGAGCATTTGGGGCACGGCGCGCGGGCCGGCGTTGCGCAGTTCCCGGATGGCGATTTCACGCTCGGTCGGTGTCCCCATCAACCGGTTGATCATGCCTTCCACGAAAGCAGGATCATCAACCTGGTTTTGAGCCACCTTGTTCAGGCGATCCATCACGGCTTTTCCAGCCGGTTGCAGATCGGGAATTCGCGACAGCCGAACGAAAGCGCCGGTTCCGTGCTGGTCACGAAGTTTGAGCAGCAACTCGTCGGGCGGGTTGTCTGCCTCGAACTGCGTCATGTACTTCGACGCAACGTCGAATCGACCGAGATCGACCAGCAGCAGGATCGCCGAGAAGAGTTCTTCGGGAGTGGTGGGCTCCATGAGGAGCGGAGACGGCTGCGGCGCCGGAGGAAGCGGTGCCGGAGGGGCAGCGTCCTGTGCGGTGACGGTCGAGACCGATCCCGCTGTCATCACGACCAGCAACAACCAACGCAGCGCACGGGCCATACCGCAAACTCCCTTGCGGGGGGCAAGATCACGGCTCGATCGAGCTGCAACCGCCCCACCGGACTCCCCAACCGCCTCAGCCGCTTCATCCTAAAGTCGGCTGCCGCCCGGAAACAACGGTTTTCCCGTTCTGACCGGTCGGAAAGCACGGAAGGTGCCCGGAATCGTTATTCGGCCGATTGGATGGGTTAATCACATAGCGCCCACGCACTCCCGGCGTAATGGCCACAACCAACACGCACGTTCTAACGCGCATAACGCTCAGCGCGATTATGCCGACGGTAACGATCTTGCCAGAAGCCCAGGGAATGCTTTCCTTGGGCCTTTTCGTCAATCATGCTTCCGGCAATTCCTGCGCAATGAGGTCGGCATACGTCTCACGGCGGCGAATCACGGTCACCTTTCCACCGTCCACCAGCACTTCGGTGGCGCGAGGCCGTGAGTTGTAGTGACTGCTCATCGCGGTGCCGTAAGCCCCGGCGGAGAAGATGGCCAGCAGGTCGCCGCGCTGCATCGGCGGAAGAAACCGGTCTTTGGCGAAGTAGTCGCTCGATTCACAGATCGGGCCGACGACGTCCGTCTTTTCGCAACCGGCAATCTCCCCTTCCACGACATCAGGCATGGGAACAGATGGTTTGACGGGCCAAAGACGATGGAACGAATCGTACATCGCCGGGCGAATCAGATCATTCATCGCTCCGTCCTGAATGACGAACAGCTTGCCCCCTTCGCGCTTGGTGAAAACCACCTGCGTGCAGAGAATCGCCGAATTGCCGACGATAAACCGCCCCGGTTCGAGAACCAATCGGCAACCGGCTTCCTTCACCGCCGGGACAATTACTCCGGCATAATCCGATGCCGGCAAGCCTTCATTCCCGCGGTAACTGATACCGAAGCCCCCGCCGAGATTGAGCCACTGAATGTCATGACCCGCGGCCCGCAATCCACGGACCACTTCGATCGCCTTCGCGCCGGCTTGGGCATACGGCTCCGTCGTCAGAATCGGGGAACCCAAGTGCATGTGAATTCCAAGCAGCTTCAACCGGGAATCCCGCAGCACTTTCGCCGCGAGTTCCTGAAACCGCTCGATATCCATACCGAACTTGTTCCCCTTCTTGCCGGTGGTCGTCTTGGCATGGGTCTTCGCATCAACGTCTGGGTTAAGGCGGAGAGCCACCGGACCGATGACACCCATGTCTCCGGCAATTGCGGCGATGGCATCGAGTTCGGCTTCACTCTCGACGTCGAACATCAGAATCTGTGATTCGAGCGCGAAGCGGATTTCCTCATCCGTCTTGCCGACACCAGCAAAGACGACCTTCGACGTGTCAATTCCGGCGGCTTTCACCCGGTAGAGTTCGCCGCCGGAGACGACGTCAAAGCTCGAACCCGCATCCGCCATCGTCTTCAGAATGGTCAGATTCGAGTTGGCTTTCACCGAGTAGCAGATGACGGGATCAACTTCGGAAAACGCATCCTGAATCTGCCGCAACTGCCCCAGCAGAAACGCTTTGGAGTAAATCCACAACGGCGTCCCGAATTCTTCGGCCAACCGACCGACGGGGACGTCTTCGCAGAAAAGTTCTTCTGCGCGATAGTGAAATGACAAGTTTGACACGAAGGAATCCGGGTTTAAAGTCGGGAGGGTGTTTCGTTGACGAACTCTTGATAGCGCAATCCGTACCGCAGTTCCTGTTCTTCGCCAGGTGCCAGCAGCAGAACAAAAATCAAATCATCCTGCGTCTCTTGCGGCAACTGCTGCAGGTAAGGTTCGAGGAGATTGAATCGCTCCACTTGGCTCAAGGGACGAAAGGACTCGTCGATGATCAGTAAACGCAAAGCCACGCTGTTATGGCGGTAGCAGTAAACCTGCTCGCCGAAATGCGGTTTCAGCGCCGCTTCGACTTGTGTGGTTTGTGGAGTTTGTTGGACAGGACGCAAGAACGGGGGCGTTTGGACGGTCATCACAAGCTTCCTTTCACCCACTCGAGAAATTCAGTCGCTGACTCAATTAATTCTGCGGCTTCGTCGGCGCGACCTTTGCCGGGCAGGTAACGTAGATCGACTGTCCAGATTGCGCCAGCACGGACAATCAACCGCTGTTGTGTTGTCGGGAGGGAAACACGCTTGATTCTCAGGAGTTCGAGAAGAAATGAAAAGTCATGCGCCCGGGCTCCGCGAAACCGGTCTTGAATCAATCTTGGGTGGTCTCGTGGAGGAACATGCAACAGAACCAGACTCTTGAGACCACACTCGAAGCCGTATCCTGCCAAGTACGTGGCATCACGAAAGAGACTGTTCTCCTGCAACACAACCGCTGCCGAGACCCTCTGTTCCGCCACTCGATAGAATCGCTTGATCTCTGGATAATGCGACAATTGCCTGAGCCAGACCGAATGGACGTCAGCCGTAGTTGTCGTGGAATAACCGCCACTCAGTCGACTCCACGGACACACAACTTACATCACCGGTTCATCGAATTCCACGCGACAGCAAGCTGAAGGAGGTCGTGTCCGGGGCATCAAAGGCAGCACCCCGACTGCACTGAAGCAGCCGGGGTGCGATTCCGCGTCATCGGAATTGTGCGAACAAAGTCGTTGTGAACCGCGTTTAGTAACGCAACGTGCTCATCAGATAAATCTGCTCGGCGGTACCGCGCGGGGCGGTGTTGCCGATGTAGTCACCGTACCAGAACCAATAGTAGCCGGCTTCAAAGCTCCAGTTAGTCGTCATGGCGAACGTGCAGGTGACATCGAATTCCTGACCGACGTCAGCCCCGTTGTTGGGTGTGCCGACACCGACCCCGGCGACGTTGTAGAGGACATCCTGCTGGTTTGCGAGCGAGAACCAGTGATGCGCGAACTGGGCGGTCATCTTCTGGTGGGGTTTCACCGTAAAGCGGTAGTTCACGTCCTGAATGTTCTGCCGGGCGATATTGTCGATCAACCCGAGGTAGGCGTGCACCAGACCGTAGTGTTGGAAGAACGTGTTGTTCTGACCATCGGTCGGGTCCTGATCGCCGGAGGCCCAGTCATAGAAGATCCAGAGATTCGGTTCCCACGGGGCGGTCTTCCAGGTGTGACCAACGCCGCCCGTGAAGTAACCGGCTTGAACCGAGGCCCGCTGTGAGGCGAGATTGGTCAACGAACTGCGATCATTACCGAACTGGTATCCCCCTTCGATTTCCGCGTGCCAGATCCGTTCGCCTTCGCACACTGGACGGTTTCCCAACCAACGTGTGCCGATGGTGTAACGGTCTCCCTGCGGGTAGTTGGCTTGGGTCAGATCGCTGTGGCTCCAGAGGCCGAAGACGTCGATGGTCTGGTCTTTGATTCCTTTGTAGGTGAAGTAACTGCCACCGAACAGGACGTTCCGATTCCGGAAATCGGGCGTGTTGTCGTACCGCGCTAACGGCGCGTCCTGCGGTGTCGACGTATTCACCGGGTTGACCAGCCAGGCGTCGTAATCCCAGGCGTCATTCTTCGTGAAGAGTTTCAACCCTTCAAAGTTCCGGCGGATGTTCGACCAGTCCAGTGGCGAGATCAACCGCTGATTCCCGTAGAGCAACTCCTGTCGACCGACCCGAAACCAGACGGGCTTGTCGTCGACTTCGCCGACTTTTACGTCGAGCAGATAGTTCTGGAGGTCCCACCGATTCTTGTCGATGCCGACGAGGGGCAGATCATTGTTGAACGTCGAACCATCGATCATTTCGACATACGCGCGAATCCAGTCGGACTGCTTGATGTCGACGTATTGACGCCAGCGCCATTGCTGGTAGTCGCTGTGTCCCGGTCCGCCTGGTCGCAGCCGGTTCGTTTCATCAAGGTAGCGGAACCGAATCTCGCCGCCGTAGGAGATCCGGAGTTGTTCGAGCGCATCGAGATCGAGGAGATCCGTGGCCGGAATGTCCTTCAGCTCTTCACCGAGGAAATGCGGTGCGTTCGGCAGCTTCTTGTAGCTGAAGTCGTTGTCGAAAAACATCGGCTTCCACGGCTGCGGCGGCGGCTTGGGAGCGGCTGGTTTCGCCGCCGGGGCGGGTACCGTGTAGGTCTGCGAGAAGACCGACGACGTTGCCGCGTCATACAACGGCGAGGGTGGAATGATCGTCCCCGCCGCCGAAGCCGGGACGACATCGTCCGACGCGTCTTCAACCGGGGCTGTTAACGGCGGGGGCAATTCCTCGGCGAAAACCGGGGATGCCAAGACCGCTGCGAATCCAACACATCGTCCCCACGCCGACCAATCGCGTAACATCCTTGCGTCCCCCACGTCGATCTCTGTCGACCCGTGCTCGCCTCAGAAAGGGAAGCGAGTGATCGACGGCCCACATCCAGACCGGTGGCGGATTACGAGCGCGAAATCCGTTCCGTTACCGGGACTATCGGCGTCTCAACCCGTGGGGTTCAACTGGTTTAGATGACCGCCACGCCGATGAGCAGCGCAACGGGGACGAAGCCGTCCTTGCATCGTGGGACGCTAACGATTGGCAAAACTCTCCGGTCGTCAGCAGCCGTGTTGTCATCACGATGTTGTTTGAGATAACTACTGACTGGAGTCTGGTTTAGGGAGAACTTTGGCTGAATGCGGATCCTGCGCGATTCAGTTCCGGCGGCGACGCGTTCGGTTTTCCGAAAAGATGTTGTACTCGGTCACCACCCGGATGAGTTCGGCCAGCGAATGGGCGTGCAACTTGCGCATGATGGATGCGCGCCGCATCTCCACGGCGCGCTCGGTGATATCGAATTTCACCGCAATCGCTTTGTTTGGCGACCCATCCATAATCAACGTCAACGCCTCCTGTTCTTTGTCGGTGAGCGTCTGCAACCGCAGGCGAATTTCTTCAAACCGGGCGAACTCTTCCCGGCGCACGTGTTCATCGGCGAGAGCCCGTTGCACCCGTTCCAGCATTGTTTGTGCATGAAACGGCTTCTCGACGAACTCAACCGCTCCTGATTTCAGCGCGCGGATGGCCATCGGCACATCGGCATACGCTGTCATGAAGATCACCGGCAGTGCGGACCCCTCGGCCACCAGACGCTCGTACAATTCCAGACCGCTCATGTCCGGCATGCGGACATCGCATACCAGACACCCCGGCATTTCCCGCTGGTAAGCCGCGAAGAAATCGTGTGCCGTGGAATAGACCGCCGTAGTCAGCCCGACGGACCGCATCAGATAGGCGAGCGAATCGCGCATATCAGCGTCATCATCCACGATGAAGACGGTAGGAGCGTCAACCGTCATTTCCGACCTCTTTTCTACAGCATCATTCTCACAGTCGGGACCCCGGCCCCAACTCGCCGATTTCATTCCATCACACGGGACAAGGGGCTGTTGACCGACACAATTTGGTCGGGAGCCTGTGAACGGAGTGATTCACTGTCTGCCGGCAACACGCATCGAAAGGTCGAACCACCTTCGAGGTTTTGTTCCACCACAATCGTCCCGCCGTGTGATTCAATAATTCCCCGAACAATCGCCAGCCCCATTCCCGAACCCTCTTTGCGCGTGGTGAAGAACGGCTCGAACACGCGCTCGACGTGCTCCGGTGTGATCCCACAACCGTTGTCGACGACGGCCAGATCAACGCCACCATCGGCTGCCGGACGGGTGCGCAGGATCAACCGCCGGCGATAATCCGGGGTGGTTTCCAATGCAGCGAACGCATTCTGGATCAGATTGGCAAGGACTTGTTGAATCTGAATGGCGTCCACAGGGACGGGGAGCAGCGCTGGATCCAAGTCGAGCCGCACATCCACCCCGCGCTTTCTTGCCTCGGTGAGACACATCTGCTCCACTTCATCGACAAGTTCGTTGATCTGTGTCGGCGCAATTTCATGCGGCCTCAACTGGGAAAAACTGCGGGCACGGCGAATGATCTCACCACCCCGGATGGCCGCCCGCAGAATCCGTTGCAACGGAACCTGCAACGACATGTCGGCATCGGGATTGGACGCCAGCGTTGCCAAGCCCCCCTCGGCAAAGTTGGCGATCGCACCCAGTGGCTGGTTGATTTCGTGAGCCAACCCCGCGGCAAGTTCGCCCATCGACTTCAGCCGATCGGCATGGGCTAACTGGTCGGCCAGTTCTCGGTTGCGTTGCTCGGCTTGTCGACGGGCCGTGATGTCCGTCACGACCAGCAGGAAGCCCAGCGGATGGCCGTGCAGATCAAACAGGGGCTGTGGGGAAGCCATCACATCAATCAAGCGGCCATCGCAATGCCGCAAGGCCACTTCAACGGGCTGTGGGTTCTCATCCGGCGAATTTGCCAGGTCGTCGAAGCGACGGCGGTCACCATCCGCGACAAAGATCGAAGCCGGGCTGCCCAGAAGTTCTTCTGGCGAATAACCGACGATTTCACAAAACCGTCGATTCGCAAACTGCACGCGTTGCTGGGGATCGTGGACGACGAGACCGTCATTCATCGATTCCACCAGCCGCCGGTACTGTGCTTCGGACTGTTCAAATTCACGTCCCACCCACTGTACGGCCGGGCGAACCACGGCAAATTGGACGATGAGGAGTGTGCCCAGAATGGTGACCATAATCACGACGCCGAGCGTCTGGAGTTGGCCGATATGGCTGCGGGCTTCCGCTTCATACAGGCCGACAATCGCATGCATCCGGGTGAGGAACCGCGACTCGTGTTGCAGGATGCGACGGATCGCCTCGGCCCGCGTGGGAGTCGTGTCAGTCTCAGCAGCACGCGGAATGGAGAGCAGGTCTTCCGCGGCTCCCACGATCGCCGTGAAATGCGGCTCGAGATCGGCAAAGGCCGCAGTAACTTCCTCCGAGTTTTTCCCGGGGAGATGCTGCTCGGGATCGCCAACTTGCAGACCGCGATGCGCCTGCGTCCATTCTTGCAGAATGCCCCGCAATTCCTGCCGACGAGCTTGCTGTTCCTGGTCGTCGAGAGCGGCTTCAAATGCCAACGCAGCTTTGGCAAGCTTTTGGCTCAACATCCGTTGCCGCCCGGCCACATTGATGACCGGGGCATCCGAGGTGAGGCGACTGAGTGCCGGTTGCAGCAGAAGTTGGTGAAAGACGATCAGCGCGGCAATCAACGCCAGCGCGCACCAATACCGTCGATCCAGCGGCAGCGCTGGATTTTCATGTTCCGCCGCGGTCGCGGGGTTGGTGCGGGTCTGATCTGATTTTGGGTTGGTCACCACCACGATCCGGTCAAATATCTGCGCAGTGTGTAAAGAGCGGCCCTGTTGGACCGACAACAATCACGATTCTGCAACAGACCGGATGCGAAGAGAAGACCGGCGTAGCGGGGAGAGCCACACTCAAGAAGAAAAGAGCAAACCCTATTCCGGCGGCGGATGGATTCGTCGTGGACTTCTTGTTGGCCTGACACGCAACAACGGAGAAGCCGCGGAATCCGAACGGTTTTGCTTCATCGGAGCACGCCCGCCTGTCAATTCTGTCGTCTCGTTAGGGAGCGACCAGGGTGCCTTTCCCTGCGCGGTCTTCAGGCGAGCGCGTTGCTTTCGACAGCACTCGACGCGGGCCCTCTTCACAGCCCATGCCGCGTCTTCGCTCGGTTCCCAGCGTCATACCGTGAGGTTGTCCGCACAGGGAACTTCGGGTCCCCGAAGTTCGCTATCAAAAACGGCTCTCTGCACACTCTCTCGGCGTGCCGGTTGCGTTGAAGCC
This sequence comes from Planctomycetaceae bacterium, assembly GCA_041753475.1. Taxonomy (GTDB): domain Bacteria; phylum Planctomycetota; class Planctomycetia; order Planctomycetales; family Planctomycetaceae; genus DSVQ01. Next base: position 148,559 of record JBGSUN010000022.1, on the reverse strand, counting down.
CACCGCGACTTGGACGGGATGCCCGAGAAACATCGCCGGTGAGCCGGGGAGAGCGAGGCCGATTCGATGATTCGCGAACGGGAACAGCACGAACGAAAAACAGTCGTGGTCATCGGCAACGGGATGGTCGGCCATCGCTTTTGTGAGCGGCTGACCGATCTCGATACCGAGGGCCAGTACCGCATCGTTACCTTCTGTGAGGAACCCCGCGCCGCCTATGACCGTGTCGGGCTCAGCAAATATTTCACGCATCGCGACGCACAGCAGTTGATGCTGGCCGATCCCGAGTGGTATGCCCGTTGCGGGATCGAACTGCACATTGGTGATAAGGCGACGGCGATTGACCGACATCACCGGGTGGTCCGCTCGCAGCAGGGACGCAATATCTCTTATGACGTGCTGGTTCTCGCGACCGGTTCGTCACCGTTCGTGCCGCCGACGCCGGGGATTGATCAGGCCGGCGTGTTCGTCTACCGCACGATTGAAGATCTCGACCGCATGTTGGAACACAGCACGCGCTCGAAGAAGGCAGCGGTCATCGGCGGCGGCCTGCTGGGTCTCGAAGCGGCGAAAGCCGTCCTCGATATGGGGCTGGAATGCCACGTCATCGAGTTCGCCCCACGGCTCATGCCCCGCCAACTCGACGACCGGGGTTCGCAGATCCTTGTCAACAAGATCGAGGAACTCGGCGCGAAGGTCCACCTCAATAAATCAACGAAGCAAGTCCTCGGCGAAGGGGCGGTCACCGGGCTACTGTTCAATGACGACACGCAACTCGACATCGACATGCTCGTTGTTTCTGCCGGGATTCGGCCACGCGATGAACTCGCGAAAGAATGTGAACTCGACATCGGCCCCCGCGGCGGAGTGGTGGTTAACGACGCGCTGAATTGCAGCGATCCTCACATTTTCGCAATCGGCGAAGTCGCCCTCCATCGCGGCATGATCTACGGACTTGTCGCCCCCGGGTACGACATGGCGGAAATTCTCGCCACGAATCTCACCGGCGGTACGCGCACCTTCAGCGGCGCGGACATGTCAACCAAACTGAAGTTGATGGGGGTCGACGTCGCATCCTTCGGTCAATACGAAGCCGACTTGAATGTCGCCAAATCGCTCACGTTCGAAGACCCCATCGGCGGCGTCTACAAGAAACTGCTCGTCACATCCAACGGTCAGAAACTTCTCGGCGGTATGCTGGTCGGCGATGCGTCCGACTTCACAAAACTGCTGTCACTCACCCGGAGCGGGAAACCACTGCCCGGACCGGCGCATGAGTTGATTCTCGGCGTCAGCGCGGCAACCGGCGGTGATCAGGAACTGCCGGACGATTGCCAGGTTTGTTCCTGCAACAACGTCACTAAGGCCGATCTGTGTGCCGCGGTGGCGGGTGGTGCGGCAACGGTCGCAGCACTCAAGAAATGCACTCGCGCGGGAACCGGTTGCGGCGGGTGCATCCCCTTGGTGACGGACATCCTGCATGCCGAACTCGCGAAGGCCGGGCAGACCGTCGACAAGTCGCTCTGCGAACATTTTCCGTATTCACGGCCGGAATTGTTCGACATCGTGAAGATCAAAGGGTATCGCACCTTTGCGGAATTGCTCGCCGGTCACGGTCGCGGACACGGGTGCGAAGTCTGCAAGCCGACCGCGGCTTCGATCTTCGCGAGTCTGTGGAACGAAAAGATTCTGGACGATGCCCGCGACACGCTTCAAGACACCAACGACCGCTTCCTCGCCAATATTCAACGCGGTGGGCTGTACTCCGTGGTACCGCGCGTGGCCGGTGGGGAGATCACGCCCGATAAACTCATCACGCTCGGTGTGGTCGCGAAGAAGTATGGTCTTTACACCAAGATCACTGGCGGCCAACGAGTCGACCTGTTTGGCGCCCCGGTTCATCAACTGCCCGAGATTTGGGAAGATCTCGTCGCCGCAGGGTTCGAGAGCGGCCATGCGTATGGCAAGGCATTGCGGACCGTCAAAAGCTGTGTCGGCACGACGTGGTGCCGTTACGGCGTCGGCGATTCCGTCGGTTTCGCGATCCGCATCGAAAACCGTTACAAAGGGCTGCGCTCGCCGCACAAGTTGAAGTCGGCCGTGTCGGGTTGCACACGGGAATGTGCCGAGGCGCAGAGCAAAGACTTTGGCCTGATCGCCACTGAGAACGGCTACAACCTGTACGTCTGCGGCAACGGCGGGACCAAGCCGCGGCATGCCGATCTGCTGGCCGGTGATCTCGATGAAGACACCTGCATCGGGTACATCGACCGCTTCCTGATGTACTACGTAACCACCGCCGACCGGTTGATGCGGACGTCGGTCTGGCTCGAAAAGCTTGACGGCGGCATCACCTATCTTCGCAAGGTCATCGTCGACGACTGCCTCGGCATCGCGACTGAACTCGAAGCGATGATGCAGCGCGTCGTTGACACGTATCACTGCGAATGGGCGGAAGTCGTCAAAGACCCCGAACGGCGCAAATTCTTCCAGCAGTTTGTGAATACGAACGACACTGAGCCGACGATTGAGATTGTCCACGAGCGCGGGCAACCCCGTCCGGCGGATTGGGCCAGTGACTCGATCGCTGTGACGGAACTGACGCTGCCGAACGGCAAGCCGTACCTCACCCCGCCGATGGATGACCGGACGTGGGTCCGCGTCGGGAAAGTCGCCGACTTCCCGGTCGAAGGAGGCTCGGCGGTCCGTTACGGCTATGCCCAACTTGCCGTGTTCCGTTTCACCAGTCGCAACGAATGGTACGCCACCTCGAACATGTGCCCACACAAGCAGGAGTTTGTCCTCTCACGCGGCCTCATCGGCGATCAACAGGGCGAACCGAAAGTCGCCTGCCCGCTGCACAAGAAGACGTTCTCGCTCAAGACGGGTGACTGTCTCAGCGGCGAACCGTATTCGATCGACACTTTCCCGGTGAAGGTGGACGGCGACGACGTGCTGCTGTTTCTGCCACCACCGGGCAAGCTCGCCACGATGACCGCCATTGAACAACGCGCCTGTGCCACGGAGTGCCACGGATGTGAGAACGTCGTCGAGTTAGCCACGTCCGCAAAGTAGCCATCACGCTCCGCGTGATGAGCGGAGTAACCGAAACATCCGGAGTAGAAGAGTGGAACCACGGAATACACGGAGGACACGGAAAAAAGAGAACAGAGAGGTCATGCGGCTGTCTTGCATTTCCTTTCCCTTCCGTGTGGTCCGTGTATTCCGTGGTTCCCTCCTGAGAATTGAATTTTGAAGTCATGATCGCCCCTGGACCATCGCCGTTGCCCTCGTTTGTCGAAGACTTGCTGCGTGAGCAGCAGGATCTCTCGGCCGTCGAGCGCTTCGCGCAGGACCACGCCGCCGTCACGGCAACCTCGCGGGTCTATCGTTCGCTCATGCCGGCCACCGCGCCGGGGCCGGGTCAACAATACGGCTTTGAGGTCGACCTGGATCGCTGTTCCGGTTGCAAGGCGTGTGTCACCGCGTGTCACAACATGAACGGCCTCGATGAAGACGAAACCTGGCGTGACGTTGGCCTGCTCGTCGGCGGCTCGTTCTCGCTGCCGGTCATGCAGCACGTCACCACGGCTTGCCATCACTGCATCGAACCAGGTTGCATGTCGGCGTGCCCCACGTTGGCCTACGAAAAAGACCCGGTGACGGGCATCGTCAAGCATCTCGACGACCAATGCTTCGGCTGCCAGTACTGTATTCTCGCGTGTCCGTATGAAGTCCCAAAGTTCCATGCGAAAAAGGGAATTGTCCGCAAGTGCGACATGTGCTCGTCCCGGTTGAAAGCCGGTGAAGCCCCGGCGTGTGTGCAAGCCTGTCCGCATGAGGCGATTCGGATTTCACTGGTGTCGGTGGACGAAATCCGCACCCTCACCGTCGCCAGCAGCTTGTTGGTGACGGCGCCGGATTCGACTCACACGTTGCCCACCACGCGGTATGTCACGGCACGCGGACTGCCGCGCGATGTCCGCTCCGGCGATGAATCTCAGGTTCATCCAGAGCACAATCACCCGCCGCTGGTGATCATGCTCGTCCTGTCGCAGGTCTCGGTCGGGTTGATGCTCGCCGGGCTGCTGGCAGCCATGCAGTTGCTGCAATCTGCAGCGTTCATGCTCACGGCGCTGGCTTGGACGTCGGGATTGATCGCCTCGCTGGCAGCCACCGCACATCTTGGTCGACCGTGGTTAGCCTACCGGGCGTTTCTCGGATGGCGGACGAGCTGGCTCAGCCGGGAGATTATGATATTCGGCGCGTATCAGGGACTGGCCGGTGCCGCATTTACTTTGGTCTGGTGGCCCGCCGAGTGGATGAGCCAACTGACGTTGGGGGTGATGGCTGCGACCGTGGTTGTCGGGGTGATCGGTGTCTATTGCTCGGTGAAGATCTACGCCGTGACACCGCGGCCGTTCTGGACGTTCCGCTTCACCGCGGTCCGCTTCTTCGGCACTTCGATTCTCGCTGCCGCGCTCGCCAGCGGGATGATTGGAGTCGGGGGACCGTGGGCCTTCGTGATCGCCTCGATGATGGCCTTCGGCAAGCTTGTCGCCGAAAGTCGTCAGCGGCATGCGATCACCGAAAATCGTTGGGCGGAACGCTCAGTCGACTTGCTCTATGGTCCGCTCCGTGATGCCTGGTTCCTGCGTTGCAGCACATTGATGTTCGCCGGTGTCGTCGGCCCCGCTGTCATCGCCACGCTGCCGGAGATCCCGACCGCTTTCGTGGTGGTCACCGTTGTCGGCTGTCTGGTTTCGGAGTTCATTGAACGCGGCCTGTTCTTCCGAGCGGCGGCCGCGCCGCGCATGCCGGGAGGACTTGCGGCATGAGCGATGTGACACCCACCTCGTTGAGCACACTCTGGGAAACTGCACGCGATTGGTTGCATCAGCGTGACGGGCATCTCACGCGTGAGTTGCTCCTCGAACCGAGTCGGTTTGGACTCGGTCAATTGCCGAACCGGTTGCAACCCGATGCCGTCGCGAAGTCGGTGTGCGGCTTCTGTTCGACCGGATGCAACTTGCAGATTCACCTGAAGGACGGCGTCGCGATCGGGTTATCGCCGAGTGCGGATTATCCCGTCAATCTCGGGATGGCGTGTCCCAAAGGCTGGGAAGCGCTGGCGGTGCTCGATTCGCCTGATCGCGCGACGACGCCGTTGCTGCGGTTGCCGTCGGGTGAAATGCGGCCGGTCGATTGGACGACGGCAGTGCAGACATTCGTCGAGCGTGTCCGCCGTGTTCAAGCCGAGCATGGGCCGGAATCGTTTGCCTTTCTCGGTACCGGCCAGATGCCCACCGAAGAACTGGCGTTCCTCGGAACGCTGGCGAAGTTCGGACTCGGTATGGTTCACGGCGATGCTAACACCCGGCAGTGCATGGCCACGGCGGCGGTCGCCTATAAGCAAGCCTTCGGCTTTGACGCCCCGCCGTTCACGTATGCCGATTTTGAACAGTCGGACGTCCTGATTTTCATCGGAGCGAATCCGTGCATCGCGCATCCCATCCTGTGGGAGCGTGTGATGCTGAACAAGAACAAACCCGAAATCATCGTCATAGATCCGCGTCGCACCGAAACGGCGATGCAGGCCACCACTCATCTCGCCATTCAACCGAAAGGGGATTTGTCGCTGTTGTACGGCGTGGCAGGGGTGTTGATCGAACGGGGCTGGATCAACCCCGAATTCATCACCGATCACACGTCCGGCTTTCAGGGCTTCGCCGATTTCACGCGGGATTATCCCCTCGATCGTGTCGCGCAGGACACCGGTCTTGCACCACAGCAGATTATCGATCTGGCCGTGAGCATTTATCGCGGCAAAGCGGTGTCGATGTGGTGGACGATGGGAGTCAACCAGAGTTACCAAGGCGTCCGGACCGCACAGGCCATCATCAACCTGTGTCTGATGACCGGCAACATCGGTCGTCCCGGCACTGGACCGAATTCGATCACCGGGCAGTGCAATGCGATGGGGTCGCGGTTGTTCGGTAACACGTCGTCGCTGCTCGGTGGCCGCGATTTCACGGTCCCTGAATACCGAGAAGAAGTCGCCACAATTCTCGGCTGCGATGTCGACCGCATTCCGCAGACCGCGGGTTGGGCCTATCCGGAAATTCTCGAAGGTGTCCGCAGCGGGAAGATCAAGGGGTTGTGGATTGTCGCCACCAATCCTGCTCACTCATGGATCGATCAGGCCGATTTTCTGGAACTACGGGAGAAACTCGATTTCCTCGTTGTACAGGATATGTATGCCACGACGGAAACCGCAGTGGTTGCCGACTTGCTGCTGCCCGCCGCCGGCTGGGGAGAAAAGGACGGCACGTTTATCAACTCGGAGCGCCGCATCGGGGTGATTCGCAAGGTCTCACGGGCACCGGGACAAGCGCTCGCCGATTTTGCCATTTTTCGCTTGATTGCCGAAGCCGCGGGTTGCGGCGACCTGTTTCGTGAATGGACCAGCCCCGAAGCGGTGTTTCGGATTCTGCAACGGCTCTCGCAAGGCCGACCATGTGATATCACCGGCATCGCCGGTTACGAGCAGCTCGATCGACACGGCGGTGTGCAATGGCCACATCCCGGGGGCAGGGACGTCCCAGTCGTCGAGCGTCGTCTCTTCGCCGATGGCCGGTTCTTCACGCCGGATGAACGGGCACGGTTCCTGTTCGATCCGGTTCGCCCCCTGCCGGAAGCCCTTGATGATGCCTTTCCGTTGATCTTAATGACCGGCCGTGGATCGGTGGCCCAATGGCACACTGAGACACGCACGGCTCAATCGGCAGTGCTGCGAAAACTGTCGCCGCAGGGGTTATCGATCGAGATGCATCCGTTGGATGCCACGCGGGAGAACATTACCCCACAAAGCCAGGTGGTTGTGACATCGCGGCGGGGACAGGTGACGGCGACGGCGTTCCTCACGGAAACGGTCGGTCGCGGTCGTGTGTTTCTCCCCATGCATGATTCCACGGTGAACCAATTGACGAACGCTGTGTTTGATCCCCATTCCCGTCAACCGTCCTACAAAGACTGCGCGGTTTCTGTGAAACCGATCGATCGCGCGCCCGCATCGATCAGCCGTCCTGTTGTTGCCTCTGTTTCCGAGAAGGTGCTCACATGACCCAGCCGATCTCCTATCCGACAGAACCCCGGCCCGGCGCACCGGTGGTTCCCACGACACCCGTGCCGCGCGTGCCGTATCGGCTTGATCTCGATGAACAGCCACAATCAGCCCCACCGGTGAATTCGCCGTCCGATTCTTATACGGTCACGCGGCGGAGTTTTCTCGGTGCTGTCGCCGGTGGTGTCGGGGCGACCTGGCTGAGTGGTTGCAGCGATTCCTCGAAATCGGCTTCGTCGATTCCCGCCGGGGCTCCCGTCGGCAGCATGCCGGGTGAAGGACCGGAAGTGTCGGACATCAAGTTCGGCATCATCGCCCTGACCGATTGCTCGCCGATCGTCATCGCCCATGAGAAAGGCTTCTTCAAGAAATACGGCATCAATTCGACGGTTGCCAAACAAGCCAGTTGGGCGGCCATTCGGGACTCGCTTTCCAACGGTGATATTCAAGCGACTCACATGCTGATCGGTATGCCTCTGGCATCCACGATCGGGCTACTGGGTTCACCGAAGATGCCGATGGTCGCGCCGTGGTTGCTCAACCGCAACGGGCAGGCGATTTCACTGAAAGCCGAACTGAAAGGAAAGGTGGCAGAGGATCCGAAAGCGTTGAAGCCGTTTGTCGATGAGGCAAAAGCCAAGGGGACGCCAATGTCCTTCGCGATGACGTTTCCACCGGGGACGCATGCGATGTGGATGCGGTACTTCCTCGCTGCGGGGGGGATCAATCCCGACACCGATGTCGCGTTGGTCACCATTCCGCCGCCACAGATGGTGCAGAACATGAAGATTGGCAAGATGGACGGATTCTGTGTCGGCGAGCCCTGGAATGCCCGCACAATCAAGGAAGAAATTGGCTACACCGCGATTACCACACAGGACATGTGGAAGGATCACCCCGAGAAGGTGTGTGCCTTCACTGAGGAATTCGCGGCGAAAAATCCCAAAACGGTGAAGGCCGTGCTGAAAGCGCTGCACGAAGCCAGCGTGTGGTTGGATGATCTCGGTAACCGCGAGGAACAGTCGAAGATCGTGGCGGGGCCGAATTACATCAACTGCCCGTCGGACCTGATCCTCGGCCGGTTGCTGGGCAAGTACGACTACGGTGACGGCCGGACGAAGGATGACCCGAACTACATGATCTTCAGCGAACGGAACTGCAACTACCCGCAGGCGAAGTACGCCGTGTGGTGGCTGACACAATTCCGTCGCTGGGGCATGGTGGAAGGGACGCCGGACTACGAGGGAATCGCCAAGCAGGTGATGCGGGCCGATCTCTACGAAGAAGCGATGAAAGAAATCGGCTACACCCACGGCGGCGCGAACGTCGAACCAGAAACGCTCTTCGATGGCAACACGTTCGATCCAGCGAAGCCTGAAGAGTACGCCCTCAGTTTCCCGGTCCACAACCGCAAGGGTTAACGCTTGCGCTTTGCGAATCCCAACGTCCGCGCTGTTTCTAAAACACAAAAATTTCGCGATGTCCCGTCGGCACAGTGCCAGCGAAAGAGGAAATTTCCAACATGAATGATCGTCGATTTGCCTTCGACTGGTTGATCCTGCCGATGATCGGTATCGCTGCGTGTGTGCTGCTCTGGTCATTGTCCTCTGCGACCTGGGCACCAAAGCTGCCGTCACCCATGAAGACATGGGAGATGAGTAAGCCGTATGTCATGGAGCCGTTTGCCAAGCGCGGCGAACTCGACCAAGGCATCCTGCGGTTCACGTGGTACTCGCTGGTGCTGGTCGCCAAGGGGTATTCACTCGCGCTGCTGATCGGCACACCACTGGGCTTCATGCTGGGGATGTCCAAACTCCTGACGCGCATCTTTGACCCCGTGATTCAGTTCCTGAAACCCGTGTCGCCGTTGGCATGGTTGCCGCTGGGGTTGGTGCTCTTCGGGAAATCAGAACCAGCAGCACTATTTACCATCGCGCTGTGTTCGATGTGGCCAACGGTCGTGAACACCGCGATGGGCGTGCGGGCGATTCCGCAGGACTATCTGAATGTTGCCAAGGTGTTGCAGTTGTCCCGCTGGAAACTGCTGTGGAAGGTGATGATTCCCGCCACGCTGCCGTACATGTTTACGGGTTTTCGGTTGAGCCTCGGCATTGCGTGGCTGGTGATCGTCGCCGCGGAAATGCTCACCGGCGTGCCCGGCGTCGGCGGCTTCCTGTGGCAGGAATACAACAGCCTGATTTACGAGCACATCCTGCTGTGTATCCTGACGATTGGTGCGGTCGGATTCATTCTCGATCGGTTGATGAGTGTCGTGGAAGCACGGTTTAAGACGGCGTAATTTCAGACGTATGAGCGAGCCGGAAGCGTCAGCGACGGTCTTCAGAATGAAATCACGAGAGCATGCAAAGTCCGTCGCTGACGCTTCCGGCTCGGGTTCCTCAAATCGAAGGCGGGACGATGAACACACCACTCCTTGAACTCCGCCACGTCTCGAAATCCTTCGAGGGCGTGACGGTCCTGAAAGACATCAACCTCACCATCGAACGAGGGGAGTTTGTTGCGCTCATCGGTTTTTCCGGTGCCGGGAAGACGACGTTGATGTCCCTCATTGCGGGATTGCTGATGCCTGACACCGGGGAGATCCTGCTCAACGGGAAACCGATTACCGGTCCCGGTCCCGATCGCGGCGTCGTCTTTCAGAACTACTCGCTGCTGCCATGGATGACGGTCACGGAAAACATCGCACTGGCCGTCGATCAGGTTTTTCCGCAATGGTCGAAGTCGGAACGCGTGAAGCATGTTGAGCGGTACATCGCCATGGTGAACCTCACCCCTGCGCGAAACAAGCGGCCCCCGCAACTCTCCGGCGGGATGCGGCAGCGCGTGGCGGTGGCCCGGGCTCTGGCGATGGACCCCGAGATTCTGCTCCTCGATGAACCGCTGGGGGCACTCGATGCCCTCACCCGCGGGACGTTGCAGGATGAGATCGAACGTATCTGGAGCCGTGACAAGAAGACCGTATTTCTCATCACCAACGATGTGGACGAAGGCATTCTGCTCGCCGACCGGATCATCCCATTGAGTGACCGTCCGGAAGCCACGCTGGGACCATCGTTCCCGGTGCACATCGACCGGCCGCGCAATCGGCAAACGTTGAGTCACAATCCCGCGCTCAAACATCTTCGTCGTGAAGTGAACGAGTGGCTGCTCACCACCGGCCGCAGACTGCCTGCAAAACGCCCCGTGGTTGAACGGCCCGTCGCGATGGCCGTGGGTTAGCCTGAAAATCGTCCGCATTCGATCCTCTGGAGAAGAATTATGAATCCCGCGGTCGATCGCTATCTCGAACTGTGGCGTGTGTCCAAATCGTTCGGTGCCACGACGGTGGTCGAAGATTTCAACCTCACGGTCAAGCAGGGCGAGTTCATCAGCCTGATCGGGCACTCAGGCTGCGGGAAGTCGACGGTGTTGTCGATGGTCGCCGGGCTCACCGAACCGTCCACCGGGGGGATGATCCTCGCCGGCCGGGAGATCGCCGGTCCCGGGCCCGATCGCGGAGTCGTCTTTCAATCGCCTTCACTGTTCCCATGGATGACCGCGCTGGAGAACGTCACGCTCGGTTTGGAACAGGTGAACCCGTACTGGAAAAAGAAAGCACGCAACGACGAAGCCGCAAAGTATCTGGAGCTTGTCGGTCTCGGCGATTCCTTACAGAAACGACCGGCTGCGTTGTCGCAAGGGATGCGGCAGCGCGTTGGATTAGCGCGGGCGTTCGCGCTCCATCCGAAATTGCTGCTGCTCGACGAACCGTTCGGCATGCTCGATTCGTTGACCCGGTACGAATTGCAGCAGGTGCTGATTGATCTCTGGTCACAGGATCAGAAGACCGCCTTGATGGTCACGCACGATGTTGATGAAGCCCTGTTTCTCTCCGACCGCGTGGTGATGATGACCAGCGGACCGAATGCCCGCGTCGGTGATATCGTCACCGTCCCGTTTGCCCGGCCGCGACGACGGGAAGAGGTTCTCGACCATCCGGAATATGACGGACTGCGTGAGCGGCTGATCGACTTCCTTGAAAATCAGGGCCACGGACCGGCGAAACCGACGTCCCTCCCTGCACAACAACCGGCAACCGAGGTACCGGAAGCGGACGCACCGCTGGAGGCGCAGCCGCTGAGTGATGAGCTTGTTGCGGCGAATGCGTAAGCTCACATTGTCACAGGCGTCTCACTCAGGCTTTTCCGTAGTGAGGCTGCTGAGCCATTTGATCTGCACCGCTGTGCTGTCCCGCGCAGGATCATCGGGAACGGTGGTTTTCAGCGCTTCAATCGCTTCCGTGGTCTGTTGGCGGGCCAGGTGACACTCGGCCAAAGCTTGCCGCGCACCCACCAGCCAGCGACCACCGCGGCGATAGCGTTTCAGGTAATCGGTCAGCGATTGCGTCGCCGATTCCATCTGGTTGGAGTCGACCTTGCTTAGACAGCTCCAGTAGAACGCATCTTCCGCAGCCCGAGCATACACGAGCGCCAACGATGCTTCCGGCGGCGGCGTGACCCCCAATTGGCGGACCGCCACATATTGAGCGATGGCGTCAGCATAACGGCCTTGCAGTTGCAACATCCGCGTCTTCAATTGCCGCTGAGTGGGAACAACGCGTTTGCCGCCCGGCGTACTCTGATCCGGATTGACGGCAAACGGGACTAACATCGAAGTTTGTGCGATTTGCATTTCACGGTTGATCTCTGCTGCGTCGACGGCATCCACCGCCACATTCAACAGCGGGTCCGCAAACCGTACGATCTGGTCAGCCGGTTTGCCCGCAAAGCTGGTCGCCACACGCTCAAACACGCTCGGAGCATCTCCCAGTTTCGCCGGAGGATCATAGAGCACGCAGAGTTGATCGCCTGGCAGCAACTGCTCGAGTCTCCACATCCGCGGAGACCAGCCCATAATCGGGGAGAAGACGCTGACTTGAGCCGTCTTGAGTTGCTCGACGGACGGTTCATAGGGTTGATCCGAACGGGCGGCCAGCGGAGCCAGCCACTCGGGATGCGCGAGAACTTCTTCCAGCGTCGCCGGTTCAGTGATGCGTGCGGTCTTGGGGATGTCCCCTTTGGGGATCGGTAACCCGAGTCGCAGGTCGAACAGGTACACCTTGCCGTCCAGCAGAACACCCATGACCCATGGAGAATCCTCTTCGAGCGCACCGGCCGGGTGGAGAAGCACACTGTCGAGCCGGAGTTGCCTGAGGATCTCAGCAAAAATCACAGCCCGATCCAATGCCCGGCCGCGGCCGAGAACCAGCAACTCATAGAGTGCCAACCGCGGGGGAGTTTCGTCTTCCGACAGCAGCACGACGTTGCGGCAGACCCAATTGAAGACCTTGACAATCCGATCGAGTTCTTTGTCGGTCGGTGCCGCGACATGCTCCCCGATCTGCTTGGCGAAATAGCAACCGCGAACATGCTGTCCGTCCTGATTGTCGTACAGTTCTTTTTCCAGAAGATCGCGAACTTCCTTCGGGAGCAGGGCTTCCGGAATCGCTGGGGGAGTCAGTCCCGTCGGTTGCAGCTCGGCGATTTTGACGGCGCTCCACCAGTTGTTGAGGACCGAAACCGCGTCGTCGATGCGGGAGTCAATGCCGAGGTTTTCCGGCTGCAACTGATACAGGGCACTTTTGAGCTGGTCTTCTACTTCCGCCGCGACGGCCCCTTTACCCCCGGCGGCGGGTGCCGGTGCTGTGACGGGGGGCGCTGCGGCCGGCTTGCACCCGGACAGAAACAGGCCCGCCAGCAGAAAACCGACGCACACCGTGACGGACCGATTCTCACCTCGGAACATGAACGAACCACCCTCGAACGACGGAATGGAAGAACCCGATGAATTCCCGAAATGATACGGAATCGGCTCTCTTACGTCGCGGTCGAGGAATTTTGCGAACGTCCCGGCGGCGAAATCAGGCGGATTTCACGGATGGCGCGGTTGTGAAGCGTAAAAACAGCGTCCGCAACTGGCAAAGTTGTTCGATCAGGCGGGGGAGTTCGGTCAGAGGGACCTGATTCGGGCCGTCACTCAGCGCTTTATCCGGGTCGGGATGCGTTTCCATGAAGACGCCGTCGACACCGCAGGCCACCGCCGCGCGGGCCAGAAACGGGACCATCGCCCGGTTTCCGCCGGTGGTCGCGCCGCCGGGAATCTGCACCGAATGCGTGGCGTCGAAGACGACGGGGGTGCCGAACGCCTGCATCACCGGAACGCAGCGGAAGTCGTTAATCAGCCGTCCATAACCGAAGGTGGTCCCACGTTCGGTGAGCAACACGCGCGGGTTGCCGAAGGCTTCACACTTGCGGACGACGTGAATCATGTCTTCCGGGGCCGTGAACTGCGGTTTTTTCACATTCACCACGCCGCCGTACTTGGCGGTGGCTTCGGCGACCGCTTCCACCAGATCGGTCTGCCGGGCGAGAAACGCCGGGATTTGCACGATCTGGCAGACTTCCGCCGCCGGTCCGGCTTGCCGCGGATCATGCACATCGGTGAGCACCGGCAGCCCGGTCTTCTCACGGACTTTCGCCAGAATCGCGAGCCCTTTCGACAATCCCGGTCCGCGGAAACTGTCGACGCTGGTCCGGTTGGCTTTGTCGAAGCTCGCCTTGAAGACGATCTGCACGTTCTCGCGGGCCGACAATTCCGCCAGCGTCTCGGCGACGCGCATCACGAGCTCTTCGCTCTCAATGACACACGGCCCCGCCATGAACAAGAGCGGCAACCCGGTTCCGCAACGCCACTGTTGAACATCCACAGGATTGGCAGGCACAGGCGACTCCTTCCGCCGACACGATTTTCTACAACATGATCTATACCGCAACCGTGCTGTTTTGACTACCGGGATGCGATAGGTGTGCCACTGGCTCTGCCAGTGCCACACTTGCGAACGCTTCACCACGCTGGGACAACCAGCGGCTCAGCGGGAGCTTCGCCCTCCCGGAATGCTGGTCGATTGCACGATCATGGCCCCGCGGTGATCACGGTTCCTGGCGTGACATCGTAGCACGCGATCTCTTCCGCATTTCGGACGATCAGCTTGCCACGGACGATCACCGGGTGGTTCCACGTCTTGCCGGTCAGCGCGGGGAATTTCCCCTTTTCGACGAAGGCTTTCGGATTGGCTTCGACCAGCGCCACTTCCCCCGACTCAGCCTGTACGAGCAGCAACTTCTGCTCTTTCAACAGCAGCACTTGGCCGAATCCATATCGGCCGCGTTTCCATTTCCGCTTGCCGGTTTCGAGATCGACACAGGAAAAGACATTGCCATCAAAGCCGTACAGATTCCCTTCCAACAACACATAGTCGTTGAAGTTCGGCTTCAGATCGAGACTGGTCCACACCTCGGCCGTCGACCATTGCTCCGCATCGTGGGTGACGCGGATGAGCTTGCAGCCTTCCATGTTGCTGCCGATGAGAATCGTGTCCTTGATCACCAGCGGTTGCAGCACCCGGAAGGCGTCCTTCATCACCCATTCAAAATTCCACAGCACCTTGCCAGTGGCGGGGTCGAGGCTCGTCAGTCCGGCATCGGTCATCGACAGAATCTGCGGCACACCGTGAATGGTCGCGAGATGCGGCGAACTGTAGGTGTGACTTCCCGGACCGGCGGACCAGCGGAGTTCTCCCGACGCCCGGTCGTAAGCCAGCATCGCTTTGCCCTCGGGATTGCCCAGCAGCACAATCACGAGGTCACCCACCACGAGGGGCGATCCCGAAAAACCCCACACGGGAACCGTGGCTTCAGCGACTTTCGCAGCATCGGCCGACCAGAATTTCTTTCCCGATGCGGCATCGAGGCAGTTCAGCAGACCGTTCGCACCGAGAGCATAAATCCGGCTGTTGTGAAACGTCGGCGTTGCCCTTGGCCCGGCCCCGGCGACGACTTCTTCAAACCGCGAGGGATCCGAATGAGCCCATAGTTCGCGGCCATCTTTCATCGAATAGCAGACGACGAATTCGTCTTTGCCACGTTGTTCCTGCGTGAAGATCCGTTCGCCCACAACGGCACACGATCCCCAACCGGGGCCGATCCGCTGCTTCCAGATCAATTTCGGGGCGGTCGTCCAGTCAGCAGAAATGGTGACGCCCCCGAGGACGCCGTCGCGCAACACGCCCCGGAATTCCGGCCAATCCTGTGCATCTACCGTGAGTTCTTCGGTGGTCACGGTGGGTTCGACAACGTCGGTCGGAGCTGGCTTCGATGGCTTCGTCGCGAGAAACTGATCTTCCGCCGTCGGCTCCCAACGCCAACTGATCGCTGACTTCATGTTCCCTTCGATGCCGTCCAGCCGGATCAAGCCGAAGTAACCCCAGGCGAGGACCAGCACCGACAGCAAACCGATCCGGCGGGTCGACCAGTTCATCCCGCGCGAGAGGACCAGCCAGGCCACCCACACCGTGCAGATGGTGGGGATGCCATAGAGCATCAAACCGAATGGCATGGTTTTGTCGGAGACATAAATCATCGCCACGCCAACGGCAATCGCGACCAGCGGGACAAGGAGACGGTCCAACCACGGTGCGCGACTGAAGAAGATCCACCAACCGAGCAGCAGCGGGGCACCCACAAAGGGCGCGTAGAACATGGCCATGAAGGCGGTGTAAGTGCCGGGGGCAACCCAACTGGGGATGAAGATCATCCCGAGCAGAATCGCGACCACGATCAATCCCGGCCAGAGCCGCAAGGGACGGGGAACCGGACTGGAAGTGGGTATCGAAATCACAACCGGGTCGACAGCGGGGGAACCGTCGGACATCACGAAACTCCGATGCGAACAAGAGTCGACAAACGTCGGTGCATTGTTGCAGTCGAGACCGATTCGTCAAGCAGGGTTCGTACCGCAGTAGACGCCGGGGGGCGTTGTTGGGGAGAATTTCATCATCGGCGAACGGGGGGACGTAAGCCTCGGTCGTTTGATCGGGGGAAATGCAGTGCAAAGTGAAAAGTGCAAAGTGGGAAAGACAACCAATCCACGCTTGCCGCTTTGCGGGATCACCCGTGCTCAGCCCCATGTATTGATCCTCTACTCCGAAGGAGTTGTGTCTTATAGCCCAGGGTTGCGAGTGAAACGAGCTACCCTGGGTGGATCGACGTCCCGATAGGACTACCCTGAAAGGGTTGTGTCATTCAGGGCACGCGATGACGTAACCCCTGCGGGGTAATTCCGATACGGTAACCATCCCCCCAGGGTAGCCCGCTGCGCGAGCAACCCTGGGCTATGAGACGTAATCCCTTCGGGATAAAGATCGATGCGAACCATGCCGAATTCACAACGTGAACTGAAGTGATCAACGATCCGCCCGATACCCACAGCACCATCGAACACCGCCTCGTGTGGCTCACACGGCTGTTGGGTGCGGGGGTGCTCGCGCTCATCGCGGTGACGTGGAAGTTGTGGACGCCGCAGGAGGTCTTTCCGCGGGTGCCGTTGTTTCGATGGGCGCCCCCCGACTGGTGGGACTGGGCGTCACTCGCATTGATCCTCGCCGGCGGTGTCGGCTTGTTGATCCGTCCGCAGCGACATGTCCGTTCGCTCGCCGCGACGTTAGCTCTCGGTCTCGCCATTGCGTTCGTGTGCGATCAACACCGCCTGCAACCGTGGGCGTGGCAATTCTTCATCCTCGCGCTGCTGATCGCCCTTGCCGATGACGCCCTATTATGGACCGGTTGGCAATGGTTGACGATCAGCATTTATTTTTATTCGGCGCTGTCGAAGTTTGATACGGATTTCTACACGTATGCGAGTGCTCAACTTGAGCATTACTTGTCTGATCGACTCGCTCCTTTGGGCGTGGCCAGTTGGCTCGCAACGGCAGTTGATCAATTCTTTTGGGAGCGACTGGTGCGATTGTGCCCGATCGGAGAATTATTGATTGCAATTCTTCTGACCTTCCGACGTGGGCGTCCGACTGGTGTCATCTTAGCAGTCATGATGCACGTTTTCTTGATGACGATTCTTGGGCCGTATGGTCTGCACCACAGCCATGGTGTTGTGTTATGGAATATTTGGTTTCTTGGTCTCATCGCTAGTCTGTTTGGCATGCCTTGGATTGGAGCGATTTTGAAACCGCTGTTACTGCGGCTTGATTCCTCAACGATTTCATCAGAAGCATCCGAGGCCATGCCGACGCAGATTGCTCCATCTTGGACGTCTTGGAACAAATTTCGGCGTCATGCCGCTCGGGCGATGTTGGCATTCGTGCTTTTATGGCCAGCAACCATGCGATGGGGGTGGTGCGATCCGTGGATCGGCTGGGGAGTCTACGTTCCTTTCAAAACGCCAGTTTTTATCGAGGTTGACATGAAGTTGATTGCCGCAAAATCGGCATCCTTCTCGCAGCCAGTCTGGTGGAAAGCCGTTCTACAGCGAGAATATTATTTCGTGTCTGTGGGAGAATGGTCATTGGTGGCGATGGGGGTACCAGAGTACCCGCACGTCCGGTTCCGGATGGCAACCGCTCTGGACGTTGCCGAGAAGACGGGCATCGATCAAGTTAGGGTTAATTTCCATCCTCCGCCACGTTGGAATGAGCCCAGATGGAATAAGCATTACGGCAGAACGCTCGACGGAGTGCATGAGATCAAGCAGTACTGCGATGGCTTCTGGTTCAACGCCTACCCCACATCCATGTACCGCAGGGCCGCACGGGAGAAATTGATGAGTGATGATGGATGAGCGAGGAAGCCGCGTGATGTGATTCCTCCCGCTGGGACAATTCGCGGCTCAGCGGGAGCTTCGCCCTCCCGAGTTATGCACCGACAGCCGTTCCTCGTTCTTCCTTCATCACTCATCATTCCGCACTCATCACTTCAAGCTCCCCCATGCGTTGGCCTCTCCGCTGGCAGTTGTTGGCTCCCATTGCAGCGCTATTAAGTGCTGCGGTCGTGGTCAATGCTGTCTATGCGGCGTGGTCGGCGACGGTGCGGCATGAGGCGCAGACGGCGGCCCGGTTGGAGCAGGTGGCGTCGGTGCTCGGGGCCGCGAATTTTCCCCTCACGCCGACGGTGCTGGAACGTTTACAGAAATTGACCGGAGCCCACGCGGCCGTCTGGAACGAAGACGAACACCGCGTGACGGCGTCCACCATGGAAATTCCCGACGCCGCCATGCTCTTTGAAGAGGCCCGGACGGCGGCCGTCGTGACGGCGGCGGGGGAACCGTACCGTGTCTTGCTCGTGCCATCGCAGGGACCGAACCGGGCCGAGACGTTGTTGCTGCTGTATCCCAATCAGAATCTGACACGCGAACAGCGCTCCGCCATCTGGCCAGCGTTGCTGGTGGGATTGGCGACCATCGGCGTGCTGCTGCCGTTGACGGATATGCTGGTGCGACGGTTTACCCGGCGGATCGGACGGGTGCAGGAGAAAGTCGCCGCGGTGGCGACCGGGGACTACACGCCGTTGCTGGAGTTTGGTGCCGATGACGAACTGCGGGCCCTCATCCGCGGCGTGAATGAAATGAGTGCCCGTCTCGGCGAGTTGCAGGGGCATATTGAACGGGACGAACGGGCGCGGCTGCTGGCCCAGTTCACCGGCGGACTGGCCCATCACTTTCGGAACGCGATCGCCGGTGCCCGGCTGGCGTTGGAGATTCACCGCAAACGCTGTTCACTGACCGCGACCGACGAAAGTCTGGAAGTCGCCCTGCGGCAGTTGGTCCTTGTGGAACAACAAATCCGCGGCGTGTTGACACTGGGGAGAAAGACGCCGTTTTCGAGAACCGAGAATGATCTGCGCGAATTGACTCAGTCGGCCCTCGATCTCGTCCGCCCGGCGACGCAGCATGCGCATGTGAATCTGGAGACCCTTCTGCCGGAGAACCCGATCACCGCCGCCGTGGATGCCGATGGCGTGCGGGCGGCATTGTCGAATCTGCTCCTCAATGCGATTGAAGCCGCCGGGCCGGGGGGGCGGGTGCGGTGTGTGTTCGCGGTCGGTCCCCAAGTGTTAACGTGGGACATCATCGACAACGGACCGGGGCCGCCGCAGAATATCGTGACAGAGTTGGGCACGCCATTTGTTACAGGGAAGCCAGACGGCGTCGGTTTAGGATTGGCCTTCGCGCGTCAACTCGCGGAAGATCACGGCGGACGGCTGGAATGGAAACGCGAGAGTGCGGAGACACGCTTTCGATGGGAAATTCCGAGATAGAAATCCGAATGTCGAAATCCGAAGGAAGCACGAATCAACAAGGAAGAAACATGCCAGATCGGATGCGGCTTGATCGTTCCTGTTTCTCTGTTCTGTGCTTAGGATTTCCTTCGGATTTCGACATTCGGATTTCGGATTTCTTTTCGACAGAAAGCGTTGAACGTTGAAACACGTCCTTGTCATCGACGATGAAGCGGCAATTTGCTGGGGGTTCCAGCAATTTCTGGGGGATGCCGGGCATGCAGTGTCGATTGCGGGGACTGCGGAAGACGGTCTGCGGGCGGCGGAGCAGGACACTTTCGATGCCGTGGTGCTCGATGTCCGCCTGCCGGGGATGGATGGCTTGACCGCGCTGCAGGAGTTTCGCCGCAAGTGGCCGAAGCTTCCGGTGACCGTGATGACGGCGTTCGGAGATCTCGAAACCGCGGTGCGGGCGATTCAGCGCGGGGCGTTTGAATATCTGACGAAGCCGTTCTCGCTCGATCAAGCCACGGCGGTGGTGGAACGGGCCTTGGCAGCGAATGGCGGGCCGACCGAAACGGCGTCGCGCGTGTTCGATGCCGAGAGTCCGTTGCTCGGTTCCTCGCCCGAGATCCAGCGCGTCTTCAAGGAGATTGCACTGGCGGCGGCGTCCGATCTGCCTGTGCTCATTGGCGGCGAAACGGGGACCGGAGGAACTCGTGGCCCGTGCGATTCATCGCCACGGTCGCCAACGAAAAGGAGCGTTTGTCCCGGTCTTTCTCGGGGCCCTCAACGAAGCCGTGATTGAAAGCGAGCTGTTTGGTCACGTCCGCGGGGCGTTCACCGGGGCGACGGAAGACCGGATGGGACTCATCGCGCAGGCTGCCGGCGGGACATTGTTTCTCGATGAAATCGGCGATGCCCCCGCGGCGGTGCAGGTGAAGTTGTTGCGGTTTCTGGAGACCGGTGAATACTTCCCTGTGGGATCGAGCACGCCGCGGCAAGCCACCGCGCGAGTCTTGGCGGCAACACATCGTCGCTTGCCGGAACTCATCGAAGAGGACACGTTCCGCGAGGATCTTTACTTCCGGTTGCGGGGTTGGGAGATTGTCCTGCCAGCGCTGCGTGAACGAATAACGGACATCCCGTTGTTGACCGCGGCCTTCTGGAAGCAGGCGTGCCCCGATCGCGGTGATTACCGGTTATCTGCTGATGTCCAAGCCGCGCTCGTCGAGCGCATCTGGCCGGGAAACGTGCGTGAGTTGCGGGCCACCATCGAACGGGCGGCGCTCTTGGCGCGGGGTGGTCCGCTGGTGGTCGAACATCTGTTGCCGGTCGATGGGAAGTCGGCGGTGATGCCCACGCTCTCGCTCAATCAGGCCGTGTCCGCATGGATTGAACAACGGCTCGCCAACGGTGTTGAAGACGGCGACCTGTTGCGGTCCTTCTACGGGTTGGTCGAGCCCCCCGTGCTGACCGCCGTGTTGTCTGCGTGTCATGGCAACCGGGCCGCCGCCGCGCGGATGCTGGGAATCGACCGTACGACGCTGCGGTCCAAACTGCGGACGTACGGGTTGGACTCGGCGTCCGAAGACGCTTGATGTCGACGATTTCTTCGCCGCGCCGGAGAAGAATTCCCCGCTTCCGGTGTGCCACGGCCCTGTCGGCCATGCGATGAAGACCCCGTTTTGCCACGTTGCACGGCCAACCCGGCCGTGGCACACACGACTTCACCGCGTGGCACTCCATTTGCGTTCCGAGACTGCGTCGCACGCACCGTCCTTCCGGAACCGACTCATGCCCCGTTGCCTGCCGCCGTCTCACTCCCGCCGTGGTTTCACGTTGATCGAACTCCTCGTGGTGATTGCGATCATCGCCATCCTCATCGCACTGCTGTTGCCCGCGGTGCAGCAGGCGCGGGAAGCCGCCCGGCGAACACAGTGCAAGAATCATCTCAAGCAGGTGGCCCTGGCGATTCACAATTACGAATCGTCGTTCACCATGTTGCCTCCCAGTGTGTGCCTGGATCTCAGTCCCACCGTGACGGGAAATAACGGTGCGTGGTCGATTCACGGCCGGATTCTGCCGTATCTCGATCAGGCCAGCTTGCAGAATGCAGTCGATCCCACGATTGCCTGGGATTTTCAGCTCGCTATCAGTGGCATCAAGGTTCCGGTCTATTCCTGTCCGTCAGACCCGAACAGTGACCGGATTCGCGACGTGGGCGCGGGGCGGCCGCTCCTCTTTCCCACGACTTATGGGTTCGTCTACGGCACGTGGTTCGTGTTCGATCCCGCGACGAAATTAACGGGCGATGGTGCATTCGCCCCGAATGCGCGGCATCGGATGGCCTCGTTCACTGACGGGACCTCGAACACGATGATGATTGCCGAGGTTAAAGCCTGGACGCCGTACCGCCGCAACGGTGGTCCCAGTCCGACGACCATTCCGACAACATCGACCTGGGCGACCATCGTGGCGTCCGGGACCGAGTTCAAAGACACTGGTCACACCGAATGGCCGGACGGCCGCGTGCATCACGAAGGGGTGACGACGGTGTTCGGACCGAATGCCCAGGTCGGTTGCAGCAACGGAGCCGTGAACTATCTGGAATGCGACTACAACTCGTGGCAGGAAGGAAAGAACGGTTCGACGGGTTCGCCCACGTATGCGGCCATTACGTCCCGCAGTTTCCATGAAGGCATCGTGCAAGCCGCGTTGATGGACGGCACGGTGCGGACCATCAGCGAGAATATCGACATCAGCATCTGGCGCGGTCTCGGCACCCGCGCCGGCGGCGAAGTTTTGGGTGAGTTCTGATTGTTCATGAAGCCCACCCAATGCCTTGGGTGGGAAGTTTTCTGAAGAGAACATCCCAGCCATAGCAATGGCTGGGCTTCAGGCGATCACTTCATCCAGCAGACTCGGTGTCCGCACGGGATCGGGTAACTGCCCCAGATTCCGGTGGGCAATCAACTCCGCCAGAATGCTGATCGCGATCTCGGGGACCGTCTGCGAACCGATGTCGAACCCCAGCGGGGCGTAGACCCGGCGGAGTGCGTCGGCGGAAATGCCTTGCTGTAACAGGTCCGCAAAGATCAGCTTGATCTTCCGCTTGCTGCCGATGAGACCGACATATCGGGCCGAGGTTTCGGCGAGATGCGCTAGCGCTTCCTCGTCGTGATTGTGCCCGCGGGTGACGATCAGGCAGTAGGTGTCGCGGTCGATGTCCAAGCCCTTGAGTGCGTCATCAAACGGGGCGACGATCAGCCGCTTCGCTTCTGGAAACCGCTGCGAATTGCAGTATTCCTCGCGATCGTCGACCACCCAGACATCGAAGTCGACATCGTGCGCCAGTTGGGCCACCTTCTGCCCGACATGGCCTGCGCCGACGATAATTAACCGGCAGCGCGACAGATGCGGCAGGTACGACACACCCTGCGCCACATAGGGACGCGGACGGGCAGACAGGTCCCGCAATGGCGCCAGCACGTTGTCTGGTGCCGCATTGCCGCGCCGACCGATGAGCACATGACCGATATTGTCGATCACCCAGCGGTCACCGGCTTTCGTGTCGCCGTGGTCTTCCAGAATGACGGCTTCCGTGCATCCGCGACCGGCGAGCAACTGATCGGCGAGCTTGCGGTAATACGAAACATCACCGCAGGGACGGAGCGGATCGACGAGCATCTTCATGCGACCGCCGCAGATCAGGCCATCATCCCAGCCGTAATCGCTGTCGAGTTGAAACGTCAGCAGTTCGGTCTCGCCGCGCTCGAGGACTTGCATCGCCCGGCGTTTCACTTCAGCTTCGACACAACCGCCGCCGAGGGTGCCGCGCTGTGAACCGTCTGGAAAGACGAGCATCGCCGCGCCGGCTTTCTGCGGCGTCGACCCCCGGGTCTCCACGAGCGCGGTGTAACACACCGCCCGTCCGGCGCGAAGATGATCATCGAGTTCCAACAGCACCGACCGCATGGCCAAGTTCAACCTTCTCCGCTTGCGCTTTGCGGATCCCAAAGTCCACGCGCGGTGACAAAAACAGCCTCCCGGCTGCGAAGAGGCAGCCGGGAGGCTTTGCATTACTTCAACAGCTCAGCCAGCTTGGTCTTCGCTTCGGCTTGCGCTTTTTCCAGCACGTCGGCGAGCTTCACCGGCTTGCCACCCTGGCGTTTGCTTTCATCGGCGGCTTCCATGAAGGCGTAGATTTGCAGCGTTTCTTCCTCGGTGATCGGCACTTCCTTCGTCTTGAAGAACTTGACGATTTCGACAGCGAGCGGGCGGTAACCGGCAAAGGTGCCGTGGTCTTTGATGCCCTTCGCGGTGAAGATCTTTCCGCCATAACCGGACGCACCGGCGACCCGCAGTCCGCGGAAGGTGCCGATGCGGCCTTCCTTCCAGACGCCGACGCACAGTTCGAGGCCTTCGGTCTGCACGCGGGTGACACTTTCACAGCCGGGGCCCATCGTGGTGAAGAGCAATTCGACGCCGTGGATGCCGTACCAGAAGAGATCGGGGTGCGTGGCTTCCAATGATGCCGGGCTGAACGCGTCACTGCTGTAGATCACGCCGTAGGCACCGGAGCGGGCTTCCTGAGCCGTCGGCGTGTACCGCAGTGACGACGTTGAGAAGATCGGTGTTTTGTAGTGCTTCGCCGCTTCAAAAATCGCGACGGCATCGGTCAGGCTGCCGGCGATCGGTTTGTCGATGAAGCACGGCTTGCCCGCCTTCAACACCGGCAATAATTGTTCGAGATGCGGACGGCCATCGTTGGTTTCCAGCAACACGCAGTCGACTTTTTCCAGGAGTGCGGGAATGGAATCGACGATCTCGATCCCCATCTTCTTGAACTCTTCCGTGTAACCCGGCACGCGCGATGTGCTTGACTCGATGTCCGGGCTGCCCTTCGGATAAGCCGCCACGACCTTGCACCCGGCAACGTCCTCCTTCGCTTCGGGATCGTTCATCAGTTTGGCAAACGCCGGGGCGTGGGACGTATCCAACCCGATGATGCCCACGCGGATCACTTTCTTTTCTTCCGGCGAGGCGGCGACCGCGGTCGTCTCGGCGGCTTGGGCCGGAGCGGCGGTCGGTGACTCGGGCAACGTCCACAGGGCGACGGTGCTATCTTGTCCGCCGGTCGCCACGGTCTTGCCGTCGGCACTCATCGCCAGCGCGAGAATCTTCGCTTCATGAAACTCGCCGGTCGCGACTTCATCGCCGTCTTCACGGTTCCACAATTTCAGCAGATGTCCGCCCTTGTTGCGACCGCCGCCGATGCTGGCAATCGATTTGCCGTTCGGGCTGAAGATCAGCGCGTTGACCGGGCGTTGGTGACCACCGTAAAAGCCGAGCGTTTTTTCCTCTTTCAGGTCGTAGACAATCGCGCGGTCATCGAGACCACCGGTGATGAGATAACGATCGTCCGGAGAAAACGTGGCACACAATGCGGCCTTCGTATGATCGGTCCAGGCTTTGAGTTTGGAGCCGTCGACGCTCCACAGAAAGGTTTCGCCCCCTTTGGTTGGCCGCGTGTCGTCCCCGGCGACTGTCACGAGTTGAGTTCCGGCATGATTCCATGCGATCCCCATGACCGGGTAGGCATGCCCCTGCAAGACGGTGACCGTGTCGGTTCCCATGGTCCAGATCCGAGCGGTTTCATCATCGGACGAAGTCGCGAGTTGCTTGCCATCCGGTGAGAACACAGCGGCAGTAATGGCCCCGCGGTGCCCCTTCAGTTCCTGTATCAGCGCGGCTTTTTCGACATCCCACAGTTGCAGTTTCTGATAGCCTCCGGCGGCGAGAGTTTTGCCATCGGGCGAGATCGCCAGGCTGCGGACCTGACCGACTTTGATCGGCAGGGTGGACTTCACCGCGCGGTTCGGAATATCGACCTGCGTGACCTGATCTTTCCCGCCGACGAAGAGCATCTGGCCGTTCGGAGCGAAGGCCAGACTGGTGACCCACGACGAAAACGCTGGAAGCTTTGCGGTGGGATTCCACTCGTCACCGGCGCTCGCCTGCGAAAGGGCCTTTTGCAGGGCTTCCAGTTCCCCGTCGGCCGCGGCCGTGCTGACCATCATCACGGCGGCAGCGCAGAGGCTCGCCGTCAGAGAAAATCCTCGAAAACGCATGCCCGAGACTCCTGCATCGGTCCAAAGACAGGCGGCGGGAACGGTGCCCGTCGCATCAACTTTGGATTATCAACGATGCGGAGGGAAAAAAGAAACC
Organism: Planctomycetaceae bacterium; assembly: GCA_041753475.1. Classification (GTDB taxonomy): domain Bacteria; phylum Planctomycetota; class Planctomycetia; order Planctomycetales; family Planctomycetaceae; genus DSVQ01. Next base: position 123,080 of record JBGSUN010000022.1, on the reverse strand, counting down.
CACCCATGGCAATGGGTGGGCTTCAGTTGGCATTTGTGTTTGGGGGCTATCACTCGCTGACGAGGGGTTCGAGCCGGGCGCGATTGATGTCGATCATCAGCAGGAGATCGACGACGCGTTCCATCGGCATGGCCCAGGCGAGCGCCCAGTTGATGATTTCGAGATTGTCGAGACCGTGTTCCATCCGGTCGAGAATGCAGTCGAGCAATAGGTCACCGTCGAGAATCAGTTCGTAAATCTGCCCGAACTCGTGTTCGGCGAATTCTTCCCACCGCTGCTGGCCTTCGACATGTTCGAGGCGTTTGATGCGGCAGAACGGTAGCCAATGTTTGCGGAACCAGTCCTTAAGGGCCTGATCCCCCAGATCGCGGCCTTGTTTCTGGCTCTCGATCCACTTGTGCCGCAGGGCCTCCTGCCAGCCCTCCCAGCGCAAGCTGCGCGGCGGATGATCAAGCGATTGATCGACACGCTGGTAATGACTCGACTGGTCGGCAGTTTCAGCAGTAGTGCGAACGCCATCCAGACGGAGTCGAAAGGTTGAGCGCACGCATGCCCTTTCGATAAACCATCAAGTTGTCTATCCATCAAACTCTAACGATGCTTTAAGGTGTCGGCAACCCGAATTCGTCCTGTCTCTCGAAAAGTCCGTGTTCAGATGGCCGGATGTTCTGTGGGTGGTGACTCAAGCAGATCGTGGGGGCGACACGGCTGTTGATGACAAGAGCCGCCGTCTTTGAACTGACCATTCGCCTCGGCGCGGCGATTTTCGCCGATTTCCAACGGGTCGGGATGGAATCTGCGACAAATCGAGTTCGCGAGACCGAAGCGGCTCAAACCGCTCTTGTCGATCAGCGCGGAGGGAAACTAAATCATGGTCTCTCCCGGAAACAATTTCTTAATGGCTTTTCCAGCACCGCGGGTCTTCGGCCTGCTTGGTGTCGGGCCGATCGTGTGTCTCTCGGTGCGCCGGGGGACGAAGGAGTCGTGACGCATGCCTGCTATGCAACGCAAAACCATTTCCGCAGTCTGGAGTTGGTTCGCCCTCATGATTCTCGTCAGCAGCAGCGGTTGTTGTTGCTACAGTCCGGCCGGCGGCTGGTGGATGAACAATTCCGGAATGGGCTACTATGAGCGCGGCGAATTCGCAATGGCCCGGCATGACTTTCACCAGGCCGTGGCGCTCGATCCCTGGAACCCGGACTATCGGCACAACTTAGCCGTGACCTTGAAGCGGATGGGGGAGACGGGACACGCAGAACGAATCCTGCAACACAACCTCACGGTCAATGCGATGCATCAGCCGACGTATCACACGTTGGCCCAACTGATGATCGAAACCGGCCGATCGGGTGATGCTCAAGAACTGGTTCACACTTGGGCCGCGACACAGCCGTACATTCCGGAATCGCACATCGAGATGGCGTGGATCGAACGCGAAACCGGCAACATGCACGGTGCGGAAATGGCGTTGCGGCAGGCATTGCAAACGGAACCAGGACATCCAGTGGCGCTGGCCCAGTTGGGGCAGCTTTACCAGGACGCTGGTCAACCGCAGCACGCGGCGGCGATGTATCAGCAGTCGCTGGCGGTCAACATGAATCAGCCGGAAGTTCAGACGCGATTGTCACAAATCCAGGCGGGTTCCTCGGGAGCGATGATGGCTGGTCGAGGCCAGTTGCCACCGCCAGTCTTTGGTGGTTCGCACGGAATGATGATGTCTTCCGCACCGATGATGTCTGCCCCGCCGCAAGGCATGGTGGCCGCGGCTCCAGTGCCGATGCCTCCTGTACCGCGCCCGCAACCCCAGCCACACCGGGTCATGTCCCCGCAACCGCGGCCGCAAATGTCGGCCCCGGCCATGGCTCATCGTCAGGGCTGGGCTCCCGCAGCCCGCCCCGCGCAACCGATGCTACCCGCGCCGAACCGGGCCACGCCTGCAGCCGCACCTATGCCCACCGGCCGACCAACCGCATCCACGGTCGTACCGGCTGCCCCCGTCGCCGCCACTCCGAATGCGTGGCAGCCGACGGGTTCCAGCACCGCCGGACCGGTGCTCACGAACAATCCGGATCCCGCACACGCCACGGAGCCGCCCATCGAAATGACGGCGGCACTACCGACAGTGGAAGCCCACTGAACTCACTGCGTGGACTTTGCGGACAGCGAACGTAGCCCGGCATCTCGGAAGATGCCGGGCTTCTTGCTTTCAATACGCTCCCAGTGTCGGAATGAGCCCATTCTCGTCCGGACACTTGCCGAATGTTAGTTCGTTGCCATCCTTGCATACTGCGGCAAAACTCCAAACGTGGATGGCATCTCCAGCAAAAGCGCACTCTTTCAGATAGGCCACGAACGCCTCGAAGTCGTTAAACACTGCTCGGTCTGGTGCGCACGAGCCTCGGTAGAACCAATGTTCTACGATGATCGGGCCTTCTCGCTCTAAGCACTGCCGGATGATATCCAGCGTCTCAGAAGCCGTGATTTTGCGGCCCTCGGTTGTCCAACCATCCTCCTCACTACGGAAACGCATCTTCATTTTAGTGCCTTGTCCGGCCCGCCGATCTTATGCCAGCGCTTGCGCAAAGTCGGCGATCAAATCTTCCGCGTGTTCGATGCCCACGGACACCCGCAGCGTCTTGTCGGTGATGCCCGCTTCGCGCCGGGCGGGTTCGGTCATTGAGGCATGGCTCATCGTGTCCGGGTATTCAATCAGCGATTCCACGCCGCCCAGTGATTCGGCCAACTGGAACAACTTCAGCTTGGCGAGGACGCTTTCGACTTTGGGACGTCCGCCTTCCAGATCGAGGCTGAGCATCGCTCCAAACCCGCGCTGTTGCGTCTTGGCCAGCGCGTATTGCGGATGCGTCTTCAACCCAGGGTAGTACACCTTCTGCACCGCGGAGTGACCGGCAAGAAACTCCGCCAGTGCCTGGGCACCGCGCTGATGGGCTTCCATCCGCGGCCCGAGTGTTTTCACCCCGCGCAGCACCAGCCAGGCATCGAACGGTGAGCACGCCAAACCAAGGGCATTGACGACGTAACTGATCCGCTCGGCGTGCTCTTTCTTGTTCGTGATGACGCAGCCGCCGACGACATCGGAATGGCCGTTGAGATACTTCGTTGTCGAGTGGACGATCACATCGACACCGAACTCGAACGGTCGTTGCAGGTACGGCGACAGGAACGTGTTGTCGGCAATCGTGATCGCCCCGATCTCCTGTGCCACGTTGCACACCGCGGCAATGTCCACGATGTTCAGCAGCGGATTGCTCGGCGTCTCAATCCACACGCACTTCGTGTTCGGCTTCGCGGCCTTGCGGATGTTTTCCGGGTCGCCCATTTTCACGAAGGAAAACTCGATCCCCATGCCGCGGAAGAGGCTGTCGAAGAGGCGATAGGTGCCGCCGTAGATGTCGTGCCCGGCGATGATGTGATCGCCTGGCTGGAACATGTGCATCGTCGCGGTAATGGCGGACATGCCGGTACAGGTCGCCCGGCAATCGATGCCTCCTTCGAGTTCGGCGAGGTTTTCTTCGAGGGCCCGGCGCGTCGGATTGCCGCTGCGGGTATAGTCGAAGCCGCGATGGGTCTTCAGGTCGTCCCAGCGGAAGGTGGACGTGGGGTAAATCGGCGTCGTCGCGCTGAGGTACGTGCCATCCTTGTCAACGCCCGTGTGGACGCAACGAGTTTCAAAGTGCATGACGCTTCCAAGTCAGTGAGTGAACGAAAATTCGTGCCATGATCGTACGATGGGACACGGCCGGCAGACAACTGATCACATCACCGGACGCAGTACCCAGCAACATGTTCGGGGAGTTTCACCAATCAGACCGCCTTGACCTGTCAGATAAAATATAGTTGATGAATAAGGCAGCGTTTGGGATTGTCGGGATCAAGCACGATCTCCAGCGTTTGTCCGCACTCGTATGTGGCGAACAGTGGGTTGCTATGAACCAGCGACGCCGTCTTGTGGATCTGATCATTCAGTGCATATTCCAGATCAATTCTGCCCCCACGGCGAACATGCACCGCTTTCGTTACCTTTGCCTTAACACGCACTCCGGAGTTGAGAATTCGGCTGACTCTGGAAATTCGCCACACCAGAAAGGCCATAAGCACCATGCCCGCACCGACTATGAATATGGCATACGCGGCTTCCTCATGCACCTCAAAGATTCTACCGTCCCGGGTGTGAAGCAGCGGCAGAAGACCGGCTAATCTTGCAGCCACGGGACAGAAAAGACCAATGGTCACCCATACTCCCGCGAACAGGACTGGTGCCACGGAATCATTGGAAATCATCGTCCTGAGCGAGACACGTTTCATCGGTGATTCCGCCGGCCGGAAAGGCATCATCCGGGATCGGCCGAAATGGATCGCGTACCGGATCGGACACCGGCTCTTATGATAAGTTTGAAAACTTCGGAGAGGCAACTCTTTGCACGACAACGGTAGTAGCAGTTCGGCTTCGACGCCGAAACGAGAACAGATCGACGCCGAGCGTCTCGGCCGTGGTTTCCCACGCGGAGCATGGGAACAAGTAGGATAGCAATGATGACGTTGCCGGGCTGGGCGGTGGACGATGAAGAGTGCCGGTGGATGGAGCAGTTGCGGGAGACGCCGCAGTTGCTGGCGGACATTGCCGCGTCGCCGTTGACGGGGATGCCGCAGCAGAAGTGGCTGCGGGAACGGCATCCCGACGACCTCGTGCGGGCGGGGTTGCGATTATATGAAGCGCGCCAACGGGCGGCGGCCAAGTTCTCCAAGGCCACGGAAATCTGGGCTGATCGTGTCAGCATCGAACAGTCGACAGCCGAGTTAGTCGCTCGGCATAAAGCCCAGCGGTTCAATGCCACGACGTGGGATTTATGCTGCGGAATGGGTGGCGACGCCGTCGCGATTGCCGGTCAGACGGATGTCATCGCTGTGGATCATTCCCCCGCGATGTGTCTGCGGACATTATGGAACGGGGAACTCTACGGCGTCGTTGAACGACTGCGGGTCCGTTGTGCCGATGCACATACGTTACCGGGCGATGTTCGCGGGCTGGTGCATATCGACCCCGACCGCCGGCCGTTTTCGTCAGGCCGCATGTCGCGCGTGGAAGATTATGTTCCGAGCGTCGACTTCCTGCTCGTGCTGATGTCCCGTGTCGACGGCGGGGCAATCAAAGTCGGCCCGGCGAGCAATTTCGGCGGCAAGTTCGGCCCCGTCGAAACCGAGCTGATCAGCCTGCGCGGCGAATGCAAAGAGGCGACGTTGTGGTTCGGTAGCCTGATGGGTACCACGCCGTTCCGCGCGACGGTGTTGCCGAGCGGGGAGACGATTGCCGGGCATCCGCTCGATGCGGTGGCGGAACAATCGGGACTCGGAGCGTACGTCTTCGATCCCGACCCGGCGGTCGTCCGCGCAGGACTGGTGGATCTGCTCGCCGAACGGTTGGGACTGCGCCGACTCGACCCCGCGGAAGAGTACCTCACCGGCGATGAGCCGCTGTCGTCGCCATTCGTGCAGACGTTTACCGTACTGGAAGAGTTGCCGAACAACGACCGCGAAGTTCGGCATGCCGTGCGTCGGCGTGAATGGGGTGCCGTCGAAATCAAATGTCGGCATGTGCCTGTGGCTGCGGAATCGGTCCGGAAGAAGCTCGCGCTGGAAGGGAAGACGCCCGGCGTCATCTTCTTTCTCCGCATCGCGGGCAAGACGCGCTGTGTCCTCGGCCAGCGCACCCACTCCCCAATCTAACCGCGAGGCCCCCACTCCGCTGTGCGGTTTCGCGCCCCGCGTCAACCGCTTCCCCGTGGTCTCATCTCAAGCTTGAGTGAACTACTCGGCCAGCGCTTCGCGGAAGGGGAAGAAGGCAAAAGCTTCCAGCGGTTGCACTGGCAGCGCGGTCCGTGAAGTCCGATAGGGGAACCGGTAGGCAATCACCTTTCCGGAGGTCAGCTCACCGATGTAAAGAACGCCCGCGGAGGACGTGGCCCCGCCCCGGCTGTTCAAGTCGGCCCGACCGGGAATCATGACAAACTTCGGTTTGGCCGCGGCATCCGACTGGAAGTCTGCGGTGATATTGCGGGCGTAGAAGTTCGTGAAGGTTGCCGATTGCGGATTGAGCGTGGCCCCTACCAGACGGCCAGTCAGGAAGTCGAGCACAAACACCGATTCAGGGGCCCCCAGGCCCGTATCCGTGGTCGCGATGGCAAAGCGTTCTTCGCGATCGGTAGCGACAGCCTGAACATTCTCCGCGGGCCATAGATACGAAAGAGCAATGCCTCCGACGAGTCCCGCCAACAGCCAGCCTGTGCGTCGATCTGTGTTTTGTCCTGCCATGGTTGCACTTTCCTGAACCGGTTTGACAGCCCGCCACGGCAACTGCTTCCGCGAACAACACGCGGATCGTCCGTCAGCCCCGCTGGAACCACACTCTATCGCGCTTCCGACAGACCGGCTAGAGCGGAACGGTCTGGTTAGACATTCTCATGCTCCAAACAACCGCAGGATCGGTTCGCCGGCGGCCACACGATGCGGGCGGCCAGTTTGATCGTGAATTTCCGACGCGGGGTCGATCCCAAACCGCCAGAAGATCGTGGCGGCGATGTCCCCCGGCGTGACGGGATCGGTTTCCGGATAGGCGGCCAGACGGTCACTCGCTCCGTAAATCGCGCCGCCGGTCACACCGCCGCCGATGAGGAGCGCGGAGTAACAATCGGGCCAGTGATCGCGACCGGCATTGCCATTGATTTGTGGCGTGCGCCCAAATTCTCCCATCGCCAAGATGAGCGTGGAATCAAGCAACCCGCGGTTTTCCAGGTCTTCCACCAGTGCCGCCAATCCGCGGTCGGCTTGCGGAAGGAGCCACTTCTTGTGCTGATCCATGCACTGGGAGTGCGCGTCCCAGTTCTGCCCCTGTTGCCGGCAGTCGTTCACATTGACGAACGGCACTCCGGCTTCGACGAGCCGCCGGGCCAGCAACAGGTTCTGACCGCGCATCTGCCGGGCATAGGCCAGTTCCGCTCCATTGCCCCCCGTTGACGCGGGGACGGTATCAAAACCATAACGCTCGCGGACGTCCGCCGGTTCTTCGCTGATCTCCGCGGCTTTGCGGATGTCGTCCGATTCCAGCAGACGATAGGCCCGTTCGTAATACGGCCGTGGCTGGAGCGACGACGTTGCAAGCTGATCGAGATCGCCGAGCAGCCGCCGTCGATCGCGCAGCCGGTCGTCCGTCAATGCGTGCGCCCGTTGCAGCAATTCCGCGGCGTACCGTTTTTCATTCGGTTTGACATCGATCCACAGCGGATCATACGCCGTGCCGAGGAATCCGCCTCCTTGTGCCGGGACTTCGTGCACGTTGCGGAAAGGAAACGGCAACGCCGCAAACGGCACATCGCGCTGCGTGTGACGCTGGCTGTGCGCAATGACGCTGCCGTAGCTCGGATAGAACTGCGGCAGCGGTTCGAACAATTCGCGATCCGGTCCGGCAAGGGGCCGCCCCGTCAGCGCGTGGATGGACGCGGAATCGTGCAACCGGGCCTGATGGGTCACACTGCGGATGATCGCCGCCTTGTGCATCCACTTGGCCATGTGCGGCAGATGTTCCGAAATGAACACGCCCGGTGCGGACGTCGCGATCGGTTGAAACTCGCCACGGACTTCCGCCGGGGCGAACGGCTTCAGATCGTACGTTTCGAGTTGGCTGGGGCCGCCATAATAGAATACGAGAATGCACGCCTTGATCTTCGTCGGAGGTTTGACGCCCGTCGGATTGGCATCGGCTGCCCGCCAGAGTCCCCCGAGGTGAAGTCCGAGGGCGCTCGTGCCGGTGAATTGTAGCAGTTGCCGTCGTGTGAAGAGGGAATGATCGGGCATGGTGATTCTTCCCGAGTGAGCGTATTGAGCCAAATCTGTTCGGCGATGCGACTCGCACTTCTTCTGGATTGATCCCGAAGGGATCGCAGACAGTAGCCGGTGGTCGGAGCGCAGCGCAGACCACCGGTTGATGATGACGACCGACACGCACCCCGGCGGGGTGCCAGCAGCGTTATTTTCACATCTTCTGCCACCCCTCCGGGGTGGGGTCTCCTTGCCTTCCTGTTCCGGTGGTCTTCGCTGCGCTGCGACCACCGGCTACCGTCTGCGACCCCTTTCGGGGTCAAATGCACCGTGCTTCGTTATCGCAGCTTTGATTTATGCTGAGACAACGATCCATGCTGAGACAATATCATTCGGCCTGAAGATGTTTCTTGAAGAACGCGAACATCGCGGCTTCGGCTTTTTCGGCGTCGGCCCCTTTGAAACCGTGGCCAGCTCCTTCGAGTCTCAGCAGTTCCACTTCCACGCCCGCGGCTTTCATGCGGTCGTAGATCCATTCCGCCTGTTCGAAGGCGACGTATTTGTCTTCGGTGCCGTGAATGAACAGCGTCGGTGCCGCGTTCGGCGTCACCCAGTTCAGCGGACTCGCCACGATGTGTTTGCGGCGTTCCTTGGTGACATCGCCACCGAGCCACAGCGGCAGCACTTCCGCGGCGTCGACACTTTTGCCATACGATTTCGTGAAATCGCTCGGACCATAGTAGTTCACCACACAGGTCACCGCGCTGGACTCGAGATTCGGCAAAGACTCGATATCCGTGTTCGGATCGACGAGCGCTTCGATGCCTTCAAACTCCAGCAGATCACCGGTCACACCGAGGAACTGGGCGAGATGCCCACCGGCGGAATCGCCCACCACGCCGATGCGGTCCGGGTCGATCTGATAGATCGCCGCTTTCTCCCGCAACCATCGCACGGCGGCTTTCACATCATAGACCGCCGCCGGGAACTGGTACTTCGGGGCGAGGCGATACGTCACCGTCGCCGCAACATAACCATCGGCGGCGAGTTTCTGACAGAGGCCGTCCCACCGTTCACGCTTGCCAGCCCGGAAGCCGCCGCCGTGAATGCAGAGGATCGCGGGCCGCAGCCCGTCACCCTCTTTCGGCCGGGCGATGTTCAACTGCAGATGCTGGCCGTCCGGATTCGAGTATTCGACATCCTTCTCGAAGACGATTTCCCCCGCGGAAAGCGCGGTGGTCGCCATGAGAATCACAGCCACGGAGCCCGACCCAATCCGGTTCAGCATGCAAGAATCCCTTCGGTATTTGAATGTCACGACAACAGTTGTTGATGCATTATGCCGCGGGATCGGATTGTTCACCATTGTAAATGCGGTTCGTCTTAGCCCCCCGTCAATGACGGGGGGATGGGGACCTGCACTGTGGTAACGATAGGCCATTCAGAAAACGACCGCAGCCCGATCTCCCCCGGTCATTGACCGGGGGCTAAGATGGCGGCAATTGGTGCGCGTCTACGTTATCATGAGCGAGGATTGATGCGTTCCGATGCGGAGTAGCGGGTGATGTTGATGACGTCGATGCGGGTTGCCCTTGGTTTGATTCTGTCGGCGACTGTCGCCAGCGCCGATGACGCCGTCGATTACACCAAACACATCAAACCCGTCCTGCGGGAACGCTGTTACGCCTGTCACGGCGTGCTGAAACAGGAAGGGGGCTTGCGGCTCGACACGGCGGCGTTGGCCATCAAAGGGGGCGACAGCGGCCCGGCGATTGTCGCCAGTGATCTTGCATTGAGTCATCTCCTGCAACGAGTGTCAGCGACCGAAGAATCCGAACGGATGCCACCCGAAGGGGAACCGCTCAAACCGACGGAAATCGCGGCGATTCGGGCGTGGATCGCCGCCGGCGCAAAAGCCCCGACGGATGAAAAACCCGAACGAGATCCGCGCGACCATTGGGCGTTCAAAGCCCCGGTGCGACTGGCGGTTCCTGTCGTCAGCGATCCTGTGTGGTCACGCAATCCAATCGATGCGTTCATCGCCACGAAGCATCAGGAGATGGGGCTGACGCCACAACGTCCAGCAGACAAAGCCGTCTGGTTGCGCCGGGTGACGCTGGACCTGATCGGGTTGCCGCCGACACTCGCCGAGCGTGAGGCTTTCCTTGCTGATGATTCACCGGAAGCCTACGACAACGTGGTTGCACGGTTGCTCGACAGTCCGCAATACGGCGAACGCTGGGGTCGGCACTGGATGGATATCTGGCGGTACAGCGACTGGTGGGGGCTCGGGGCCGAGGTTCGCAATTCGCAGAAGCACATCTGGCACTGGCGCGACTGGATCATCGAATCGCTCAACGCCGACAAAGGCTACGATCAGATGGTCCGCGAGATGCTCGCCGCCGATGAGTTGTATCCGAACGATCTCGACAAGCTGCGGGCGTCCGGCTTTCTCGCCCGGCAGTATTTCAAGTTCAACCGCACCAGTTGGCTGGACGAAACGGTCGAACACACGGCGAAATCGTTCCTCGGCCTGACGTTCAATTGTGCGAAGTGCCACGACCATAAATACGACCCGTTTGCGCAGGTCGAGTATTACCAGATGCGGGCCATCTTTGAGCCGTATCAGGTGCGGACCGACGCCGTGCCGGGGGAGATCGACTTCGAGAAAGACGGCATCCCCCGCGCTTTCGACTGCAATCTCGACGCTCAAACCTTCCTGCACATCCGCGGCGACGACCGCAATCCCGACAAGAACCGCGTGATCGAACCGAAGATCCCCGCGTTTCTCGGTTTCAAACCGCTGCAGATTGCACCGGTCACGTTGCCGTTGGAAGCCGTGCAACCGGGTCTGCGTTTCTTCGTTGCCGAAGCCCATGTGCAGGCCGCGGAGAAGCGTCGTGTCGAAGCCATCGCGGCCATCGCTGTCGCGGCGAAAAAGCTCGCTCAATCCGAGGCGGCGTGTCGGGGGCCGGTCTCTGCGATTCACGATTTGAAGCTGGCCGCAGTCCTAGTGCCAATCGATCAGGCGGTTTTGGAAGAGAAGATCGCAAACCAAAGGGTGACCACCGCGACCGCCAAGATCGCGGAGATTCGAGCCAAGCAACTCGCCGATCTGCAACGCCTGACCCTGGCAGACGCGACGATGTCCTGCAAGGCCGCTGCGCGCGCCGAACGGATGAGTGCGCTGGTCCAAGCCGACGAAGCTCTGTCGCGCGCGGAATTGGAATGTCTGAAAGCCTCGGCGGCGAAGAAACCCGAAGCCGAGAACAAGCTCACGGCGACGAAGACCTCCCTCGCAGCCGCCCAGAAGGCCGTACAATCGCCGGGGGACACGTACACGCCGCTGGTCGGTTCGCTGAAGACGCTGGAAAACAATCTGGAGAACGAAGAGTCACGCCGCAAGCCTTTTCCCGCAACGAGCACCGGTCGCCGCACTGCTTTGGCCCATTGGTTGACGGACCCCGCGAATCCGTTGCCGGCGCGGGTGGCGGTGAATCATCTCTGGAACCGGCACTTCGGCCGGCCGCTGGTGCCGACGGTGTTTGACTTCGGCCGCAAAGGGACGCCGCCGACGCATCCGGAACTGCTCGATTGGCTCGCGGTGGAACTCGTCGAATCGGGATGGAGCATGAAGCACCTGCATCGGTTGATCGTCACCTCGCACACCTATCGCATGTCGTCATCGAATGCGGATGTGTCTCCTGAGACGATCGCCAAAGACCCGGACAACCGTTTCCTGTGGCGATCCCATCCTCGCCGGATGGAAGCCCAACTCGTGCGCGACAGCTTGCTGTCCCTGTCCGGCGAGCTCGATCTCACCCGCGGCGGACCATCGATTCCCGTCAAAGAGGAAGCCTCGAAACGACGCAGCCTGTACTACGTTCATTCCCACAACGAGCACCAGAAATTTCTGTCGACGTTCGATGATGCAAATGTCCTCGAATGCTACCGCCGCGCGGAAAGCATCGTCCCGCAACAGGCGCTCGCCCTCGAAAACAGCCCGCTGGCGGCCACCGCCGCGGAGAAGATCGCCGCTCGCATCACGGTGACCGGCGAGGACGATTTCATCCGGGCCGCGTTTCAAACGGTGCTCTGTGTGGATCCGAAAGCAGAGGAGATCGCCGCCAGCAAGGATGCTCTCGTCGAGTGGACCACGCTGGCAAAAAATGCCAATCGCCCGGCCGCCGCACAGAAAGCCCGCGCGGCCTTGGTGCAGGCGCTGCTTAATCACAACGATTTTGTGACGGTGCGCTGAGGGTGTGGTGTTGGTGTGCCACGGCCGTCTCCGCCGTGCGTCGGTGGACAACGTGTTGCCAATTTGCACGGCCGAGACGGCCGTGGCACACAGGGATTCCTCCGTCCGCGAACCGCCATTGACGCCGTTGGCCCCATCCGGCATCTTGATGCCGCCGAAGGAACGGTTGTGCGCAGGATACGGAGGTCGCGATGAAGATTTACGGTGTCATTCCCGGGCGGTTGCAGTCCACCAGGTTGCCGCGGAAGTTGCTGCTCGCAGAGACCGGTAAGCCGCTCATTCAATATGTGTGGGAATCGGCCCGGCAAGCGACATCGCTGGCGGACGTGCTCATCGCCACCGACAGCCCCGAAATCGCCACGGTGGTGCGCGGCTTCGGTGGTCGCGCGGAAATGACCGGCGATCATCCCAGCGGCACCGATCGCATTGCGGAAGTGGCCCGGCGATCACTCACGGATGCCGACATCATCGTGAACATTCAGGGGGATGAACCGGAACTCAATCCCGCTCACATCGATCGCGTCGTGCAATTGCTGATCGACGATCCCACTGCCCCGATGGCCACGCTGGCCACGCCGATTCATCATGCCGAGCAGGTTCTCGCCACATCCTGCGTGAAAGTGGTCTGTGGCGCGAACGGGCAAGCCCTGTATTTCAGCCGGTCGCCGATTCCGCACCTCCGGGATCGTGACGTCGCCGCCGTCCTCGCCAGTGGTGAACGGCCGTGGCACCTGCACCTGGGAATTTATGCGTACCGCCGCGATTTCCTGCTCGACATCACCCGGCAACCCCCCTCGCGGCTGGAAGATCAGGAAAAACTCGAGCAACTGCGGGCTTTGGAAGCGGGCGTCCGCATCGCCGTCGGCGTCGTCGATCAGCCCTCCGTTGGCATCGACACGCCGGAAGATTATGCTCGGTTTGTCAGTCGTCAGTTGTCCGTGGTCAGTTGTTCCAGGCGCGCTGCCTGATGAGTCAAAAGTCTCAACTGTCCGTGGATCGCGTCGACGACCAACCAGTTCCCACTGACCACGGACAACGGACCACTGACTTTCTTCATGACCAAACACATTTTTGTAACCGGCGGCGTGGTGAGTTCTCTCGGCAAGGGGCTCACGTCGGCGTCGATCGGCTGCATTCTCGAACGCCGCGGACTGCGCGTGCGGATGCAGAAACTCGATCCGTACATCAACGTCGACCCGGGCACGATGAGCCCGTATCAGCATGGCGAAGTTTACGTCCTCGACGACGGTGCCGAGACCGATCTCGACCTCGGTCATTACGAGCGCTTCACCAACAGCCCGCTGTCGCGCGATTCCAACTTCACGTCCGGCCGCATCTATCTGCGCGTGATTGAGAAGGAACGCCAAGGGAAATATCTCGGCGGGACCGTGCAGGTGGTGCCGCATATCACCGATGAAATCAAATCGTCGGTGCTAAAACTCGCCGGGCCGGATGTGGATGTCGTGATCACCGAACTCGGCGGGACCGTCGGCGATATTGAAGGGTTGCCATTTCTCGAAGCGATCCGGCAGATTCCGCTCGATATCGGCCGCGAAAACTGCCTGTTCATTCATCTCACGCTGGTGCCGTATCTGAAAGCCGCGAAGGAACTCAAGACCAAGCCGACGCAGCACAGCGTACAGCAATTGCGACAAATCGGCATCCAACCGGACGTGCTGATCGTCCGCACGGAACGGCCGCTGGGCCGAGAAAACGCCGAGAAAATCGCGCTCTTCTGCAATCTTGAAAAGCGGGCGGTCATTGAAGAGCGGGACAAGGAATTCTCGATCTACGAAGTCCCGCTCGGCCTGATCGATCACGGGCTGGACCTGCTCATTCTGCAAAAGCTCGGCATCCAGGCCGGGGCGTGCGAGATGGACGACTGGGAAGAGTTGATCCAGCGGATTCGCAACCCCGAGCACGAAGTCACGATCGCCGTCGTCGGCAAGTACATCGAACATCGTGATGCCTACAAGTCGATTTACGAAGCCCTCGACCATGCCGGTTTTGCCCACAGCACGCGCGTGATTGTGAAGCGGATCGAGGCGGAGGAACTCGAAGAAGCGGATGCGGCCTCGGTCCTCGCCGGGGTGGATGGTCTGCTGGTCCCCGGCGGTTTTGGCATGCGGGGCGTGGAAGGCAAGATCCAAGCGGCCCGGTATGCCCGCGAGAACAACCTGCCCTACTTCGGCATCTGTCTGGGGATGCAGATTGCGGTGATCGAGTTCGCCCGCAACGTGCTGAACCATCCCGACGCCAACAGCACCGAGTTCGACGGCAACACGCCCGATCCGGTGATCTGTCTGCTGGAAGACCAGAAGTCCGTCACGTTAAAAGGCGCATCGATGCGGCTCGGGGCGCAGCCATGCGACCTCGCTGACGATTCGTTAGCCGCGCGGACTTACCGGCAGACCTCGGTCTCCGAGCGGCATCGTCACCGGTACGAATTCAATCCGAAGTATCGGCAGGAGATGGCCGACGCGGGGCTCGTGGTGTCCGGTCAAAGCCCCGATGGCAAACTCGCGGAAATCGTCGAAATTCCCGACCACCCATGGTTCCTCGCCGTGCAGTTCCATCCGGAATTCAAATCGAAACCGAACCTGCCGCACCCGCTATTTCACAGCTTCATTGAAGCCGCGCTGCAACGCCAGGGGGAACGAACCGGCGCCGGCGTGTGACCACTTTCACAGCCCGGAGCGCGAGCGACGGGAGTCAAAGAATTGATGAGTGATGATCGATGAATGATGAGTGCGATGCATTTCACATCGATTGACTCATCACTCCGCGATCATCATTCATCACTGCTTGGACGCCGTCGCTTGCGCTCCGGGCTGGGATGGAGATCTTTAATTTCCTGTCGCGGCTTCCATCAGGGCCGCTTCGGAGAATGCGTCGCGGTGAAACTCGCCGGTCATGCGGCCTTCGCAGAGGACGACGATGCGGTCGCACACGGTCAGCAACTCCGGCAGTTCGCTGGACGTGATGATGATTGCTAAACCCTGCTGGCAGAGTTCATCAATCAACCGGTAAATCTCGGCTTTCGCACCGACATCGATGCCGCGCGTCGGGTCATCGAGCAAGAGCAGCGCGGGGTTCGTTCGCAGTGCGCGAGCAATGAGGCACTTCTGTTGGTTGCCTCCGCTCAGGGAATTGATCGCCGCTTCTCCCCCGGCGGTTTTGATGCGGAGTTGTTGGATTGATTCGTGCCCGGCGTCGGCTTCGCGGCCGAATTGAATCAGCCCGGCGATGGACGACTGATCGAGACTCGACAGCGTGATGTGCTCGCGGACGTTCATCGTGGCGATGACGCCGTACCGCTTGCGGTCTTCCGTGACCATCGCCACCCCGGCTTGCAGGGCGGCTTGCGGATCGGCGAATTTCACTGGCATGCCGCGCAGATTGATCGTGCCTTGCGGTTCATCGGTGCTGCTGCCGTAGAGACATTCGAGGAGTTCCGTCCGCCCGGCACCCATCAACCCCGCGATGCCCAGGACTTCGCCGCGCCGCACACTCAGCGACACATTCTGTAACCGCCAGCCCCGTGCATGTCCCGGCCACGTCAGCGACAGTTTTTCGACTCGCAGAACTTCCTCACCGGCCGGTTGCGGGGTCCGAAACCCGGCGGTGTTGATCTCGCGGCCGACCATCAGCCGCGTGATGTCTTTCGGAGAAGTCGTGGCGCGATCGAGCGTCTGAATCACCTTGCCATCGCGCAAGACCGTGATGCGGTCGGCGAGGCGAAAGACTTCGTCCATTTTGTGCGAGATATAGATGATCGTGACGCCGCGCTCGCGCAGCTTCGCAATGATCCGGTACAGCCGTGCGACTTCACTTTCGGTCAGCGCACTCGTCGGTTCATCCATGATGAGGATGCGGGCCTGCAGTGCCAGTGCCTTGGCAATTTCGACGAGTTGCTGGTCGCCGATTCGCAGAGTCCGGATCAAATCATCGGGACGAATCGCACAATCGAGTTGAGCGAACAACTCCGCGGCTTGCGTGCGCATCGCGGCGTCATCGAGCCAGATGCCGAGTTTTGTCAGCTCTCGCCCCAAAAAGATATTCGCGGCGGCGGTCAGATCATTCACGAGGTTGAGTTCCTGGTGAATGATGCTGACACCCTGTCGCTCGGCGTCGCGCGTCCCCGTGAAGCGGACCGGCTGCCCGTCGAGTTCGATGGTGCCGTCGTAGTCGGAGATGACCCCCGACAGGATTTTCATCAGCGTACTTTTGCCCGCCCCGTTCTCACCGCAGAGGGCCAGCAGTTCGCCTAGACGGACATCAAACGAAACGTCATCCAATGCCGTGACCGCGAAGAATTTCTTCGTGACGCCGGAGAATCGGATGCGGGCGGCTTCGGTCATTTCACGCGGCTCTGATCGTCGGTGTGCCACGGCCGTGTCGGCCGTGTAAGTTGTCAAAGCGTGTTGTTGATCGGCACGGCCGACACGGCCGTGGCACAGTCATTCGGTCACCGCGGCTTCGGGGAATGCTCGTTTCAAACCGACGACACCGCCGGGGGTGACCTTGGTGCCGTGCAGGTCGATGGCTTTCAGCGTTTTGAACTTCGGCAGCGTCCGGAGTGTGCGATCGGTCACGGCGGTGTTGGTCAGCCGCAGTTCGCCGAGCGGTTGCAGATGATCGAGCTTTCCCGTCACCCGCCGAAAGGATTCGTCGTCGACGGTGCTGTCGGTCAGATCGACGACGATGCCGTTGTCGTTCTGAATGACACGGCCACCCAGACGTTGCACGGCGGCGATGGCGGCGTTGGTCTGCACGGCGGGATAGGCCCGGTCGAGACCGATGACCAAGACAATCGTGCTCACGGCCCACGCGATACCGGCGCGACGGCGTGTCGTGGGTGACCAGTTCTGCCGCGCGATCAGCAGAAGCGTGATCGTGCTCAGCATCGCCAGCGCGCTGAGCCACACGGCGTCCATGTTCAACCGGTCCTGCGTGAACTTGATCCCCAGCAGCGCGGTCAGCACGCCAGCAAGAATGGTGAGATTGAGAATTGTCACCCCGCCAAGACTGCCAGCAAACAAGCCGCGGCGTTGTGACACCGTCGCCGAGTTGTGAGAAAACGTCACCGCAAAGACGACGACCACACCGACGATGAGACCTTCGAAGACATCGGCCCCGGTGTCGATGATTTTCGCCACGCCGTCAATCACAACCCGCAGAAACAACGCTCCGAGCAATGTGCCCGGCACCGTGCCGACACCGCCTTGCAGCGAACAGCCGCCGACGACCGCCGCGGCGATGGCGTTCAGTTCGTAACCGCGACCGAGCGTCTGCGGCTCGGCAACCGTCTGGTCGCACACATAGAGAATGCCCGACAACGAACTGAGAATCGCGCTGATGCAGTACGCCACCCATTTGAGATTGTCGGTCTGAATGCCGCTGAGTCGTGCGGCTTGTTCGTTGCCGCCGAGGGCATACAGATGGCGTCCCAACACCGACCGGCTGAGCATCAACCACAACACCACGCTGAGGACAACCACCAGCACGGCGGGTATCCACACCGAGTTGGCGAGGTAGCGGAACTGCTGGTTCGCGACATTGATCTGCGTCCCCACGCCGCCATTGACGGCGAGGGTCACCGATTCACACAGCGCCCGGGCCAGGCTGCGGAGTCCCACCAGCGTGGCCAGCGTCGCCACAAACGGCGGCAGTTTTACCACCGTGATCAGCCACGCATGCAGGCTGCCGATGAGAAAGCCAACGAAGATCGTGCCCCCAATCGCCGTCCCCGCGACCCACATCGGCATGGGTGCATTCGGCGTGGTCAGCGCTTCGGGTGCGAGTAGCAACATGATCGTGGCGCAGACGGTGCCACTCAGCGCGATAACCGATCCCGTGGAGAGATCGATGCCACCGGTGATGATGACGACGGCGGCACCGAGGGCGAAGAGGCTGAGCATCGACCATTGCCGCAGCAGCTGCCAGCCGCTGTTCGCCGGGTCGGTCACATAATTGTGCTGCGCGTCGAGCACGGCCGTGGCGATGACGACGCAGAGGATCGCCAGCAGCAGGCTGAATTCATGACGACGCCAGAAAGACGGTGCGGACACGACGGGTCTCTACTTTCACGCGATCACTCGTTCCCACGCTCTGCGTGGGAACGCCGGGCCTTCGACGCTCCGCGTCGTCTTCGTTCGTCGTCTTCTGTCAGGCGACGCAGAGCGTCGCGGCCGTGCGTTACCACGCGGAGCGTGGGAACGAGTTCGATACGCAACCTCACGAACCGGCGAGGCCGTATTTTTCCAGCCACGCTTTGAAATCGGAGAGCGTCTGGGCTTTCACTTCTTCGCCCAGCTTAAGCTTCATCACTGGCGACGCATCCGTAGGGACGACGACTTTCAAACCCGTGTCGAGAACATCCATCCCCTTAGCGAACTCAAAAATCAACTCGTTCTTCGTCTGGTCATCGTTCTTGATGATCGCTTTAAGCAACTTCACGCCGTCAAAGCCCATGCGATACGGGTCCTGCACGACCATCACGTCGACATCGCCGTCGGCCATGGCCTGGATGGTGCTCGGCTCGGCATCGAAGACGACGACGCTGTATTTCTCACGGGCTTTCAATTCGCGGACAACGTCGACAATCGCCGGGGCGTTGTACGACCAGATGCCGACGAGCGTGTTGAGGCCGGGATGGTTGCCGATGGCGTTGCGGACGTTGTCTTTGGCGCGGGTGCGGTCGAGATCGTCGCCCATCGTATCTTTCGCGGTGAACTTCGGCCCGGCCCCGTCGCCGAAGCCACCGATCCGTTCGATGGCGTTCTGGGCACCGGTCCGGCCGACGAACGTGACGTACTCACCACCCTCCGGTTTCAACGCGGCAGCACACATCCCAAGGACTTTGCCCCCTGCGAGGTTATCCGTCCCGACGAATGCCGTGCGGGCGTCCCGGAACTTTTCGCGATCGAGATCAGAATCGATCGTGATGACCGCGATTCCTTTCTTCTGCAGGTTCCGCATTTCATCGGCGACGGCGGCGTTGCTGGCATCGATCGCTGAAACACCCACGCCGGCGATGTCGCTCTGGCTGCCGTACTGTCGCAGTTTGTCGATCTGCCCCTGCGGCGTGCCGTCGTTGACTTCCATCTCCGCGGACAGCCCGGCGTCCGCGAGTTTCAACTGCGTGTTGGCATCCTGCACCCCGGCCCGGCAGGCATCCCAGTAGGGCGAATTGCCATTGGTGAGGACGATGATCCGCTTGGTCGCTTTCCCGCCGGTGGTCCCCGCAGCAGCCGGGCTGTCCGAAGGTTTGGCGGCTTCTTTCGGAATCTCGGCGGCACAGCCCAAGGCGAAAGCGGTCAGGCACAGCAGGGACGGCCAACGCCACGATTGCAACATGATGAACGACTCCGGGGGCGAAACGCGCCGGTCAAGAGTATGATAAGTGAATGGGGTGAATCGCCAACGATACCGACGGCAACGAACATCGGTCAAGCGGCGGTGAAGGACGCATTTGACCCCGACGGGGTCGCAGACGGTAGCCGGTGGTCGAAGCACAGCGGAGACCACCGGTCAGGATAGTGAGCATGCAACGCATCCTGAAGGGATGCCAGACGGTTTTGAATCAACGCGCTGGCACCCCTCCGGGGTGCGTTTCGTTTTGCCAACGTCGTCCGGTGGTCTGCGCTGCGCTCCGACCACCGGCTACCCTCTGCGATCCCTTCGGGATCAATTTCGGAACGACGGACACTTAGATCGCATGAACTGAGAGCGGAGTCACGATGAATCTCGATCTAACGAACCACATCGCCGTCGTCACCGGCGGGGCGAGCGGCATCGGTCGCGCGGCGGTGGAAGCGTTTCGTGCGGAAGGGTGCCGGGTTGCCGTGTGGGATTTGCGGCCGCCGGACGATGTCGCCGCGCTGTGTGATCTGTTTGTGACCTGCGATGTCTCTCGACAGGAGAGCGTGCAGCGGGCTTTGACCGAGACGGAACAATCGCTGGGACCGGTCGATCATCTCGTCCATGCGGCGGCGATTGGTTCGGGACATTTCGGTTTTCCGTTTACCGAAGTCCCCGTGGAGGCGTGGCCGCGCGTGCTGGAAGTGAACATCATGGGCATGACGCATGTCGCCCATGCGGTCGCACCGGGGATGCGGGAACGGAAGGCGGGAACGTGCGTCTTTGTAGCATCGGTCGCCGGGCAGATCGGGTCGCAAACCGATCCGCCGTACAGTGCCAGCAAAGCCGCGAACATCAACTTTGCCCAGTGCATGGCGAAGGACCTGGCTCCGTTCGGCGTGCGGGTCAACACGGTCTGTCCGGGCATGGTGCAGACGCCCCTCAACCGCCGCGTGTGGCAAGGCTGGCATGATCGGCAGCCGCCGGAGTTGCAAAAGTCCTACGAAGACTGGGCCGGTGAAAAAGTTCGGCAGATCGTTCCCCTGCAACGCTGGCAGACACCGGCCGACATTGCCAACATGATCGTGTTTCTGTCGTCCGACCGGGCCGCCCAGGTGACCGGGCAAACCATCAACGTCGACGGCGGTTTCGTGATGCACTGGTAAGACGCCCAGGGACTGCCGTCCCTGGGAAGTTGATTGTGAGACAACAATGTCCGGACGATCCATCCCGGTGAAGTGGTATGCGGAGCAATCGTGGGATGACTGGCAGCGGCAACTGCGGTTTGCCACGGCGATTGAGCAGCGTTATCAGGCGTTTCTCGCGCTGACGCAACTTGGTCCCGCGGACAAAGTCGCGCCGGTCACGATCGAACTCCTCACGGATGCGACGGCGGAACTGCAAGCCGCGGCGTTGCGATGGTGGCAGATGGCGGACGTCGTCGCGGCCGGTCAGGATCTTACCACGGTGCAAGCCCACGCGGAGACGCTGCTGACGGCGGACGATCCCGATGTGAAGCTCGAAGCGGCCGCGATGCTGACGCGGTTTCGACCCGATCATGCCGCGGCGGCGACCACGCTGCTGGACCTGGCCCGGCGGGATGATCTGGAACCTCTCACGATCGCGAGTCTCGCCAAGTTTATCGCCCCACTAACGACGCATGTTGACGCAACCGTGCCCTTGCTCGGTCGATGGCTCAGCAACGATCACGGCGAAGTGCGCGAAGCCGCCGCCACCGCGCTGGCGTCCCTCGGTCCGGAAGCCACGCCGCAAGTGACGGCGTTGATCACCGCGCTGGACGATGAAGAACCGGTTGTCCGGGAACAAGCCGCGTTGGCGCTGGGGCGCATCGGCATGACGTCGCTGAGTATCGTCGAAGCACTGACGATGGCGTCGAATGATGACGATGTCGAAGTCGCCAACGTGGCGCGGGCAGCGCTGGAATCGTTGAAGAAGTAGGCTGATCGGAGTCGCACCCCGGCTGCTTCCGGGCAGCCGGGGTGCTGGATTTGGCAACCCGCGCGTCTGGTCACCATCGAGCATCCCGGCTGCGAAGAAGCAGCCGGGATGCGATCGGCGGCTACTCCTGAATCAGCAAATTCACACCCTTCTTGTTCGACAACACAATGTCGAGCTTCCCATCCTTGTTGAAGTCCGTCATCTGAAACTGCGTGCCGACGCCCGTGTCTTTCCCAGCGATGATTTCCTGCAGATCGAACTTCGGCGGCTGGCCTTTTTCACGCTGAATGCCAATCTGGTACATCACCACGGGGTCGCGTCCGCCGGGGTCGGAACCCTGGTGCGCGAAGTAGCGTTTGCCGGTGACGAGGCTGAGCTTCTTGTCCCCTGCGAGGTCCACCAGCGCCAGCGCGTGGGTTTGTGAGAACGTTTCGTCGATCAGGTGGTACTTGAATGGCTCGGTGGAATCCTTGCCGGGGTTCTCGAACCACCAGATGCCGAAGGCATGGGCGGAACTCATGACGATGTCCTCATCGCCGTCGAGGTCGAGATCGAGCACAAAAATGTTCGACGCCGGCAGCACCTTGCCGTCGTTGTTCTTGCTCAGATTTAACGGATGAAACGCCCACAGCGCTTCGCTGCCCTTTTTCGGGGCTTCGTACCAGCCGTGCGGGATGATGACATCGAGGCGGCCGTCCTGATTGACATCGCCCGTGCCGAGCCCGTGGTAGTACAGGAACGTGCCGTTCTGGTTCGGCTCACCGGCTTCATTGATGGCCACGAATTTCCATTTCTCATAGCACTTGTCAGCCGACGGTACGGAGAGGTACCCCAGTTGCCGTTCGGGTTGCGACCCCATAATGAGTTCCGGCTGGCCATCACCGGTGATATCCGTGAACAGCGGCGTTTCGTTGCAGGCACTGTGCCAGATTTCGCTTTGCTTCCACATGCCGTCGGCGTTCTTCGGGTTCTCGTACCAGTAGCACGGTGCCCCCGGGTAACCGATGTTGATGACATCGATCCAGCCGTCGCCGTTCACATCATAAGCCCAACTGGCGAACGTGTTGCTGTAACCCTTCGTGCCGTCGTATCCCTCGGTCGGTTTGGCCGTGCGGTCCAGTGACTGGCGGATCGGGTGCCGTTTCCAATCGGGAGCGGCGAACCAGTAATCCCCCGCGGCGACGTCCATCTGGCCGTCTTTGTTGAAGTCCCCGGCGGCGACCCCTTCGGCCCGGAACACGCCATCAATTTGAATCCGCTTCCACTTTGTTTCCGCTGACACAGTCGCGGGGAGGACGAACAGACCCAGCAATGCCCATCGCAGCATGACGCAATCCTTGAGGTGATGATTCGAGGTTGATTTCGTCATGGCAGCATAAACGGACGCGGATCGGTTCGCTATGGTCGCGTTGCCGTGACCAACACCGGCCGGGAACGAACCACGGCGACCACTCCGAATCCTACGAACAGAATGAGGGCGGCCAACTGCGCGGCGGCGAACGGCAACTCGGTCTGCGATGGTGCGAGGGCCTTCAGCGCGGGCACCTTCAGAAACGACTGGACGATCAATACGAAGAAGTTGAGATAGAACGCCATGACCGCGGAAACGATGTACGCCGTGTTCCAGCCACCCGCCAGGTGATACTGGTGCCGCGCCACGACGGCGACACCGAGGATGATCAGCGAGAGAATTCCGAACACATGCGACGGCAGCAGGCGATCGACGGGAAACAGAAACCCGGTCGCACTGGTGGCAATCGTGGTCGCAAGAAACGTCGTGGTCCAGCGGTCAAAACGCTTGTGCGTCAGCAAGCCGTACACTTCGACAAACCCGGCACCGATCGCAACGAGACTGATCAGCACATGCACAAAACTGAGGGTGGCCAATCCGAAACTCATGATTCGTCCTTCGTTCTGATTTTTTTTGTGATTCGCATCTCTCATCGGGGATTACCGGTGTGTGAGCGAAACCTTTCAGACTTTTAGACGGATTCAGGAACGGCGAGGAAGCATTTCGCCAAACCGGTTAGAAACAATCGGGTTTCGTCGGCTCGACAGCATCAGGCCTGGGGTTCTTCTCCAATCCGAGAGAACGATCAATTTGCGATTGCTTCACGACACTTGTATCCGACAAACGATGGCTTGAGTTCGATTGCTTTCCCATAACAATTACGTTCGTTCCGACCACAAATTCCAAGTGGTCCAAAGTGAACAAACCTTCGCAGGGAACCCATTTGTCACCGTCCGGCAATGTGAGGCTCACGTAGGAAGCTCCCATGATCGAGCCCGCGTTGCGCACAATCCCTTCGATGCAAATCCGGTCTCCTTGCTTTGGTAATTGATCATTGGGAAGGCTGAGATACTGCCCCACTTGATAGAGTCTCGCGCCGTCGATCTGTTCCGGCCGATCACCGGGAGCGATCGCCTCCATGATCTGGACTGGAGCTGGCGGAGTCGGTGGGGGAATAATCGTCTGATTTTGCGGCTGCACGTCGCAACCTAGCGACAGGACGCCGCTCATGACGATTGGTGCAATCCACAACATCTTCAGCATGACAATGGACTCTCTATCAGCCGCAGGGCGGAACGAGTCTGCGAGTTCCGACGTCCTTGCTCAGAGCTGACTGCTCAAGGCGACCAGCGAAGGCTAC
The DNA here is from genome assembly GCA_041753475.1 of Planctomycetaceae bacterium. Lineage (GTDB taxonomy): Bacteria > Planctomycetota > Planctomycetia > Planctomycetales > Planctomycetaceae > DSVQ01. The sequence continues at coordinate 99,017 of JBGSUN010000022.1, read as the reverse complement.
CAAAGGTTCTTTCAAGCCAATACCCCTGCCTCTTGTAAAGCCATTCCACGGTTTCGTATCGTTCGGCACAAAAAAGAACTGGGGCGTAGACATGCTGATACACAGCGTCGAATCGCGGACCGTAAATATGAAGTCGTTTGGCGACGTACCGGACAGGCATTGGTGAAAGGATGTAACAAAAAACTACAGCGAGAATAATTCCCACGCAAACACGACGGTTGAGCCACTTCCAAGGGGCAAACCAGTTCAGTCTGCTCGGCAGAGTGGCTGCTCGCTCCATGCCATTACTCTCCGGCTTGATCAAGACACATGCTCCCGACTATCGCTGGCCGAACTGCAATCTCAACGCCAATTCTTTCACCGCCGTCATCGGGATCTCATCCACTTCGAGGCTGCGGCTGGACGAAATGAACACCGGTGCCTCGCGGGCTTCGTGATCAGGCGTCGGTAGTCGGCCGTGCGAGCCTTTCACAATGGACGCATCCAGCCCGATGACGTCCATGTAGTACCGGAAACCGAGGAATTTTTGGGCGAGCCGCCGGGCGATGCGGAGCTTGGGGAACATCAACTGCGGATCGATAAACAACTCAACGGGGTCGTAACCCGGCTTGCGATGGATGTCGACAGTACGGGCATAGTCCGGGGCGAGGGCGTCGTCTTCCCAGAAATAATACGTGAACCACGCCCCCGGTGCGGCGACCGCGATGAGATCGCCCGAGCGCTCGTGATCGAGGCCGAACTGGCGTTGCTCCGCGCGATCGAACACGCCGTCGATGCCGTCGGTCATGCCGAGCACGAGCTTCACGGACTTTACATCTTCAAAATTGCGTACATAGACGTGAGCCACCTGATGATCCGCAACGGCGAACGCCCGGGACGCTCCGCAATCGAGCGTTTCCCACCCGAGCGGTTCCCGTCGCACCGTGAGATAGCCGTGATGCCGCAGCACGCGGTTGATGTGGACCGCCTGATTCACCGGCGTGATGGCATATTCCGACAGTGCGATGATGTCCGTGTCGAGCGCTCGCGCGGCATCGATCAGCTTGCCCGCTTCCGTATCAATCAGCCGAATGTCTTCGGCAATCCGTGGGTCATCCGGGCCGAGACGCTGCAGGTTGTAGTCGAGGTGCGGCAGGTAGACGAGGGTCAGCGACGGTTTGTGCCGCTGCATCACCTCGATGCTGGCATCGGCGATCCACCGCGAACTGGTGATGTCCGCCCCCGGTCCCCAGAATTTGAACAGCGGGAAAACGCCGAGTTTGGATTGCAGTTCGTCCCGCAACTCCGGGGGAAAACTGTAGGAATCCATCACTTTGCGACCATCGGCGGGGTAACTCGGCCGCGGCGTCATCGAGTAATCGACGGTCGAGTACATGTTGTACCACCAGAACATTTTCGCGGTGGTGTAGAGCGGGTCGCGCTGCTCGCCGACATCGTAAATCCGTTCGCCGTGAACCAACCGGTTGGACTGTTTCCAGAACAGCACCTCGGCGAGATCGCGGAAATACCAACCGTTTGCGACAATCCCATGCTCGCGCGGCAGCGTCCCGGTGAGAATCGTCGCCTGAGCGGAACACGTCACCGCGGGAAGCACGGTCCCCATCGGCCGCGCGAAGCCGTCGTCCGCAAGGCGTTTCAAATGGGGCGTGTTCGGCCCGAGCATTTCATGTGTGAGACCGACGACGTTCAGAATCAGCAGTGGTTTCGTCATGGACGGAATGATGCCGGGTGACGAAGGGGAATCGCAAGTGAGCGATGTTGAACCGTTTGTCAAACCTCCGGTCCCCTCGCCCCCGTCCGCGGGGGAGAGGGTTAGGGTGAGGGGGCGGATTGAGGAGAAGTCGACGTCTTGAAACACTCGCCCCCTCATCCGGCCTTCGGCCACCTTCTCCCCCGCAGACGGGGGAGAAGGGACCGCATCCGCGCTGGTCTTGGCAGAACTCATACTTCTGGTAAATCGACATGATGCCCGGTGAAGCGATTGTCCGGTGGACGGCCCGACTTGCGGCGGCGGCGTATCTGGCCCGCATCAGCGTCGATGTCCTCGCCCCGTACCATCGCACCGCCCGGCGTTGGAACCGCGTTCTCTGGACGATCGGTGCCGTGATTTTCGTTGCCCATGTCGCCGCCGCGTTCCATTTCTATCACGGCTGGAATCACGCGGCGGCGTTTGAGCACACGCGCAAGCAGACGTTGTTGCAAACCGGGTGGGATTCGGGTTTCGGGCTGTATCTCAATGAAGTGATGACCGTCTGGTGGGTCGTCGATGCCGTCTTGTGGTGGCGAAATCCCGCTTGGCCGGAAAATCGGGGGGCGTATTGGTCGCTTCAGGTCTTCTTTGCGTTCATGATGTTCAACGCCACCGTGGTCTTCGGACCGCGGGGGTGGGGGTTCGTTTTAGTGGGATGGTTGGTGGGGTTGGGGATCACGCGGTGGGTTGGGCGCGGGGCGCGAAACCGCGAAGCGTGGTCGGAGAGCGATGGGAAGCGATCGAACGATGAATGAGCTGAAACAAGTGGACGAGGCGGTTGCGGCCGGGAAACTCACCCCGGCGGCACGGGACAACATTCGTCGCTGGTTGACCGAACCGGGCTACCACCGCGAAGCCCCGGCGGTGCAGGCGCTCATTGACACCGAACAGTGGGACAAGTTGCAACGCTGGTTCTGGGAAGTGCTGCCATTCGGCACCGGCGGGCGGCGTGGTCTCATGGCAGACCTCGGCTCGGCGACGCTGAATCCGCGCACGGTCGGTGAATCGGCGATGGGGATGGCCCGCTATGTCAAACAGACGAAGCCATCCGGTCCGTGGCGCGTCGTGATTGCTTACGACACCCGGCACCGTTCGACAGAATTCGCCCGCATCGCCGCCGGGATCTTTGCGGCGGAAGGTTTCACGACGTATCTCTTCGACGGCCATCGCAGCACCCCGGAGTTGTCATTCGCCGTGCGACACCTGCACTGTGACACCGGCGTGATGATCTCCGCGTCGCACAACCCACCGAGTGACAATGGTGTGAAAGCCTACTGGTCGCACGGCGGACAGGTGCTGCCGCCGCATGATCAAGGCATCATCGACGCCGTCGCGAATGTCGGGGAACTACCCGAAGTCGACTTCGCCGCCACGGCGAAATCCGGCGGCATTCAAATGATTGGCCCCGCGGTCGATGAGGCGTATCTCGATGCTGTCGTGTCACTCAGCCTCTCGCCGGCGCGGGATCTGACCGTGCTCTATTCCCCGCTGCATGGCGTGGGCGAAACCTCCGTCGCGGCAACCCTGCAACGAGCCGGGTTCACAGGACTGCATCTGTACGAACCTCAACGGCAACCCGACGGCGATTTCTCGAACGTGCCCGATCGCTTACCCAACCCCGAACGCCCCGCCGTCTTCCCACCGATGGTGCCGCGGGCCAAAGATTTGAATGCAGATCTGATCCTCGCCAGCGATCCCGATGCGGACCGACTTGGCGCGATGGTGCGCAATCAGGCGGGTGAATATGTCTACGTCACCGGCAATCAGATCGGTGCATTGCTGATCGATTATGTCGCCGAGCAACGTCGCGCACAGGGAAAGATCACGCCGCAGGATTACCTGCTGACGACGCTAGTCACTACGCCGCTGGTCGGAACGATCGCGAAACGGACGGGATTGCGGGTCATTGAAGACTTACTCGTCGGCTTCAAACACATTGGAGCCCGCATGGACATCGAAGGCCCCGCACATTTCGTCTTTGCTTGTGAGGAATCGCACGGCTATCTCGGTGGGGTCCATTGTCGCGACAAAGACGCCAGCATCGCCGCGCTGTGGTTGTGCGAAGCCGCTGCCGAAGACAAACGCCTCGGCCGCACGCTCTTGGACCGACTCCACGGTTTGTATGCGACACACGGATATCATGTCGAACGGCAAGCGTCGCTATCTCGCGACGGGGCGGAGGGGCAAGCGGCAATCACCGCCTTGATGACGCGTCTGCGCACCGCCCCGCCGACAGACCTGGCCGGCTTTCGGTTTGAAGAAGTTCGCGATTACCAGCAGCACGAGGTTCGAACGCTGCCCGCGAATCAAAAGACAAAGGACTTGCCGCAACCGAGCGGCAATCTGCTGATCTTCGAAACGCGACGCGGGGATGCCACGATTCGACTGGCAGTCCGCCCCTCCGGCACCGAACCGAAGATTAAATTCTATGCGTTCGGAAAAACCGCACCGGTGGAACGGTCGCAACTCGATGGGATCCGCGCCGCGACGGATGTCGACGTGAAGGCGTTTGTCGCCTCGTGGATGAAATGGGTGGAGACGGCACTGGCATCAACGTAAGACGAAACCCGGCATTTTCCGAAATGCCGGGTTTCTGCATTTTCATTCGCAACGGAGCATCGTCGACGGCGTTTCAATTCGAAAGGCAAAAGTCCGGCGTCCAAGGCAGACGCCGGACTTTGAGACGCGGTCAGCCGACAAACAGGGGTTTGAGATGTCGGTCGTAGATATTCTCGATGACGTTCCGGGCGATCACCGCTTCATTGGCTTTCAGCAGATCGGTGTAGCGGGCACCGTGCTTCGCGGCGACCTTGAATGACACGTGCAGCAGTTGCCGTACGTTGGCGTTGAACTGCGGATGGCCCGGGATATGCCGCACGGCGTTGGCAAACTGGGCACCATCCCAGCCGTTGACGGTCGCCGCGCTCGGTAACTTGGAACGGTCGATGTCGATTACGGATGCATATGGCGCACAAAATTCGTCGACGTGTTCCAAGGCATACTCATAAATCTCTTTGACGAGCGCGAGTCCTTCGCCACCGGCTTCCGCGAGGCCGATCACTTCTTCCAGCCATGTGGTCCCGGCGGTTTTCAGATGGAGTCCCGCCCCGGTCCGTTTCAGCGCCCGGCGGATGATCGGGTAGAGCGAAAACTTATCGCTGCCACTGTGGACGCTGAGCTTCAGATTTGCGGGGAGTCCGTATTGTTTGACCGCAAAAGCGATGACGGCGAGATCGTCGTTGAACTCCTGCTCGAACTGCGCGAGGTCACCAACGTAGTCCACACCTTTGTTGAACCGGCCGGTGAATTTCGGGGCGATCGTTTGCAGCATCACGCCTTCGTCGGCAAGGAGCGTGAGAACCACCAGCAACTCCGGCGGCGTCTGCGGAGCGTCGGTTTCATCCATCGAGACCTCGGCGATGATTTTCTCTGCGCCCCCTTTCTTCTCCGCGATGTGGCGGTAGATTCCACCGGCTTCCTGCACGGCAAGAAGGTATTTGTTTGCGGTCCGGGTGACATCCTCCGCGGTGATGGCCAACGGCCGCGCGATGCCGGGGATCGCCAGGTTGCCGATCAACTCGGGATGTTTCGCCACGAACCCGGCAACGGCTTCCGGAGCGGCGGGCTTGCCGATGCTGTCGGCGACATCAATCGTGAAGAAGTCCGAACTCGCCAGAAAGCGGTCGACCGTTTCCAGCCGGATATGATCGGCGTCGACATGCCAGCCGTGTGTCCATTTTGCCGTTGCGATCGCCGCAGCCGCCGCATCGTAGACGCTTTGGGGCTCCGACCGGATGAAGGTGTGCTCGCGGTTCGACTTGTTCCACACAGGAACCACGATGATGCCTTCCGTTGCCAGCCGTTCCAACGCCGCGAGTTGGGCACGAGCCTGATGCGCAAACCGGTCGCCAACGCCAAAGGTGAATTGTTCGAGAGTGCGCATCAAAGATGTCCGTGGAAAAGAAAGGTCGCATCCAGAGCGGTGATTATAACGACGAGGTGAAACGGTCGCGAATCGACACGAATTGCACGGCCGACTGGGCCTTGGCACGACGCTCATCTCCAGCGAACCGATCTTGCTGCAATACGCGACATTTGGGAGAACACGCGATCCTGGATTCCTTCTGCGCCCGGAGTGCGCTCGCATGTCGCCGCCGCTGCTGTACAACGTCCTCTTCGCCTGGAAATGTTCCAGCACGCACCACAAGCTGGCGATGGACGCGCTGCGGCATCTCGAATCGCCCGACGCCGAGCAGTGGATGAATCTGTTTCTGTCGCACATCGAGACCTACCTCGACGGCTCCAAAGCGCCGGACAACAAGTTCAAAGACTTCAAAAACCATGTGCTGCATGTAAAAGACAGCTATTGGGGCGGTGCGGTTGCCGCGACGCAGAAGTGGTACGAGCACACGAAGTCGGCCCTCGCCGTCCGCAACTGGGCCGACGCGGTTTACAGTGCGGGTGTCTTGAGCCACTACTACTCCGACCCCTGGCAGCCGTTTCATACCGGTCAAACGGAACAGGAAGGGATCGTCCACCGCGCGGCGGAATGGAGCATCGCCTGTGCGTACCAGAAACTGCAGACGATCCTCGAAGAAGGCGCGGGGTACCCGGATGTCCCGATGCCCAACGGTGACGATTGGCTCGGAGACATGGTTCGACATGCGGCCAAAACCGCCAATGTTCATTACCAGGCAAGCATCGATCACTATGACCTGAAGAAGGGAACGAAAGACCCACCGAGCGGATTGGATGATCCGCTGCGCCGCCGCATCGCCCCGCTGCTGGGAAGCGCCGTCGTGGGATTCGCGAAGATTCTCGACCGTGCCATCGCCGAAACGGGAGCCGCACCGCCGAAGACGAATGTCACACTGCTGGGCGTGATGGCAAAATTGACGGTTCCGATTTTCTTCGTCACTAAGAAGATGAAGGACGCCAAGGAAAAAGCCGTTGTGTTGGCGATGTACAACGAGTTCCAGCAGACAGGCAAAGTGCTGAAGACCCTGTCGGAAGACGACAAGATCATCCGGGCGTTGCACGCGGAAGAGGTGTCGAAGGTTCCGTTGGCACAACTCGACGCCGAGATTCCCCCGCCGCCGGGCCAGGCGCATGTCTCGACGACACCCGTCGCGCCCGTGGTGGCCGCGCGTGTTGCGGAACCGACTGTGAAGGTGCTGCCGCGCGTCGAGACCGTACCACCGCCTCAGTCTGCCACCACGCGACCGGGTGTGGAAGCCGCCTCGAAGTTTCATCTCGATCGCACCCAACCGGTGGAAAAAGCCCCGTCGATCGGTCCCAAAACCGCGTCTCAACTGGAACGGATCGGGGTGAAGACTGTTGGCAACCTGCTCGACCAACCTGCCGAGACCATCGCGACGAAACTCAACCAGAAGCATCTGGATGCCACAACGATTCGCGGCTGGCAGCAACAAGCGAAATTGGTCTGCGAGGTTCCCAAGCTGCGCGGGCATGACGCTCAATTGTTAGTCGCGTGCAGCATCGGCACGGGTCGTGATCTGGCCGCGGCGAATGCCGCTGACTTGCACCGTGCTGTCGATGCCTTCGCAAAAACGACATCCGGGCAGCGCATCCTGCGTGATAGCGCGGCTCCCAATCTCCAGGAAGTGCTGGCTTGGATTTCCGCTGCGCAGTCGGTGCCTGACACCGTTGCAGCGTGATTGATCCCCAAAGCCAAGGGCTCCCGGTTGCGATCAACCGGGAGCCCTTGCTTCAAGAAAATCGCCCCCACTTGTGGACAATGGTGGGCGTTGCGGACAGCACTACTCCTCCGACTTCAACACCACGTATCGCTTGCCGTCGCTATTTCGCAGATGCAGCACAATCCCGCTCTTCAGTGACAACGGTTCGAGTGCTTTGCGGTACTCCTCCACGGTCGTGACGGTCGTATTGCCGACACGCTCAATCAGATCACCGGCTTGAATACCGACTTCGCTCGCCGGGCTCTCATCCTTCACACCGGCCACGACAACACCTTTCAGTGTGGTGAAGCCAAGCTGTTGGGCTAGGTCTTTCGTGAGGGTCTTCGTCTGCAAGCCAAGCAAATCGAAGGAGGGATCCACTTCGGGACGTTCTCGGTCTTTGCTCTTGGAAGCGAATGAGGCTGGCATTTCCTCAATCGTCACTTGCAGGGTCTGGCGTTTGGTGTCACGGATGATCTCCATAGGATAGGTTTTGCCAATGTCGAGCCGCTCCACAATTCCTTGCAGGCTGAGCGGGTCGCTTACTTTCTGGCCATCCAGCGTCAGAATCACGTCGCTCGGTTCCAGACCGGCTTTGTCAGCAGGGGAACTGGGCATGACGGTCTTCACGATCGCCCCCTCCCGTGCGGAAACATTGAATTGCTTGGCTGTCTCTCCATCGACAATGGCGATGGCAGTGCCGAGATAACCTCGTTTCACCGAACCAGACTTGGCAAGTTGTTCACCCACCCAACCGGCGATATGCGTGGGAATCGCGAATCCGATACCGTCATAACCACCGCTGGCCGACGCAATGGCGGTATTGATTCCGATCACTTCACCCTTCAGGTTGATGAGTGGTCCGCCGCTGTTGCCGGGGTTGATGGCGGCATCGGTTTGCAGGAAGTCTTCCCGGTCAGCGAGATCGCGTGACCGGCTCTTACCGCTGATGATCCCCTGTGTGACCGTGCTTTCGAGACCGAACGGCGTACCAACGGCCAGGACCCAGTCGCCCACTTCCATCGCTTTGCTATCGCCGAGCTTCAACGGTTTGAGCGGACCAGCTCCTTCGATCCGCAGAATGGCCACGTCGGTCCGGGGGTCGGTCTTAATGTCTTTCGCCACGAATTCACGACCGTCGAGGAAGCGGACCCGGACTTCATCGGCTCCGCTGACGACGTGATTGTTCGTCATGATCGTCCCATCGGTATTGATGACGAAGCCGGATCCGCCGCCCCGTTTGCGGGGAACGACGCCGCGCCGCGGACCGTTGCGGAAGAATTCCTGGAACCGCGGGTCATCCCGGAAGAACTCGCGGAAGGGAAACGCCTCGTCCTGGATGCCGTTGCCGGGCAAGTCCACCTGTCGCGCTTTGGTGATGGTTTCAATCGAGACAATGCTGGGCGTGACGTCAGCGGCGATCGTGCGGAAGGCGACCGAGAGATCGCAGGCATCCATCACCGTCGGAACGGCCCGGACTTCCTGATGCGAGCCCCACACCAACGCGACCGCCGTGATGGCGGCACCGAGTACGATTCCACTTCCATACTGCCGTAAGGGGCTGTTTTGTTTGAACATCAATGCTTTCCTCCTCCCGTAAGTTCAAGGCGTCTCCGCAGATGACACCCACAGTTTGGCAAGTATCCACCAGCGAGATCATCCGGCGGGTGTCTTCCCATTCTACGCTGGGGAGGCAACAGGTGTTGGACGCCGTGATACAATCGGGGCATGGATCCGATCTGCCACTGGGTCGATATCGATGATCCCGCGGCGACGCACGTTGTCGCCGTGGGCATAGGGGTTGTTTTGCTTCTCGACTTCCTTCTCCAGTGGCGACTCAAGCGACGGCGCGAACGGAACGGAACTGCACCGACACCCCTGAATCAGGAAAGCGAATGACGAACCACGAGTGTTGCGCCCGCAGATTCGCACGGCATCCTGAATTACCAGAGATTTCATCGGCGCAAACTCTCCCGTGGAGCGCAGTTCCGACTCTCGATAGAATAAAGCGGTCTTGAAGCAGGGCGGCCGGTTCCTATCCGCCCGGAGGATGCACCTTATGAGACGGCGTGGATGTCATCGGAGCTATTGAATCTCGAAGAGCATCTCCGCGGTTGTGAAGACGTGATCGGCTACCACTTCCGCGATCGCGCGCTGTTGCAGCGCTGTCTCACGCACGCCTCGATCGCGCGCACCCGGCTCGATTCCAACGAGCGGCTGGAATTTCTCGGGGACGCCATTCTCGGGACCATTGTCTGTGAATTGTTGTTCCACAAACTTCCGGAAGAACCCGAAGGGGAGCTGACACGCATCAAATCGGTGGTCGTTAGTCGCTCAGCGTGTGCGCGCATCAGTCAACAATCGGGCCTGAGCCGGTATCTCATCCTCGGCAAGGGGCTGAGTCTGGCCGAGGCGGTTCCGAGTTCGGTGATGGCGGCGGTGTTCGAGTCGCTGGTGGCCGGTGTCTATCTGGACGGCGGTCTGGAGGCGACCAAAGCTTTTGTCGAACCATGGGCGCTGCTGGAGATCGAGCACGCACTGCAATCAACACATGGCAAGAACTATAAGAGCCTGCTGCAACAGTTCGCACAGAAGAGCTTGGGGGCGACGCCGGTCTATCAGTTGCTCGACGAGAAGGGCCCGGATCACTCGAAGTGTTTCAAGGTCGCTGCAGCCGTGGGTGCGGAGATCTTTCTGGCTGCATGGGGGCCGAACAAGAAAGAAGCCGAGCAACGTGCGGCGGAGAACGCCTGGCATCAGTTGCAGGGCGAGCCCGCGCCGAACGACGCGGAGTGACGCTCATTTAGCCCCCGGTTGTCTTCAACCGGGGATTCTTATTTCCGTGGAGCGCGCGAAGCCCCCCCGTTGCGGACAACGGGGGACTGAATGGTGCCGGTAAAAAACAAGAGGTGACTGGACGAATCCAGTCACCTCTCGCGAAAACATCGTTTTGTTCGGCAGTTGTTACATGCCTGTCGGGGCAGCGGCCTTCTTCGCGGCCTTCTTCGCCGTCTTCTTTACGGCCTTCTTGGTCGCAGCCTTCTTCGCGACCTTCTTGGCGGCCTTCTTAGGGGCGGCGGCCTTCTTGACTGCCTTCTTCGCTGCTTTCTTCTTGGCCATTTGACGGTCCTCCTTCCAGAGAGACATCGTGACCGTCTTCGCCGCTGGCATACCGGGCTAAGCTGTTCGGCGTCAACGCGTCACTCACTTCGAATCCCTTCCGACCTGCCAACCATGGCAAGTCGCGTGACAGTGTCCGAGGATCAAGTCTCGGGGTTGCACAATCGCGGCAGCAATTGTGTCCTGCACTTGACACTCAATCCAACGTTTTAACTGTCACAGAACTGGCGTGCATAGTAAGCATTTCAAAGATTACTTCAAGCCTTTTATGCGCGTTCGCGCAAAGAAATTTGATGATTTTTTAGAAATCGTTTTGAACCGCGCATCATCACACGCATCACACGCGCGGGGAGAGCAACGCGGACCTCGATCATGCCGTGCGCATCACATCGACAAGGCACACGTCGGCATAAATCGTCACAAAACATCGGGAAAAGCGGCTTCAAATCGATCTCTCGTTTTCACGAAGCGAGTCTCCACCATGCTGCCGCGCGATCATCATCAGAGTTGCGCATCCCTCAACGAGGAAGTCTTCACGATCTCCTTCCATCGCGCGCTGGACGATCGGTCATCGTCTGTGCTGAGCGCGGCTGTTGCACCGCGCGTGCTCTCTTTCGCGCCTGCTTCATAGAACCCATGACATGCAGAAACCGCAGAAAACAAGCTGTTTTCTGCGGTTTCTGTAACTCGCAAGAGATGGCGTCACACGGTCTCAAGTCGATGAGACCGCCAGCCGCGCGAGCACATCACGCATGTAACGCAGGCTCTCGCGCGCGATGTGCTCAGCGCCTGGTTTGTAATCGAACACTTCGACCGATACCCAACCACGGTAGTCCGTCTTCTGCAGCGCGGCGAAGATCGGTTCGTACTCTGTCGGTCCCATGCCGGGCCCCAACAGGTTGTTGTCGTTGACGTGAAAATGTTTCGTCACGGACGCGAACTGTTCAATCAGCGCCGGGATCGGCGTCGTCTCCGACAGCATGGCTTTCACATCCTGATGCAATTGAAAGCATGGATGATCCACCAGCGCGATCAACTCGGCCGCATCGGCGCACGTGTTACAGAAGTTCGTCTCCTTCGGCGTCAGCGGTTCCATGCACAGCGTGACGTTGCGCTCGCCGAACACCGGCATTGCGCCGCGAAACACTTCGGCTGCGTTCGCATAGGCCTGAGCCCGTTCCATACGGGATTCGACGTTGCGTTGCATCGGTGAGCCGAAGACGAGAACGGTCCCGCCAAGATCGGCGCAGGCATGCGCGAGTTCGCGGAGGTATGCCGCGGTCGCCGCGCGCTGGGTCGCATCACTCGTCGTGAGGTGCATCCCTTCGGTCTTGGCGAGCAACCAATGGAGACCACAGATCGTCAGCCCGTAATCCGCGGCGACCTTACGCAATTCCTGACGACGCGCGGCGGAGACATCGGTGATGCGCGGTGCGAGGGTGAAGGGCGCGAGTTCAATGCCGGTGTATCCCGTCTCCGCCATGAACTTGCATTGCCGCTCCCAATCCCACCCTTCGAACAGTTCCTGACAGATCGCAAATCGCATGGCGCGTTCCTGCAATGGTGATTCAAGTATGACCGAGGAAAACGATACCAGCGCCGTGGGAGAGCATGCGAGCGCTCGCTTCAGTTCCCTCTCCCCCGTCAGCGGGGGAGAAGGGACTACGCACACCACATCCGATCCACCACACGAGCGATCCTCTTCGCGGGTTTCGAGTCGTAACTAACCAATTGGTCAGTCTTGCGGACGGGGTAGTCTGGGCGCTTTACAGACGCACTAAGGGTTTGACGCGACGGGGGAGAGTTGCGGCCACTGGCGATCCGATTGTGTCAATGAGAATGGGTGCCGCGTCAGCACCACGAGTAACTGACCTGTACGGAAGATTATTTCACGCGGGTTAGTCCGGCGAACGACCCTGGTTGAGGACTCATTTTTGACGAGTCCGCGTTGGTTGGCGAGTCTGGGAAGATTTAGCGGTCGGGTATTTTGCGGCCTTTGGCTCAAGAGCGTTGGCTTTTCCGGCCGATGAATTGAGAACGAGCCATTGTGTGGCAACTTGACTCAAGCTTTTACGGTCGCGCTCAGCCGACGCAAGGAATGAATTAAGGACAGTTCCATGAAACAAGCAACCTGGATGGTCGCGCTGATGAGTGTGGTGGCACTCTTCAGCAGCGAAACCGCCGAAGCCGGTTACTGCGGAGCGGGAAAGTTCTTCTCCCTCTCCAAGAAAGCCTGCGCCCCTTGCGGAGACTATTGCTCTGCCAAGGCCTGTAACACCACTTGCTACAAAACCGTTCACGAAACGGTGTGGGAACCCCAAACCTACACCTGCACGCGGACAGTTTACGATCAGTGCATCGAACAGGTTCCCGTGACCTGCACCCGCAACGTGTACGACACCTGCTGGCGGGAAGAATGCTACACGGTCTGCAAGCCCTGCTACCAAACCTGCTACCGCGACGTCTGCTGCACGGTCCGTAAGCCCTGCTTCCAGACCTGCTACCGCGACGTCTGCTGCCGCGTTCGCAAGCCGTGCTATCAGACGTGCTACCGTGACGTTTGCTGCACGGTCCGCAAGCCCTGCTATCAGACATGCTACCGCGACGTCTGCTACACGGTCTGCAAGCCGATTTACGAAACGCACTACCGTCAGGTCTGCTGCACGCAATACCGCACGGAATCGGAAACCTGCTACAAGAACGTGTGCTACACGGTCTGCAAGCCGGTCACCGAAACGAAGCAAGTCCAGGTCTGCACCGGCGACTGGGTGGAAGAAACGAAACAAGTTCCTGGCCCAATCGTCAGCCGTTGCGTTCAGGATCAGGGAACGTGGGAATGGGATCCCTGCACCTGCTGCTGCGTCTACAAGCCCGGTTGCTGCCGGACGGTGTGCGAGCAAACGATGCGGACGGTCTGCTGCCGCAAATGGGTTCCGCGGATGGAATGCCGCACGGTCTGCTGCACGCGGATGGAACAAGAAGTTCGTCAGTGCCAGGTCCCTTACACGGTTTGCCGTCAGGTGCCTTACACCGTGACGAAGAACGTTCCTTACACCTGTGTCCGTCACGAACAGCAGACCTGCACGAAGCGGGTGCCGTACACGACCTGCACATGGACCTGCGAAACGATCACCAAGAAAGTCCCGTACACGACCTGCACGTGGACCGAAGAATGCATCACGAAGCGGGTGCCGTACACGACCTGCTCGTGGACCTGCGAAACGGTGACGAAGAAGGTTCCTTACACCACCTGCACGATGACCCAGGAAACCCGGACCCGCAAGGTTCCTTACACCACCTGCCGTCAAGTTTGCGAAACGCGGATGGTGACGAAGACCCGTTGCACGCCGCGTCAGATTTGCGAAACGAAGGTTCGCTGCGTGCCCCGGACGGTCTGCCGTCAGGTGCCCGTGGAAACCTGCTGCCCCGTCGATCCGGGCTGTGCGGCTCCCGCCGCCACCGCCTGCGGTTCGGCTCCGGGTGGTTGCATCCAGTAAGCTAATCGCTGATTAAGAATGAAAACGCGGACGCCCACGGATGAACAATCCGTGGGCGTTTTTCATTCCCGTCCCAGCCCGGAGCGGGGGCGACGGGGTTTTGCAGCCCTACGGAACTCCGTCGCTCGCGCTCCGGGCTGTGCTACAACACCGGCGAAAACATCCGGCACGAGTTCTCTTTCAACCGATCCCATGTGCCGCGGCGGGTCCATTCTTCTCGCTGAATTCGAACGGAGGATTCCAGATCCCGAGCAAAGTGAAACTCCAATTGCTCCGCTAACCCAGCATCGTACAGGGCCAGCCCGACTTCAAAATTGAGAAACACGCTCCGCGCATCGAAATTCGCTGTGCCGACGAGCGACCAGCAACCGTCGATCGTGATCGTCTTCGCATGCTGTTGACCCCGGCGGTACTCGTAAATCTCCACGCCCGCATTGAGCAGTTCATCATAGTAAGACCGGCAGGCGTGATACGTTGTCCAATAGGTGACGGGGCCGGACACCAGAATTCGGGTTTTCACGCCTCGATAGGCGGCGGCTTCTAACGCCGTGCACAACGCCGGCGTCGGTACGAAGTACGACGTCGCCAGCGTCACCCGATCCGTTGCGCAGTTGATGGCTGCAAAAAACGTCGCATGAAACACACTTTCGGGGCGGTCGGGGCCGCCCACCAGCACCTGCGCACTCACTCGGCCGGTTGTATCTGCACGTGGAAAGTGCTCAGTCGCATTGAGTTCCTCGCCGGTTGCAAAGACCCAATCGGTGGCGAAAACTTCCTGCAATTGCAGCACCGCCGGGCCTTCCAGCCGCAGGTGTGTGTCGCGCCAATAACCGAAGTGGGTGTTCTCCCCCAGATATTCGTCGCCGATGTTCATCCCGCCTGTGAAGCCGATGCAGCCATCAATCAACACAATTTTGCGATGGCTACGAAGATTGATCGACCAGCGCTCACGAAGCGAACGGCCCGGTACGAACGGAGCCACTCGGATTCCCGCGCGGCGCATGGGTTCGAGAAATGCTTCTGTCAGACGCATCGAACCGATGGCATCGTATAAAAACCGAACCGCCACGCCGGCTTGAGCCCGCGCGATCAATTGATCGCGAATCTTGGTACCGATGCGGTCGGGCTGCCAGATGTAATATTCGAGGTGAATCGAACGCTGCGCCTGATCAATTGCATCCTGGATGGCCGCGAAGGCTTCCGGGGTCTCGGCATACAGATTCACCCGGTTGCCCGTCGTGGCTTTGGTGTCGCCTACGCGCTCGGTGAGTTGCAGCATCTGTCGTTGCGTGGAGTTCAATTGATCGCGCGTCAGCAGGTGATGCGGCGCGAGCTGCGGCAACCCGCGCGTGATCTGCGTGGCGGCTTGCTGGCGGCGACTCACCCGCCGCGGTGCGACCCGGTTAATCCCGAAGACCAGAAACAGAAATGCCCCAAGAAATGGCATCGTGACGATGATCATCACCCAGGCAACCGTCGACACCGGCCACGGCTTCTTGGTGAGTATGACGATCGGCACCAGCGCGAGCGTCAGCAAATATCCCAGAATCGAGATTTCGCCGAGCAGAATGCGCCAGTCGGTCCACAATTCCACGGTTATCTTTCGTGACGGCGTTTCAAGACGATGAAGGCGGAACCAGCTTCCGGAGTGAGGAGCTCCCATTCCTCCGGTGTCTCACGATACTCGGGAATATCCTGCGGCGTCTTCCATGTGCTGTAGCGATGCGTGGTGTCGATCACGATGAAGTCGGTGTCATCCGGGACGCGGAGTTCGTAGCCGCTGATTTTCCGTGCGTATTGGCTGTAATCGTACGACCGCGCGTGGTGGGTGAATCGTGGATGCACGAAGTCGGTGGAAGCCACTTTCGCGGTGACCGGAATCAACGGCGCGATCTTGGCGAACTCCACGCCGCGGTTCGTGGGACCGTACAACTTCGCCCAGTGCCATGTCGAACCGGCGTCCCAGAACGGCATTCCGAACGGTGACAGACTGAAGAATAAGCCGGTCGCGAATGCACACGTCCACAACCAATGCCCGGCATTCCGTAGACGTTCCTCGGAAACCTCTTCGTGTGCCACTGGCTCTGCCAGTGTCTTCTGCATTGATGCTGACGGCTTGCTCCAAATAGAAAAGACACTGGCCGAGCCAGTGGCACACCGGGCGATTCTCCCCAAACCTCCGGCGACCGCCCAGAAAACAATGGCCACCAACGGCGCATGAAAATGATGCCGGGGATCTCGGGCCAGTTCGTTCAGACAGAGCACACCGAACAACGGCAACCCGACGGCTAACCGCCCCGGCGACCGCAGCGCGAGACCACCGACCGGCAAGAGCATCATCAGTGCATACAGCACCGTCTGCGGTGTGATCAGTTCCCCCGCAACGATATCCGGCCGAAAGAGAAACGTTTTGACAATCGCCTCGGGAGAGTCGCCGAGATGGCTGAAATACCGTGCAAAGTGAATCTCTTCACCCGGCCGAAACCACGGAATGAGCACCCGTGTTGCCAGCCACAAATAGACAACGCTGAAGACCATCAGCGTACCGCCGAGGATCGCCCACCACATTCGGGAGGGCGAAGCTCCCGCTGAGCCGCTGATTGTCCCAGCGGACGGAATGAACACCTCCGGTTGTCGCCATGCCGACGCGAGAATCCACAGTCCCAGCGGGCCGATGACAATCGCGTAGTCTTCTTTCACGGTGAGACACGCCGCTAGCCCCAGCAGGAATCCCCACATCCGACCACGATCGAGTTGATCGAGCGTCAGCAACAACAGCGGGATGCCGAACGCTTCCGGGCGGAACGTTTTCAGATCGATTTCGATATCGAGCGCCTGCAACGGCACATACAAGAGGTACGCCGACGCTGCACACGCCGCGACTCGACCGGACTGAGTATGTCGTTGGGTCATCCAGGCGACGGGAAACACCCCGAGGGCGAGCGCGATGGATTCACACGCTTCGAGCAGCAGGTGCGACGGCCAAAGCACGTACAGCGGGATCAACCCGAGATGCACGAACTGAATGTGCTCGCCGAGGAACAGGCCCTGGTCGAGATAACTGCGAAAACCTTTGCCATGCAGCACGTTCCACAGGTGCTCCTCGTACATGGCGGAATCGCCGTGCGGAATGAAGAGGTTGAACCACAACCGCCAGTTCATCGTGACGAAAATGACGATGTAGACCGCGGCGAGGAGGCCGATCGTAGCCCTGTCGCTCCGCGACAGGAAAGCCGTCGATGCGGACGACTCTCGAAGCGCTCGGCGATCCTGTCGCGGAGCGACAGGGCTACGAAGCGAAAGCCACGCTGTCATCCCCGCGGCGAGGCACAGCGCTACCCACAACGGCGGTACTGCTTCAATCACCGCCCCGAACAACGGCACGCCGGTCAGTGCGATTGCAATCCGCACCGGTTCCCACGCCCCGAGTGCACACCAGCACAACCCGCACACCCATATCCACCGCGCGAGGTGATGCCGCCGTCCGAACGCACCCATTCCCCATGTCGCCAGCATCGCTCCGATGACGATGACCGACGCCGTGCTCCACGGAACATTTCGCAGTTCATCATCCGGCAGCGCAATCACACCGAGTGGCGCACACAGCGCTTCATACGTCGCCCGGCTCATGAATCCGGTCGCCAGCGCCGGCGACATCAGCCAGCTTTGCACACTCGCCGTCGCCAGCAGAGAGCCCGATCCGACCACACCGAGGAGGGCCCACAAATTCGGCGAGGCGGGACGAACAGGATCAGACGCGGCGGGCACAAGTAGTCTCGTCGTGGATTGGCGGGCAATGGCGAACCGTCTGTGTGCCACGGCCGTGCCGGCCGTGCGATTCAGCAACACGCTCGGTACCGACGCACGGCCGACACGGCCGTGGCACACAGCAATCGTATCATGTCCCACGAGTGCGGGGAGCGCTGGCATCCGGTAGGATTGCCACCGAAGCACAACGGTCGTGAAGGTCGTTGCGCATTTCCGACCCTGAAGGGGTCACAGAGGGTAGCCGGTGGTCGCCGTTCCGACGGCGACCACCGGATTTGGTGCAGTGAGCAACCGCACCCTGGAGGGGTGCCAGACGGTGGAACGCAACGCCGCTGGCACCCCTCCGGGGTGCGAACTCACTGACGATATCGTCCGGTGGTCGGCGCCGCGCTTCGACCACCGGCTACCCTCTGCGATCCCTTCGGGATCAATACACCACACGACCGCCTCCAAAGCCCCATGCGTCACCCCTACGAAGACATCCCCGAAATCGCGGCGTTGCATGGCGGCGGGGCGATAGTGCGCATTCCGGAACGGCTGAGCGTCCCGTTCACATCGCGCGTCCGGGCTCTCGTCGACACCGCGGAATTTCAGCGGCTGGCGCATGTCTCGCAATTGGGATTGGCGAGCAAAGTCTATCCGGGGGCGACCCATTCGCGGTTTGAACATGCCCTCGGCGTCTTTCACAATGCGTGCCGGTATCTCTGGCAACTCGGCAAAGACCCGCGGTTCGCTGACGTCGTGGATGTGCATCACGCGGAAGTCTTGCTGACCGCGGCGTTGCTGCATGACCTCGGTCACTGGCCGTTCTGTCATCCCATCGAAGACATGCATCTGCCGGGGGTGCCGGAGCACGAAGAATTCGCGACCCAGTTTCTGCAACCACACCGCGAGATCGCCCAGCAACTGCGCGACCTCTGGCAAATCGAACCGGCGGAGGTGCTCGATGTGCTGCAACCGCGGACCGACACGCCGCCGTTGCGGTTGATTCGGTCGATTCTCTCCGGCCCCATCGACATCGACAAGATGGATTACCTGGAGCGGGACAGCCTGCACGCGGGGGTGCCGTACGGACGCAACTTCGACCGCGACCGGCTGATTCACGCCCTCGTGGTGAACGAAGCGGGCGATGGACTCGCGCTCTCCTCGAAAGGCAAAACCGCTGCGGAACTGATGGTCTTCGCCCGGTATGTGATGTTCAGTGAAGTCTACTGGCACCACGCCGTCCGCTCGGCGACGTGCATGCTCACCCGCAGCTTTTACGAACTGTCCCCACGACTCGATTTGCCCACGCTCTTCACGCAGGGCGACGCGGAGTTCATCCGGTCCTTGTGCGTCGCCGGAACAGGGACGCCGGTCGCACCGTTGCTGGACGGTCTATTCGGATCCAAACGCCGCCTGCACAAGCGCGTGTGTGAGTTCAGCCACGCGCAGGAACCCGAGTTGTACCGTGCGCTCGCCGGGCGGCCGTATGTCGAACTGCAAGAATTGACAGCGGCACTGATCGCAGCGCTCTCCGATACACTCGGTCCGACCGATCTGTTGATTGATGCCCCACCGGCTCAGCGCGAAATTGAATTCCGCGTGGACATCTACTCACCGAAGGAAAATGTTTACCGCCCGTTGAGTGCGGTCTCCCCCGTGGTCGCCGCGCTGGCCCAGACCCAGTTCGACGATTACGTCAAACGCGTGCGTGTCTTCGCGGCTCCCGGGGTGAAGGTCGATCCGCAGGATGTGCTCGCCGCGCTGGCAGGTTTGACGGCCCGATGAAGAGCGAAGACGATCCACAGATTTCACAGATTGACACAGATTTTGAGTAAAGAGATTTTGCCACAGGAGGCACAGAAGACACAAAAAGGATGAAAGAGAAAATGGCCTCTCACAGCCCGGAGCGCAAGCGACGGACGTCCTGATTCACGGAATTCGTCCGTCGCTCGCGCTCCGGGCTGTGAAACCATCCTTATCTTCCCCTTTTGTGTCCTCTGTGCCTTTTGTGGCAAAAATCTCCGCCGCTTTCTCTTCTAATCTGTGTCAATCTGCGAAATCTGTGGACCGTCTTTTCCTGAACCGGAGTCGAGTGGATGACCGATTTTACGTCTCGCGCATCGAGTGCGATTCAACGTCACGCCTATCAGCGGGGGCCGCGCATTACCGCGGTGGAGACCGTCATCCCGCATGAGGTGATGGCGGGGCTCGTGTTGTTGCGGCTGCACACCGATGCGGGGACGGTCAACGGGACGCCGGTGATTGGACACGGCGAGTCGTATTACCTGCCGCATGCGGTGGCGGCGGTGCTGCATGACTGGATGGCCCGGCGGTTGCTCGGGGCCGATGCGCTCGCGATCGAAAGTCACTGGCGGTTTTTGTACGAACGGTGTGCGTCCTTCGGCGGGTTCGGTGCCGAGATGCGGGCGATGTCCGCGATTGATCTCGCGCTGTGGGACATCGCCGGGCAAATTCGACAGGAACCGATCTGGCGGCTGCTCGGCGGTCCGGTGCGCGATGCGATTCCGATCTACAACAGTTGCGGTGGTCCATCGTATGGACGCCGTCCGCTGGATGCACCCGATGCCCAGGGTTGGCCCGGTCATGGCGACCCCGGCCAACCCGGTCCGCTGGAAGACAACTGGCGGAGTGCGAACGAACCGGCCGACCTCGCGGAAGAACTCCTCGCCGAAGGCATCACCGCGATGAAGGTGTGGACGCTCGACGGGCTCTACCAGAACCACGGCGGTCATTATCTTTCCCTCCCGGCATTGAAGAACGCGCTGAAGCCTTTGTTCGCCATTCGGGATCGCGTCGGCCACAAGATCGAACTGATGCTCGACGGCCACGGCTTTTTCTCGCTTCCGGCGGCAACGCGCATCGCCGAGGTCCTGCGCGATGTTGGCCTCCTGTGGTGCGAAGATTTACTGCGTCCGGATTGCCTCGAATCGCTGGCGGAACTCCGTCACCGCGGCGGCGTGCCTCTGGCGATCAGTGAGATGCTCGTCACCCGCGAGAGTTACAAGCGGGCGCTCGCTCTCCGCGGAGCCGATTACATCATGGCCGATCCAACATGGGTGGGCGGCATCAGCGAAACGAAACGGATCGCCGAACTCGCGCAGATCGACAACGTCCCGACATTGATGCACGACTGCACCGGCCCGCTGACGCTGCTCTCGGGCATCCACGTCGCTGCCGCGGTGCCGAACGTGATGTGGCAGGAAACCGTCCGCGCCCACATCCGCACGCTCTATCCGCAACTCATCGACACCAACGTCATCGTGAAAAACGGCCACGCGGAATTACCGACGGGGCCGGGTCTTGGCACACGCCTGCTGCCGGAGCTGTTTCGGGAAGATCATCCCGGTTATCGCATCACACGATTGTGAGGGCGGCGGAGATGAAATGTCGAGATGCCAGAGATGAATGACTACGAATCGAGCATCCCCCGGCCAGCGGTTCGTAAGCCGCGAACTTGGCTGTACGTGTGGCTGTTGGTCTTTGCGGCGAATTTGCCGATTCCGCTGTATTTTGCAGTCCCCATCGTCAAAGACGGTGGGTATTGGGGAACGGCAGTATCGCTCTTGATCTTATGGTTCGCAGGACAACTGGCGTGTTACCACTCCCCATTCTTCACGAAGCGAATTCTCATCGGCGGGGCCATTGTCGGCGCGTTCCAGTTTTGGCCACTCCCGCAAATCATGGCGGGTGCCATTGGGTTGGCTGTGGCAGGAATCAATTTCGAGGAGGCGTTGTCTGACACCACGCCGGTCTCGGAATGGCAAGGGTTCATTGCCACGTTCGTTACGGGCGGACTGCTGATGACCGCCGCTACGATCATGGGCGCATTCGTTGTGGCAATTTGTGAAGTCGTGATGGGTCCACAGCAAACCCCAGTCGAACGGAGTGCGGGATCGAGAGATCCGCACCACGGCGGGGAGTGATAAGACAAATCCGTCGCTGACGCTTCCGGCTCGGGATTTGCGATTTGTGTGATCCGGACGGATTTGCCTTTCGTTCACACGCATGTTCTGATGTTCGCTGCTCATCCTTCACGGTCTGATCCTCGAAAACGATGACGCGGATGTATGTGATGCGGGGCCGATTTCTGTTGGGAATCCTGTGCGCGCTGGCGATCGTGACGACGCCGGTACCCGCGCGGGCCTTGGATATTGTCGAGGTTCGTTGGGGCTTTGATGGCAAGCTGACCCGGAACCGTTTCAATGTCCTCTCGATCCTCGTCAACCAGCCCTTACCCACAGCGTTCGAAGGAGAGATGCGGCTCACGAAGCGGATGAATTCCGGCGGTCGTGTTGACGCGCCGCTCATCGAGAGTGCATTCGTCAGCCCCTTTGGTGAACGGTGGGTGCAGTTTTATCCGTATATCTCCTCATTGGGGAACGAGTCCGAGGATTTCCACCTCGATATCTTCTCGAAAACCGGGCAGATGGTGCAGACCGTGGACTTACCCCGGGCGCGGTTCGGCTGGCCATCACGGATCATGATTGATGGCGGCGGGTTGTTACGGAAGAACCTGCCGCTGAAACGGTTGCCCGATGTGTTGTTCCCGCCGTTCGTCACCGCGACGGATGGGTTGCAGGCCCTGTTCTTCGACAGCGTTCCGAATTGGGACGAACCGCGCCGACAAGCGTTTCTCGACTGGCTCACGCTCGGCGGCACCGCCTTCGTCATGCATGATACCAACGGGAATTTCCCGGAGTTTCCTGCAAGCATGGGCGTGTTGAACGGTCCGCTCGATGAACGGAGTGTGGGAGCCGGGCGTGTCTTTCGTGTGGCGTACACGCGCACCGATGCCACGCCGGAGCGGCTGACGGAATCGATGAAGGTCTTGCCAGCGCGACGGCATGTGCGCGGGGACGGCCAGACGTTGGAAGCCCCGGCCCTCGACGCCGGTGAACAGGAACAATCGGTCGCGAACACCTACCAGGACGGCAGCGATCCCCTCAGTGGAACGTCCTTCCTCTCGCGACTGAAAAGCATGACCAAACCGAATCACAACTGGCCGCTGCTGCATCTGCTGTTTTGGGTTTACATCGCGCTGGTTTTTCCCGGTTGCTACCTCGTCGGCCGGAGGTGGACCGATTACCGTGCGGTATATGCGGCATTAATCGGAACCGTCGTCCTCTTCAGTCTGCTGTTCGGCTATGTTGGACAACGGGGCTACGGCGAAGCGACCGCGGTCCATTCGGTCGCAATTGCCCGAACCTTGCCCGACGGTCAGGCCGATGTCACGCAATGGTCGAACGTCTTCGTGACCAACGGCGGCGACTATGACATCAGCCATCCCGGTGCCGGGACGTTATACGCCACGTGCAGCATCACCGAACCGGTCTCACGGTGGATTCGCAACGGAGCCGAGGCGATGTTCAAGGCGGATATCCCGCCGTTTTCTTCACGAGAGTTCACGCATCGCATCAAAGCCACAGTCTCGGTCCCGAAGTTCAAAGTCGCCGATCTGCAATTCAATGGCGGGAATTTGCAGTCGATGCGATTGACGTGGGAGGGAGACTTGCCCGCATCGGCGGAGTCGATCACATTGCTTCACGGCGAACGGTTTTACAACGTTCAACGAGTCGATGGCGGGCTGCAGTCGGTCGGCAGCGTGGGGACCGCGGCGGGGTTTCTGCGTGTGCAGGACTATCAGAACAATTGGCAGTACCGCATGGGCGGCTACTACGGGAATGACGAGCGCCCGGTCATGGAACTGTACCGCGAATTGTTCCTGCCGCTGATGGCCCGCCGGTTGGGTGTGAGCACGGATGGGGATGCCCAGACGTTCCGGTTGCCCCCCGGCAGCGTGCGGTTGATGTATGTCGCCCCGATGACCGAGGCGTTTTTCGTCAACAACCCGCATGTGGGCCGGCAGGAAGGCTGGGTGTTGTATTCGATCGATTTGCCTCTGGAAGAGACGCGATGAGTGAAAGTGAAGTCACGCCTCAGTTGCCCCCGCCAGCACCGGCATCGAGCTTAAAGCCGGTGATCGATGTGCAGGGACTCGTCCAGAGTTTCAAAGGGCGGCGAGCGCTCGACCGGGTGACATTTCAGGTCGCACCGCAGTCCTTGCACGGTTTTGTCGGTCCGAACGGGGCTGGAAAAACAACCACGCTGCGGATTATCTGCACGTTGCTGCGGCCACAGTTCGGCACGGTCCGTGTGTTTGGGCACGATGTCGTCTTTGACACCCGGCAGGTGCGGCGGAAGATCGGCTTCATGCCCGATCACTTCAGCACCTACCGGCAGATGACTGTCTTCGAGTACCTCGATTTCTTCGCCGCGGCCTATGGATTGTCGCTGGTGGAACGGACGCGGGTCATCGACGACGTCCTCGCGCTGACGGACATGGGTGGGCGGCGGGAAGACCTCATCGGCGGCCTCTCCCGCGGGATGCAGCAGCGTGTGAGCTTAGCGCGCGTTCTGGTCAATGATCCCGAAGTCCTGCTGCTCGATGAACCGGCATCGGGACTCGATCCCCGCGCCCGCATCGAACTGATGGAAATCCTCAAAGCCCTGAAAGCGATGGGAAAAACGATCTTCATTAGCTCGCACATTCTCAGCGAACTCGCCGAACTGTGCGACAGCGTGACCATCATCGACCGCGGGAAGATCAAGTATTCCGGGTCGATGCACGATCTGCTGGCCCACACCGGAGAACATCCGACTTACCGCATTGCCTTCGGTGGCGCGCCGGACGGCATGCAGCCGCGGCTGGAGAACATGCCGGGCGTGCTCAAAGTGGAACCGGTCGAAGGTCGACCCGAGTTCCGCCTCACATTTGACGATGCGGTGACCAACACCAATGCCCTGCTGCGGCAACTGGTGGAATGGGATGTCCCGGTAACGGGTTTCACCGCGGACCGTCGGCATCTCAATGAAGCCTTCATGGACCTGACCGAACGTGGGGTCAAGTGATGTTTCACGGCATCGCGACCCTGATGGGGCGCTCGCTACGGCTCGATGCGCGCCAGTTGCAGACCCACCTCTTTCGCCTGGCGTTCGTGCTCATCATTTACCTCATGATGATGATCGCGCAAATCCAGGCGATGATGCTCGGTGCGCCCGGTTTGCAGTTCTTCATGAACATGATCTTCCTGAACGTGGCGTTCATCGCGCTGGGCGGAATCAGCTTCTTTTCCTCGGCAATTACTGAGGAAAAAGAAGAAGACACCATCGGCCTCTTGATGATGGCCGGGATCAATCCGCTCGGCATCCTGCTCGGAAAATCGACCGCAAGGATGTTTCAGGCGATCCTGCTGTTGACGGTGCAGTTCCCGTTCACCCTGCTGGCAATCACGCTCGGCGGAGTGACGTTTCACCAAGTGCTGGCGGCGTATGTGGCGCTGCTGGCCTTCACCGTATTGATGTCGAATGTCGGGCTCTTGTGCTCGGTGATCAGTCGCCGCAGTGGCACGGCTGCCGGACTGACGACGTTGTGGCTGCTGGCCCACAGCCTCGTGCCGCAGTTTCTGCATGCTCCCAAGAGTGTCTTGATGGCCACTGCCTGGGGTTCCAGTACCGAGTTGGGGAAGTGGACGATCGCCGCAATGGACCTCGTGATTCAATCCGATGTGTTTCTGCGGCTGTATCTGATTCTGCAGACCGGGTTTGATGAGGCCGTGGTAACCACGCAGGTCATGACCAATGTCGGCGGCGGACTCGCCTTCTTCCTGTTGTCCTGGGCCTTGTTCTACCGGTATGCCCTCACGGCGGATGTGCAGGGCGTCAGCCGCGGCATGCTGGCCCAGACTTCACGCCGCGCGACGTGGGCCGCTTCGGGTCGCGCATGGGGCAACCCGCTGGTGTGGAAAGAGTACAACTTCCTCACGGGTGGCAATGTGTATCTGGTGATGAAGCTCCTCGGCTTCTTGGTGCTGTATATCTTGCTTTACCCCATCATGGCCGGGTTTCGGATCCTGGCCGGTGATTCGCAGCCTTGGGACGTGGAGCGGGAAGTGGTTCCGGCCCATTTCGCGATTGCGGTGGGGGTCTTGGTGCTCGAATTGAGTATCTATGCCTCGCGATTGTTTCACGATGAAATCCGGTTGCAGACGTTGTCGTCGCTGCTGATGTTGCCTCGTTCGATTGCGTACGTGGCCTATTCCAAGCTGGCGGGGATGTTGCTGGGGGCAGTGCCCACGCTGTTTTTCGTCGCCGTCGACAGTGTGCTGGTGACGCCGAATGCCACGGAATGGTTCAAGGTGGTCGGTCATCCGGGGTTCTGGTTTCCCATCGTCCTGTTTACCGTCTTTCTGCATCTGGTGGTGTTGCTGTCGCTGTTCGTGAAATGGGGCGCGTTGCCGTTGGCCTTTTTTGTGATGCTGGTGACGATGTATTGCTGCCCGATCTTTATGATTCTGGTGATGATCTCGTCAGAAGGGGGAACGCTCGCCCATCTGATTGTCCTGGGGATCGCCTGGACCTTGTTCGTCGTCGCCACGTTCGTGTTTCAGATGATGATCCACGCACGGCTGTACGAACTCGGTGCGAAATAGATCCGGTGGGAAAGGGGCCGCCGCGGTCTTTATCCCGAAGGGATTGCGTCTTATCGCTGTCCGTGGATTTATTCGACTTGTGTGCCACGGCCGTGTCGGCCGTGCGAATTTGCAGGGCCTTTTGCCACTTTGCACGGCCGACACGGCCGTGGCACACAATAGATCCACAGGCTGCCAGGGTAGCCGGCTGCGCGAGCAACCCTGGGCTATGAGACGCAACTCCTTCGGAGTAAAAGAGAGTCTGAAAACCTTCACAACGGCCAGGGAAATGACGTCCATGAGCGATGCCACAAACGCGGTGCCCCTCGAAATCACTTGCCAGGCGGTGCAACAGAAGCAGGCCGCGGGAGAACCGTTCTTCTTCCTCGACTGCAGGGAACCGGAAGAATACGCCACCGCGAAAATTGCCGGAGCGACGCTGCTGCCGATGAGTCAACTGGCAGAGCGTGCCGCGGAACTCGAACCGCGGAAGAACGAGGTGATTGTGGTCCACTGTCACCACGGCGGCCGCAGTCTGCGCGTGGCGATGTGGCTCCGCAAACAGGGCTTTACACAGGCCTGCAGCATGGCCGGCGGCATCGACGTCTGGTCACAGCAGATCGATCCAACAATCCCCCGCTACTGATTGCATGGGGGCACGTCGGTCACAGCGCGGGAATAGCCACCGCGGGTTCGAGGGGCAGTTGATCGAGCGGAGCCCCCGGCGTTTCGACCGGGACCGTCAGGTTCTCCGGCAGCGAGTCAAACCGTGCGTCATCTTTGGAGATTTCTGACCACGGTTCACGTCGCCAGTCATGTCGCCAGGGAATGACGAGATTGCGGGACTCTTCGCCGCCTCCCCAATAGCTCTTCCAGGCCAGGAAATCCCACGATTTAGGCGCCGAAGCCGACAAGGACGAACGGACGCTCCAGAAGCTGGGAATGTCGTCAAAGACATT
Source organism: Planctomycetaceae bacterium (assembly GCA_041753475.1). Classification (GTDB taxonomy): domain Bacteria; phylum Planctomycetota; class Planctomycetia; order Planctomycetales; family Planctomycetaceae; genus DSVQ01. Next base: position 71,750 of record JBGSUN010000022.1, on the reverse strand, counting down.
CGCTTCATCCACCCATTTCACCGACTTGCGGAATTCCATCACTTCGACCGGAACGAGCTGGTCGAGCAACGGTCGATCCTTGGGACAGGAAATCACGGAGTGTCGCGAGGTGATGGAAATGGTCGCGGTGCGGCCGCTGAGCTCATCACCGTTGGTCAGCGAAACCAGGCTGCCACCGAGCAGGAACGAACTACGGTTGAGTTCGAGGGCGATATCGCCAGGGGCCTGCATGGTTTGCGAGGAGACGTCCGTGGTGACCAGCGATTCCGAGACGCCGAATAGAGAGTCTTTGATTTCACAGCGGAGCGGGGCGGAATCTTTCATGGCCAGCCCCACGCCTTCACCACGGAACAGGCAGCGGTCAATTCCCACGTCGGTGATGAGGGCGGCGGAACCCTCTTTCATCGTTCCCATTTTCGCCAACCCTTCGGCCAGCGGCGTGGCAAACTCAACGAACATAGTCTGGGCACTGCGGGGATTGATCACGGTCGCGGTCACACCCTGCAACCGCAACCGCTCGGGACGTGCCAGACAGATGAGCGACCACGCTTGACCACCGGCGTTGTCCGGGATTTTCAATTCCAGTCCGACATTGATGATGCTCAACGTTCCGCCGGAGACGCTGAGCATCCGCGTCAGCGCGGGATCGGTGGCCCCGCTGGCGGGAGCAAACGTGATGATGGGGCGTCGCCCCCTGGCAGCCTGAATCACCAGCCGTTTCTGTCGCAAACGGAGCGGGCTTTCCGGCTTGGGCAAGCGGCCATCAAAGTTGAGTTCGATTGTGGTGGTGATCGTTTGATCCCGAGCCTCAGCACAGGCCGCTTCCAATGTTGCATACGATTTCCCTGTGCCCAGCACCTGGAACAAACCCGGCGCTTCCGACGCCCCCACACCAGCATCGGCGGCGACCCGCGCGGCATCGGCCACCAGTGGTGCGGCCGTTCCCGGACGCGGTTCCACTTTTGCAACGTCCACCGGCACGAACGGACTGGGAGACGTTGGTTGCGGAAGAAGTTCGGTCAACGACGGGGGATTCGCCAAGTGATCGGCGGTCAGCAGCGGTAGTTTTCCATCGAAGGCTCCCGGAGCGGGAAGCGGGCCGGCAACGCTGTTCCCTGGCGTGGTCCCGATCAGAAGACCATCGCCTTCCGGACGCATCGCCGTAGAACTGCGAACGTCTGGGTCGGACGACTTATTGGGCCTCACGGATGTGATGGGGAGTTCATTGGCGGCCTCCCCAATCCCCCGGTTCTCCAGAAGGTCATTCGCACTGGTACTGAAGGGTGGCAACACGGACGGATTGCGAGTCGCGGGGACCGTGGGATCAGCCGGCAGTGCCGGACGCAGGTCAACAACCTGGTCCGTCGTTGTCGGCGAGTCCTCAGCGTAACGATGAATCCAGTCGGGAAAGGCCTGAAGCAAGCCGACGGCGATGAGCAGGATCACGGCGGCTGAAATCCAGCCTCCATGTTGTGCCCAGAACCCTTCCTGGCGTGGTGACCATGCGGCCATGACCGCGGAATCGGACGGAATCGGCTGCAACCCCAAAGCATTGGCCATCAGGAGCAAGTCCCGCAGCAAATCCTCGGCATTGAGATACCGCCGCCGCGGATCGGCGGCGAGCATTTTCTTCACAATGGCCGACAACCCTGGCGGGACGCGCCGATTCCGCAGGGCTGGATCGGGTGGGTCTTTCTCCTGATGATCGAGCAGGCGTTGCAACACCGTCCCTTCGGGATACGGCAATTCGCCGGTGAGCATGTGATACAGTGTCCCACCCAGAGCGTAGATATCACTGCGGACATCGACGTTGCGCGGATCTTTGGCTTGCTCGGGGGCGATGTAATCGAACGTCCCCAGCGTGGTCCCCGCCACGGTGAGATGGGCCGAGGTTTCCAGATTCTCTTTTCGCGCCAGCCCTAAATCGACGAGCTTGGCTTTCCCCTGCGGCGTGATGATGATGTTCGACGGTTTAATGTCGCGATGGACCACGCCGCAGGCACTGGTGTGACAGAGTGCGGCGGCGAGTTGCACGACGTAGCTCACGCACTCGGCCGGTTCCAGGCGACCGCGGGCGCGAATGATGTCCCGCAGATTTTTTCCCTGAACGTATTCAAAGGCGATGAAGTGGAGGCCTTGTTCTTCACCGTAGAAAAAGACCCGCGCGACGTGATCGTGATCGAGCCGGGCAGCAGCACGGGCTTCGTTCTGAAAACGTTGAATCGAGGCCGGGTCACCCAACTGGCTCGGTGACAAAATCTTCAAGGCGACAGGACGTTGCAAACGTTCATCAGTGGCCAGGAAGACCGTTCCCATCCCACCCATCCCGATCCGTTGCTCGATGCGAAAATGGCCGAGCGTCACGCCGCTCAGGTCTTCCGCAGCATCGTTCGCAATTTGGGCAGGAAACAAGCGGGCCGACAGAGGTGAAATCGAGGGTGGAATCACGGATGACGGCGTTGAATCACCGCGGGCAAGCTCTTCGGCACGCCGCGGAACGGAAAGGACGGTCTCGGACGGGCGCGCTGCGGGACTTCGTCCGACAAACGGGAACGGCGTCCCGGTTCCAGAGGAAGGCTCGACCGTCAAGTGCTGCCCGGAAGACGGCATAATTAGCAATCACTCCCTGCAAATTCCGTCGGACATCCGTTTCCCACCGCGATCCGACCGCCCATAAATTGGGGGTGCTCGCGGACTTCTTCTTTAACGGTTCGTCCTCGACGAACCGTTGCGCTTTCCTGCGCTAGACACCGGAGGGAACAGGATTCTAGAACGCAAAACAAACCGAATGGTTCACGCGGGCCGAGATTCGATACGAAAGGAAGGACGGGAATGTGGGAAACCGGCTCACCGAATTATGGGTTGAGAAACGGACGCTGTCAATCGGGATATTTCTTAACGTAAGTATCTGTCGATACTTAGCGTTGTCAGATGCGTGTCTTAAGGAATGGCTTCCTGAAACAGTGCCTGGGCATAAGCCGTTAAGTCTGCTTCCTTCTGTGCCATAAACCGTTCGCTCTCCAGCACCGTGGCGACTTGATTCCGAATCGTCACGTCGGAGATCCGTTCCTCGGCGTCGGGTTGGGGTGTCGACACGGTCAGCAGTTCTGCCACCTTCGGCAGGAAATTCTGCACCATGTGCTCATGCAGATCGCGCGCCAAATGCTGGCTGTCGCGAACTTTTTCCCGCAGAGTCAACAGCGCGAGCTTGCGTTCATCCATTGGGAGCCCTTCGGATTGTGTCGATTCTGCCGCCGGTAGCGGGGGAACGTTTGAATCGTGCGAATGAGTGGCTGTGGGAACGGCTGCGGTTCAGGCACGATGTCTTGTTGATTGTTTTTGCCCAAACGACCACCATCATTCGGCTGGTTCGTCTGGCGTGTGCCGATTATAACAAAGTTTCCCGGTCCTATTGCCAGACTGTTCCTCTCCCCATCGCACTGAATTCTCCGTATTCGAGGCGGGCATGAAAATCCTGTTGCTGGCCGATATCCACGCCAACAGCGTTGCCCTCTCGGCGATCCGTGAAACGTTCGATGCCTGCTTGTGCCTCGGCGACATCGTCGAATACGGCACCGATGCCGCCGCCTGCATCGATTGGGTCCGTCAGCATGCCCACGCGGCGGTCCGTGGGAATCACGATCACTCTACGGCTCAGCGCGTCCCCATGCCACAAGGCAGTGGATTCCGGCTGCTGGCCGCGGCGACGCGGACGCTGCATTGGCAGTCGCTGATGCCGTCGCACATCAAGTTCCTGGCGCGTTTGCCGGTGACACAGACCTTGCAATTGGATGGCCGCACGTTTCATCTGGTGCATGCAACGCCGCGCGATCCGCTGGATGAGTATCTCACCAATGATCCACTGGCGTGGTCATCGCGGCTGAAGGACGTGGAAGCGGACTTTGTCTGTGTTGGTCATACCCACGTTCCGATGCATGTGGAACTCGCGGGCTGCCAGGTGATTAACCCCGGCAGCGTGGGGCAACCGCGTGATGGTGATCCGCGGGCGGCCTATGCGGTGATTGAAAACGGTCGCGTGGAGTTCCGTCGTGTGGAGTACGATATCGATCTGGCCATCGCGCGGATGCAGGAAGCGGGTCTCACCGGTGAGGCACTCGACATCGCCGCAGAAACGCTGCGTTCCGGCGGCCGTGCCCCGGTCCTGAGTAAATCATAACGGAAGCCCAGGGAATGCCTTCCCTGGGTCTTGTCCTACAGCGCGGAGGGGCTCGTCCGCGAATCGGCAAGCGCTGACAGCGCGGCGCTCAGTTCTTTGATGAGATCATTCGCGTCTTCCAGCCCAACCGACAAGCGCACCAGACCATCGCTGATGCCACACGCCGCTCTTTCCGCGGCGGTCATGAATTTGTGGGAGGTCCCCGCCGGATACGAAAGCGTGGTCCGTGCATCGGCCAGGGTTGGCGAGAATGGGATCGTCTCCGACAGTAACCGGAAGAAGGCATCGACGGCATTCCGCCCCCCCTTCAGATCAAAGGCCAGCATTCCTCCCTGACCACGCGGCATCAGTTTTTGCGCCAGGCCGTAAGTGGGATGCGTCGGCTGCCCCGGATAATACACGCGGCTGATTGCGGGTTGCGCCCCGAGAAACTGCGCAATCGTCAGCGCGGTCTCGGACACGCGCGCCATCCGCAACGGCAATGTGCGCAGTCCGCGGGAACCGAGCCAGGACTCCATCGGATTGCTGTTCATGCCATACAGCGACAACGCTCCCCGGATCTTCCGCATGAGTGGCGAAGCACCGACCATCACCCCGAGCATCACATCGCCGTGACCATTCAAGTATTTCGAGGCACTATGCCAGACGAGTTGGGCACCATGTTCGATCGGACGCAATAGACTTGGCGTGGCGAACGTGTTGTCCACCAGCAGCGGTACGGAACCGAGCGCCTGCACCACGGCGGGAATGTCGGCGACTTCAACCAGCGGGTTCGACACGCTTTCAATCAGCCCCAGCTTAGTGTTGGGTGTGCAAGCGGCCCGAATCGCCGCCGGGTCGGTAATGTCGACATAGGATACGGTGACGCCGAACGAGGAACAGAGGTGATTGATGAGCTGACCTGTCCGACCGTACAACACGCGGGCAGCAACAATGTGGTCCCCGGTCTTCAGCAGGGCGAGCAGGGCCGCGGTGAGGGCTCCCATGCCTGACGCGCAAACGATGCCCGCATCGGCTCCTTCCAATTTGGCGACATCCGCAGCAAACGCTTCGTGGTTAGGATTGCCATCGCGCGTATAGATGTACCCCGTTTCGCGCCCGGTGGCGATCGCATCGAGTTGTCCCAGATCGTCGAGATCAAACGCTGTCGTCATGTAGACCGGCGGCGCACTGGGACGCGTCACAAAGTCCGGCGCCCATCCCCCGCGGGCGGCAATGGTGGCATCGGAGGGCATGGCATCGTCCGTCATTTTGGATTCCCCTGAATTCAGTCCATTCAAGCCGCGACCATGAGAGAGCGAGTTCTGTCATTGATTCCGGCAGAACGCGCTCCCTGGCGGTCTCGGCTCGGACGGCGTTGAGTGACGCTCAAAACGGCCAGACCAGCGGAGCTAGCGTAACGGTGACGACCATCATCACCAGGTCCAGCGGAATCCCCACACGCAGGTAATCGGAGAACTTGTAACCACCCGGACCGTAGACCATCAGATTGGTCTGATACCCGAACGGGGTCGCAAACCCCATCGAGGCCGCGATCATAATGGCCGCGGCAAACGGCATGTAGTTCACTTCCAATCGCGCCACCGTGGCCATGGCCAGCGGGAACATTAATTGGGCTGCGGCATTGTTCGTGATGAGTTCTGTGAGCACCATTGTCACGCCGTAGATGATGACGAGCTGCACCCACGGGCTATTCCCTCCCCACGACACCATTGTATCGGTGATCGCCAGGGCCAAGCCGGTCGATTCAATGGCTTTTGCAATCCCCGCCGCCGCGCCGATGGTAATCAACACCGGGTAGTCGATGGCCTGCCGGGCTTCTGTGCCCGTCACACATTGAGTGACCAGCATCGCGATCCCGGCGACGAGTGCAGCGGCCAGAATATCAATGTTGGCCACGCTGCTGGCGATCACCATCACCGCCAGAATGGTGAGCGCGGTCCATGCCTTTCCATGCCGCATGGGAGACGAGTTTTCGACACTGCTCACCAAAAAGAAGTGATTCGAGTTGCGCTGTTGTCGGACGAAATCCTGATGCGCTTCCAGCAGCAATGTATCGCCCGGCTGGAGGACGATGTCCCCGATCTTACCGGGAATCCGTTGCCCGCCGCGTCCGACGGCAATCACCGCGGCATCATACGTCGACCGGAAACGGCCTTCACGAATGTTCTTGCCGACCAGTGGGCAGCGGTTCGAGACCACGGCTTCAATCAGCGACCGATGGGTATCGGGAGTATCGAGCTTAAACACCTGGTTGGTGGCCGGTCGCAGACCACGCATCTTGCGGAGATCAACCACCGATTCGACGATCCCGACGAAGACCAACCGGTCGTTGGCCTGCAAACGTTCCTTGGGACTGACGGCGGGAATCAGGTCGGTGCCGCGTTCAATCTCGACGAGGTAAAGGCCGGGAAGATGCCGCAGCCCGGCGAGTTCGATGCTCTTCCCTTCCAGCGGGCCCCCGGCTTCGACTTCCATTTCGACGGTGTACTGCCGGGGATCATCGCTGAGACTGATGGCGGGCTTGCGATCCGGCAACAACCAGCGACTGAACGTGATCATGTAGATCACTCCGGCGATCGCGCACGGGAGACCAACCTTCGCGATTTCCCACATACCGAACGGCTCACGGCCGGATGACTTCAGTGCCAGATTCACGACAATATTCGTGCTGGTGCCAATGATGGTACAGACGCCGCCGAAGGTGGCCGCGAACGCCATCGGCATGAAGAGTTTCGACGGACTGATGTTTGACTTTTTGCAGATGTCGTCGCAGACCGGCATGAACATCGCCACGATGGGCGTGTTGTTCAGGAAGGCGCTCATCGTGGTGACAGGAAAAAGCAACCGAAGTTGTGCGGAAAGAACCGTCTTCGGTCGTCCCAAAAACGGCTCGGTGAGGATGCTCATCGCCCCAGTTTGAACAAGACCGGCAACCACGACGAATAACAGGCCCACGGTAATCAGCCCGGGGCTGCCGAAATCACGGACGATCTCCCCAACTTTGGGTAAACTGGTCTTTAGACCGACCGCGCGGGCTGTTTCTCCCAGAGCCAGAATTACGGCGAGGACACCCAAGCAGAGAAGATCGGCCCCGGCGACTTCGCGCGCGAGCGCGATCACCAGCAGCAACACCAGCCCCAGCACCAGCCACGCTTCCCAGCCCATCCGTAATCCTCACAACGGGGCGCATGGGCCCCAAGTTGTCCGCTCAGTGAACGGAGTAGCGTGGTCAATGGGGGCAGTGCCGTCAATCGAAAGCCCCAAAACGAAACCGCCCGCGGGTACAGACCCACGGGCGGAAAAGATGTTCAGGCGAATCACCGCAGTCACAACAACGTATCGATCAGACCGCGACTTCGTGCAGTTGGATCAACTGGTTGAGTTTTGTGATTTCCAGCACTTCGCGGATGTCGTCGCAAGCATTGTAGAGGTGCAGTTCCACACCCAGCTTGTGGATCGAGGCGAGCAATCCCAGCAATCCGCTGGGGATCAGCCGCACACCGGTCAGATCCACGGCGAGGGACTGACAGTCGTGTTCCTGAATGAGCGAAACCAACTCATCGCGGCATTCCGCCACGTTCACATGGTCGAGGACTTCCCGACCGCCAAAGCCGACGACGGTCAACGTCCCGGCTTCGTAGATTTCCAGATTGCCGACAGCTTGCATTGCGTAACCTCTTCTCTAGAAATGACTAAGACATGGAATACGGCTCAGAAATCGAGCCCCGTGGTGTGGTTGAGAATGGAACGGCTGTCAACCACGTCAGCCAAAAATGAAATCCGCGGGAGTAATTAAGGACTCCCACCGCTGGTATACGGCAGCAAGCCCTGTACCGATGATTCAGTTTCTGCGAATTCCTGCTTTTTCGTCAATGTTTCACAATGTTGCCGGGCATTCGTTGCCCCGCAAGCCTTGTCAAATTGGGAAATGCCCGCTGCAGCGCAACTCGAACAGGGATGGTTTGTCCCGCTGGCCGGGACTTCGTGCATAAAAAATGTGCACGAACGTGCAATCAGCGGTTCACGTCGGCTCTGGGATGCGCTTCAATTCGACGGGCAGCTCATCGATCTTTGCAGCAAGAATAAAGTCGTTCTCGGACAACCCGCCGATCGCATGAGTCCAGATTTCGACGCTCACATTGCGGAAACCGACGAGGTGCAAGTCGGGGTGGTGTCCCTCGGCATTGGAGAGCAGGGCAATCTGGTGAAAGAACGCCATGGCGGCATCGAAATGCCGGACTTGCCATTCTTTGCGGATGCGTTTTCCGTCGCTGGTGACTGACCAGCCGTCGAGTTGGCGGCACAGTTCGGCCGCTTCCAAGGTGGTCAGCGGTGCGACGCCCCCTTCACAAGGAACACACTTCTTCGTGCAAAGCGGTGCTGTTGCCATCGGTTTCCTTTCTGATGGGGGGACGTGTTTCGAACGCATCCTGATAGCTAAAAACATCTTACAGCCAAAGTATACGATTGCGAGGAGATTTTCCGAAGCGCGGTGGAGTTTAACGACGATAACACCCGTAACGGTTGCGCAGCCTTTGCGAACGAGAACGCGCTCGGCCGCCGGTTTCTCCCCGTGCGGTTGGACATCGACGATGATGGTTTCACGCAAGGTCTCACTGGCCATGAAGTTCTGGCGAACACGATGGTTTCCATCGACCCGCGCTTGTCGCGGGTGGATCGCCGCTGCCTGCGTTGCCGGCCAGCTTGTGGGTTGTCATGCACCCAAAAAAATCCAATACCTTGGCGAAGCTGACCTCAAGTTCTATAAGCAGACCGCCACCGAGATCGAGTACCCCCACGTCCATTCCGAGATGGATCCGACGCTGCAATACACCGAGCGCCCGGCAACCGTGCGTGATCCAGCGCAGATGCCGGCCTTCCCTCTCTCCCTCGCTGATGCGCTGCAGCAGGCGCTGAACAACAGCAAGATCATCCGCGCCCGTGGCACATTCCGATCGCCCGCGAATCCGTTGCTCACCAGTCCCGACCGTGTGGCTTCCAGTTACGACACGGCGATTCAAGAAACCAACGCAGGCTTCTTCCAGCGCGGACCGGAAGCCGCGCTGTCGGCGTTTGACGCGCAGTTCAAGACCTCGGTCACCACCGGCCGGAGTGCACTGGTTCAGAACAACGCGCTGCTCGGCGCGATTGGCTCCGGACAGACGTTGCTTGTTGATAGCGGCCAATGGCAAACCTCACTGCAAAAAGTGATGGCCAACGGCGGGGCTTTCGAGGTCCGTCAGGATTGGTCGTACAATTCGGCGAACCAGTTCTTCCAGTTGTTTCCGTCCAACTACCGCGGTTCCTTGCGTGCCGACTATCGCCAGCCGTTGTGGGCCGGTGCCGGGGTCGATTACACCCGCACGGCCGGTCCGATTCTGCGCACGATTCCGGGAATCTCGCAGACCGACGGCGGCGTGGTGATCGCCCGCATCAATACGGACATCACACTGGCCGACATGGAACTCAACATCATCAACCTTGTGCGTGATGTTGAGGATCTCTACTGGGAACTGTATCTCGCCTATCGAACCTACGATGCGGAACTGACCGCCCGCGATGCTGCACACACCGTCTGGCGATCGGCGCGGAAACGGATGGAGATGGGGGCCAAAGGGGGAACCGTTGTCGACGAAGCCCAAGCCCGGCAGAACTATTTTGCCAGCCGCATTCGCCTCGAAAACGCCGTTGGAACACTCTATTCCAACGAAGGACAACTGCGGCGCTTGATTGGGCTGCCGGTCAACGACGGTCGGATTCTGCGTCCCAGCGATGAACCACTGGAAGCAGAATTCGTCAGCGACTGGCGCATGGCGTTGTCGGAATCGCTCGTCCGGCGGACAGAGTTACGTCGTCAGAAATGGTCGATCAAGAGTCTCGAGCTACAACTGGCTGCCGCAGAGAGTCTGGTCAAGCCGCGACTTGATGCCGTGGGCGGCTATCAACTCAATGGATTCGGGGATGACCTGATCGCCAGCACCAACAATGACGGGATGACGCCGCGCGGATACAACAGCGCCTACGGTGCGTTGCTCCGCGGCGATCAAGCCAGTTGGGATTTGGGAGTGGAGTTCTCGTTGCCGATTGGTTTCCGACAGGCCTTGGCGAACAAACACAACCTTGAGTTCCGTCTGGCGAAATCCCGAGCGGTGCTTGCCGCGCAGGAATTGGAAATCAGCCACGAATTGAGCAGCGCCTTCCAGATGATGGATTGGTGGTACCAGGTGGCCCAGTCGAACCTGTATCGTCGACAAGCCGCCAAGACAGAAGTCGATGCGGTGCAGAAAGAGTACGAAGCGGGGCGAATTCCCGTCGACCTCGTCCTGCGCAGCCAGGCCACCGTTGCCGCGGCGGAAGTTGGCTACTTCAACGCGCTTGTGAAATACAACCAGGCATTGACGGATCTCCGGGCACGCAAGGGATCGCTGCTCGATGACAACAACATTCACATGGCCGAAGGGGGCTGGACTCCCGAGGCGTATGACGAAGCCTTGCGTCGCGCCTGGGCACGCAGCTTTGCCTTCGATAACGACAAGTTAGACACCGAGCCTCCCGCCTTTGCCTCGCCTTACCCGCCGACCTTCGGCGTTTCGACGGTCCCCCCGACCCCGCAATGGGTGCCGGAAACGGCCGACGAAGCGCTGCCTCCACTGGCCAGCCCGTAACGCCTCACGGCGACCTTCCCACAACACCCAAAGCCCGGCATTTGTGAAAGTGCCGGGCTTTGTCGATTCGCTTTTGCGCCCCATGGCCGATTCACATCAACCGCCGAGACCGAATCCATGACGGCATTTTCCGGCTTGTCAGTGATGTGCCCTTTCGCTATGGAGAGGCGAATAGCGTATTATGGGCAGGACAGACACCAGACGGGAGGACGGATGATCAGCAGCAGTTACAATTTGACGCATTTGAAAGTCCTTGAGGCGGAGAGCATTCACATCATTCGTGAAGTGGCCGCCGAGTTCGAGCGGCCGGTAATGCTGTATTCGATCGGCAAAGACTCCGCTGTCATGCTGCGGCTCGCGCAGAAGGCGTTTCACCCCGGGAGGCTTCCCTTTCCCTTACTGCACGTGGATACCACATGGAAGTTCCGGCAGATGATCGAGTTTCGCGATCAGTTTTGCCGCGAACATGGTCTTGACCTTAAGGTCTGGACCAATCAGGAAGGTCTCGCTCAGGGTATCAACCCGTTTGACAGCGGGTCCAAAAAGCACACCGACGTGATGAAGACGGCGGCTCTCAAGCAGGCGTTGAATCACTACCAGTTCGATGCCGCATTTGGTGGTGCCCGCCGCGACGAAGAGAAGAGCCGAGCCAAAGAGCGCGTCTACAGCTTCCGCGACAAGTTGCACCAGTGGGACCCGAAGAACCAGCGGCCGGAACTCTGGAATCTGTACAACAGCAAGGTCAACAAGGGCGAAAGCATCCGCGCTTTCCCGCTCAGCAACTGGACCGAACTGGACGTCTGGCAATACGTCCACTTGGAGAACATCCCTATCGTGCCGCTCTACTTTGCGGAAGAACGTCCAGTCGTCGAACGCGACGGCACGCTCATCATGGTGGACGACGACCGGATGCGGTTGCGGCCGGGGGAAGAACCGATGATGAAACGGGTCCGGTTCCGGACATTAGGGTGCTACCCGCTCACGGGAGCGATCGAAAGCGACGCCACCACGCTGCCGGAAATCATCGAGGAAATGCTGCTGGCCAGGAACTCCGAGCGCCAGGGCCGGGTGATCGACCACGATGAAACCGGATCGATGGAGCAGAAGAAGCGAGAAGGCTATTTCTGAGCAGTTCTCAGATGTGGGTTGTCAGTTCTCGGTGAGAGAGCCACCGCGGAACCGACGACCCCTGGTCTTGACGAAGAACTGAAAACCGAAAACTGAGAACGACTCAATGCAACAAGTTGATCTGAGCCAGGAAGACATTCATGCCTACCTCGCGCGCCACCAGAAGAAGGAACTTCTGCGGTTCCTCACTTGCGGCAGTGTCGACGACGGCAAGAGCACGCTCATCGGCCGACTGCTGCACGACACCAAGATGATCTACGAGGATCAGCTTGCGGCCGTGAAGCGTGACAGCGAGAAGGTTGGCACCACCGGTGCTGGTGAGATCGATCTCGCCCTGCTCACCGACGGCCTGAAGGCCGAGCGCGAACAGGGGATCACGATTGATGTCGCGTATCGCTACTTCTCGACCGATCGCCGTAAGTTCATCATCGCGGACACGCCGGGACACGAGCAATACACGCGCAACATGGCGACGGGGGCCTCAACCTCTCAACTGGCGATCATTCTCATTGATGCCCGTCACGGCGTGATGACCCAGACCCGGCGGCACTCGTATATTGTGTCGCTCCTGGGGATCCGGCACGTAGTCGTGGCGATCAACAAGATGGACATCGTCGACTACTCCCGCGAGGTCTTTGAACGCATTAAGGACGAGTACACCGGCTTCGTCGCCAAGCTTGAACTGCACGACATCACCTTCATTCCGATGTCGGCATTGAAAGGCGACAACGTCGTGTCCAAGAGCGACCTGATGCCGTGGTATTCCGGCCCGCCGCTGCTGGACCATCTCGAAACGGTGCACATTGCCGGTGACCGCAACCTGACCGACTTCCGTTTCCCGGTGCAGTACGTCCTCCGTCCGAATCTCAACTTCCGCGGCTTCGCAGGGACGATTGCTTCCGGTGTCCTGCACAAGGGCGACGAGGTGATGGTCCTGCCGTCGGGCAAACGCAGCCATGTGAAGTCGATCGTGACCTACGACGGCGACTTGGACGAAGCGTTCGCCCCACAGGCCGTGACAGTGACCCTGACCGACGAGGTGGACGTCAGCCGTGGCGACATGCTCGTGCTGCCGGACAATCTGCCGAATGTCAGCAGCGAGATCGAGGCGATGGTGGTGTGGATGGCCGAGCAGCCGTTCGTCCCCGGCAAGTCCTACACGCTGAAGCAAACCACACGACAGGTGACGGCCGAGGTCGCGTCCTTCCGGTACGGCGTCGATGTCAATTCGCTGGAACACCGGACGGTTTCGCGACTGGAGCTGAACGAAGTCGGTCATGTGCAGCTTAGCCTGACCCAGCCGCTGGCGTGCGACGCCTATCGCACCAATGCCGCGACCGGAGCGTTCATTCTCATCGACCGCCTGACGAACAACACCGTCGGTGCGGGAATGATTCTGGACACCGGCACGGCGAAATCCCAGGGCGATGTGTGGGCCACGGAACCGGCCGCACTGTTGAAGACGCGCGAGAGCCTGATTGCTCCCGCCGAGCGTGAGCAGCGTTACGGCCAAGTGCCAGTGACCGTGCTGTTGGTGGGACTAACCGGCAGCGGGAAGAGCCAGATCGCCTACGGACTCGAGCGCCGTCTGTGGGACGAAGGCCGGGCGGTGACTGTGCTCTATGGCCAGAACATGCGGCAGGGGTTGAACCGCGATTTGGGTTTCACCGCCGACGACCGTTCGGAGAACCTGCGCCGCTCGGCCGAAGTCGCAAAATTGATGAACGACGCGGGAGTGATCACCATTGCAGCCTTCGTAGCACCCCACGAAGCGGTGCGTGAGAAGGCAAAGCAATTGATCGGCCGAAACCACGTCCTGGAAATCTTCTGCACCGCACCGACGGAAGTGCTGCGGGCGCGAGACAAGAGCGGGGCGTACGAACTCGCCGACGCCGGCAAAATCGCTCAAATGCCGGGCGTCACCGCAGCGTTCGAGGAACCGAAAGCCCCCGATCTCGTGCTGGCAACCGACCAGATCAGCGTCGAGGAAAGCGTGAGCCGCATCATCGAATTGATGAAGTCGAAGGGGTATTTACCCGGCGTTCGTCATGCCGAGTGAGATCACCCTTTTCACGCATCGAATCAGCTACGTTTCACGCATCGAATCAGCTACGTGGAGTTGATCCAAGACATCTCCAGTCGGTGCTTGGAATGCGATGGTTTTAAACCACGGGTCTCTCAGTCGCTCGCGGAGGTTGTCGAGCAACTCGAAACCTGCGACCACTGACTGCGGACAAAATCAGAACCTCATGGAATGAACTCGAAATCCATCACCGCTGCTGCCCATGATTTCGGCACTGGCGGCAGGGATGGAAGTGTTATGAAAACACCGAGTTTCTTTGATGTACGGTGAGCACAACGTCACCCTCCACTGCACCTTGCCGCCAGCTTGTTACGGCGGTAAGGTGCAGCGATGATTGGGCTGTGCCACAAGGACGTCTGCCTTTCCATTCACCGACAACACGGCGATGAGTGAACGGCTCACTCAGACTCGAAGACAGCAGCCCGGCGTTGAAGAAAATGTCGGGCTGCGGACGCTGCAACATGCCCGTACCCGACTACACGTTCTTCGCCCCATCCCCGATTCACTTCGGCTGGGGTTGCCGTGTGGACTTGCCGAGGATTGTGCCGCAGTGGGGACGGCGGGTGTTGGTGTTGCTCGGTAGCCGATCGTTGGAACGCACGGGGTTGCTGGATCCGGTCTGGGTCGGATTGCGCGCGGCGGGAATCACCGTCGACTTTCACACGGCCCCCGCACATGAACCGGAAGTCGCCGATGTCGATCAACTCGTTGCGGAGTGGATCAAACGTGGTGTTGGTCCCGAGGATTGCATCCTCGCGATCGGCGGCGGCTCCACCATCGATCTCGCCAAAGCGGCGGCGGCGTTGGTGACTCAACCGCAGCGAGCCAGTGTTGTGGACTACCTTGAAGGCGTCGGCCGAGGGTTGACGCTATCGGCTGATCCGCTGCCCGTGATTGCGGTCCCCACCACCGCAGGGACGGGGACCGAGGCCACGAAAAACGCGGTGATTTCGTCATACGCTCCGCCGTTCAAGAAGAGTTTGCGTTCGGATCGCATGATTCCGCGCGTGGTGCTCGTCGATCCCGAACTGACGTGCTCACTACCGCCAACCACGACAGCCTACACCGGCATGGACGCGATCACGCAACTGCTGGAAAGTTACTTATCGAAGCGTGCGTCTCCGATTCCACAGGCGTTGTGTGTGCAAGGATTGCAACTTGCCTTGCCCGCGCTGCCGGTGGCCTTTCGTGATGGCATGAACCGCGACGCCCGAACGGCGATGGCCCATGCGGCGATGTTGTCCGGGATGGCGCTCGCCAATTCGGGACTGGGTCTCGCCCACGGCGTCGCGGCGGCGCTCGGGGTCCATGCGAAAGTCCCGCACGGGCTGGCGTGTGCCGTGATGTTGCCCGCGGCGCTGCGCATCAATCGCACCGTCCGGTTAGCAGAACTCGCGGAGTTATCCCGCATCGTCTTGAAATGCACGGCTTCGACGGAAGAAGCGGCAGCGGACCGCTTGATCGAAACCGTGACCGATCTTTGTCGTGAAGTCGCCATTCCCGGTCGGTTGCGGGACCTCGGCGTCACGCAAGAACAACTTCCCGCATTGGTTCCGAGTTCACGCGGCAACAGCATGAGTGGCAACCCGTGCGAAGTGTCCGATGCCGAATTGTTGAATCTGTTGGAGACGCTCTGGTGATTCTCGCCGCTGGACTCACGCCCGCCTGGCAACAGACGCTGGTGTTCGATCACTTCCGCGAAGGGGACGTCAACCGCGCGACCAAAGCCGTGTGGTGTGCCTCGGGGAAGGTGCTCAATGTCGGTTGCGCGGTGCATCACCTCGGCACCGCGTCACACACGCTGTCACTCGCCGGTGGCCTTCCAGGACAAGCTCTGCGCGATGATTTCGCGCGGATGAACGTCCCCGCCACATGGATTGAGACGGCGACGCCGTCGCGCGTCTGTACCACGATTCTGGATCGTGGTCGTCACGTATCCACGGAACTCGTGGAAAACGCCGCCGCTGTGACCACGACAGAACTCGCCGCCTTTCGTCATGCGTTTGCTAACCTGGCGAAAGAAGCCGAACGCATCGTCTTGAGCGGTTCACTTCCCACAGGAACGCCGCCCGAATTCTATCGATCGTTGTTAGAACAGACCGGCCGGCCGGCGCTGCTCGATTTTCGTGGCGACGAACTGCGAGCATGTTTGCCACTCAAGCCGTGGCTCGTTAAACCGAATCGGGCCGAACTCGCGGCTACCGTGGGCGAACCGCTGGTGACGGAAGCCGATCTACTCTCCGCAATGCAGCAACTGCGGAGCGCGGGGGCGGAATACGTCGTGGTCACCGACGGCCCGCACGCGGTCTGGGTCGCAGGACCGCACGGTGTCGCGCGGTTCCACCCGCCGGTGGTAGAGGTCGTGAACCCGATCGGCTGCGGGGACTGTTTCGCCGCCGGATTGGCGATCGCGTGGCATGAAGGCCGCCGCTGGGATGACGCCGTCGAATGGGCGATCACCATCGCCGCCGAAAACGCGCGGCATCTGCTCCCCGCGCGGTTCTCAAGAGTGTGAAGTGATCCAAGGATTGGAATCCCTGGCTTTCCGCAGCGATCAATTGCCGCCACCACCGTTGAACTGGGCACTCGCCACGCTGAACAAGGCCCCAGCGAGCAGATGGCGTTCGATGAAGGCCCCAATGGCTTCCATCGGCGTGTATTGCAGCAGAATGTAGTCCCCCGGCTGAATGATCGTCCGCTCTGTCGGATCGCGCAGCGCCTGGTACAAGTCGACGTGAATCGGAATCTGTGTCCCATCGGGGAGAGGACGGAGCACAATGACTTGGCTCGCCGAGATGGAAACGTCACCGTTCAATGCCGAGCTTCCGCCCATTGATGCGGTTCCCGGGCTGCCGCCCCCGCCGCCACCCACATTTCGCCCCGACGCAACGGCGATGGCCCCCAGCACATCGAGATCGTAATCACGGGGCAACGAGAATTGCCCGCCACCAAGCAAGCCGCCGGTGTAAAAGACTTCGGTATCGCGCGACTCAATGAAGAGGATGTCGCCGTCTTCCAGGATCACATCCTGTGGGCGAATGTCCGCGTTTTCATGGGGGCCGAGACGGATCGGAATCCGGACAATGTGCCGGCCTTCCAATGAGTCGCCGACATCCACACCCGCCAGTGGCAACGACAGGGGATCCATCTCATCCGATGGAGGTGGTGGTACCATCATGGACGGCACGCTGTGGTGTGGCGTGTGTGGATACCCCGGCATCGCTTCGGCAGGGACCATTGGCCCGGGTGGCAACGTCGGCACAGACCATTGTGGTGATGGAGGCATTCCGTTGTTCGGTGGCGAGGCCATCATCGCTGACTGCGGTTGCGACCAATTCCCAGCCGGGGGAATGGGCGCGACGGCGAGCGGATCGGCAACAGGATTCAGTTGCGGCCCACCGAATCCACCCGGTGAGGAAGTGGGATTGCCGTTCGGACTGCTCCAACCGGGACCACTGGCACGGCGGTAGTCGCCATTCGGATCCACGCTTGCCGACGGTGCACCCCAACCGGGTGATTGGGCACGGATCACTGTCCGCACGGCTTCCTGTTGGGTCGTCTGTTGTTGATAATGTGGGCGTTGCTGTCCGGGAACCAGACCCCGGTCGTTGGAACGGATGATGTAAAGTGCGTTCTCGGCATCGAGACCGGGAAGGCCCCCGGTTTCCGCCAAGGCGTTGAGGACGTCATTCTTATAGACCGGAAGATTGACGACCTTACCGGTACCACGCTTCAGAGCGCCGATGTTGAGCGTCCCCTGCGCACTCACCGACACATCGCTGCTGGCTTCCTGGCGAATCACCAGAATGCGGTGGGTACGCGGTCTCTGCAAAGCGACAAAGATGCGGTCCTGTCCGGCCTTCAGAATCTCTTTATTGACGGTGTAGGCATGTCGAATGCGATTTTCGACTTCGACCAGCGAGAGCCCACGGACAGTGAGGGGACCGACCAACGGCAACGAAATCGTGCCGTCATCACGCACCGGCAAGGGGAAACCGACCGTGGGAACGATGTCGCTGTCCTGAGCCGGATAAAAGACCGGCGGTTGCTCTTCCCGCTTACCGAGAACTCCTTCGACATAAATGCTGAGCAAGTCGCCGGAGTCCACCCGATGAGTCGACGTCGGCGGTTGCCGCAGCAGCGATAAGTCAATGGTCCGTTTGCCGGAGCGCGTTGGTCCCCGGAATTCATCAGGAACATAGCGTGCGGGAACGCCCTTCACTGGGCGAAATGCCGCGCACCCTGTAACCACAGGGAGAAGCACCGCCACGCAGAGCATCCAGGATTTCGCGTGGTTCGTCGTCATTCGGCGATCCAGTTCCCGTCAGCGAGTTTGTGACTCGAATTCAATCCATCCGTCTCTTGCGGATCTCCGGGCGATCTCAGCCGCCCTCGGAACCGCACGTCGAACAACCGGGGCCCGGTCCATCCGACCAGGAACTCAACACGCGGTTGAACTGCGAGACCCCGCGTTGGGCGCCCGTTTCCAGCCCGGCTTCATAACCGGCGAACCAGTCCTGGACGGCGAGCGATCCCTCACAGGAGCGGTAGTACGCATTCCAATATTTCGAAGGCGGAACCGCCGGAACGGCCGCAATCTTGCCAAGTGCGATGTCGACGTAGGCTTCCTGGAATCCCTCCGCGAAGTGCTTGGACGGAGCGCATTCCTTGCCGTAGAACTGCTTGAGATCGCGAGCCGCACAGCCTTTGGCGGTGTTTTTTGTCACCCATCGATCGGACCAGGATTGGTAGCACGACGAGATCGATTTGGGGGGAACGCAATCGCTGCAGCGCGAGCCAACGAGCGAGCAACCGCCGAGCATCAGGGCTGTCGCTGCTGTCAGGTGAAGTCGCCGCATGGTCACGTCCGCATCCGTGCAGGCCGGGAGGTCAAAATGCGGAAGGCAACCGAGCCGAAGCGCGGCATCCCCCGCCGGTTGTTGCCAACAACCGCTCACCTCGATTTATCGGATACCGGTTGCAGCGAATCGACCGTTTTTTCCGGTGATGTCAGTCTTGCCAGATTTAACATCACGGGTTTCCCCTCAATTCGCTGCGGCGAAGGGAAATTCGCTCAACTCAGCGGTCCCAACCCTACACGCGGGCAGAGATCGAGCAGCGGACATTCGGGGCACTTCGGTCGGCGGGCGATGCAAATGCGGCGGCCGTGGTGGATTAAGCGGTGCGAAAAGTTGACCCACTCTGTGGCGGGCAGCAGTTTGCTCAGGTCGGCTTCGATCTTTTCCGGCTGCGTGGCGGTCGTCAGGCCGAGCAACGTTGTCAGTCGTTTGACATGCGTGTCGACCACCACTCCGGAAGCGATTCCGAACGCGGTTCCCATCACCACGTTGGCGGTTTTTCGGCCGACGCCCGGAAGTTGGACCAGTTCGTCTAAAGTCTGCGGGATTTCGCCGCCATGATTTTGCACGACGGCTTTTGCCATGCCGATCAGATTCGCCGCTTTGGCCCGGAAAAAGCCGGTGGTTTGGACCAGTGTTTCGACGTCGGTCTGCTCGGCTTTCGCCAGGGCCGTCGCATCCGGATACCGCTGGAACAACGCCGGCGTGACGATGTTCACCCGGGCATCGGTGCATTGCGCGGAAAGAATTGTGGCGACAATCAATTCGTACGGATTGCGATGATGCAGCGCACACTCCGCATCGCCGTAGAATTCCGCCAGGCGATCAGCAATCTGCACCGCCGCCACCTTCCGCGCGACTAACGATTTAGCAACTTTGGGCATAGTTCAAAGCTCGCTCGGTTTTTGGGCTGCAGGAACACAATTCCGTCAAATGTCGGCTCACAAACTAAAAGTGATGCCGTCGTTGTGAGTAAACTACCTTCCGGCGGTCTCCTTGTCCCTGACCAAGGCAATCACAACATTGAACCCCGATTTCCGTGATCTTTTGTTGATTGGACATCTCGTTGCATTCCCAATCCTTACGGGTGGGCTTGTCTTCGTAGTGTTTTTCGTGGTCCGCCGGTTGTCGTCACGGGAGTGTCCACACTGCTCGCGGCTCATCGCAAAGACGGCCTTTCAATCCGGGGTGCCCTGTCCCGAGTGCGCTGCCGAGGTCGTGGCATCCCACTCCACCGTCGACGCGTGTGAACCGGCTTACGATTGCTGCATTTGTCAGAACAGCAACGAGTGTCGAGTTCTCTGGGATGGCAAGCCGTACTGCGATTCGTGTATCCGAGGCGAAGGCCCAGCACTTTGGCACGCCGACCCGACGACTCCCCTGATGGAGGAAATGCCTTTTTCCGTCGGTAGTGTTGTCTGGCGAGTGTTTTTCTTCGCGATGCTGGCGATTATTGGGTTTGCTTCCCTAATTGCTCTGGCAGCGTTCTTCTTCCGCGGGAATTCGCGAGAAATGCTAAAAGTGTTTGGTGTCCTTTTCTTTCTTGAATCTCCTGTCGTTGTCCTCTACACAGCTGTGATTCGTATTCTCTATCCCGTCATGCGGCCCAAAATCCTCGTCTGGAAGGGACAGCTTATCGCCCGAGTCGGGTTGCGATTGTTGATTGCACCGGTTTCGCAGTGCACCTGGTTTGAAGGGAAAGCTTCCCAAACGACAGTCTGGAAGTTCGGCTTTCTCTTTCCAGGAAAAGCAATTCTGGTGAACCTTCCTCAAAGTATTGCCAAGGATGGAAATCGGGTGGCCGTCGGATTCTCTGACGAGACCCGCGAACTCTGACGCTCGTTCTTTCGGATTGCTCAGATTCCACATTCTCCGCCGAAGGGCATGTGGGAATAACGGTCCTGAAAGGAGATGATTCCACAAGTACCGCGGCATTTCTCGGAACCGGACGGTGTGACTATAATCGGGGCAGACTATTCACCTTGCGAGACCCCCGCGGCATGCCTCACGTTGGTTTGTTCATCCCGTGTTACATCGACCAGTTGTACCCCGACGTCGGGTTCGCGACCCTCGAACTGCTGGAAAAGCACGGCTGCACGGTCGAATTCCCCCCGGCTCAAACCTGCTGCGGGCAACCGATGGCGAACACCGGCTGCACCGACGCCGCGATCCCAGTCGCCCGGAAGTATCTTGAGATTTTCAGCAAATACGAGTACGTCGTCTGCCCGTCCGGCAGTTGCACGGCAATGATCCGCCAGCATTATCACGACCTCGTCCATGACCATCCGGACTTTGAACGCGTCACCACCCACACCTACGAACTGTGCGAGTTTCTCGTCGATGTGCTGAAGGTCGAAACGATCACCGGCAGCTTTCCGTACCGTGTGGGCCTGCATCAAAGCTGCCACGGTTTGCGGGAACTGCGATTGGGGTCCGCGAGTGAACTGATGCAGCCCCGGTTCAGCAAAGCGGGGCAGTTGCTACAGGGATTGGATGGCATTCAACTCGTCGAATTGAAACGGGCCGACGAATGCTGCGGCTTCGGCGGCACGTTCGCCATCGCGGAAGAAGCCGTGTCGTGCATGATGGGGCTGGATCGCGTTCACGACCACGAACAAGCCGGCGCAGAAATCATGACGGCCGGCGACATGTCCTGCCTGATGCACATGTACGGTTTGATCACCCGACAAAAAAAGCCGCTGAAAGTGATGCACGTCGCGGAGATCCTGGCGGGCCGACAACCTAAGAATTGACATGACGACCACAAAAGTTCGCAAACATCCCGTCAACGCCGCCGTGTTCGTGGCGGACAATGACCGTGCGCACTGGCATGACCAGGCGTTGTGGTTTGTCCGTTCCAAACGCGACAAGATGGCCGCGACGTTGCCGGAATGGGAAGAACTTCGGCAGCGGGCTTCCGAAATCAAGCTGCATACTCTGTCGAGGCTGGCGGACTTGCTCGAAGAGTTTGAACGGAACGCCACAAAACTCGGGGCGACAGTCCATTGGGCGCGCACGCCCGCCGAGCACAATGGGATCGTGCTGAGCATCATCAAAAAGCATAACGCCACGAAGGTGGTGAAGAGCAAATCGATGCTCACCGAGGAGTGCCACCTCAATCCATTCCTCGAACGCAACGGCGTCACCGTCACCGATACCGATCTCGGCGAATGGATTGTTCAACTGCTGGAAGAACCGCCGTCGCACATCGTGATGCCCGCGATTCACATTAAACGTGAAGAAGTCGGCGACCTCTTTCATAAACATTTGGGGACCGACGCCGGAGCAACCGATCCGCCGTATCTGGTCAATGCCGCCCGCAAGAGACTGCGCGAAGAATTCCTCGGGGCGGAGATCGGTCTCACCGGTGTCAACTTCGCGATTGCCGAAACCGGCGGGTTCGTGGTCTGCACCAACGAAGGGAATGCGGACCTTGGCGTGTCGCTGCCGAAGGTGCATATCGCCTGCATGGGGATCGAAAAGATGATCCCGCGGCTGAAAGACCTCAGCATCTTCCTGCGGTTGCTGGGACGGTCCGCGACCGGGCAACCGATCACCACGTATTCATCGCATTTCCACGGCCCGATGCCCGGCGGCGAGATGCACATCATTCTCGTCGACAACGGTCGCAGCGACATCCTCGGCAGCGAAGAATTCCGGCGGTCGTTGCACTGCATCCGTTGCGGCGCGTGCATGAATACGTGCCCGGTCTACCGTCGCAGCGGTGGTCACAGTTATCAGACCACCGTACCTGGGCCGATCGGTTCCATTCTCGCTCCGTCGCGCGATGCGAAGACCTACAGCACGTTGCCGTATGCGTGCAGCCTGTGTGGATCGTGCAGCGATGTCTGCCCGGTGAAGATCGACCTGCACACGCAACTGCTGTCGTGGCGGAAAGAGATCGCCCACCGCAAGTTGCTGCCGTGGTCGAAACGGATGAGCATGACTCTCGCCGGGATGATGTTCCAGCGGACGTGGCTGTTCACAATAATCGGCCGCTGGGGCCGCTGGCTGCTCCCCAAACTCCCGCGGTTCATGGTCTACAACCGCTTCAACGACTGGGGCAAACAACGTGAACTCCCACCGATGCCGAAGCGGAGTTTTCGGGAAATGTATGCGGAACGGAAACGCGACCGATAGCCCCATTCACCAGCACGGTTCTTGCTTTGAAATGACTCCCATGTCCCGCGAAACAATCCTCCGTTCGATCCGTCAGCATCTGCCGCAGTCGTCGCCGTTGCCGGATTTGACGGGGCCGTGGATTCGGTATCCCGATCCCATCGCGCAGTTTGCGAGCGTGCTGGAAATGATCGGCGGGACGTGCATCCGCGTGCCCACGGTTGCTGATATTGCCGCCCAGTTGGAACGCATCCCGGCATACGCTTCGGCAACGAAAACGCTCTCGCTCATTCCCGAGATCGGGCCGACGAATGTCGCGATGGACTCGATTGATGATCCGCATCAACTGGACGACATCGACTTCGCGATTCTGCCCGGACACTTCGGCGTCGCGGAAAACGCCGCCGTGTGGGTGACCGATACCGGGGTGAAGCACCGCGTGGTTTACTTTCTGTGCCAGCACCTCGCGCTGGTGATCCCGGCGGATCAGATCGTGCACAACCTGGCCGAGGCGTATGAACGGATTGAGTTCCGTGACCCGCACTTCGGGGCGTTCATCGCTGGGCCATCGAAGACCGCGGATATCGAGCAATCGCTGGTAATCGGGGCGCACGGTCCACGGTCGATGACCGTGTTTCTCGTCGGTTGAATGTTGGATGAAGCCCGGCGTTTTCCTCAACGCCGGGCTTCTGTCTTTTCAACCAGCCGGAAGAAGTGGGGCCTCACGCCAAAGGCAGAAGCCCGGCATTTCGGAAAATGCCGGGCTTCATTCGCGCGTGGCTGCATTGCGCGGGCGGTGTGGCGGGGTGAACTTGATCCGTTCCACAAACCGCACCAGCTCTTTTGTCTCGGGATCAATGCGGCCGCTGCACGCCGCCACCGCCCGAATCACGTATTCATAGCGCAGTTCATAATCGGCGTCGATCTCCACTTCCACGGCTTGCGTCAGTGGGTTGCCGGTCCGGGTGAGCAATCGCAGGATCTCGGCGTTGAGCCGTTCAAATGCCGCATCATCCCCCCCCAGCGAATACTGTCCCACGGTGATTTCCGTCAGCGTCCCCGCCTCATCGGATCGCAGACCGACCCGAATCTCTGCCAGACGGTTGTTCGACGCCGCAATCGGTGCGGGGATCGGAAGATGCCGGGTGAAATCGCGTTCGGTCGCTGTCGATTGAATCGAACTGAAAGCGAGGACCATCAACAACAGGACCACGCCAATCCACGACGCCAGCGGAAAGGGAATCCGCGTGGACATTGGCAAGCGGAGTCGAAACTTCAGATGGGGCTCGCGCCGCAGACCGCGCGGATCTTCCATCGACATCATTCGGCGGTCTCCATGTCTTTCAGGGAAAACCGCTGGAAACCCGCGTCCTGGCAATTCTTCACGAGTTGCTGAATGGCCCCCGTCGGGATGGCTTCATCGGCCCGAATCAGGACGGTGACATTCTCCAACGATTCACTCCGTTCCAGTCGCTGCCGGACGCGCTCGAGTTCCGGGGCGATCCGATCCAGCGGGGTTTCCTTGTCTTCCATGGTCACCAATGGCAGGTCGCCCCCTGGTTGGTCCGCTGCCGTGGGGGGAAACGCGACCGATAAGACGAGTTCTTGGCGACTCTCGACCGGCGGCAAGCGCGCGATGTCCTCCTTCGGCAGCTTGATGCGTTCGGTCAGCCGACCATTGCGGGCCTGAACGGACGCGATCAAGCACAGCAACACCAGACTGGCCACCGTCGCCGCCACGTATTGCGGGAAGATTTCCGGATCCCCCGTATTCGTCGGCCCACGTAGTTTCATCATGTGCTCCGTGGTGTTGACGTCGTTGTCGTTCAGAAATCAAGTTGCTTCGTGTGTGCCACTGGCTCTGCCAGTGTCTTCAATCTGAACTGAAATGCCCGCAGCCGAACAAGCAAGACACTGGCAGAGCCAGTGGCACACACCGAGATCAATTCTCCGGCGTGGTCGATACGGTTGTCGGCGACCACCGTGTCACCGGTGTTGTCGGTGTCGTGGCCGAAGTCGTGATCCGATTCATGCCCTGAAAACGTCGCAGGAGCTGTTCGCCGACGTGGCCGGATTCCATCACGAATTTCGCGAGCCGGTTTCGAAACAGCGAATGACTGATGACCGCGGGAATCGCCACCGCCAAGCCTTGCAGCGTGGTGAAGAGCGCCATGGCGATGCCGTCACCGAGTTCATATGGACGGATCGTGAGGCTCGCCGCGGACGCCACCTGGTGATAAGCGAGCGCCATGCCGTAGACCGTGCCCAGCAGCCCGATCATCGGCGCGACGGACCCAATCAAGCCGAGATAACCGATCGAATGTTCCATCGCGAGGGCTTCTTCATCACCGGCTTCCTGCATCCCTTGCAGCACGTCGTCGTAGCCACCATTGATGCGGGCCATTCCCCCAGCCAACACGCGGCCGATGAACGAATCATTCGTCCGTGCGGCTTCATATGCGGCCTGATAATTCTTCTCGTTCAGCAACCGCTCGAAATGTTCGAGGAACGGATCGGGCAGATAGTTTTCGCGGCGAAGTTCGAGCATGTCGATGAAGATCAGGAAGACCATCACCAGACCGATGAGCAGGATCAGGAACCCGAAGATCCCCGACGTTCGCACCATCCGGGAGAAGAACGATTCCTCGATCCGGGGCATCACCGCCGGATCGATCGCTGGTGTGCCGGGAGCCGCCACGGGATTCGCAGGTGCGGCGGGATCCGGCGCAGCGGCGTCCAGCAAGTCCCCGCGCTGGGCCCAAACCGGTGACGACCCGACAGCACTGACAATCGTCAATGCAAACACGCAGCCACACAGCCGCATCCACCGAGGGAAGGCGTTCATGAACGATCCATCCTTTGCGCGGGGCCTACGCCGAGCAGACCCGAAACCAAGCGATCCGTCGCCAGCGGGGGACTCAGCAGAAGGCTGAATCCGCCGGCGCATGCACGGGAAAGGCTCCCGTCGGGACGCCATTGTAAACGTCCGCAATCCAGGATGCCAGACGAGATGGGGCGCTTCCGGCGAACTCCGTCAATTCGGCGAACTGCGGGGGATTTTAAATTCAAATCGGACTCGGAGGCGCGAGGTTGAGGAGACGAACCAATGTCGTTCGTAGTTCCGTTAGCTCATCGCCTGTCAGTTCACCCAGTTTTCGTTGCAATCGCATCAGCGGAACGGACTGAATCTGTTGCAGATGAAACACACCGGCTTTCAAAAACGACTTGGGGATAGCCAATTCCCAGCGATTGTTGCGCACGGCCGTCGTGTGGGGAATGAGCACCATTAAAGCCAATTCATCATCAGCAGGGTACTCGCTCAAGACCAGGCAAGGTCGTATCTTGGCTGCCATCCCCAAGTCAACGAGCCACACCTCACCGGGAATCGCTTTCGGCATCGTCCGCCTCCATCGCGTCCAGCATCAAAAATGCTTCGTCCGCCTGGTATCGATGCTCTTCAAGAACTTCCGCGTCCTCGTCGAGTTCGATCAAACGGTTGAGGATTGCACGCCGCTCGGCTCGCGACAGATTCGGAAGTTCGCGAAGGATTTCCGTGGTGCTCATCGTGAGTGCCGATTCGCCAGGAGATGCTGTTGAAAAATTAAAGGTACCCATTTGAAAGCAAGCAGGTCAATCGAATTGATGCCATCGATCTTCTTCCGTCTTGCTAATCAACTGAGACGGACTCGACATCGCTGTGGAACCGTTCGGTGTCATGAAAATTGCCAGCGAACTCTTCACGGCCGCCCGTCCTTACTCCGAAGGAGTTGCGTCTCATAGCCCAGGGTCGCCGCACTTCGCGGCCACCCTGGGTTATCGGAGGCAAGACGATCTCCTACCCCAACGGGGTTGCGTCATCGAGCGCGTTCAATCCCAGACGTAGCGTTCATCGAATTCGATTTTGTGACGCTCCAACAGCTCGCGAAACTCAGCCTTGAAATCCTGCTTCCGGTGATGGGCTTCTTGTTCCCGGATGTATTGCACGACCTTGCCCGATTGCGATTGGCTCACGGAAAACGCCCCGTAACCGGACTGCCACGCGAAGCCTTGGAATCCAGGTGATTTCGCCTTGATCCACAGCGACGTGACCCGTTTCAGTTCCTTCACCCATTCAGACAGCGCCATTGTTCGTGATTGACGAGCCAGCAGGTGAATGTGATCTTCGACTCCGCCCACAATAATTGGCGGGCAGTTCAGGGATTTGGATGTTCCCCCCAACGCGGCGTGCATTTGGCTCCGCATGTCCGCGTCCTGAAGAAACGGCAGCCGATCCTTCGTCGAGAAGACGATGTGCACAAGAATGTTGGCGAGCGATTGAGACATGGCCGGTCTCGCGAATCGGACGGAACCCTTTCAGGGTACATTGACGTTTTCCATTCCCACCCAGGGTAGCCGCGAAACGCGGCTACCCTGGGCTATGAGACGCAACTCCTTCGGAGTAAGGAACCGCAGCGTATCTCGACTGATTGCGCTCAATCGTGGTCTGCACAGTTCACTATTTCGTGGGCTTCGTTGCCTTCAACAACCCATGAATCTTGCTCATCAGGCGTTCCTCCACATCGTCCGCGAACGGGCCGGGGAATGAGGTGTAGGTCATCGCGCCGCCGGCTTCGTAGCCGCCTTCTTTGAGGACGCGCTGGCTGGGGACATAGCCGAAGACATCGTTGGAGTAGCCCGCGACCCAGACGTTTTCGCCGGGGAGTTCACGTTTCAGTCGCAGGGAATAATCGACGACGACTTCGCCGGACATCGCGATCAACGTCAGGTCGGAACCAAAGCGGATGACTTGCGTGATGGCGGGGTATTCCAGCGGGATTTTGCCGTCCTCTTCCAGTTGTTTCAGCAAGCGTTTCGCATGGCTGGCTTCAAAACGGCTCTTCGACTCGGCCTGCTTCAGCAATTCTTCGCGCGACGGTGCCGGGGCGAATTGCAGCACGGCGGTGTCGATGGCGTGGGACAGCGGACCGGTCAGCACCTTCGGCGTCGGCAGCAAAGCGGCCTCGACGGCGTTGGCAAGAGCGCGGCCGTGCTGCTGACATTGTTCGAGCTTCCCGCGCGGATACGGATTCTGATCGCCGCCGCAGCCGAGGACGAACAAGGCCACCGCGCCGGGATGGGCCTCTTCCAACGCCTGCTGCGCGAACCCGGCGTAGTCGCCACAGAACTGCTGGAAGCCGAGCGTGGTGTTGTGACAGGCGTAACCGAAGAGAATCGCGTGCAACGTCTTGCCGTCGGGGGAATCAACCCGCAACACGGGGACATCGTGATCGACCGGGCCATCGGGATACGGGCTGTTCTGATACCCCGTCGGCGTCGGCAACCGCCGGTTCATCGCAAACCCGCAGCGGGCATGACTGTAACTGACGCGGGCCGGTTCCAATCGTTTGCGACAATCGGCAATCATGTCGACGATGGTCTGTTCCAGCTTCGCCGTGTAAGCCTGCGCCTGAGTCGTGCGGTCCGATTCGATGCCGGATTCCTCATACTTCGCGACCCGCAATTCGGGTCCGCAATGGGTGTGCGATGCATTGATAAACAACGCTTCCGGCTTCAACTGAAACTTGTCGGCGAACAGTTTTTCCAGCCGTTCTCGCAAGGACCGTGGCACGCCGATGAGGTCGAGCGTGATGATCGCCTGCTGCTGTCCCGTGGCGTCTTCCAGCAATAGAGCCTTGGCATAAAGATCGAGCGTGACCCCTTCCGATGGCTTCGTCCGCGACGCATACCCCGCCATGAACATCGGCTCGGCCGGCGTGATTTTCGTCTTCGCCGCCGCGGCTTTCCACGTGGGCTTGCCATCGTCAGCAGCCAAGGCGAAAGATGTCAAGCAGCCCAGAACCGTCAACGCCGTCAGTACCGATCGCATGGAACACTCCCGTCGGAGAAAAGAAGTTGGCAGCGACCATCGAGAACGCATCAATGCTCGTGTATAACCATGACGGGCGGATGAGCGAACCGCAAGTGGGCTAATCCTGCGATGCACCAATGGTCTGAAAGGAGCTTCCATGATCGTCAAATTCTGGACCATGATCGCCTTCTCATTCGTGATTCTTGGGTGGCACGGCTCATGTGTCGCAGTCAATAATTTGTTCCTGCCTGGGGACGCCTTTTTTCCCACGGAACTGACGAAGAAGGATGTCGAATCTCTGCTGGCAAGTCGGCCCGGAGAATATCGTTTTTCGTACTCGGCGTTTGGCGGTTACGATGGGGCCTTTTGCGGATATGCCGGATACGAGTGTGCCTTGATTCCGTCTGTCGACGAGGCCTTCGCAAAGCATCTGTCGACGGTTTATTCGAAAATTCGTGAATATGAAGGCCGCAAACTCTATGAGGAAATCAGCGATGGGAAGATTGAGTTAACTGAAACGAATCCAATTCGAGTGCTCTTTTATTCGTCGACGTTCAAGTTTCGCGAGTTCGAGTTGGGATTGAGGTACAACGAACATTGGGTTGAGGAGGTCGTTAAGTTTGGCCATAGCCGTCGTGGAATCAGAGAGTGCGGTCTCATCTCTCATCCGGATGCCGTTGAAGCCTGCTGGCGAGATGCAGACGTGGTCTCGGGTATCAAGGTGAAGCTTCCACAAGTGCCGCTCAAGCCCGTTCCGGCTACAACGGACCCAGTTGTTTTCGACGAACCAGCTCAAGCGATTGTTATCGGATCACAGTCGCTCCAAGAGTTCTTTCGACCAACAAAAGAGTGGAAAAAACCTTACGCATATGTTGTTGATTCACAAGGAATAAAGGAATGGGTCGTCGAAAGCGGCAAATGGAAACCGGTGGAGCGAACGTCCTCGAAACCTGTGAATGATTGATCCGATAGTTTAACTCGTTCGCATGCTCCGCGTGGGAACGAGGTTTTGTGGGAGCGATTGTGTTTGACATTGTGATTCGCGGCGGGGAAGTGATTGATGGCACACGGGCGCCGCGGTTTCGGGCGGATGTCGGCATTGTCGATGACCGCATCACGGCCGTCGGCGATTTACGGGTGGCCACGGCGAAGTCGGTGATTGACGCGACCGGGAAAATCGTCGCACCGGGGTTCATTGACGTCCACAATCACTCCGATGGCTGGCTGATCAAGGAACCGGTGTTTGCCGCCAAGTTAAAGCAGGGCTTCACGACCGAAGTGCTGACGTCCGACGGCATCGGTTATGCCCCGGTGGACGCCGTCACCGCGCCGCAGTGGTTGTTTTATCTGCGGTGCCTCAACGGCCTGCGGATGGACGAGTACCGCGGGTGGGAAACGCTTGCGGAGTATCAGCAGACGCTCGATCGCACCACGGCGTCCAACACGCTCGTGCAGGTTCCTTATGCGAATGTGCGGACGCTGCTGTGCGGCTTCGGTCGCGGAGCTGTGGATGATTTGCAGCGCAAACTGATTCAAGCCGAGATTCGTCGCGGCATGGAAGACGGCGCG
Organism: Planctomycetaceae bacterium; assembly: GCA_041753475.1. GTDB lineage: Bacteria > Planctomycetota > Planctomycetia > Planctomycetales > Planctomycetaceae > DSVQ01. Next base: position 41,299 of record JBGSUN010000022.1, on the reverse strand, counting down.
ACGGGGCTGTCCACGGGGCTCGACTATCTCACGCAGTGCTTTTCGACCACGGACGAACTCGTCGAAGCCTGCCGGCCGCTGGTCGATTTCGACGGTGTGTACGTCAGCCACGTCCGCTACAAGCTGGGTTTGCTCGCCGGAGTACAGGAAGCGATCGAGATCGGCCGCCGCGCCGGGGTCGCCGTGCATATTTCCCATCTGAAAGCGCACGCCCCGGGGGACATCGAAACGGTGATCGATCTGATCGACTCGACAACGGATGTCGACATCACCTTCGAGACCTATCCGTATCAACCCGGCTCGACGATGCTCAATTTTCTGCTGCCGTATGACGTGTGGGAAGACGGCCCGCTCGCTGTGCTCGGGAAGTTGACGTTGCCCGCCACGCGGTTACGATTCCGGCGGGCACTCGATTCGTACCGGTTGCCGCTCGACAAGATTCATATTGCGTGGGTGGCCTCGGCGGAGAACAAACATCATCAGGGACGATTCCTGATCGAATACGCCGAGGCGGTCGATTTGCCGATCGAAGAAGCCCTGCTGCGGTTGCTCATTGAAGAACGGCTCGCGGTGCTGCTGGTGTTCCACGAAGCCGATGGAGACGAAGCCCTGATGCGGCCGTTCCTCGCGCATCCCAAGGCGATGGTCGGCAGTGACGGCATCTATTTTCCGGACGGCGTGGTCCATCCGCGTGTCACCAGCACAGCCCCGCGCGTCCTCGGACGAGCCGTCCGCGACTGGAAGCTGTTCTCGCTGGAAGACGCGGTTTACAAGTTGAGTGGGTTTGCGGCGAAACGGTTTGGGGCCGTGCATCGTGGGGTGATTGCCCCGAATCATCTTGCGGATGTCGTCGTCTTTGATGCCACCACGGTTCAGGACCACGGGACATTCTCCGAACCGCATCAGGATCCGTCGGGGATTGATCACGTCCTCGTCAACGGGACACCGGTGGTTGCGAACGGAAAAATCGTCATCACTCGGACGGATTCCTTGCCGGGACGGGCGCTGACGTTTCGTCAGGAATGACGCGCGAAGTTGGCGATCACGCGGTGGGAGCGGCGCGAGGCGCGAAACCGCAAGCGGAGGATGCGAGTCAAACTTGAAAAGTGGGATCATTCCCGTGAAGATGCCGCGATGAATATCGACTGGTCTGTACTACAGAAATTGATCGCGGCCCATCAGGTCTTTGTGATCACCAGCCATGTCCGGCCGGATGCCGACGCCATCGGTTCGGAAATCGGCCTCGCGCAGGTGCTGCAAGCGCTCGGCAAAACGACGCGGATCATTAACACATCCCCCACGCCGCCGAATCTGAAGTTTCTCGACCCGACCGGCGAGGTGAAACAACTCGGGGCGACGGCGACCAATGCCGACATTCTTACGGCCGACGTGCAAGTCATCGTCGACACCAGCGCGTGGCAGCAATTGTCCGACGTCGGCAAGGTCTACCGGGAAGGCAAAGTGCCGCGGGTCGTGATTGATCACCACGTCAGCGCGGATGATCTGCAAGCTCTCGAATTCAAGGACACTTCGCGCGAGGCCACGGGAGCGCTGATTTACGAATTAGCCACCGTTCTGGGTGTCACGCCGAACGCCACAGCGGCGCAGGCGTTGTTCGCCGCAATGGCCACCGATACCGGGTGGTTCCGGTTCTCGGCAACATCGAGCGAAACCTACCGCATCGCCGGGGAACTCATCCGCTGCGGGGCCAATCCGGCGACGATCTTCCGCGAACTGTACGAACAGGGAACGCTGGCCCGTGTGCAACTCGCCGGGCGGATTCTCAGCCGCGTTAAAGTCGAAGATGGCGGGCAACTGGCTTACACGTCGGTCTCGCAAGAAGACTTCGCCGAGACCGGCGCGTTGCCGTCGGACACAGAAGACCTGGTGAATGAATGCTTGAAGATCGCGGGAACGCAGGCCGCGTTCATTGCCATCGAGCAGGCGAACCGACAGGTGAAGGTCAGTTTCCGCAGCCGAAACAACATTAACGTGGCGGAAATTGCGGAAAAGTTCAACGGCGGCGGCCATCGTCAAGCGGCAGGGGCCACACTCCCCGGCCCCTTGACGCAGGCCATCGCGCAAGCGTTAACTGTTATGAAAGCCCAACTGTCCGCGGTTGAGTCAGAGTAAAACACAACCCCGGACAGAATGAGAACGATCCTGCCATTTGCCTGCCCGTGTTGCTGCCCGCTACGCCTCGTGAATTGACGCCTGCCTGACAAAGTGGACAATCTCGTCCTTTCCGTGATGCATACCATGACCGCCGGGTGATGCTGATCGGAAGCAGACGAACTCCTTCCATCCACGCTGACCGCTGGAGATGCTGCGATGACTGACCCCGCCGCGCCGGATGCTACGTCTGCCCCCCCCCCGAAACACGATCCCCCTCGTCGCAACTTTTTTGCCGAAGTCGCCTCTGTTCTCATTGGCGGACTCGTCGGCTTGGTTCCTCTCGCTGCCGGAATTGCGTTCTTCATGGACCCGCTCCTGCGGAAGCGCTCGTCGATGCGCGGACAAACTGAGGACGGTTATCTCCCCGTCGCCAAGCTGTCTGACTTGCCAACCGATGGCACGCCGCTGCGGTTCTCCATCATCGCTGACAAGATCGATGCCTGGAATCTCTTCAAGCAACAAACCATCGGCACGGTCTATCTGCGGAATATTGCCGGGAACGTGATCGCCTTCAACGATGTCTGCCCGCATCTTGGTTGCAAGATTGACTACAAAAGCTCCAACAAATCGTTCTTCTGCCCCTGTCACGCCAGCGCCTTTGCCCTCGATGGCAAGAAGACGAACCCCATTCCCCCGCGCGATATGGATGGATTAACGGTCCGTGTCACCGATGGCGAAGTGTGGGTCAAGTATCAGAACTTCAAACGCGGCTGTGCCGAACAGATTGCGCTGCAATGAACGCACTCCTCAACTGGCTCGACAACCGCACGGGCTATAAACACCTGATGCAGGAAGCCCTCTACGAACCGATTCCCGGCGGAGCACGCTGGCGGTATGTGTGGGGCAGCACGCTGACGTTTGTCTTTTCCGTGCAGGTCATCACAGGCTTCTTCCTGTGGTCGGCGTACAGCCCGAGTACGCAATCTGCCTGGGAAAGCGTCAACTACATTCAGAACGAAATGGCCTACGGCTGGCTCGTCCGCGGGATTCATCACTTTGCCGCGCAGGCGATGATGATTCTGCTTGCGCTCCACTTCTTCCAGGTGATTATCGACGGGGCCTACAAGGCCCCGCGGGAAATCAACTTCTGGATGGGGCTCGTCCTGTTGCAGATCGTGCTCGGTTTGTCGCTCACCGGGTATCTGCTTCCTTGGGATCAGAAGGGGTATTACGCCACACAGGTCGCGACGAACATCGCCGGGGTGACGCCGGTCATTGGCAGCCAGATTCAGCAAATCGCGCAGGGGGGATCGACCTACGGGCATCAAACCCTCACTCGCTTCTTTGCGTTGCATGCCGGGGTATTGCCCACGCTGCTGGTCGTGTTTCTGGCGATTCACATCGCCGTCTTCCGTCGTCATGGCATCACGGTACCGAAGCACGCGATGGACAAGCCCGCGGCAATGTTCTGGCCCGATCAGGTGCTGAAAGACGCAATCGCCTGCCTCGCCGTGCTGGCGACCATTCTGTTTTTTGTCGTCTACAAAGGAGCAGAACTCAGCAGCCCGGCCGACCCCGCGGAAGCGTATTCGGCTCCGCGTCCGGAATGGTACTTCCTGTTCCTGTTCCGCTTCCTGAAATTCGAAGAGATCGACAAGCTCGGCCTGGCCTTCGGCGCGATCTACATCCCCGGCATGGTTTTCACGATCATCGCGCTGATGCCGTTCATCGGAAAATGGAAGCTCGGCCATCGCTTCAATGTCGCGTTCTCGTTCGGCCTGTTACTGGGAGCGGCGTACCTGACGGGGTTGGCGATCATCGAAGATCAGGCTGATCCCGATTACCGTGCCGCCGTGGCGGAAGCACATCGGGATAGTCAACGGGCCGTGGAATTGACTCGCCGTGAAGAAGGGGCTCCTCCACAAGGGGCGCTCGCTCTGTTGAAGACCGACCCGCTGACACAAGGGCCGCGGTTATTTGCCCGGCATTGTTCGAGTTGTCATCGCTACGATGGCCACGACGGCACCGGCCGGTTGATTATCGTGACTGAGGGCGAAGGCGAACACAAGACGACGACACCCGTCCCGCCGCAAGCGCCGGACCTCGGCAAATTTGGCACGCGCGATTGGGCCAAAGAGGTCCTCGTCAACTATCACGAGTTGTTTGCTCCGCTCAAGAACTTGACCCTCGAAAACAAAAACATCGGCGAACGGTTCCTTGCTGGGGACATGGCCAACTGGGTGACCGAGAACAAAGCCGCCCTGACAGATCCCGCGAATGCGGATGATCTCAAAGCGCTGGCTGAGTTTCTGGTCCAGCAGACCGGCCGGAAAGACCTGGAACCAGTTGACGCCACGCTAGCGGATGCGGGGAAAGCGGTGTTTTCGACAGGGAAGCTGAAGAACGGGGCGTTGTCGTCTTCCTGTGCCGATTGCCATGATCCCGGCAACGGGGCTCCGCTCCTCGTGGGGTATGGGAGCAAAGACTGGCTCAAGCGGTTCGTGCTGAATCCCGGTCACGCTGATTTCTACGGCGACAACAACGCCATGGTGCCGTTCGAGGGCAAGCTCAGCGACCGTGAACTGCAACTGCTGCTCGACTGGATGACCGGCGATTACTACCGCGCGGAGAAGGCTGCGGCGCATTGATGTGCAGGGAAAGAGACCCAGGGTTCAGAAACCCTGGGCTTCTGGGTTACTTCTTCTCGGCGGCGGGTTTCTCTTCGCTGGGGAAGAGCTGGTCGAGATATTGCCGGGTGACGTCTTCCGGTTCGACATTTTCCGGTGGCGTGAATTCGAACTCGCGGTCATCCACCGGGCCGTCCAGGACCACGTTGCGGAATTGCAGGTCGAGTAGCGGCTTGTACTTCTTGTTCGGCTGCATCTTCAAGTACAGCAACCGTTCGGGAAACTGGGTGTCGGCGGCAAAGTAGACGCGGAGCGCTTCCGGCAGGTGTGCCGGCAATTCTCCTTTCTTCCCAGTGAGTTTGCCGAGCCATTCTGCGTTCCACTTGCCCTGCAGGATGACCACGGGCCGTTGGTCGACCGTTTCCTCTTTCATGGCGTCGAAGTCCATCATCCGTTGCAGCGATGTCAGCAATGCCGGCAGGCCGCCGAGCGCCAGATCAACGGCCGCGGCCCGTTCCGGGCGCATCCGGGATGTCTCGACGGCAGCCAGAATCTGGCGGATATCCCGCCGGGTCACCCGCTTCGACCCCGGGAGTTCGGTCAGGCTCCACAGTCGTTCACCGTCGCAGACTTCCGTCAGCGATCCGGTCGCCCCGCTGGGCATTTTGGACTGGTAGTTCAGCCGTAACTTCAATCCGGCAGCGAGGTAAGTGCCGGTCATCTTGAATGGCGGATCGGTCAATCCAATCGATTCCACGATTTCAGCCCGGATGCTGCGCTGGGCGGCAATTTTCTGCTGCGCAGTTTTCAAATAGTCCGCGGGAGTGGTGCTTTGGGCGGACGAGGCGGACGTGAGAAGCAGGGTGGCGAGCATTCCACGAAGCACAAGCGGAAAAGACCGAATGTGACGATCGGTAAATCTGCGCAAATTGGACGCAACGTTCGGAATGTGCCGGATTTGCCAAAGATGCAAGGCATAACCTTCCGAAAAGAGAGAGGACCGACGACAGAAGTCGGACGGAGTGCGGTGCTCCGTCCCCGTCTCCTGTCCTGGTACGGATTCTATCCGCCGCCGGGTTCAGGGTCGATGGAAGTTGCCGGCAACATGCATCGGGCAGGGATGGCCGGCATGGCAAGGCCACGCGATTGACGATCGGACGCAGTCAATCGCCAGGCGTCGGAGACAGCGTCGTCTGGTACCGAGAGGGGTCACATGAAGTATTACTTTCTCGCACTCGGCACAGTGGTCGTGGTGTGCGTTGGCTGCGCGATGGACGGCCAACAGATCACCAAGAAGGGGGAGTTCCACGCTCCACCCGCGGCGATGATGCAGCGCCCGGGTCCGATGGTGGATGGTCCGGGGCCGGGCGTGCTGCCCATGATGGTTCCGCCACCGCAACGTCCGTTTGCCCTCACCACATCGCAAGTTCGATTCGTCGGACCGGATGGCATGAAGGTGGGCTGGCAGGTTCCCGGCGGCTTTGCCGAGAGCCAACTGATTGCCCCGGCACGATACAACTTCGTGCAAGCACAAACCTACCGGTTGAAACTGACCGGTATTCCGGGGCATGAAGGTCTCACGATCTACCCGACGCTGAAAGTCTATCCGGGTCATCCGAACACGGAAGCCTACCTGTCGCACAACAGTCTTCCGTTGCAGATCAATGTGGAAGACCTCGAGCAGGTTGAAGGCAACAACTTCGTGACGAAAGTCATCTACCTGCCGGATGCACGGTATCAGGAACTCGCCGTAGCCAACGTGGAAACGCTGGTCTCGACGCGGCTTGATCCCGGTGTTGATCCGATCCAGGAAGCCGACAAGATGGGCACCATCATGGCGGTTCTGGAAATGGGGAACCTCGACCTCGAAATGCCGAACCCGGTCGCCCCGAACGGGACCGCACTGAATCCGGACGGCAGCGAAGTTCAACAAGTTGCCTACCGGGCTGCGTTCGATGGCGAACAAGGCCAGATGATGCCCCCGATGCCGATCGGCCCCGCCGGTCAACACGTCAACGGAATTCCGAACGCGATGATGATGGCGGGAATGGGACTGCCGGGACAACCCGCGGGGCCAATCTCGGGTGTGAATATGCCGGTCTGGGGCATGCCGACGACGGGAACGCCGATTGGCCTGCCGGGCCCGACACATCTGCCGTACGGTGGTCCGGCTGGACTGCAATCGCACACGGTCCGCAATCAGACCAAGATGGATCTGCATGGTCCGGTCAAGGACGTGCTGGTCGATGTGTCTCACGAACCGGGTCTGAGCCTGCCGCCTCCGGTTAAGTACATCCAGTACAAAGAAAAACATCCGGTTTATTCGCCGGGTGAAGTGGGCTATCCCGCCTGGGCCCAACCGCAAGGTGGCGAATACTGTCCTCCGGGACAGCAGCCGTAACAACGATGCCACGATGGGCGGTGGATCGATCTCCCGCCCATCACGCTCCTCTCGACTCACCCTTCCCGCAGCACACCGCGGCTGCGGGAGGGCGGTGGGCTGAAAGCTCAGCACCAGGCTCAGCTTTCAGCCTTCCGCCCTCGATTCACTCCCCAGGGCTTTTCCAAGGATGTTGCACATGTCCCGCGCGTTGCAGGCCTTTGTCGCCGCGCTTCTCTGGGGGGGACTGGTCTGCGTCGGCAACTGTGCCGTGTGGGCACAGGGAACCAACACCGGCGGTGGTCGGTATGTTCCCATCGATCAGCACGTGCCCCCCGGTGTCGCCGGGATGATTGCTCTCCAGGCCGGCCGAGCCACGCCGAATCACTTTCAATCGGTGCGTGTGAAATTGCCGACCACCGGCACGGTCACCTTCTTCGATGGCACACCACAACGCCCCGTCGAACTCGCCGCGCCGGCGCAAGCCGGGTTGCTCGTCGGCCGGATGTACCGCCTGCGGGTGACCGATCTCCCTGAATTCCCGAACGGTGAGTTCTACCCCTCGATCGAACTGGTCGACCGCCTGCATCCACCACCCGGACAAGCTGAGCGCTTTCCGGTGGAGATTGAACTCTTCGCGGAAGAATTTGTTGGGACGGACAACGGCCGGATGATTACCAAGGTCGTCTATCTCGAACAACCTGATCGCGTGCAGAAGCAGCATCTGAACGGTGAGAACCGCGTGATCGATCTCCCACCGTCACAGAATGCCCTGGCCGAAGCGGACATGCTGGGCCGTCCGATCGCGATCGTGCGAATGGGGGGGCGGACGCCGGACCGCAACGCTCCCGATTGGCAATTCTGGGGACCGGGTGCACCAGTGCGGATGGTGGAAGTCGCCACTCCACAGACCCGTCTCCAGCAGAACGATCGCAACGCGATTCAACCCATCAACTTCACCCGCCGGCAGCGCTAGCCTGGGTGAAAGCAACCAAGAAGAACAATGGGTGTGTGCCACTGGCTCTGCCAGTGTCTTCTCTTTGAAACAAAGAGCACTGGCAGAGCCAGTGGCACCCTAAAGAAATCCGATCGATGACCGCGGAGACCAGATTCATGACACGCCGACGCACTCTCTTCGATCTTCGCCCGTCGGCGTTCGCATGGAGCGGCCTGGCTCTCGCTTTAAGCTGCGGCGCGTGCGCGGCTCCCTCGGTCGCTCAACGCCCGGATTTCGTTGTCCCAACGACGACCGAAGCGCCGGTGAAAGCGACAGCCGATGCCGGTGTAACGCGCATTCACCGTCAAGCGGCCAATGTTCCGCCGGAGTGGGACTGCTTTGCCACATCAAGCCGTTCCCGTCAGCCCACGGACGCGAATGGACAGATCCAACAGGCCGCGTACCAAGCCGCTGGCCCGACCTGCCCGCCGGAAGCGATCATCTCGTGTCCACCAGAAGCGCGCGTGCCGTTCTCCGGCGCGAACCCCTATGGCATCGGCATGCCCATCTGTGACGTCGCCTGCCAACCGTCGCCGCATCATTATCCCGATGAATATCTCTGCGATGGCGGCGATCGTGACATGCCGCTGCATTATTATGAAGACGAACGCCGCGGCCTCGACACGGAAGATACTCTGGCCGAGTTCACCGATCACAAAGGGAAGCAGCGGACCAGTAAATCGAACAAGGTCTGCGTCTATGCTCCCCGGTTTGCATCCGTGCGGACGGTGAGTCTGCCGCACGAAGAAGGCACGATTCAGGAAGTCGCCCGGGCCGAAAACACGGCGGGGGGCAACGAACTCCACACACGGATGGCGTCCACTCTCAAGAACAAAAACGTTGCCGTCGGCGGGGTTGCCATGCGGTCGCGAGCCAGCGGCTTGGAGAACGAAGTGGTGCAAGGCGTCGCCTCACAACGGCAACGCCCGCAGTTTCATGGCAAAGTGCTGAACCTCTTCCAGGAAATCGTCTTCCTTCAGGCCGGGACTCTCGAACAGGGTGATGTCGCCCGCCTCGGCCTGGGAATTCATGCGGCCCAACTCTGGTCGCGAGAACAGTACCCCGTCATCCAGGGGAAGACCGAACGAGTCAACATTGGGCAGTCGGAAATCAGTGCGTCAGTCATCACGGTGATTGACGACCTGAAGAGCGACAAACCTGGTGAGTTGCGAATCGTCAAAGTCGCTGACAAGGAAACCGCGGAAGTTGGTGACATCGTCACCTTCACCATCCGTTACGACAACCTCGGCCCGCGCGAAGTCACGTCGGTGCGGATCGTCGATAATCTCACGCCCCGCCTGGAATACGTGGAAGACAGCGCCACTTCCGACCGGAATGGCAAACTCGTCGTCCAGGACAACGGCGAAGGGAGCCTCGTGCTGATCTGGGAATTCGATGACTCGCTGCCAGAGAAGACCGGCGGTACCGTCACATTCCAAGCCCGCGTCCGGTAGCCGCGCCAAGCCAACACCACAGCCATCGTGGGGGGAACCCGCGAGAAAGCCGTCCGCGATCGCCAGATCGTGGGCGGCTTTTTTCGTGCGGTGATCTTCGGCATAGTTCAACGGCTGTGTCCGCAAGCATTGACCCTTGCCGTCGATCCAAGTACGTTTCCTGCATGGAGACCCCGGCGACGTTGCTGCAGCGCTTGTGCAACCAACCTGCTCCCCGCGATTGGGAGCGGTTTGTCAGCCTGTTCACGCCCTTGCTGCGGCGGTGGGCCGTGCGGTTCGGTGTGAGTTCTGCTGACCTCGAAGATCACTTGCAGGAAGTCTTTGTCATCCTGCTCCGTGAACTGCCGCGGTTTGACTACGATCCTTCGCGCAGTTTTCGCGCCTGGCTTTGGACCGTCTTCCGCCACAACACGTTGGCATGGCATCGCCGGCGACCACACGCACAATCTTCCACCGAGCAGTTGGAGCAACTCGCGTTGCCCGATGCCGTCACCGAAGCTACGGAAGTCGAATACCGGCGGTATCTCATGGGCCGGATCATGCGGATCGTCCAAACGGATTTCCCGCCGCAGACCTGGCAGATTTTTCAGCAGGTGGCCGTTCACGGCCGGCCCGGAACCGATGTAGCCCGCGATTTCGGAGTCACCGTGAACGCCGTGTACCTCACGCGCGGCCGGGTTATGGCACGGCTTCGAGAAGAAATGGCCGAGTTGGGCGAATAATCTCATTTTCGCAACAGGTTCCCGTTCTTCAGGGTCTACTCCAGAGTAGCGGCATAAAAGCATGCCGGTGCGGACCTTGTCAAAAATGGCCCGCCGCTCGTGTTTTCTAGGGAATCCACCGATGTCGACGCCGCCTCTGCCAGCCGATCCCGAACTACTGAAAAAGCTGGTCCTCGGGCAACTTCCGAGCGCCCAAGCCGAAAAACTGGCTGTGGAATGTGCGGACGACAGCCGCGTTGTTGAAATGGCGGAATCCCTGGACGGCCAGAACGATACCGTCATGAATCTGTTGCCGAATCAGGAGACGGTCGTCGATCCCGATGACGAGCGGTTGGTGCAGCGCCTGCAAGCGCGGCTGAAGGCGGCGATTTCGGTTCCGGAAGTGGAGGCCACAGCCGCCAACGCTGCCGGGGTGACCCAGTCTCCCGGCCCCGTTTCCGCACCAGCGCCGGCTGCTCCGTTGCCGGCACGGCTGGAATACTACCAACCGCTCGGTGTGCTGGGGCAAGGGGGCATGGGAACCGTGTACCTCGCGCTCGACACTCGGCTGGGTCGTGAAGTTGCCTTGAAAACGTTGCGATCAGACCATGCCGCGAATCCACAGGCAAAGGAACGCTTTCTGCGCGAAGCCCGCGCGGCGGCAAAACTCAGCCACGATCACCTCGTGCCGATTTTCTATGTCGGTGAATCCGATGGCATCCCGTTTCTGGCAATGCCGTTGCTGAAAGGGGAGCCACTCGATGCGCTGCTGAAACGGTCGAACGGACCGCTACCGATTGAACAGACAGTGCGGATTGCCCGTGAAGCCGCTGCGGGGTTGGCCGCTGCGCATGACGCCGGGTTGATCCATCGTGATATCAAGCCGAGCAACCTCTGGCTGGAAGCCCCCAGCGGCCGAGTCAAAGTGCTCGATTTCGGCCTCGCCAAAGCCTCCGCCACCAGTTCCGACGCGCAGGACGATACGCATCTCACCACCTGTGGGACGATCGTCGGCACTCCGGCTTACATGTCTCCTGAGCAAGCCCGTGGCCAAACACTCGATGGCCGCGCCGATCTCTTCAGCCTGGGCTGCGTCCTGTACGAAGCCCTCACCGGTCAGCGACCGTTCGCCGGTCTCGACACCATGTCAATTCTGATGAGTCTCGCCTCCCACACGCCGGCGGCACCACACACGCTGAATCTGGCCTGTCCCGAGCGGCTGTCGCGACTGGTGATGCAACTGCTGGAGAAAAACCCGGCGGACCGCTTCACTTCGGCACAGGCATTCATCGACGCTCTCGACCATGTCGGCCGGACAGCGGACACCGACAACACCACGGTGCTCCCCGCAAATGAGTCATCGATCAAAAGCGTGCCGCCATCGGTTCCCAAGCCTCCGCTGCAGACCGCGCCGCTTCCCGCGCAACCCCGTTCCCGCCGCGTTGCGCTGGTCCTCGGCGGTGCCTTGGTCATGCTGCTCGCGTTTGTGATCTTCCGTGTGCAGACCGATCAGGGAACGCTCATCATTCAGATCGAAGACCCGGCCGTACAGGCGCTCCTCGAAAAAGACGGGCTGGTGATTCGCGACAAAGACAGCAACCGTACCTGGACCATCACCACTGCCGAGAAGAAACCGCTGCCGAGCGGGAAATATCAGGTCGAAGGTCAGCCGAACGTGCATCTGGTGGTCACGGATGATACTGGCACGGAATTGACGGCGGAATCCTTCTCGCTGAAGAGAAAGAAAGAGGTACGCGTCACCGTCACGCTGGAAGCACCGGCCGCTGTTGCCGCAAAGGATACAGTACCGGCGGCCACGATGCCGGCCGTGGGAGCCGATCCCGATCGTCTCGCCGCCGAGTATGTCCTGTCGATCGGCGGGCACATCAATTTCAACGGCATTTCCAGCGCGATTGGAACTGTGGGCGCATTGCCGCGCGGGCCGTTTGAACTCACGGGTGTCACCTTAGATGGCAACACGAAGGTGACGGACGCCGGGCTGTCCTCCTTCGCGGGTTGTCGGAACCTCACATCCCTGAACTTGTACGACACGCCCATCAGTGACGCGGGACTGGCCTACTTCAAAGATTGCAAAAAATTAACGTCGCTGAGACTGAACGGTGAGGAGATTTCCGATCTCGGACTCGCTTATTTCAAGGATTGTAGAGATATCACCTTGCTCCATCTCTACGGTCAACAGATGAGCAATGCTGGGATGGCGAGTTTCAAGGATTGCCGGAACCTCAAGGAGCTGAATCTCGCCTGGACTCAGGTCAGCGATGCAGGCCTGGCCCATTTCGCGAACTGCGCAGATCTCACGAACCTGGTCGTGTTCGAATGTCCTGTCACCGACTCGGGATTCGCCCACTTCAAGAACTGCAAACAGCTCACGGACATTTCTCTCTTCAGTCGCGTCTCGACCAGCGCGGGATTGGCTCACTTCAGCGAATGCAAGAACTTGAAGCATCTGGCTCTGGCCGGGATGCCGCACTTGGGCGATGCCGGCATGGCCCACTTCAAAGCTTGCACCAATCTAACGGTGCTTGATCTGTCGAATGCGGGGATCAGTGACGCGGGGCTGGGACACTTTCGAAATTGCAAGCACCTCACGAGCATCAATCTTGGCGATAACAGTATCAGCAATGTGGGGCTTGATTATCTCACGAAATCCACGCACCTCACTCACCTCTATATTGAACGGACTAAGGTGACCGAGGCCGGAGTGAAGAAGTTCGCGGCCGCGTTACCCCGATGCCGGATCCAATGGGACGGCGGCGTGATTGAACCGCGCAGCAAAGTTCCATCGCCGCCGCCGCCAACTGAACTCTTGGCCGATCGCGCTCTACCGTTTGTGCGGCTGTCGCCCACGGGCGAACTCCGCGGCGAGTACCGCTTTGCCAACGAAGCCTTTGCGGTCCTGCAAGGGGATGAGACGCTCGAAGTCCATGGCAACGGACCGTTCAAGCTGGGGCAAGTGGTGCGTAACGGCCAGGCGTTGCGAATCCGCGCCGGTGCCGGCTATCACCCCTGCTTTTTGCCAACTATGGAAATTGCTGACGTCGGACTGAACGTCTGGTTTCAAGTGGACGATGCTCCGCTGGAAATCGAGGGCTGTGATTTCGTCGGTGTGGTCGCGGAAGCGTTCTTTCTCTTTGTGGGAAAGGGCGATCGCTGGTCGTTCACTGGATGCCGACTGATCCTACCCCACGGTCACACTGGCAACGTCATCTCCTTTACCGGCCAAGAGTTGATCGTGCGTGACTCGCTGGTTTCCTGCGAGTCGCAATATACCGGGATGGGGTTCGGACCCAAGGTTCGGCTGGAGTTTGAGAACAACGTGTTCATTGGCAAAGTCGCCATGATCGGTCTGGAAGCCGGCACGCAATCGATCTCGCTCCGTTCGAACATTTTCTATGGTGGCAGTCCGCTCCATTTCTGGTCGCAACCGGACAAGTCAACGACGTGTAACGTCACCGCGCACGACAATCTGTTTGTCGTCCTGGGACCACTGCTCATTGTCCATGGTAAGGGCGAACCGCAGCAGGGGCTCCAGTTGAAGGGGTCGGGCAATCAAGTCGTGCAGTTCAACCCTGGCGGTTTCTGGATGGGTGAAGCGGCGACGGCGAAGCTGGATGCTGTCGCCAAGGATTGCGAAACATGGAATGCCTATTGGGGCCAGCCGGACTTTTTGGCACCGGCGAAACCCGCCACGTTTGCCTGGGACTTCTTCTCACGGACCGATGTTGCCGATGCATTCCGTCAGTTCCAGGAGGAAGTGACATCGGCTCGAAAACGGCATCCGACACTGAAGGATGTTGGCCCGGAAATCACACGCCTCGGTGCCGGCGCTGCCTACGATGACATGGTTAAGGCGCGTGCCGCCGAGCCGGTCGAACACCGTCCCGCGGCGTTGGAGGGAGGGCCCGTCGTGATCCTGCGCGATGCCAAACCCGTCGCCGGTTACGTCTCGCTGTCTCAGGCCATCGAAAAACTGAAGGATGGCGACACGATCGAAGTCCGCAGCGACGGCACATTTCCGTATGTGGAAATGCAATCCCCCCCGGGACGGTTCACTCTCCGCGCCGCAGCCGGCTATCGACCCAAGTCCGAGGGATTATTTTTGACTCAGGGAGGAGACTGGACGATTGAGGGGCTGCACTTCCAACGCCAAGGTCAGCGGCACTCACTGGCCTGCTCGGCCCGCCGTGTGGCGAATTGCACCTTTCGCAAACATCTGCCGGACTGCACGATCCATCTCTGGCCCGTCGAAGGAAACAAGGACCCTGTCGAGTTCGTGGACTGCTATGCAGAAGATACTCTGGTTGTTGACGGTCCGCGTGTCCGCATCAGCAATAGCATTCTTGCAGGTGTGATAATGCAGACTTCGCAAGAGGCGAAAGTCGAAATCGCGCACTCCTGCTTATGGTCGCATCCCAAGCCCACGCGCCAGTGGATCGCCCGCATCGGCATCGAACCAGGCCAGAAACTTCAGGTCCATGCTTCCGACTGCCTGATCGATACGGATTACGCCTTTCAGGTTCGGGACATGAGCTGGCATGGCGAACGGAATCTGCTGCGGATTCAAGGCCCTTATTGGTGTACGACTTTCCTGAATGAGCAATTGACGCACTTGACCTCGTTTCCCGAGTGGCAGAAGTCATTCGGCAGCGACGCGGACAGTCAGACGGACGATTCCGTGCTGGTCCGACCGGAGATGTGGCAGAAGCAGTAACCCGCGGCTGCTGAAGTGCAACATCACGAACGATGCGGGACGGGATGATGCTCGATCAGCCGGAGCACACGGTGATGGGAAGTGACCGAAGCACGTGAACTTGCTGCTGTCCGTATGACACAGATGTTCCGGATTGGGAGCCTGAGACGTCTGCGATAGCGATCAGCCCCTGACCTGTCGATAGAAAGGCTGTCATCCTTTCTATCCAGAGATCGTGGCCATGTCTCTTGAGGTTGTGCCCCCCGTTGAATCGCGGCCCCTCTCCACTGGATGGCGGCGGTCGAGGCGGTCACGGCCTGTTCCGCAGCACAACTGGCAGGTGGAACTGCCTCCGGAAAAGTCATCGGGAGCACGCTGGCGTCCAATCCGGTTGTTCGGTCTGCTGGCGGTCCTGCTGGTCTTGATGGGGGCTTTTCTGCTGGTGGCCGTGGATGCTCCGCGCAAGACCCCCATGCTGATTATGACGGATCTGCGACCCGGGCCGATTCCGCAGACGCCGTGGCTGGCGGAAGAAATCGAACGACTGAAACTCCTCGATAACACCACCTTCATGATCCGGAACTACACCCCCGCCGCCTCGGTGGGTGCGGCCCTCGCCGATTTCCGTCGCACCTTGCAGGAACTTGTCGGCACAGCGGACCAGACCGGCGCGGTGATCGTCTACGTTCGTCTTCCCGGTCTGGTGGATGATGCGGGTCGTCCCTGTCTCATTCCGCCGCAGGCGTCCCTCGTCCGAGCGGAAGAATGGCTTCCGGTCGAGGCGCTGCTGGAACACATTGCGGGAGACACATTCCCCGCACACGTTCGACGGCTGGTCATTTTCGATCGCTGCCAGCCGGCGCGTGTCTGGCAAGCCGGCGTTCTCGCCGACACGTTCGCAGATCAACTTGCCATCCTGATGAAGCGGCAACACGATGCGGGACGGTGGCGATCATTGGCCATCCTGACGGACACATCCGGCCGGCAAAAAGGTTGGGATTCATCGACCACTGGTGGGTCGGTGTTTGGGGAAGCCGTGTGGTTGGCGCTGACCGGTCAGGCCGATGCAACCGAGTGTGGTGGCAACGGCGATCATCATGTTTCCCTGTCCGAATTGACCACGTTCGTCATCCAGCGAACAGCGGAATGGGTCCACGCCAATCGTGGTCAGATCCAGACACCGACGCTGATCGCCTCAAGACATCGTCAAGTCGATCTTGCGTGGGCCGCGTCCGACAAGACGCAACAGGCGTGGCGCGAGAAAGCCGATCGCCTGCATTCGACAATCGATCGCGATTCCGCATTGCAGCGCATGTCACAATTCTGGAATGAGCGCGTGGTAGCTGCGGATCTGGCCCCCTGGCGGTTCGATCCCGTCGGCTGGCAACAGTTGAACCATTTGCTGTTGAGTTATGAGCGTCTGCTTGCCGGAGGGGGCGGGGCAACCCAACAGCGTGACGATGTGGAACGTTCCATTCGGTCGTTGTTTGACCAACTGAAGGAAAGCACGCGCTGCCGTTTGCCCTTGCAGCCTGGAGAGGCCCGCCTGCATCACCGTCACCTCACTCAGCGGCTGAGTTCGCATCCACTGGCAGTGAATGAACGGATCGCCAATGTCTTTGACCAGATTCGCGAACGCCCCGCGCGACAGTTCGCCAGAGACCTTTTGGATGATCTCCATCGGAACGCCTCCGTTCCACAATACTGGGGTCTCGTGGTCCTGCAGCATCTGATTGATGATGCTCCGGACGCGGCATGGTCCGACTCCGAATTGATGTCGCGTGTGTTCACCTTGTTGGTGTCGCTGGGGGACATTCAGGCGTTGTCCGAGGTCACAGTCCACCGCATGCTGGAACGGCAAACCCAACCGGTGGAAGCGGACCTCCGTGCGATTTTGGATCATCTGTTCGTGGGAACGGACGATGACCTGGCCTTCGCTCGTAACCAGTTGACTGCTGCCGAAAAAAAGCTGGTGGTTTGCCAGCAATCCGCGCGACAATTGATCCGGGCTATTCACCAGCGTGATCGGGCCGCCGCTGAATTGCCGCGACTCGCTGAGTGGATTTACGCGGCCCATAACGGCGATACGGAGGGTGCCGCCCGTCAACGTATCGAGGAATGGGCGACTGCGACAAAAAGTTGGAAACAACTTGAGCAAGCGATGGAAAACTGCCGCGAACAAGGGGGCACCACAGAACTGGTGTCGCTGGTTGACACACTGTCGACGCAACTGGAACGTGAGTTGGGCGTGCTGTGGAACCGCGTGGATCAGACTTACGACCGGCTGTTGACAGGTCCCGTCGATGCCGTCAGCGTCGCCGCGATGGAGCACATGCTGTCCACATCTCTGTTACCACGGAAGCCGGATTCGCGCAGCCATACCCCAGTCGAACAACGCATGAGTTTATATGAAACCTGGCAACAGGCCAGCATCCAACTCGGCATGCAGCCCACCGACTCATCCAAGGCAAAACAACGAACGGGAAAGAGTGATTCCGTTGCTCCGGACGACTGGATGATACAGATCATTCACGGGGCCGCGCCACATCCAATTGTGTTGATGCTGGCATTGGACGATCAAGCCGCCGACCACGCCGCCGATTCGTCTCCGACGCTCCGGGACGATTTGCTGTCGAAGGCGAGTGAACGTTCGGCGATCGTTCGTCATTACCTGGCTGGCATCCCGCAGGATTTGTCGCGCGATCACTTCGCCCGTTTCGATTCGCCGGAGTTACGTGATCGAGCCTGGCAAATCCAGGCACGACAAGTCCGCAACGCCGCGACTTGGCTGCCTGGCGAACTGCCCTACAATCCTTGCCAGCCACTGGAGCTGGCTGCGTGGGGCAGCCATTTGCGCTCTCGGGCGGCTTGCATGGCTGAGGACTTCTGGTGCGGTCCGCCGGACAGCGATGTCCCGTTCTTCATTCGCGCGGCGACCGATTTGCTGGATGCGGCGGACTTGTGTGAAGCGGGCTTCGCCTCGTC
The DNA here is from genome assembly GCA_041753475.1 of Planctomycetaceae bacterium. GTDB lineage: Bacteria > Planctomycetota > Planctomycetia > Planctomycetales > Planctomycetaceae > DSVQ01. The sequence goes on along the minus strand of JBGSUN010000022.1, from coordinate 23,329 downwards.
GTTGACGGCCGTGGGGAAAACCGCAGCGAACGCGCTCCGTCAACGTCTGGCCGCCGATCGTCCCGGCCTTCGGGTGACCGCGGTCGCCGTTCCCCAGATTCTGCCCATGGATGATTTGCAGACGGACGTCTCGGTCACGCGGTTACCCAACGCACTCATTCCTGCGGGTACGGCCGCAGTCTTGATCAGTCAGCAAGATCGTGCCGCGGAGACCACGGCCATCCGTGCGGCGGCGGCACTTCCCGCCGTCACACCTGGAACCGGGGAACCGATCACGTCGTGGGTCCACTTGCGCTGTCCGGCTCCGACGTCGGATTTCCAGCACTCACCGTCGGCTCGTGCCATCGCTTTCTTTCGAGGACATCGGTTCGCGGACAATTTTCAGTTGGCTCCCACGGACGGGTTAACCGTTCGCTCCCTGCCGGCTGCACCCTCCCCGACCACCGTGGTGGTGCAGAGTCATCAACGTCGACCGAATGCGATCCTGTTCATTCTCGATGCGTCCGCTTCCATGACCGACAACGTCGCGCGGGAAGGGACACGCGGTTCGGTGCGCAAGCTCGATGCAGCCGTAGAAGCCTTGACCGCGCTGCTGAAGGATCTGGCCGATCAACCCGATGTGCAGGTCGGCGTCAGCATCTACGGACACCGTGTCGCCTCTGGTGAGACCGCGGCGGCCGGGGTTGTGCGTCAGCCATTGTACCGGCAGCAATTTCCTTTTCCTTCCAGCCTTCAACCGTATGAAGATGTTGAAACCGTGCTCCGCATCGGTCGGTTTGGTGTCGTTGAACGGAGCCAGATGGAAGACCGGCTCCGTTACCTGCGACCGTGGGGCGAAACACCGTTGTATCTTTCCATCCTGCAAGGGCTGCAACAGTTTGAATCCGTCCAGTCCGATGTCACCAAGACGATGGTTGTGATCACCGACGGTCTGAACTATCAGTTCAATCCGACTCCGGAGAAACAGACGCAACTGGAAGACGTTCTCCGCTCCGTTCCAGGGCGTGACGTGGCGATTCATCTGGTGGGCTTCGGGATCGCCGATCAACAGGTCGAGCAGGCCCGACGGGAGTTCTCACGGATTTCGGAAGCAACCGGCGGATCGTCCGATGTCACGGTTCGCGACGCAGGGCGATTGCAGGCGTATCTGCGAGCGCTCGCCCAACCCCCGCGGTATTCGGTGGAAGGGCGTAACGGATTCCAGAGTGCTGCACAGGTGGGCCAGCCCATCGTCCTCCCGCAGCCAACGGCGAACACGGAACCATTCGATCTGCGCTTTGAATCCGCTGTCAGCCGCATCAGCATCGTGGGCGGTGAAAAACTGACGTTTCGCCCGGCTGACGACGGGACACTGAGAATCGTGGCCGATCTCCCCGAACGGTCCGTGTCTCTGCAGGACCACGCTGCTGGTCAAATCGCTCCGTGTGAAGTGGTGGCGTCGCGCCCCGTCTGGAAAGGAAACTGCCTCTGTGTCCGCTGGAGCTTGCGCCAGCGCGATGGTCAATTCACGCCGCGGCCAACGATCGGGTATTTTCTGCTCCACCCGCTGGACGCCGCGGGAAGAGAGATCGGTACCGCGGCCGTGTGTATGGGACCGGCGGACCTGCCGGGGCAACCGTTACCCACATGGGAGTTTCAGTTGCCCGCCTGGCCGCGTGCCGCCGTGACGGCTCGTGTGCAGGGATGGATCACGAACGCCCCGATGGACGCAGACCGTTCGGAATCCTGCGCCGTCCTGCTACAGAAACAGACCACAGATGAAGCCTGGCAAGCACTGCCGATGCCAAACATCGGTTGGCAGATCCGTCACGATGGTGCCAGTCTCACGCTGATCGAACGGTATGACACCGTCGCCACCGAGCCGCAGGTCTGGACGGATCTGAATGGAGATCATTCGCCCTCTTCCCCGATGCTGCTCAACGTGGAGCGGCGGTTTGATGCCGCCCATCATCTGTTCGTGCAGACCTGGAATTTTGCGAGGGAACTCTCCCCCGCCGACATGGCGAGTCTGAGTTTCCGCTTCACTCAGCTTGAACCACGACGAGCGCAAGGCTGGGATATGGCGACCGCTCTGCTGGTGCCCGTCGTCTCCGAGAATCTCGTGATTCAGCCCGTTCCGGTGATGAGACGGTGAGCCCCGTTCGGGAGGGCGAAGCTCCTGCTGAGCCGCAGATTGTCCCAGCGCGTTGACCCCACTCTCGGCACTATTCGCCGGCCTGGGCGGACTTCAGCACCTCTTTGCGAGGACGTTCCTGCGAGATTTGTGGTTCCGTATCAGCAGGGAAGCAATCGCAACCGCAGGCACGGTAGGCCTGCCGCGCTGCCAGACGAACATTGCCATCGGCTTCCAGATAGCAGCCCTCTTCGTCACAGCCCCAGCCGAGTTGATACAGTTTTTCCGACAGCTCTGGCGTGCAGCAACGGTGACGGTCGCAGTCATCTTCTGCGAGGCGCACCGATTTGCGGATCGCTTCCGCCGCGGCGATGCGGACTTCCGCAAAGCAACTATCGAGACCGGCCCGCAACGCGGTGACGGTTGCCGGATCACAGGCACACCCGATGTCGGCCACGGCTGCCAAAGCCGCTTTCGTTTGCGGAACTTCAGCTTTCTTGGCCACGACGGAAGACGCACTGGCCACCGCCACGTTCGGCGACTGCGCCAGCGCGGGGTCGGTTAACGGTTTCAGCGGAATCGTAGGACCAAACGCGGGATGCAGGCCGGCCATCTTGGCATGCAGATGGTCACATTTCGTCCCCACCTTGTGGAACAGGGGATCCAACCCCAGAAACGTCCACAGCGTGTACGGCGGTGCTGCGACCAGCGGAGCACCAGGCACGGGCGGACCGGCAGAAATTGCCGATGAGCCCGGTGCCGAAGCACAGCCGATCATCGCCATCAGCCCCAAGAGCTGAGCGATCCGGAAGCAGCCCCACACGCTCATACACCGGCAGCGCATTGCACAATCATGCGTCTGGAGGATGGCCAACCGAGACGTACCGCGACCCGAACGCTGATCGCCAATTTATTCCATCGGCACGGAACCAACGGAAATCGACGAAAGTCGGTCAAGATTTTCGCGGTCCGGTTCCCGATCGGTCGCGATTCGCCGCTACGGATTTGTTAAGCGGCCCGCGGATAGATTGTGTGCCACGGCCGTGTCGGCCGTGCGCAGCGGCAGAACGTAATCAAAAATCGCACGGCCGGCACGTCCATTGATATCTACACAACACGGTGGGATCACAACTCGAGGCATTTCTTGTTTAGCCCCGGCCTTCAGGCCGGGGTTTGGAGAGGAAATCACAGATGGATTCAGCCCCATTCATGGGGCTTTCTCGGCTCAACCCATAGAAAGCCCCGTAAACGGGGCTGAATCTGGCAGACTGGGGTTGATGCTCACCCCGGCCTGAAGGCCGGGGCTAAACAAGAATGACCCAATCCCATGACTTGTGTAGTTACCAATGCCCGACACGGCCGTGGCGCACGAAGAGACAATCATCCACAGGCTGTTAAACCGTCTGCCGTCACCGGGCTTTCTGACCGAAGACGAGTTGCAGAGGTACCGATTCTTTCCCCGGCGCGACGGTCACCTTGGTCCGGTTTTCGTAACGGAAACCACGGACGGTCCCGGTGGCGATCAAGTCGTATTGACCGGGTGCCACCGATTCAAAGGTAAACTGCCCCGACCGGTTGGTCTTCGTCGTGAGTGTTTTCGGCGGAGACGTTGTTGCGGGCGCATCTTTCGGCGGCACCGCTGTCAGCCGGACCTCCGCGTCACTGATCGCCGCGCCTGCATATTGCACCTGACCCTGCAGGGGGACGGCCGCCCGCGCGGCGACTTCTTCCGCTGTCAGACAGTGCATCGGCACCACACTGATCGGGCCGGTATTGCCAACCAGATCGGTGGCTTGAAGGACGACGACATACGGGCCGGGTGTCAGTTTTTCCGTGGGCAAAGTCACGGACCATCCGTCCTCGTCGTCGGCCTTCGCAGGAATCATGACGGTGGTCGGACTGATGATTCCGAGTCCAGTCTGATCGATCCCCGCGGCGACACTGGCCACACCGCTCAATTCGTGGTCATCCGCCCGCATGGTGATCTGCAGGGGTTGACCGACCGCCAGCTCTCCCTTGCCAGACAGATTGATCCGGGACAGGCGCGGGCCTTGTTTGTCGAAGGCGACCGCCGTTCCCTCGCTCCAGACTTCATGCGGTCCCCGTGCAATCCGGGCCAGCACGGTGCCCCATTGATCCGACAAGCCCGCCGTTGGCACCGAGATCTGCCAATCGCGGACCGAGGTCTTCAGCGTCCAGATCCCGGTGGCATCAATGGAGTCGAGGACAACACCCGTCTGGCGATCGGTTGGAAGACGCAGCGTCGGCTCGCCCTCCAGACGGCGGTCGCCGTTCCGATCGACACCGACTTCGATGAGATTCTCACCGACGATGAACCGTGGGGGAATCGTCACCGCGACCGTCACGGGAATTACTGGCGCAGGAGCCCGGATCGCTGACCGTCGTTGCGGCTCGAGAATCTCGACGGCGAACTCGTCCGATGGCCGGACTCCATCCGGTTCGACTTTGAAGACGAACGCGCGGGACCACTCATCCACGTCGATCAGCACCGCCGCACGCTCGGCAGGACTCCGCCAGGGAAGGTTCAGCGTGAATTCGCGCTGGTACGGCTGCAACATTCCGCTGACGGAGTGAGCGGGGGCAGCCTCCCAGCGAATCGGTGTCGACGAGGCTTGATCGGCGTCCTTGACGATTCGGCAGCGCACGGGAATTCCTTCGGCAGGGATTTCCAGTTCATCGCGCGGACGAACAACAATGCGGAGCATTTCCCGCGGCTCGTCGTATTGCACCGTGGCATCGACATACGCCGCGGGTCGCAGCGGTGTGCACGGGAGATGCTGCCAAGTGGATAATTGACGGGCTGCATCACGCATGATGAGCAGCACTCCGCCGGAGACATCCAGTGCGACGGTCGGCTCGGGTTTGACGGCCGAGAAGTGTAAAGGCACCGCAGAGTCCGTCTGCACCGGCACTCCCGGAAGCGTGGCGATTTCCTGAATGTCGGCTGTCTGGCTCAGCCACCGCTGAAGATCAGCCGTCGGCAGCGTCGTGGTGGTCGGCCAGGATACTGTCGGGGCAGTGACCCGATACGCCGTGATGTCCAGCGTGGTGGTGTCACGTCGCAATCCCTGCACCAGAAATGAGTACGACGTGGATCGGTTGCCAAACGGACGCAGTTGTTGATCGGCCACGACCAGCCGTTCATTGCGCAACGCCTTCAGCTGCACCGTCGCCAACGGACGCTGTGGCAAGTTGACTACGATGTCCTGTCGCAGACTGGACCGATCCGTCACCACATGGACCACCAGCCGCGTCGATCCTTCCGACGGCTGCCCGCGAACTTTCAAACGGAGTTCGTCCTGTCCTTCGACCGGCAACGTGTAGGTGGCCGCTGTCGGCGGAGTCGCGTCGTAAGGCCAGATGTGACTATCCGCCCGCGGGACTTGAGGCGCCAATTGGCAATGCTCGGAGGTCGTCTCGACTTCTAATCGCTCGGGATCATACTCCACGACATAGCGCACTGGAGTGGCAACCCGCTGCGGATTCTGGACGGTCAGCAGCAGCATCTGCTCGGGGGTTGCCGCCAAGTCCATCAGGTTGGGACTACTGACGCGAACGATGTCCTTCGCAACACTGGGCCGCAACCCGCCAAACGAGTTGGTGAGGATTGCGCTCAGGTGATCGACTTGCTCCTGCAAGCGGCTGAATTCCTGGTCCGTCGCATCGGACTGAGCCGTCATCGCTTGTTGCCACTGCCAATGCACCACGCGCTGCATGTCGTCGAGGAGCAACGCCGTGAGGCTGTGCTCGATGTTTACGGGAATCTCGTCGCGCGGATCGATCAACCAGAACGTATGTCGCCACGCGATGGCGGCGGAATGATCGGACGCGATCGGTTCCTTGAGGTGCTTCCGCAATTCTCCCGGCAGGGTGACATAGGCCTGACAGCACGCCGCCGCCTTGTCGCTTATCAGCGATGGAAACGCCCATCGTTCCGGCTGGGTCTGCTCTCTGTCCGGTTGCCGTCGCAACGGTTGCAGCAGGCGTGCGAAGCACGATTCGAGTTCATGATCCGGTTCGAGCGGGCCTGCCATCGGATCGTCAACGCCACCCCCTACCGTCGGCAAAGGCGTCTGCGTGACAGCCGCGACCGCCAACCATTTCTGAAGCGCCTGTCGTTGCGTTGCCGTTGGCAGCGGGGTTTCCAAGAGGGCCCTAACGACCGAACGCAGTCCGCCGTCCGTGGTCTCCGGCAGACCCGGTTGCCCCAATCCGCCCTCCGGAAAGAGCATGGTTTCAATACGACCCTGACGTCGTTGAAGACCGTGCCGCAGTTGTTCCAAGCGACCGCAGTCTTGTGAACGGGCATTCGCCAGCAATTCGATGGCTTCCGCCAGTTCCACAATCAAAGGGAGCAATTCCGCCGAGAGTGTGGGGCGAATTGTCAACGAATGATTGCGAGACAATGCCATCCAGTGGGGAAGAGCGGCGAGGAGGTCGGCTTCCAACTGCTGCGCCGCGAAAATCCGTTCGGTCGCGGCGGCAACCTGCTGATAGACGGCCGTTGCCTCACGGAGTGTCTGCTGAGCCGTCGCGCTGTCCTCCGTTTGAACCGGGTCACTCCGTTTGCGTTCGCCATACCAGCGCAGCCGGTCTCCCCGCAGCAAGTCCTCGGCAAACCATTGAACCGCAAGCGGATCGCAGGCTAGTGCTTCCGCTTGTGAGCGTACTTGCAACGCCTGCTGAATTTGTGGCCAGTCGCGTCCCGTTGATGATGAAAGCTGCCCGGCAAACTGCATCTCGGCATGCAGCTTCGATGGTTTGGACTCCACCCATTTCAAGAACGCTTGCGGATCAGTGGTGGTCAGCAGTTCTTGAAGCGTCCTCCGTTCTGCGAGGTCCTGTGCGCTGGGTTGAGCCTGAGTCCAGCGTTGCCACTGTTCAGCCATCGAGAGTGATACGAAGGCGTTCAATTCCCCTGCGGGGCGTGGTTGTAACTGTTGGACATTCTTGAGCCACTCTGAACCGGCAGTGTTGTTCGCGCCGGCAAGGGCGCGCAGGTCATTCACGCGGATTTGCAGCAGCGTGTGAATGCGCGGGGGAAAAGCCGCGGGCTGACATCGCCAGAGCGACTCAGCCTGAACGAGTTCCGACAGCAGCCGATTCCAATGGAAGGGGGCGAAATCGCGCGGCCGCAACGAGGGCGACGGCGAGTTTGGTGCAGCCTGTTCGAGTTGATCGCGCAGTTCCCAAGCAGCTTGTAGCAGTTCGGGAACCGTCATGGATGTCACCGGTTGTGCGGTGGCAGCCGTCGCAGCGTCAGTCGGTGCCGGCGCGGACGGCTGTGGTTTGTCGGGACTCACCGCGGCGGCGTCTGCTTTTGCCAGCGCCGCTGTTGGCGTCGCCGGTATCAGACGGGGCATTGGAGTGAGAACCGTCTCCAACTGCTGGGCGGTCCAGACTCCTCCGCCGTGCAGCAACCACGGTGTCTGTGACGCAAACGCTCCTGTTCGATGCTTCCCAACAGCGGTTTCCCGATGGACGAAGTCGACGAACTCGGCGAGTGAAATCTGCAGATCGCGGTTTTGATTCGATTCACGTTGCAGTCCCCGGACCACGGCGTCCAGAAAAACGGTGGGTGGGCGTCCTTCCACCACCTGCGAACACTCGCCCTGACGATGCGAGACGAGCACCCACAGTCGTGGATCCCCCGTGCTCTCGACGGCTTTGCGGAGAGGTTCGCCAAAATTGTTGATGCTCATGCCGCTCCGCGGGTCGGCACTCAGTTGACCGGCGTCGAGACAGAGCAGCTTCGTGCCGGCGGTCGATGTGCGGAACGCTTCCACGAATTTGTCGAAGGGCACTCGCCCACGCTGCGGATCGCGGGGGTTCAGGCGATCGACGAGATACAGTACACCGTCAATCGTCGCGAGTTGAGATTGGACCACTCCGATGGCCACATCACCGGGACGAATCGAGGGCGATTCGGCCGTATGGACGATGTCGTCGAGCGTCTGTCCGCTGGCGAGTCCCGCAACCCACCGCGGCTCGGGCAACTTTGCCGACTCGGTCCACGTTTGAACCAGAGGAAACAACGTGGAAGCGGCGGGGGATGGACGGAGGGAAGGTAAGGCTTCCGGCCACACATCCGACGGAACCTCTCCCGAGAGTACGAACACATGCACCTGCGGCTGCGCGAAGGGAACCAGCAGCGCGTGTCCGAAGAGCGCTCCCAATCCCAGCAGCAACCCCAGTCCGCCCACGATCCGCACCCACCGACGGGAGGCGGGCGACCACCGCTTTTGTTGCCAGGTGGTGTGGGGATAACGAGTCATCGGTGGCACTTGATGGTGGTCAGAAACCCCGTCCTGCGAGGATCACAGTCGAACGCAAACGTAACTCGCGCTCCGTCACGACCAGGAATTCGGATTGTGTGCCACGGCCGTGTCGGCCGTGCAATGTGGCAAAACGCCCTGCAAATTCGCACGGCCGACACGGCCGTGGCACACGAGTCGAATCAATCCACGGACAGCTAGCCGCCGATCATCACGGTCGGTGCTCCCAACACGATCGATCCACCGTGAGCCGTGGTGTCTCCCATTCTTGCTGCGGGTTTGCCGCCGATGAGCACCGTCGCCGATCCTTTCATGATCGAGTCGGGCGGCCCGACGCAGACGCACGGCGTTCCCAACGTGGCGGCCGGCAGGCTGGTGATCAACACGGTCGGAGCCCCCGGCGGCAGGATCGGTCCTCCCACGTGAGGAATAATCCCGGTCACCATCGGACAGACATGCAAATCTCCCACCCGCGCAGCCAGCATGCCCCGCTCCTTGTCGACGCAATGGGTCTCTGTCGGCTGTCGACTTCGCGCAAGTTCAATCGTTAGAACCGCACAGCCCGTCTCTCGCCGGACGGCCCGTTACAGCCCGAACAGCCGTCACAGTCGACGTCAACTCGACTGCGTCGGCCACGGTCGCTGACCATCGAGGACGGCTCGTCCTTGCAGCAGAATCTGCTGCAAGGTGGCGGACATCGTTAAAGCATTCTTTCCGGCGAGCAGCATGGCCGCAGTCGCGACCGCTGTCCCCACGAGATGACCGGGCGGCAGAACGGCATCCACCGCGGCGGGGGCGAGGCTCGGACCGGACCAGAAGACCGCCCAGCCGAGCCACGTCACCGGAGACTGGCGATCGGCGGTCTGCACCACTGTTTCAATCTGACGGCGTCGCGCCTCGGTCGGTTCGACGATCCAGGCTTCAATCTGTTTCAACAGGTCGCTGTGAAGTTCTGATGCGGGGGATTGTTGCAGGACATCGCACATCCACCAGACCGCCGCCCGTGCCGGCAGAACCGCGGCGAGAACCCGCACCGCCGCCGGAACCAGGCCCGCCGCCACGAGTGCCTCCAGGCAAGCGGGTGGCACGGGATGCGCACTCACCATCGCGGCCACGGCGGGGGCCAGTTCCACTCCCCGGCACGCTTCCGCCGTCGTGACTTTGAATTGAGGCGTTTCGGTCGCTTGCTGATCCTTCGACCAACTCGATTCCAGGCCGCTGAACTGGACACGAATCGTGGTCGAACCAATCGTCAACCGATCGCCGGAACGCAACTGGGCCGCACGGACCGGCATCTCGTTCTGAAAGACTTCCGACTGCGGATCGAGCACAATCAATTCACAACGATCGTTGCGGCAATCGAGCTGAAAGTGCCGCGCGGCCAGCCCGCTGTCGGCGGGAAAGCTGAAATCGGTCCAGACATCGCTCCCGAACGTCGCCACCTGCCCGCTCCGCAAAATGATGCGGCGGCTCGGCTGCCCGGCGGTTTGTGCTTCGAGAACGATGGACATGATGGGACGTTTTTCTTGAGAACCAGGACATCGTGACAAGACCAATGGATTGTGTGCCACGGCCGTGTCGGCCGTGCGTCGGTGCAGAGCGTTTTGCCAACTCGCACGGCTCACAGAGCCATTGGTATCTACACAAGTCGCCAATCTGAATTGTTTTGTTTAGCCCCGGCCTTTAGGCCGGGGTTCACGGTCCCTACGCTCATCCTCTTCAGCCCCATTTCATGGGGCTTTTTCGGCGCGATCAACCGAAAGCCCCATGAATGGGGCTTGCACTGCCGATGATTTTCGGCTCCATACCCCGGCCTGAAGGCCGGGGCTAAACAAGAGAAAGTCTCGATGCTGCGATCCAACCGAGTTGCGCAATCACACTGGCAGAGCCAGTGGCACACCGATTTCAGTCCCCCTTTTCGTGAAGCCAATCGCTAATTGATCTGCACAATCGCTCCCTTGATCGTTGCCATGCCTCCACCTTTGGCCTCCAGCATCGCGCCCCCTTCGAGAGTGAGACTGGAATCGGCTTTCACCTGAATCTGCGTCCCCGTGATTTGAATCCCCGACGGCGAAATCTTCACGCTGTTTCCACCACACGTCAGTTCGATGCCCTGCAAGGCTTCCAGTTTGATCGATCCCGCTGAGGCTTGAATCGAGACATTGCCCGACGCCAGTGAGAGCGTGTAGTTGCCTTTCGTGAGGGTCACCTTGCGGTTTCCGGCGTTGAGGGTCAGATTGTCATCCCCTTCCTTCAGCGTGGTCTCGCGATCGCCCTCATCAATGGTGGTGACTTCGTCCCCCTGACCGAGCGTGACTTCACGGTCGCCGGTCAGGATGTCGAGCGAGTCGTCCCCCTTCTGCACGGTGACGCTGCGGTTGTTCCAGATGGTGACCGTCTGGCTGCCGTCCGACGCGGTCTCGTTCCCCACCGTCAGCGAATCATTGTTGAAAATCGTCACCGACTGGCTGCCATCGTCGGCGTCTTTGTCCCCCACCGCGATGGTGCGGTTGTTGAAAATCGAAATCGACTGATTGCCCGGACTCTGTTTATCGAACCCGACTTTCAACGTGTCATCGTTCTCCACTTCCCGCAGAAAATCCCGCTCGGAATGCAGATAGATCTGCTCAGCGTCCTTCTGATCTTCAAAGGTCAGTTCGTGAAAGTTGTCGGTGGTTCCATTGGGAGTACTGCGGGTGCGGAAGACGGTGCGCGTCTGCTTCGCCGGTAACTCGTCGGGAGGCATCTGGCCGGCGTTGTGGACGCAGCCGGTGACGATCGGTCGATCGGGATTCCCTTCGAGAAAGCTGACAATGACTTCCTGACCGACGCGCGGGAGTTGCCATTGCCCCCAGTTCTTACCGGCCCAGCCCTGAGAGACACGCAACCAGCAGGAGACTCGCTGGTCGGTCGGATCGCGGCGATCCCAAGAGAAGGCGACCTTGATGCGGCCGTACTGGTCGGTCCAGATTTCCGTATCCGCCTGGTCGGCCACCACAACCGCCGTCTGCGGCCCCTCAATCCGTGCGGCGGCATGCACCGGCCGTTGTCGAAACGAAACCTCGGAAGGGATCGCCGTCACACGGCACTCATACAACCGCTCACCCTCGTCCCCGGCCCGCAGTGAGTTGGTCGAAATCTCATGTTCGACACTCAGAACAAGATATTCCTGACTGTCGTCGTCGAGCGGATTGCCGGTGATCGTCACCAGTGATCCCGGAGCCAGTCCACACGACGTTCCCTGTCCTTCATAGCGTTGAAAGTCCGTCTGGCCGCTTTCCAGGCGAATCTTCGCCAGCGATTCACCGGAGGACGCATCCGAGTAACCGCCGGGATACTCGAAGACTTCCAGATTGGTCGCCCAGGACTGATCACTGCGACGGCTGTTGGAAGCGAGATTGGCGGCCGGTGTTTTGAAGTTGTAATCGGTCTGTGCGAAAGCCGCACTGACGACATCCCAACCGACGCCCCAATGCGTCAGGACTTCTTCGGATCGACTGACGTCGTTCGCAGCTTCGAGAAAGGGAACGCTGGCATAACTCGGGAAGGCTTGATGGGCCGAGAGAGAATCGGCGAGCACCAGCGTCTGATGATCCGCGGCATGCTGGAAGAAATAATAAACGCCAGTTTCTTCCATCAGCCGAACCAGAAAGTCGGCGTCGGTCTCCCGATACTGCACACAGTATTCCCGAGCCACGTAGGTCTCCGTCAGCCGGTTTTCGTGGGTGGCAAAGGAATACTCGCCGAGCACGGTTTCGATCACATCGACGACCGACTGATTTTCAAAGATCCGGCAATTGGTCCGCCGCGTCAGGAGCCACAACCACGGTCGCAGCTCGGCGACATAGGCATACAAGCCGTCCTCATCGCGTCCTTCCGACCGACCGTGACGGACAAACCGGGAGATGACTCCGCCGAGATAACGGGAATCGCCCGCCGTCGGAAATTTGACGGCGCAATACTGTCCCAACAGTTGTTTGTGATCGACTTTCGCCTCGGTGCTCAACAACTCGACGCGCAACACGCCCATGTCGCCGACGGATTCCTGCCCCTTCAATCGCCGGAACGTCAACGTGTCCTGCAACGGCGAGACGAACTCCGCAAAGCGTTGATTCCCCGGTATGAGACTCATCAAACGCCCCTGCGATCCGCGACCACTGGCGAGTAGTTGTTCATAGGAGTCTGCGATTCCGTGTGCCACGGCCGTATCGGCCGTGCGAAGTGGCAAAACGCTCGGCGAAATTGCACGGCCGACACGGCCGTGGCACACGATCGATCCGCGGATCTGATGGACCCATTTTAACGGGGGAAAAAATCACGCAGCGTTCAGGGCCCGGCGGGCCAGTTGCCGCACCGCTTCGACATCGGACCGGTTCGAGTAATCGATGGCATTCGCACGGTTGCGGCGTTCTTCGTTGTATTCCGAGTTGCGCGACTGATTCTCTGTGTGCAGACCATCACTCGAAGGCACCGCGGCGGCCGATGCAAGGGTTAAGCTGAAACGGGAGCGCGCGATCAGTTTGCGGGCTTCGGTTTGCAGCGGCACGATGTTGTCCCGAATCAGGACTTCCGCTTTGTCCATCCAACCCGCTTTCCCGAATTCGTCGGCGGTAAACGTCATGATGCTGGAGTGATCGAGCGTCGCGATCACGAAACATCCCAGGATGGGGCAAGCCGTGAACATCTTGGGGAGTTGCAGTTCACCGCCGGTCAGGAACTCATTGGCCGCCGCGAGTTCTTTCTCGTCTCGAAAACGCAGGACCGCCTGTTCCATAATCGACAAGGCACAGTTCGCCCCGCCAATGACCAGACCGGCCCACGGCACTCCGGCGCTGGCGATCGTCAGTCCCAGGTTGAGTCCACCCGAGCCCATACACCGCACTCCGTCGGCGACTTCGCGGTGGTACTCGCGTTTCACCACTTCCATCATGGCCCCAAACGCCAGTTGCGGATCGCCGGTGGAAATGGCAATCGTGGTTTGATGAGCGAGATGGAGTTGGACCCGATGCCGGATTGCATCCTTGAGATTTGTCGCCCCTTTGCAGAACTCGATAAAGATGCCGACGTAGGGCAACATTTCTGCCGCGGGGGAATCCAAAACCGTTGACAGGAGTGTCTGCGGTGAGGCGATTTCCGGAGCGGCTTCCTGCAGCAGACCGGCGAGTGATCCCAGCGCGTCCCCCGCGTCGGCGGAGATGTTTTTCTGTTGGGCATACTCGGCCGCATCCAACGCCAGACCCTTCAATTCTTCCTGGGCGAGCCGGGCAAACTCTTTTGCTCGCGAGGTGTTCATCGTGAGGCGTGCCCCCTGAAACAGGCTGCGGACCGCGTCCCGTTTCAGGGCGGTGAATTGTTCTTCAGCGGTCATCGGCATGGGAAACGTCCTCGTTCGTTATCATTGCGTCGGGGCAGGGGCCCCGACCTATGAAAGATCGTTTTTCCTGCGCAAATCTTAGGTCGGGGCCCCCGCCCCGACTCTTCACTTCGGCAATACGCCAACCATCGTCCGGGAGGGCGAAGCTCCTGCTGAGCCGCGGATTGTCCCAGCGCTGTGAAGCGCTCGCGGCTCAGCGGGAGCCTCGCCCTCCCCTTGGAAAACTCTCACTTAACAACCCACGGTGTGATTCGATTTCGTGTGCCACGGCCGTGTCGGCCGTGCGACTTTTCCGAGCGTTTTGCCAGTTTTCACGGCCGACACGGCCGTGGCACACAATGAAATCCACATGCTGCTAACCAGCGGCGCGCAGCACGACATCCCGCCGATGGGAAAACGGCTTCCGATCGGGTAGCCACGTCGTTTGTCCTAACCGGGCACTGTTTCCCAGTTGCATCGCCGGGATTTCGTCGCCGCGAAGTTCGAGCACGACATCACAGGCGAGTTCGTCACAGAGATACTGTCGCAACGTGTCAGTCAGCAGGCGGTCACATTTTCCACTCGGCAACAGCTCGACAAAACTGTTGAACGTCATCGGTCCGAGGACAACGCGGCAATGCGATTGGCGGTCCCACACGCGGCCGCCGAGCGTCGCCGATTGTCCGAGGCAACCATTCGCACGGGATTGTCCCAACCGGAGCTGGCATTCCTCGGGAATCGCCAGCCATTTCCCCGCAAACGGAACGACTTCGGCCGCAATGCCCAGCACCGACTGCAGAATCGCTTCGAGCCCTTCCGCATTCCGCGTCGGCGTCAGGAACCGACCGACGAAGTGCAGTTTCCAGGAATCCGGCAGGGCATCGCGATGCTGCTGGGATTCAAGTCCCATGCCGAACAGCGAGCCAATGTAGACACGATATCGATCGGCTTCAGGCCGATCATGCTGCACCGTCGGCTGCGCATCGGCCCAGGCCCGATAGAACAGCGCGAGCATCCGATGATGAAACACGTCGAGAAAACGACGAAACGTCTCATCGCCGTGATATTGATCACGCTCGACGGTGTACTCGGTGAGATGCAACGGCAACGGACCATTGGGACCGGTCAGCCCGAGACAGTGCGACGACAACCGCGCTGCACGATCATCATTGCCCGGCTCGAATTCCGCGGTTGGCGACGGCGTGAAGGCCATCGACGGCCGATGTTCCAGCCGTACGAACTCATCCTGCGGATGCTGTGCTTCACCCAGCCGCGGCCAGTCGTGATGAGCCGCTTCCAACAGACGCAACGCCTGGAAGTAATCGTATTGCGGCGCGCGTTCGGCCAGCCGTGACGGGATGGCCGACGTCACGGGAGACGCTACAGCGTCTGTCGCCGTCCCGTACGCAGTGGCCATCGGTAGACCTCATTTCGCTGTGTCGTCTGGAGCACCAGTTCTGTAAAGGAATTGATCGACGCATAACGGGCCAGAAATTGCTCCAGCACGCTTCCCAACAAATAAACTCCGCTGCCCTCAAAACAGGAGTCATCGCAGTCGATCGTGACTTCCAGTCCGCGGCCGAAGGCGATCGGTCCCGCCATGGGCAACCGTTTCGTCACCGGACGGACCCGGACATGCCGCACGCCATCGATTTGCTTCTGCGCGGAAGGGCCGGTCCGAGAGCAATGGAGCGCGAGCATTTCCCGCAGCGCGGTGGCCCCTTCTTCCGCATCGGAGTCGGTCAGACTCAAGTAGTTCAACGAAAGGAGATTGATCAGCTTCCAGCCAAGTTCCGCACGCTGCACCGCGGGGGATGGAGCTGGGGCGGTTGGTCCGACGAGACACCGCACCGCTTGCACCGGCGCGGCAATCTGTAACGTAAAGTCGGTGTCGCGCGTGCCCACCGGCATCTCGGCTGTCAGGTTCCGGTTGGTGCAGAGCGTTTGCACCGCGAGCGTCCTCAGATCGCTGCGATAGGGACTTTCCGCGGCATCAACAAGCGAGAGGAACAACTCGCTCCCGTGATAAGCCGACGACGAAGCCCGCGGCGATGCGGCTTCGGATGACGCCCGCGCGCGACGATCGAGCGCGAAATAGGCTGCCGTCTGTGAGGAAAGATGCCCCGAGTGCTGACCGTAGAACGGAAGAAACTCCTGCTCGTCGCTCCCATGCAATCCGTGCCCGGTCACCTGCGTCACCGAATGGATTTCAAAATCGAGCGGCCGGGTGCGGTCGGGAATCACATGGAAATCGGGTTGCCGTTCCGAAAGGTGGATGCGGTCGGCTCGCTTCGGAAACAGATTAACGGCGGGGGTGCAGTGGAGGGCGAAATCGTCACGGTGGACCATCTGTTCCTGACCACGATGGACGGTGTCGAGCAGGACGAAGATTTCCAGTTCGGTTTCCTGGCATTGAGCCACGGCGGCTTGCAGCCCGGAAATCTCGATGAAATGAAACCGCTGCGGGAAAGCGAAGTATTCCTGCAGCAGCCGATATCCCTGAAAGCTCCGCTGTTTCACCGGCAGCAGCGCTTCGTCCTCAAGAAAGCCGAGCGACCGGATAACCGACCGGTCCAGGATTTTTTCGTGGGACGAGGTGCGATTCTGGAGTGGATCACCGTCGGGTTTGCCCGGTTGCACGGGGCGGACGACGACGGCGACCGTATGTCCCAGCATCTGTTCGTAGATTCGCGATGTGGACTCGCTGTCGCCGCGGAGAAAGAGCACCAGCTTGTCCAGCTTGGTGCGCGACAGGGGTCCTTTTGGCGTGGTGCGCAGTACGAATCGGTATCCGGCTTTCGCGCCGGGGATTGCCGGCAGCGTGTGATTCCGATGGTTCCGCGAAAAGTATTCCGCATCGGCCAGTTCGATCGGGAAGATCTCGACGGGATGAGCCGTGCGGAATTCACAGAGTGTTTGGTTGGGCCCCGTCGGTTGGCTGAAGAGCACGGTGCCCCGGGGAATCGTGAACCCGTCCGCCAGTGACCCTTCCCGCGGATCGGGATGGAACTGGGCGATGGTCATCGCGGGCATCGTCGACAGAAAATGCGGGTACACGACATCGAGCAGATGCTGCGTAAACCGGGGAAACTCTGCTTCGAGTTTCAGTTGGACCCGTGCCGCCAGGAAGGCGAACCCTTCGAGCAACCGTTCGACATACGGGTCCGCACACTGAAATCGATCGAGTCCCAATCGACCGGCGATTTTGGGGAAATCGCGGGCAAACTCGCCCCCCATGCCGCGCAGGTGACGGAGTTCGCTGTTGTAAATTTCGAGCAGGCGCGGCTCCATCACGCAGCCCTCGCTGAGAGTTCTTGAATCTCGGCCGCGGAGGTTTCCCGATCGATCCGCACACGAAACGACAGCGGGATCGGGGCGACGATCAGTTCCGCGGAAATCTCGACCAGCATCTGATTCGCCGTCTGGCCGGACTCCGCGATACAGACACGGACACGAATGCTGTCTTCGCGCAGACGGGGCTCGAAGCGGGCCAGTGCCTGTTCAAAGGCCCGTTCCCAGCGGCGCTGGGGAACGGCCGCCGCGGCAGTCCCACACACTTCCGGCACACCGAAATTCAATGTAGAACGAGCGACGTCTTTCCAGGGCGATCCGTCACCAAAGAGATCGAGGCTGGTCGTATTCAGCAGCCACTGGATGTCCCGCAAAATCGAGCTGCGGTATTCCTGCCAACTGTAGACGAGCGCTCCCGGTCCCTCCGTCCGTTCGCGCGGACGATCATCCCGCAGCCGGTCCAGCAGCGACGGCGGAAACCCTTCGGCGTCACGGAACGCGGTCAGCATGCTTTCCAGTTCCACACGAGGGACGAATCACGACCGTTACTACGCGACAACCGGAGGAAGAGGTCCACAGATTACGCAGATTTTCACAGATTCAGGAATCAAACCCAATTCTTCAAATCTGTGAAAATCTGCGTAATCTGTGGATCTCCGGGAATTCCTCTTCCGTCTTGGAAGAAAGAAAGCCCGTGGGTGGGGATCGTTACAATGACATCGACGTCCATCGGAATGCGTGATGAGCACAGGAACGGGACTCGTACGAATCGAACCTGTTGCCGGTCATCCCTGACAACTGGTGAAGCTGTGCGGGCTGCCGACAACAGGTTCTGCCAACACAGAAGCCCGGCATTTCAGAAAATGCCGGGCTTTTGCTGTTCGTGCACACGCGACTCTGCGGATTAAGCCGCGGCGTTGGTGGTGACGTTGAAGCTCATTTCCTTCGTGCCACCCTTCTTCGCGCCGTCATCACCCTGTTCCTGGTAGACGAAGTTCACTTTCTCGAAGGAGAACGCGATGTTTTCCATCACGGCTTCCGACCCGATACTGGAACTGGTCGAAACCGAAGTGACGAACACTTTTTCGAGATTGATCACCACATATTCCACTGGTGAGTCACCGCCAGCTTTACGGATGGTGAGTTTACCGGTTGAGATGTGTTTGCCGGTGATACACGTCTTCAGCAGCGCGTGCGATGACGTATCCACTTTCTTTGTGACACTGAGGGCCTGGATATTGGCACGACCTTCGCCAGCACCGTTACCGTAATTGAAATTTCCGCTCTGGTTTACGCCCCACGAGAAGCTGTGGATGTCGATCTCGTTGGCGTGACCCAGCGAATCGCGGGCTTCACCTTGAATACCATCGAGCTTGAGGAACATATCGACTGCCATGATTCACCTGCTTCGGTAAAATGAGTTGATTGAGAGAAGGCTCTCACTGGAAAGCAAATGCCACACTGAATAGGGAGTATGAGCCCGGCCCGATCTGTCACCGGACCGGGTCTGTTCGGAATGCAGACTACTTGCCGCCCGGCAACCGCGAAGTCAGCCGCAGAGACACGGTCAAACCTTCCAGTTGATAATGCGGCCGCAGGAAGAACTTGGAGTTGTAGTAGCCGGGATTTCCGGGAACGTCTTCGACGACAACCCGGGCTTCGGCGAGCGGCTTGCGGGCTTTCACTTCTTCACCCGAATGTGCCGGGTCACCGTCGACGTAGTTGAGGATCCAGTCCTGCAACCACAGTTCCATGGCCGCGCGGTCTTTGAATGATCCGACTTTGTCACGGACAATACATTTCAGATAATGCGCAAACCGGCAAGTGGCGAACAGGTATGGCAGACGGGCACCGAGGTTCGCATTGGCCGTCGCATCCGGGTTGTCATAGGCTGGGGGCTGGTGCAGCGATTGGGCCCCGAGGAACGCGGCGAAGTCGGAGTTCTTCTTGTAGATCAGCGGCAGGAACCCGTTCTTGGAGAGTTCCGCTTCACGACGATCGCTGATCGCGATTTCCGTCGGGCACTTCAAATCGACGCCGCCGTCATCGGTCGGGAAGACGTGCACCGGCAGGCCTTCGACGGCACCGCCCGATTCGATGCCACGAATCCGTGAACACCATCCGTAAACTTTGAACGAATGGGTGATGTTCGCGCCCATCGCATACGCCGAGTTCGCCCAGGTGAACTTGCGATGATCGGCCCCGGCGGTGTCTTCTTCAAAGTCGAAAGCGTCAACGGGATTCGTCTTGGCACCATACGGCTGACGGGCGAGAAAGCGCGGCATCGTCAAGGCGACGTACCGGGAATCGTCACTCTCACGCAGGCTGCGCCATCCAGCGTATTCGACCGTCTGGAAAATCTTCGTCAGGTCACGCGGGTTCGACAGTTCCTGCCACGAAGCCATCTGCATCAGCGCGGGATCGGCACCCGCAATGAACGGCAGGTGGCTGGCCGCACCGATGCGGGACATTTCGCCGAGCAGTTCGACATCGGGCGGGCTGTGATCGAAGTGGTAATCGCCAATGATGCAGCCGTACGGTTCGCCGCCGAACTGGCCGTATTCTTCTTCATAGATCTTTTTGAAGATCGGGCTTTGATCCCACGTCGTCCCTTTGAACTTCTTCAGCGTCTTGTGCAGATCGGCTTTGGAAATGTTCAGCACGCGGACCTTGAGCATCTCGTCAGTTTCGGTGTGGTTGACGAGATGTTGCAGGCCGAGCCAGGCCCCTTCGAGCTTCTGAAAGTTCTCGTGATGGATAATGGCGTTGATCTGCGCGGTCAGTTTCGCGTCGATCTCGGCGATGAGACCTTCGATGGTGTGAACGGCATCGCTGGAGATCACCGATTCGTCACCGAGAGCTTGCTCGGCGAGACAGGCAATCGCCTGTTCGACGGTTTCACGGGCATGCTCGGAACGGAGTTTGAAATCCTGCTCAACTCGCAGGGAGAAGGCTTCGGCGGAAGCCGGCATGGCGACCGGTTCTGCCAGGACAGTGGTGCTCATCAATTAGCCCTTATGATTTCGGAAGGAGTGTGCGTGAGTTGGTGGAAAATCGGGTCGGCGCTGACCGAGTTAATGGGTTGCGAGTTCTGTTTCGGGAGGGCGAAGCTCCCGCTTAGCCGCTATTTGTCCCAGCGTTCTGAAGCGATCACGGCTCGGCGGGAGCCTCGCCCTCCCGTTGTCATCAGTGTCCTAGTTGTTCGACGCCTCCGGAGCCGCTTCGGTCGGCTTCGGCGTGGCGAGCATTTCCAGCAGCGGACGGTTGCCCAGCGCCTGGCTGATCAGTTCCTCGGCGTCGGCTTTGCCATCCATATACGTCAGGAGATTGGCGAGCTTCTGCCGGGCTTCGAGCAGCTTGCGGAGCGGGTCCACTTTCTGGGCGACGGCGGCGGGTGAGAAGTCGTCCATGCTCTCGAAGGTCAGGTCGACACCCAGTTCGCCTTCACCCGTCAAGGTGTTCGGCACATGGGCCGTGACGCGGGGCTTCATGGACCGGAGGCGTTCATCGAAGTTATCGCCATCGATCTCGAGCAGCTTCCGCTCGGCAACGGGGGGGAGCGCTTCCGCCGGTTGCCCGGACAGATCGGCGAGCACGCCCATCACAAAGGGAAGCTGCACGGATTTTTGCGATCCGTAGACTTCGACGTCGTATTCAATCTGGACGCGCGGTGCGCGATTTCGGGACAGAAATTTCTGGCTGCTTTCGGGCACAAGACACCTCGGATTCTCAAGTGGGGGGACGGGGGTTGGTGGACGTTGAACAACGGAGATTTCAAAGCCGGTCACGGCGGACGGTGATCAGCGCGGTTCTCCTTGAAGACGCTGCGCCTGGGTCAGCACATCCGGTCCGAGTTCCTGCAGGATTTCGAGAAAGGTCATGGGCACGAGCCGTTTGGCCCGCGCGAGTAACAACGGAATCGGACTCGATGGTTCATATTGAGCGAAGTAACCACACAGTCGATCGAGGGCGGTGGTCACATCGTCACGCGATGAAATCTGCCAGTCGCGGGGTGACACGGCGGTAGTCAACGGTTTGAAATCAGACGGCTTATCGGCCGCGGTTGGATCGGTATTAGTTATGGACGCACTGAGCGTGGTGGCTTCACTCGGCGAGGCTTCGGTCAGACAGGGATTAGCGGGTTGGACGTCCACAGACGAGACAAGATCGAGGCGGATTCCGCGCCTTTCTAATCGATCGGCGAGGACGCTGAGCGGCATTTTCAGAATCCGGATCAAGGGACCAAATTCGACGGATTTCGCGACACCGACGCGCTCACAGATCGCCTGATCGAGACGAGTCACCGCGGTCATTGCATTGCGTAATGATGTCGCGGCGGTGATAAGCGGCTCAGTCGGACCGCCGGACAAAGTCGCTTCGGTTGCCTTGACGCTGTCGTCCGCGGCGTTCATCTCGGCGACGGCAATCAGATCGCCAAGCGTGACCGTTCCCAAGCCCCGCACATCGGTGAGCAGGACCGTGCGCAGTCGCTGCAAAACCCGTTGGGAATCGGTCAACCGCGTCAGGGTGTTCACGCGCAGCGTCGGGTCGAAACCATCCTCGGCATCCAGTTGCGGATGGACGGTGTCCCATTCGTGCCGCAACCAGGTGGCGAGCCTCTCCAGACATTCGGTGAAGCCCGTAAGCCCTTCCGATTCAATGACCGACTCCGCGAGATAGACCCCGATGCGGAGATCGTGCGTTCGTTGCAGGAGATCGGTGGCCAGCTTCTGAACCGCGGTCCATTGCGGCGGCTCGGCGTCGATCACGGTCTGCCCGTACTGCTGCTCTTCGCGTCCACTCGCCGCCCGTTCCATGGCGATGAAGAGGACGTCGTATTCCAGCGAAGGACCACTGGGATGGTCGGTTCCCATCAGTGCCAATCGGCTTGAAGGCGGTGATTGTGTGGCCGTGGACATAGAACAATTTCCAGGGACGATGAACCCGATGGTCTCTTTGCGGACTTGTCATCAATAGGGAGGGCGAGGCTCCCGCCGAGCCGCGAACGTTTCAACACGCTGGGACAATCAGCGGCTCAGCGGGAGCTTCGCCCTCCCGGTAAATCACAGAACTGATGTTGAAAACGTTCTCTCCGTCGATGGTTATGGAATCCACCAAGCTCGTAACAAACCGATCCAGGTCAGCGTCAATGCCGCTGTTACCAGCCAGCCCGCGCGGGACAAGCCCTGCTGAAAGGCGTCGCGCTGCAGCGCCGGCGGGAACCAGTCGAGTTGTTCCTGTCCAAGATCCTGTAAGCGCCAGACGGCTTCGACAAATCCGCGTTGTTGCGGTTGGTCGCCGCTGGCGCAGAAGTAACAACCGGCGATGTGCTGTCCTGTTCCCTCGGTGGCAAGAGCCCCCACGAGCAACTTGCTGAGGGATTGCCGGATCCCGGTGCGCAGATCACACAGCAACCGATAGAGCAGCATGTTTCCGGGGCTGCTCAACGCGGCTTCTTTTTGAAGCAAGGCATAAATGCAGTCTTCAACCTGACCACAGGCATTGACGGCCAACGCTTCCATTTGCGCTCGTGTTGCTGGGCTGCCCACTTCGACCGCCTGACCGAGCGGCTGTTGTTGCAGCGTTTGCGGTCCGGCCCGGCGCATGAATTCGACAAACCCCGGATGATCCTCCAGCCCCGTGATCAGCACGGTGACGGGAGCGTTGATCTGCAAGGTCTGTTGCAGGATTTCCAGATCACGGCGAATCGCCATCTGTAGTTCGGGAATGCGCTCGGGTTCACCCAACAGAACGGCGACGGGAATCACGATGATCGTGCGGTTGATCGGACAGAGCGGCCGTCGTGTGCTGCGGATCAGGTTCGCGAGTTGATTCAGTTTCTGTCCAGCCGCGGAGGCTTCCGGCAAGGTCCACAGCGGTGTGGTTTCGGCTTCCAGCGGATTGCGGATCAAGGCGAGCGGTTTCGGAACGGACCGCGTGGCGACCGACGTCATCACGCCGCCATCCGATCCCGTCGTCTGCCAATCGTCACCGCCGGGTTCGGCTTCATCATCGTGTTCATGGTCTTCCCAGCCGACCGCCTGCAACGTCTCGGACAGCGGGTCGGATTCCGTTGCTTCTCCAGATTCCGCGGAGAGAGAAAAACGATCGGAGCGGGAAGATTCCTTGTCCGGCGACCAGTCGCGAATCTTGTCCGCTAGCGCCATGCGGGCCAACGCCGTCAGTCCGATGCTCCCTGCGCTGAGGCACACGCGGCTGGCATTCGCGAAGAACGTCAACCCGCCGGTGCCGGTGGGGAGGACGAACCGATACTCG
>JBGSUN010000021.1:0-68957 GCA_041753475.1 Planctomycetaceae bacterium | reverse complement strand
CCGCGGACGGGGGAGAGGGGACCGGAGGGTTCATGCCGGTCGGAGACAAACTTCCGACCGGCGTTGTGATTGGTAATTACGCGGCCCGTTGTTCTGCGGCCACTTCGTCGTACGGAGCGGCCACCGGAACCCAGGGCTTGGCGTTCGAACCCGGGCCGCCACGCGGGGGATAACCGTAATCCCGCAGTTTCCCGGACAGTGTCCGAATTCCGATCTGCAACGCCTTCGCCGTCTTCTCACGGTTGCCGGCAAACCGGGCAAACGTCGTTTCGATCAGCCGGCGTTCCATTTCCTGAAGCGTCAAACCGCAGGGCACGTCATCGCTGGCGGTGACGGTCATCCACGGTTCGAGCAACGCGGCCGTGAGACGACGGCTGCTGTCGATGGTGCAAGCCCGTTCGATCACGCTTTCAAGTTCCCGCAGATTGCCTGGCCATTGATAGCTTTGCAGCAAGTGCAACGCATCCATGGTGAGACTCCGCGGAGCCAAGCCCTCACGAGCAGCAAGTTTGCGGAGCGCGTATTCCGCCAGTGCGGCGATATCTTCCGGACGTGACCGCAAGGCCGGGACGTCGATTCGATGTTGTGCGGCATCCAGGCACAATTCCGAACGGAACAACCCGCGGGCAATCAATTCGTCGAGATCGACGCTCGTCCCAAGAACCACGCGGACATCGATCCGTACGCGATCACCCGTGCGATCGTGTTCAAACCGTTGTTCCCGCAGCACCATTGCCAGCTTGCGTTGCAGTGGCAGGGCGATGCAGTTGACGTTATCGAGCAGCAGCGTGCCACCGTCGGCTTGTTCGAAGCGGCCCGGTTGCCGTGGGCTTCCACCAGACGCCGCGATGCCGAACAGTTCCTGCTCGAGCGTTTCCGCAGAGTGGACGCTGCAATCAATCGTGACGAACGGCCGGTGGGCCCGGCGGCTGGCATCGTGAATGCCTTGGGCCACGAGGTCGAGGCCACTGCCAGCTTCACCCACGAGCAACACGGCAGTATTGTGATCCGCCATCTGTTGCACGCTCTGCCGCAACTGCTGCATCGCGGGGCTTTGACCCACCATGTCCCGCAGGTTGCGATTGCAGAGCTGACGACGGAGCCGTTTGATTTCATTCTGCGACCGCGACCGCTGACACGCGGCCGTCACCATCAATGTCAGGAAGTTGGTGGCATACGGCACGGCGAGCAGCTCGATGCCGATGGTCGACGTGAGAATCGACGGAACGTCGTTCGTCGAATCCGAAGTCGTACAGATGAGCTGTGTCGCCCAGCCCCGTTGCTGGATCGTCCCCGCGAGTTGACCGGCCGTTTCGCCGCTGGCGAGCGGTCCGACCAGACAGACTTCGGGAGTCGATGTGAGCATCGACTGCAA
Source organism: Planctomycetaceae bacterium (assembly GCA_041753475.1). GTDB lineage: Bacteria > Planctomycetota > Planctomycetia > Planctomycetales > Planctomycetaceae > DSVQ01. The sequence continues at coordinate 67,582 of JBGSUN010000021.1, read as the reverse complement.
AGCCGTGTCCACGGAGTCAACCGTCTGGACTTCGAAGCCGGCACTCCGCAGGTCCGTGGCCAGACTGTCGGTCAGCGACGAATCCGCGCTGACAATCAGTACCGGCGGTGGAGCCTCGGGGGTGACTGCCACGGGGGCCACGGTCGTCGGTCGACCGGGGAAGGGAATGATGTCGGGATGCGCCTGAGTCATGCGGGGCACCATTCTGCGGTTCAAGGGTCAGGGAAAAGATTCAGGGAAAGGAAGTTTGCTTTAGAGATCGATGTCCAACCCCAGTCGAGAACCGACCAGAGGGGCGGGACGATAAGCCGAATCAATTTGCAGCGACGAATTCAATTGCGCGAGTTCGTGTTCGGAGGCATCGCGGCGTTTGATCAGGATGTTTGTGCCGACTTGTTCCTCAGTCAGCAGCGATTGCAGCAGTTGCTCGGTTTCTTCGAGGAGCGCGTCGCCGGCGGTTCGTGCCGCCGCCGAGAGTGCATTCTGGTCGTTTTTCCAGGATTTCCAGGGAGCCGATGGCGGGCCGACGAGCTCGTCCACCAGTCTCTGTTTCACCTGGAGCAATTCGATCAATTCGTTGTAGTCATCAGCATCGATCAACCGCATTTGTTCGCGCGACAGTTCCAGCAACGCCCGGCAGCATTCCCGCCGTTGGCGAAACGCAGCAAGGTATTCATCGGCGGTGAGTGCGGGATGGGTCATCTTGCCGGGGCTGTCAGTTGTTGGCGTAGAAACGTGTTTCGTAGTTGTTTGTTACTGCTGGACTTGCCGGACGCGCTCGATCCACATTTCCCACTCGTCTCGAGTGAGATTGGTCGTTGGTGCAGTAAAGGCGGCCAGGGGAATCTGTTGCTGGTCCATAATGACCTTGGCTTGTTCGAGGACACTGCGGGATTCGATATGCTTGCCTAACTGGGCGTAGGCCTGAGCCATCTGCACATAGGCGGTGAGCACTCGGACATCTTGCGGGTAGCGATTCGCCGCTGCGGTGTACGAGGCGATGGCTTCGTCGTAGCGGCCGAGCTGATGCTGTGCGTGCGGTAACTCGAACCAGGCGCTTTGCAGAATGTTTGCATCCAGTTCGTTCAGTTGGTCCTGCTGCGCCAGCGGTGTGAGGTCGTCACGCACCATGCGGAAGGCCACCATGGCGCGTTCCAGCGCCTGCTCATATTGCTTGCGGGTTTGCTGACGGGCGTTATCGGTCTCCGCAAGTTTCGATTGACGTTCGATCCATTCCGCATGCAGGTGCAGCGACCGGCCAAAGTAGTACCGGGCCTCGGGCAGATGGGGCGACGTCTTGTAGCGGTTGAGGTATTCTTCCCAACGACGAATCGCTTCCTGTGAACGCACTGCGACGTGACGCCACAAGGCTTCGGGATCAACCGGCTCGGCTTCATTGCGGCTGCTGGCTTTGCGTTTGTCGAGAGCCGCGGTATCGGTCAATAACTTGGACAGCGAATGCAGGGCATCACGCCATTCCATGGCTTCTGGTGAAAGCCCATTGGCCGTGAGGATGCCACGCCAGGCGGCTTCCGCGGCATCTCGTTGATCGAGTTCGAGCAGGCATTGACCACGGAGCAACTGGGCGGCAAACACATACGGACTGGTCGGCATCGTCTGCAAAATGACGTCGAGATCGGTGAGTGCATCAGCCGGACGGTCGAGATCGAGGAGCATTTGACAACGGCGGACCATCGCCACGGGCCGTTCCGCTTCCACGGCCAGCCCCTGATTCAGAAATGTGTCGTATTGCTCCAACGCATGGGTGTAGTCATGGCCGCGGGCGTAGTGTTCGGCACTGGTCCACAGGGCCGCGGTGTGGTTCACCGCATCGTGGCGTGCCTCCGCCAGTTCGGCGTAGGCCTTTCCGCTGTCGCACCACCGGCGTCGTTCTTCCGCACGGCGGCGTTTGCGTTCGCTGTACGGTAGGGCGGTAAGTTCTTCGGAGAGCGATTCCGCCGCGCGTTGCCGGACACGGGCCGTCAACTCATTGGCTTGATCGCGGGCAAACAACGGCGTCATCATTTCCGCCAGGGCAATGGCTTCGGAGAAACGACCTTGTTTGGTCCATTCCGTCCAGGCGGCGAGGATTCGTTGACGGAAGGTTTCCCGTTCCAGCCAGCGGTTGTGAAAGTCTTCCGCCCGGCGAATAGAACGGAGCACGATGCTGAATGTTCGCAAGGCTTTTTCGTGAGCCCCGTCTTCCTGCTGTAACCGGGCCAGCATCACTTGGGCAGCGAAGCCTTCATCCGTCCGCTCAAACCGATCGATCGTCTTCTGGAAGTATTCGTTGGCCGTGTGTCGCAGTTCGAGGCGTTGCGGATCCGTCGCAGCAATGCCGCTGGCGGCCTCATCCTGATGGACAAGATGATCGGCGGCGTAACCCATCAGGAACATGGCCTGGCGGGGATAATGCAGCTCGACATCGGTGGCTTCGGCGACCGGCTTCATGACGGTGATCGCTTCGGCATAGCGCTGGTCGCGAATCAGCATCCGTCCTTTGAGAACGGTTGATCCGAAACGCGTGTTTTCCGTCGCCTTCACTTCCGCCAGCGCGGCTTCCGCCTCGACGGGCTTCCCCATCGCCCCCAGGATGTCCGCTCGTTGCAGCAGGATAAAATCCCGCTCCACGGTGTCGGTGGTGCCGGCCAATGCCGCCGTGTTGTAATCAAGCGCCTTGTCAATTTGCTCGGGGGAACGGAAATAGAGTTCCGCCAGCAGCTTCGCTGCCGCGGCTTTCCGCTGCGGATGATGTTCGTAGGCGTCTTCCAAGAGCGGACGGGCGGCGCTGTACTCTTCGTCTGAAAGCAAGCTTTTTCCCAGAGCATAGCTCCATTCCGGTTGACGCTCTTCGGGCATCTCCGATTCACCGGCTTCCCGAAGAAAGCTGGTGGCAACGGTGTATTGAGCCGTGCGATTTTCGGAAGTGAGGTCCGTTTCGGCTTCCGCTTCCTGAAACGCCGTCATTCCCAAAACGTATTCCACACCACCGGGGAATTCTTCGGGATGGAACTGCGCATCCTGCAACATCTTGGCGATGTCACGGGCGGCTTCGAAGTCCTTAGCGTCGAGTCTCTGCAAGGCCGTCGCGAACTGGTCCTGCGGTGTTGCCGGAGGCGGACCGCTGAGGAACCACGCCATGAAACCGCCGAGCAGAACCACCACCGACAGACCGCCGCCGAGCAGCAGCGTGCGTCGTGAGAACCGTCTGCGCGGGGCCTCCGCGTTGTCATGCGCTTTCGCGCCATGAGCAGCAGCGGTGGTTCCGTGGGACGACATGGCGCGACAATCCTCGCAGCGCAACGCGAACGCGTCGCACCGTATGCGGTTCAGTTGGGAATTGATGAACGATGGGAGTGGAGAACCAGTCGAAAGGCGCGATGACTGGGGTCACCGGCAAGCCTGTGGACGTGCAACGTCACGGGACTGCAGGAGACTTCAGCCACCAGCACGACAAGACGTCAGGGAAGAAACGAAGGACAACGGCCAGCGTTGAACGTCGCAGTTCCGTGGCGGCAGGTGCCGTGCGGGACGAACGTCGAAATCGAATTGTTTGTGAACGGGAGTGTGGGCGGAGTGTTACCTGCAAAGGCTGCCGAATGTCAATGCGTCTTCAGCACGATTTGCCGAAGACGTATTTCACGATGCCATGCGGTTCAAAGCCGTGTAAGAAACGGCAAAAACGACCGCTTTTTTCGGTATTTTGTGAGAGCGGAGCGCGATTGGCTCAGGGACGATGGATGCCCAGGACTTCGTGTTCGGTCGCCAGGACCGCTTGATGCGAACGGCATGATGCCACTGCGAGCGTTTTCGACGGTCTTGTCAGCCGGAGTGATTGGATCCGCTGTCCCGTGGTCGCAGAGTAAAGTTCGACATTCCCGATCGGAGCCACGGATTCGTCACCTGAACCTGGCGTCATTGGAATGACGGCCAAAGTCGGATGATCGCTATCAGCGGCGAGCATGACGCAGCGCCGGGAACCAGCGTAGGAGCTGGGCAACGCCGTCTTCCACAGCAGGCCTCCGGTTTCGAGGTTTACGGCCCGTAGTGAATCAGAACTCGCGGCGAACAAGTGCCGATTCCACAAGGCCATTTGCTGACGGGATTGCAGTGGTGGACTGGCAATCGTGGTGGACCAGCGTGGCCAGCCAGAATCGCGCTGGATCGCCACGATACGCTGGCCATCGATGACGGCGAAACAATCCTCATCCGTCGTCATGACCCACGGTGCGGTATGGGCGCTGGAGACGACTCCCACGAACTCCCAACGCCGCGCCGGAACCACGGAATGCCCCACCAGACGGTCGTCTTCCATCACCGTGATGTAATCATCGCCTAACCCCCAAAACTGCGGGGCAATTTTCCACGGCCCCGTTGGTGGGTGATCGCGACGCAGCGTCGTTCCTGTTGCCATCTCCCAGATTTCGACACCACCTTGACCCGGTGGGTGGATGGCGAGTCGATGCTCATTCCAGCCGATCTCTGCCTGCCAGCCGCCTCGTTCGGAGACCCGATTCCAGCGCCAGTCCCCCGTCACGACATCCAGCAGCGCGACAGACCGGGGCGGTGCCAAAACCAGCAGTCCTCTCGGATGGACAATCCAGCGGGTGGAGCTCGAGTCCGGCTTGGTTTCCGCCGGGCGTGGCAGCCGCTGAATGAAGGCGTGTTGAGCGCGATCCCAGAGCAGGATTTCTTCGTCGGTGACGAAGACCATCCGTTCCAGCCACTGCCCACACCATTCGACCCGGATACCGCCGTGCGCAAGAACCGTTTCGGCCCCGGTTGCGGCATTCCACAGCGCCAGCGTTGTGCCATCGACAACCACACTGGATGGAATATCATCGTCCAGCGTGCAGGGCAATAACGCCTGCGATGGCAATACCAGCGGTTTCCGCCAGCTCCGTTTCCAGAAGCCGGTTGAGGGAACCGTCGGCGATGTCGGTCGTGTTGATTTCGATTGGGTTGCCACCGCTGTGACCGGAACCGTCGGTGCGGCCCGCTCCGGATTCCGCGTCGTTCGCCGTCCCGGCAACAACGAGATACGAGCCCGGGCACGTCGCGTCTCGACCTGAACCGCCGGTTCTGGCTGTTTCAACACGTGGTCCCACAACGCTTCGGCTTGCCGCGGTTCCCCTACGGCAAAAGCGATTTCCGCCAGTTTCAGCTCGCGCTGCAAATCACGTCGGCGATCGGTCAAGGGGCGCTGCAACGGTTCCCGCAAACGGGCAAACTCACCGTATGCCGTCAACCGATCGGCACCAGCGATCAGGATCACGCCGTGACTGACGACGACATTCCCGCCGCTCCGTGTGGCATCGGCGTCGCGCAGCGGATGCTCCCGCAGGAGGGCTCCTGTTCGCTGATCGATGAACCACAAGGCCTGGCTGTTGGACCAGAGAATTTGATCGCCGGCCAAGGCCCCCCGGCCATAGCCCCAATCGTCGGGATCGGTCGATGGGACGCTCCACATCAGATTTCCGGAAGTCGCTTCGAAGCCCCACAACGATCGCCCGGAGACAATCACCCGGTCTTGCACGACGCCGAGCAGATCCCGGAGCGGTTCGATCAACGGCCGTGACCACAGCAGCCGTCCAGACGGCGCGTCGAGACACGCCAGGCGGTCACCGTCCAACAGCGCGGCGTACAATCGCGCGGCGTCGTAAATCACAGGAATGGCGCCGGTGGTGCCGTTCAACCCGATGTTGCTTTCGTAAGTCACCGCCCAGTTGACCTGCCCATCGCGCGGATCGACCGCCACGACGGCCCCCCAGCCGGTTGCCAGGTACAACTGCCCGCCCCCCGTGGTTAACAAGAGGTTGCTGGCGCGGTTCTCCTGATCGGGCGGTGTCGGTCGGGTGATGCCGATTGATCGATGCCACAGCAGCAATCCCGATTCCGCATCCAGACAAACGAGCGACCATTCCAATTGCGGCCGACGGCGCGACATGACCGCATACACGCGGCCCGATTCCACCACCGGCGAACCTTCCCAGCGCCACACGGGAAGATCGCCCACAGTGGGAACGAGTTCTTCCGCCGATTGTTTCCACAGAAGTTGCCCTTCTCCCTGTGAGATGTCGAGGCAGACCATCTCAGCGGGAAGATCACGAAACTCGGTGGCGGCCGGAGTGGTGACGGCTGATCCCATCCGGGCATAAACCCGACCGTGAGCGACCGTCATGGTCCACTGGGCCTGTCCGGCGACTGGCCGACCAGGAATCATTGGCAACGGATCGGCGACCAGCGGGTAGACAACATCCCCCCCTTCGTGTCCCGCATCCCAATACGGTTTGCCGGAATAGAGGTTCCAGGCATGGAGTTGACGACCATCGTTCAACAATACGAGGTCATCCAGGACCACGGGATGAAAGGCCAAAGGCAACTGCTGCGGAAAAACGGGAGGCCGGTTCACCGCAGGCAGACGCGGATTCGGTAACGGAACGCTCCACAATTCACTGCCAATATCGAGCGCTGTCGGGGCAATTCGCTGGCGACTCTCGTTTCCGGCATAGGTGGCAACGTCTTCCGACGTCACTGGTGGTCGCCAGCTTTTCGATTGCTGGATTGCGTCTTTCAACAGGTCGTTCCATCGACCGGTCCGGCCTCCCAGCGAACCGGTGGCATTGGGATAGGTTTCCGCGAAGCGGGTCCAGCTTGCCTGGGCCTGGTCTTCCTGACCGCTGAAGATGTCGCACAGAATCAGACGTGCGGTGATTTCGGCTGGCGAAAACGTGGCGTCAGGATAACGTGGTTCCGCGGCCGGTTCGTCCCCGGCGGGGAGCAGACGCTGCCACAGGCGTCGCGCGGCGGCATAGTCCCCACGATTCCATTGAACCTGCGCGGCGGCCCAGACAGCGTCATCCCCCCACGAACTGAAAAACGCCCGGGTCACCAACCGGTCGAGGTACCGCGACTCGCCCGTCGTCTGCCACGCGTTCCACCACGGTTCAGCGAGGGAGTCCATCCGATGCCGATATGTCGCCAGAACATCGGCTGTCAGTCCGGCGATGAGTTCATCCGCTGCCGCTTGCAAACGGATGAAACGGGCAATCCCACCGGCGACACCCCGATCTTGCAGCACCAGTGCTTCGCCGCGGGTCTCACACAATTCGATGAGACTGGACAATGTTGCCGCATCGGGACCGTTGTCCCATTGATCGCGAATCATCCGCAGCGATTTGGCGGCATCGGCATCGACTGTGATGGAGACCGATTCCCGAAACGGCCGCTCCTGACCAGAAGCAGGCCATCCGATGCCTGCCATCACAACCACCGCCAGGAAGACACTCCGGGGCATTTCACGTCTCCCGTAACCGAGTGCCGATCCAGAAAATGACAATTCCCACCGTCAACAGCGAGGGCATCCAGATCAGCGCAAAACCGAACTGGAGTTGCCACCAGATGAGCAACGGCAACGCTGTCAGCACAAAAAACTGTAACCCGATTCCCAGATACTGCCGCATGCGACTACCCGTTGCTCCCACGCCGAAACATGGCAGATATCGTACCGCGCCGCGGTGACGATCAGGAGGCTACTGTCGGAGAAGGATCAACATTCCCAGCGGCCTTCGGGATCTCGCAGTGGTTCCGTCCTGGCCGCAGCGGTGTCGAGAATCGTGGCGATCTCGTCCGGCAGGTTTGCGGACCGGAGTGCTTCACCGGGCGGGAAAATGCAGAACGCGGTTTTCATCTCACCATGGGCGAGAGACGTTCCGCCGTGAAAGAACTCGTACCGCGCCGTGAGAGACCGTGGCGATCGGCGGAGGATCGTGATGTGGATTTCAACGATCTGTTCGTAATAAGCCGGGGCATGAAACGAACACGAGGCGGCGACGCGGGGCCAACCGTACTCGGTTCCATCCGCGAGTCGACCGTGGATTTTCAGGCCGATCGTCCGGAAGAACGCGTGCTCCGCTTGTTCCATGTAGCGATAGAAATTCGCGAAATGGACGATTCCAGCGAGGTCGGTATCGCAGAATTCCACACGGCGGGTGGTGAGAAAGTGTGCCATGCTCTCGAAGGTACCGATCTCGCAGGACCTTCGGCAACCCGACCCCCTCGGGGTGGCTGAGACGCTCCGGGAACCGTTGTGGCGGGTCGTCGCGACGTTCATCCGGCGCGACGAAGCGTCCGACGATCATTGAACGGCTCGAGGAACGGTCTCAGCCACCCCGTCGACGTCTCCGCGAAATCGAAGCCCATGTACCGGGGAGCTCCGCCGGGAACAAGCTTCACAATGGCATCCGTCGTCACGAACACCACCCGCGGGACGTCTTGGACATCATCCGCTCAGAATTGCAGATCAACCACACGGCCGGGAATCAAACGAATCCAGCGGACGTCTGTGGACAAGACTTCGCCTTCCTTGTTCTTACGTTCCGCTTTGATGGCATAGATGTGCGGCACACCGGGCAGCAGCGGGTCTTTCGCTTCTAACCGCCAATGCTTTCCTGTCCAGACGGATTTCATTCCTCGCGCAGAAACATCGACATCTTCCGGAAGAAAAACGTCTACCGCACCCATGCGGGGATTCTTTTCGTCATCAAAGATGCGCGACCGTTGCTGATACGTGCGGCCCAACGTCCCCGGTGGCGGAGCCATGCCGAAGCGGTTGTATCCCGGCCGATCCATGTTGCCGACTTGGGCGGGTGGTGGGGCGTGACCGGCAAGCGGTGTCGGCGTGATGGGTTGACCCAACGGCATCGGAGCCGCATCGGCGTCTGCGGGTTGATCTGGACCCGGCTGGGGAATTCGCGGTGCGGGTACATAGCCTGGTGCCGGGCCGATTGATGTTCCGGGGGGCGGTGCGGGGGGCAACCCCGGTTGGAACTGCGGTGCCGGTGGTGCGTTCAATCCGCCGGGCATGGGAATCGGTGTTAACGGATTCCCGGATGGCGGTGACGCCTGGCTGATTTGATAAATATTCGCTTTCTTGCACGGACATTCTGCAAAGACCGCGTTCGTGTGGACCACACTGGCGGCACAAGCGACGCCGAAACTGATCGATTTCCAACCGCGGATCATTGTGGACCTCATCGCAAAAGCGTTCGGAGACCCGCCGCAGTCAGGGGATCGGCAGCGGGGCGACAAGGGAACTCTACCCGCGCTCGAGTTCGATGCACGACCAGGCTGCTTTGCGGCTGTGTTTTCCGCCAGCGACTTTGCGGGAGATGCGTCTCGCACCGATCACGAAAGAACGGAGACGCAGCCCGGTACCCACCGAAAAGGAGACCCAACCATCAGCTTGGGGACTACTCTGTGGATTGCCGTGTGCGGGATGCCGAGTGCGTGAGAAACTTCGGCGGGGGAGGGGAATCAGCGGCTTCCAGTGATGGCTCGCCAAGTTCATCTGCGGACAACATCAAGCTGGGCGGCATATTTTCCGGAGCATCAGCGACGCGACGGATATCCGCCCCCAGCACATTCAGCTTCCGTTCAAGCCGCTCATAACCCCGGTCGAGGTGATAAATCCGGCGGATCACGGAATCACCTTCCGCCGCCAGCGCAGCTAAAAGCAGTGCAGCACTGGCACGCAGATCGGACGCCATCACACACGCGCCGCTCAGCGGCTTCCCGCCGGCGATAATGCCGCTCGCACCCTCACGACGAACATGAGCGCCTAGGCGGCACAACTCGGGAATATGCAGAAATCGGTCGGGAAAAACTTTATCGTTGACGACGCTGATGCCGTCGGCCTGCGTCAGCAATGCCATCAGTTGTGCTTGCACATCGGTCGGAATCCCCGGATAGGGAAGCGCCGTGATATCGCAAGCGCGCAGCGGTCGGCTACCGGTTACGCGGATTGTTGTCCCGTTCCCTTCAATGGACACGCCGATGGATCGCAACGTATCCGTCACCGCAGCGAGATGCGGTCGGCTGACATTGGTAATCCGCAGCTCGCCGCCGGTAATCGCCCCGGCGACCATCAAGGTGGCGGCTTCAATCCGATCAGGAATGACCGCATGTTCGACACCGTGGAGCCGTTCAACCCCGCGGATGTGCAGCACCGGCGTACCCAAGCCAGTAATTCTGGCCCCCGCGCGATTCAGAAAATGGCCGAGATCAACCACCTCCGGTTCACAAGCCGCGGCGGCAATCGTCGTTGTTCCCTCGGCGAAGCAGGCGGCGGACATCACATTGCAGGTACCGGTCACCGTACTGCCGAACGAACCGCCAAGATAGATTTCGGTGCCGATTAATCGCTCGGCTTTGGCAAACACATAGCCGCGCTCGACGGTGATTTCGGCTCCCAGCGCACGGAGTCCTTTGAGATGCAGATCAATCGGCCGATGACCAATGTTGCAGCCGCCCGGGAGAGAAACGCAGGCCCGTTTGCGGCGGCCCAACAGCGGACCGAGAACGCAAACACTGGCGCGCATCCGGCGAACGAGTTCGTAATCGGCCAAGCAGGGTTGATCGTCTTCGACGGCGAACGTCATCACGCCGCCAGGGTGACGCTCACAGTTCACCCCCAACGACTGTAAGACCTGGGCGAGTGTGGTTACGTCAGCCAGCTCAGGGACATTGCGGAGCGTCGTCGGACCATCGAGCGCGAGCGCCGCCGCCATAATTGGCAGTGCGGCGTTCTTCGCGCCGCTGACGGCAACGGTCCCACGGAGCGGCTGACCGCCGCGGACGACGAACATGTCCATCCTTGGACCTTTCCCTGGATTCGGCGTCATTGCCGAGGGGAATGCGGAATTTCATTCACAGTAGCTCTGTCGCTCCGCGACAGGAAGGCCAATCTACCGCCAGTGAAGTCGATAAGCGGCATACCTGTTGCAGCACGATAAGGTGGCCGTGGATCAGAAGGGCGACTGGAACCCCATGACCTGGAAGCGAGCAAGATCGAGAGGTTGCGTGATTTTTACGGCGGAAATGGCATCGTAAGCCAGCATGACTTTTCGAGCGCCGTAACTATCGGGGATATCGCGCTCGAGCAGAAGAATGTTGCCCGAGATCAAGAAATCAACGAAAGGCACGGCTTCGTTGAAGGTGGTGACCACCAACCCTTGACGGTTGATCGTCTCCGGCCAGTTCTCGAAGATTGATCGCCAAGCTTCGGCCGCGTGCATCACCATCCTCCTGAATGTTGACGTGCTTCCTGGTAAAAACCAAGGCACGCATCCACGATGCGACGCAAAAAATGACCCCAAGGGGATTCGAACCCCTGTACTCGGACTGAAAATCCGATGTCCTAGGCCTCTAGACGATGGGGCCATCGCGGGCGAGAGTCTAAGCGATCAAGGTGTGAACGGCAAGTGAAGCCGGACAGAGATTTCTGGCAGGAAATCAGGCGGGAATCTCATGGGGCGTTACGCGCGGAATCGGCCTCAAAATCGGCCGGACTCCGCAGCAAACTACCGCGGTGCAGCACGATTTCCGTTGACCGCCTGCGCGTCAGCCGTATTTTCACCATCGGTTTCCGAAGGCCGAACTTCCAGTGACGCCTGCGAGTCCTCAGCGACGACAGGCACTCCGGGTTGACCATTCGCCTGAATGGCGGCATAGACTTCGCTGCGATGAATGGGGACCTCGCGCGGGGCTTCAATCCCCAGGCGGACCTTGTCGCCGCGAATTTCGACAACGGTAATGACGATGGCATCGTTGACCACGATGCTCTCGTTCTTCTTGCGCGACAACACCAACATAGCCTTCTCCGAGGGCTGTCCGACTCCTCATCGCCGGTTGTGCCACGGAACAGGTTCCCGACGGCGCAGTCCGGTTCAACATCCTGCATCACAATGGGTGCGTTGTGGATTGTAGAGGTTACAATCGGCGAGGTCAAGAAGAAAGTGAAGGCGCGCAAAGACTTTCGGCGACGGGCGCGTCTCCCGGCCGATTTTCGGCATTCTGCGGCACAAAATCTGGGGGATTCGCGTGAATTGGGAAGCTGACGGCTTCCAGGGACGGGGTGAAGACTAGGCTATCTGATGCACGCGAACACATCCGACAAGCCCGACGGCCGATCCGGCAGACGTATCTCGTCGCCGGACCGACTCATCTTGGGACAGATTCAAGCCATCTCTTTCAGGGCCTTGAGCGGGCGCAGCTTCACCTTGCGGCTGGCGGGCTTCGCGGCCACCTTCATCATCTCGCCGGGCTTGAAGGGGTTCGGCTTGGTGCCGGCCTTGGTCGCGGGCTTCGTCACGACAGTGATCTTCATCAGGCCGGGAACGGCGAAGACCCCCGGACCCTTCTTGCCAATTTCCTTGCCGATCAGTGCCGACAGTTCGTCAAAAACTTTGGCAATGTCTTTGCGGGCCAATCCGGTCGACTCGGCCAACGTGGCGAGAATTTCGGATTTGCTCTTCGGCTTCGCGGTCTCGGTCCCTGCCATCTTTCTGCTCCTGCTTGGCGACGTTCTTGTCAGCGACTTCCTGTGCTGTTGCGACGACCATGTCTGGTGAGGTCTCACGCGATCCTCATCGAGGGGTTAGTAAACTGGCCAGAAATTCGCTTGTCAATCAAGCGGACTGCAATTTTCCCTTGTTTTCTAGGGAATGTCGCCACTCCGAGTGGGCAGACCCCGCCGAACCTTCATTTCCTTCTTCTCTGTTTCGCCGTTGCGTCCAGTCGCAGGTTCGTGTATCCACATCTTATACGCAGAGATAAAATTCACCCCGTTGCCTCCCGCGCAAGGGGAACAGGTCATGGCTGAAATCGATCGCTGGCCCACACTCTCGACTCAGGAAGTCCCGTTCCGGATGCTTCTCCTGGTCGATGATGATCCGCAGACCGCCACGTTCGTCAAGCAGGTCTTTGAGCCGCATGGTGTCACCGTCCGCATTGCGAAAGACGGCGGACAAGCTCAATCCTCCTTTGTGATGCACAAGCCCGATCTCGTGATCCTGGATCTCATTCTGCCCGGTGAAAGCGGCTACGAAATCTGCGAACGGTTGAAGCACACCAATGACACCGTCCCCGTGCTGGTGTTGACGGCCATTGAACTGGAAGATTCCCGCGCCCTGGCAGACCGTGTCGGCGTGGATGCTTACATCACCAAGCCCATTGCCGCCGAATCTCTGATAGAATCAGCAGCAGAAGTCGTCAAACGTGTCTGGCGGCGTGTGCATCATCTCGACGATGCGGAATCCGACAGCGAACGCGTCCGCTTCAACTGTCACTGCGGGAAAAAATTCAAAGTGAGCGCGGCACATCGCGGAAAAAGCATGACTTGCCCGCAATGTGGAGAACCACTCGTGGTCCCCAAGCGTTAACTCTCACCAGCGTGTCCAGCATCGAGATCAGCAGAAACGGTGGCCCATGTTCGACCTCGTCATCCAAGGCGGAAAGCAGAACGGCAAGCGACTTACACTGCCTGACAACAAATCCATCGTGGTCGGGCGCGATGAGAGCTGTCAGTTGGTGTTGAACTCGTCGCTGGTCAGCCGCAAGCATTGTGAATTGAAGCAGTCCCCCGAAGGAATCTGGGCCACTGATCTCGGCAGCCAGAACGGGACTCACGTCAACGAGATTCCGATCACGGAACCAACACTGCTGACCGAAGGGGACGTGATCCGGATCGGCCCCTTGGTTCTTGAAGTGCACGGAAAGACAACCCCACCCTCAACAACCCCGGCCCCGCCGCCGATTGTTCCCATCAAGACCCGAAAAGATCCGGGACTCTCGGACGACGAGATTGCGGCATGGTTGGGGGAAGGAGAGCCAAACACTGCCAAGTCCAAACAGGACACGGTGGTGTTTCAGCAGGCCCCCGCGGCAACGGCATCGACGGCTGCTAAACCACCGGCAGCACTGGCAAAGCCTCCGCTGGCCGCGCCGGCTCCACCGCCGAAGAAGTTTCGATCCGTGAAGGAAGAAGCCGCGGACATCATTCGCCGCCATTGGGCCAAAGTCCGCGAGTCGGCACCGCCGGAGTGAGTCGAAAAGAAATTGCACCACCGCTCTTGATGCGATGGTGCAAGATTTGTACGGCGTTGAATTCAGTCCACGCAGACTATTCGGCGTCGGCCGTGACACCGGCTTCTTTTTCCGCCTTGAGCCGTTCCAGCTCAGCATTGTTCGCTTCCACGGCGGCAACGGCACGCAAGCGGCGGCGCAATGCCGCACAGTCCGCATTCCACTTGCGCCACGCGGGATCGGCCTTTTGCACCGCGGCGTCGTTGCCCAGCTTCGCAGCGCGTTGACCCAACGTGGTTTCCGCGATCTTCAGTTGCCGTTCCAAAGTTTCACGTGACAGAGGCATGACTCAAGTTCACCTTTCTTCCGCATCGGTATCCGCACAACACGGTTCGACCGGAACGCTCATTGGATCAGACCCGCAAACCATTCTTCCCCGTAAAAAACGGGGCCGGACTGCGGAAAATGTACGAACCTGTAAGAATATCGCAGACGCCTGCGGCTGTCCAGTCATGAGAATGACGGACAGTGTTCGTGCGACCAGATCCCACCCGGAGAGGTTGGCTTTGACATCACTGGTGAACGAGCCAGAGAAGCGCTATCGTGACAGCGATAACTCGTAAACCTCTCGTGTGCCATGGTCGTGGCACACAAACTGGGAATCGTTCAACGATCGCCGACACACGCTCTCTTCCGATCAGGAAACGACATCATGGGTTTCATCGATCTTGCCTCCATTCCGAAAATTGAACCGGTCCCTGGGTGCCGGATGCGGACGCCGTTTGGACAGAATCTGATGCTGTCCTACCTGGAAATGGACGATGGTGCCGAAGTCCCCCTGCATCATCATCCGCATGAACAAGGTGGAATTCTGATCAAGGGGAATGTGCAACTCACGATTGGCGACGAGACTCGTGTGGTGGAAGCAGGCTCGCTGTTCATCATTCCGCCCAACACGCCACACCGTGCGGTCGCGGTGAATGGTCCGGCTGTGGTGCTCGACGTCTTCAGCCCCGTGCGTGAGGATTATGCGGAACTGGCCAACCGCTATATTCCGCCGGTCACACGTTGATTCTTCGAGGATGGAATCGTTCTCATCAGATGGATCGCGCCCACGGATGCGCGTTACATCTCGTAAGTACGACAGCCCATCACATCGTCACTTCGTGCGGAAATGAGACCCATCGGTCAGGCATAACCTGATCTACAAGCGCACGGCCCCTGTGGGAAAGGATCCTCGCCATGTGGTTCACTGAAGATCCGTGGCCGCCGATGCTGTTCTGCGGGGTGGGGATCCTGATCGGTTTGGGAATGTGGGCGTCGAGCAAACGGGTGCTGCATTTGGGGATTATGTTCGCCTCGCTGTTCCTTGCAGCAGGGATTTTTTTCGTCGAGCAACTGATTGTGACCCCATCGGAACTGGTGGAACAGCAGGTTGTGCGTTTGTGTGATGAGTTCCGCCGCAAGCAGCCGGCGGCGCTCGATCATTTTTCTCCCAATGCCCCGGAACTGCGTGCCATGGCCGAAGGGGCAATGGCCATGGTGACGGTGGGTGACGATCTTTCGGTCACGGACTTCAAAACGACGATCACCAATCAAGGTTCGCGCGCACAGTGTCACTTTCGCGCCAATGCCACGATTTCCCTCACTGCCGCTGGTAACGTCGGCCGTCAACCCGCCCGTTTCGTCCTCACCTGGGCGAAGGAAGGGGGCGACTGGAAAATCATCGGCGTGAAGCGGCTCAACCCCGTCAACGGACAAGACATGGGAATGATGCAAGCCTCACCGAGTTGATTACCCTCAAATCCGATCCCCGGGGCAATTACTCTCCCAGATCCAACCACACATCACGCATTTGCCCGACAAACCGTCCGCGCGGGCCATCGCCGATTTTTAGCGAGATTCCCTTGGTGTCGAGGGACAGAGCCGCATCGAACGGGATGGATTCCGCCACCTGACGATTGTTGACGTACAAGCGCAGTCGATTCCCCTTCCGTTCCGCCACGACCGCTTGCCAGCCCGGTTCGAGCTCACGGTCATAAGTCACACATCCACCAGTTGTCATCGACCAGATCTTTCCCGACGGCAGCGTGGTGCTGAACAATCGGCCCTGGTACGCCGCCATCGTCCACACACGGCGATACTTCACATCCGCTGTTTCGTCCAATTGCTTCAGTCGCGTCCAGCGATCAGTCCCATCAAAGCGGTACACTTCCGCCAGCGGCAATGTCCCGGCATAGAACGAGCCGTTGTGCATCAACATCGCCATCACTTCGAGTTCCTGTCCTAACCGCCCGGTATCGATCCAGGTGTTTTTCTCACCCAGCCGGAAGACACGCCCGCTGGGCCAGGTCCCAACATGCAACGCGCCGCCAAACGGGGCGAAGGAATAGGTTTGTGTGTTGTCGGTTCCCACGAGTCCCAAATCGGTCCAAGCTTTGCCATCGAAGCGATAGACCGAGCCAGAGTCATAGCTGGTGGCATACAGCCCGCCACTATGAACGCCAAGGGCATCGACGCGCTTGTTATTGGGAGTGGGGATGGAAGTCCATTTCCCATCGGCTTCGTATCGAAAGAATCCCGCCGGCGCGTAGAGAGACGAGGCATACAACCGACCATCGAAATTGACGAGTGCCGCTACCGCTTCTGTCGGGTCGAGATCACCGACCAGTTCCCACTGGTTCGGAGACAGGAACCGGTAGACCCGTCCCCCACGGGTTTCATTTTCGGAGTTTGGTAGCGCGGAGCCGCCGAGACGGTACTTCCCCGTGGCCGCGTACAGGTGACCGTTGAAACTTGCTAGCGCGGTAACACTGTTGGCGCCATCGAGACGGCCCATGTCGATCCATTGGTTCGGCCCACCATAACGGTAGACCTTGCCGGCATGCTCGCGCCCCGGTTCACACGTCGCCACATACAACTCTCCTGCATGCACACAGAGGGCGAAACCGAGCAGCGCTTCCCCCGGCTTGCCTTCATCACGAAACTGCGGTTCCGTATTGGCATCAATGCCGAATTCCAGTTGACGCCAGTTCGGCTGACTGCTTGTGCAACCGGTGTTGTTGCGCAAGCCCAGATGAAAGCCGGTTCGCAGTGTCCCGTCCCACAAGCTGAGGAGATCGCCGAGATCATCACGGGAGTGGTCTGCTGTTTTGAGCGACAAGCCGATGCGGAAATCTCGCTGGCCCAGATTCAGGTCGCGCAGCGACTCGCTGCGGATCGGCGAGGTGGCATCAAACGTGTGCGGTGTCGATCCGATCAGCTTTCGAGCCTGCGGTGACGGGACAGGGGCCGTTCCCTCCGCGGCCATCACAGCTGTTGCCAAGAGACACCAGCCAAAACACGTCGGCATACCGAATCGCATCGACTTTACTCCCCAGGTTCCGCGGACGCTGTGTCCGCATCTTCGATGACATCATCCGTGCGCTGTGTAAACTGGCCCCATTCCTGCAGCAGCGTGGTCGCATACACACCGGACGGCAACGTGAAATGCAGACGCAATGTATCACCCTCTACGAGCGCTTGCAGGTCTTGCGGCCGCACCAAATATGGGCGGCGGGTGCCTGAAAGTTCATCACCGAATCCGACAAAGGCGTCCGCAGTCAACCCGGCTTGTTCCAGAATCGCGGCTTCCCGCAGTGCGGGTTCATCAGTCGGTTGTCGCATCTTCGGTCCGAAGAGCGGCCCGGTGGTCACGGTCTCGTAGCCATCAAACCGCGGCTGTTCAACGGCGGCATCCTCAACCGTAAACTTTCCACCGGTCGCAACGACTTCCATCACGTCTCCGTTCAGGACAGTGTCGAGCAAACGGTCACGCAATCGCGCGGCGAGGGCCTGATTGAACAGATCAGACTGTACGGCCGACAGTGCTAGGCGGAATAGGAACCGGCGCCGGGCATACGGGATGTCGCGCTTCGATTTTCGCCGTGTCAGCAAATCGATCCCGAGTTGCAACGTCTCCCCCGCGTAACCGAAACGTTGATCGCCGAAGTAATTCGGAAAGCCCCGTGCGGCGATCGTTTCCGCGACTTGTGTGACCGCCTCGACGCTGGGAACCGTTCCTGCCGTCGTTTGCACATCACGGAGCACGATCTCAAAGCGATTGCCGCGCAGGTGACCGGTCCGGAGTTTATTGCCGTGCCGTTCGGTGCGCAGGACGCGAATGCGCTCGGTCTCGATTTGTGGCACACGGTCCAGCAATTTGGCCGGCACCGAGAGCCATTGCCGCGTCACCGCCCGGCGGTCCTTCATCCCAGCAACACCGATATCCCTGGCGGGCATGTCTAATTGCCGCGCCACATGCCGCACCAGTTGCTCGGCGGGCACATCCCGCTTTTCAATCCAAACAAACAGGTGCTCACCTTCGCCACTGAGGGGATAAGCCGGGATTTCCTCGACGGCAAAATCGTCCGGGGCTGCCTTGAGCCGACCGGTCAACAAGGGCACATCTTCACAACGGCGCGGCAGCTCGAGCGAATTCGTCATCGGTCGGGCAACATCC
Source organism: Planctomycetaceae bacterium (assembly GCA_041753475.1). GTDB lineage: Bacteria > Planctomycetota > Planctomycetia > Planctomycetales > Planctomycetaceae > DSVQ01. Next base: position 49,218 of record JBGSUN010000021.1, on the reverse strand, counting down.
TGAAGGTGGCCTCACGATAGCACATGCCTGTGATCCCGTCGCGAGTGGCAATGAACCCGGCGGACGTTCGGAGCAGGCCGCACGATCGGTCTGATCCTCAGATTACGAGTTCGGATTTCCCTCTCGGGAACGTGTTTTCGCGGAAACGGTCGGTACAACCCGCACAGGAGTCAGGGCTCACAAAGGTGGTATTCACATTCTGAAAGCCTGTGACAAAAACGCGACCTAGACTCTGTATATGTCTTCGGAGAACGAGCCCTTACCAACGCTTCCGTACTGGCCGTTCGAGTAGGTGAGTTGAACGATTTGTGTCCCTGCCATTGCTTGGGAGAAGCCGCTGTCCTGAATTTCTTTTCTGACTCATGACTCTCAGCTTCGTGATGAAGCTCCGGACCAGCTCGTTTCCCCGCATTCTGAGCATTTGCTGACAATGAACTCCACCACTCTCACCACGCTGCAACGGCCATTGCTTCCGGGATGGCAATCGGGAATTCCCGCTGCCACTCCGTTGCGTGAGCTGCCGGACATGCTCGATGAATTCGACGTCCGCTACGCGCTTGTGGAAAACGAACAGGGTTTGATCGCTGGAATTGTTGATTTGCAGCATGTTTGCGAACTGCTTGCTAGTGACAACCCGATGGAACGGGCCCGGTGGGAAGATGTGCCTGTGGGGAGCATCGCGGAACTCCTTGTCCCGTGTGCGAGTTCCCCGGAACCGTTGCCCATCGAAGACGCTTCCCGATCGTTCACCACCATTCGCGATGATGTTGGGACGGCGGCAGTAGTTATCGGCGGCGAGACCTTCGTTAATTGGAACCGCGTGAATGCCGCGTTCATGCAGAACCACCTGGATCCGGTCACACAAATTCCCAGTCGTCAATCATTCAATCGCCGTCTGCGGGAAGAAGTGGGTCGCGCGGCCCGCGCCCAGCAGCCCCTGGCCGTCATGTTGATCGACTTGGATCATTTTAAAGAAGTCAATGATAGCCACGGACACAGCACCGGTGATGCGGTGCTGAAAGCCGTCGCCGAGAGCCTGCGCAGCGCGGTCCGGTCGTATGATTTCGTGGCCCGCTTTGGTGGCGACGAATTTGTCGTGCTCTGCAACGGCTGCGGCCCCGACAAGATCCAGATCCCGGTCTGGCGGCTCCGTGACTCGCTGACTCGCAGACTGCAAACGTTTACCCCGGCCAACGTCCGTGTCACGCTTTCCATCGGAGTGGCGATTTCCACGGCGATGGATGAGCACTGTTGTCCGGAATTGATCGTCGAACAGGCGGACATTTGCCTGTACCGTGCGAAGCGCGGTGGCCGTGCCACTGCGTTCTATGTGGACCTCGATCCGTTCGGGCGCCCGAAACACTCGCCGCATGAAGTGGTTTGCGAATAGCCGTCAACCGATTTCGAAGCCCTGGCGTTGATCGCGCCGCAGGAGCTTGCTGGCTTCCGGCGCGTTGGCAAACTGTTCGGTGTCCGGATTCCACGTGAGCTTGGTCCCAACACGCATCGCAATGTTGCCGAGGTGGCATAAGCTCACGGACCGATGCTGGCTATAGACATCGGAAATGGGCATCTTCCGGCTCAGTGTGCAGTCGTAGAAGTTCCCCATGTGATTCTTGATCGCGTCGATTTTGCCCTTCCGTTCGGGCCGCTCGCTGTTGTCCTCGGAGTAGAGGCGAAAGTCTTCACGCTTCAACGGTTTTTGAGCAAGGTCTTCGACCGGTTTGCCGGTGATGGTGCCGCGGTTGACGAAGATTCGTCCCGCATCGCCTTCGAACATGATGCCATCACGGTTGTAATCGCCGCGCGGTGAATCGAGGACTTCCAATTCCACACCGTTGGCATAGCGGTATTTGGCGTGGTAATCGATGGCGACATTGAAAGAGTTCGTGCCGGTCGGATACTTCGCCGTTCCTTCGATTTCGACCGGGCCGGAGTACTGCAGACCGGCTCCCCACTGGGCGATATCGAGATGGTGTGCCCCGGTATCGGTCATCTCTCCGCCGGAGTACTCGTACCACCACCGGAACGTGTAGTGGCTGCGCTCTGCGAGATACGGCACATCGGGTGTTTGCCCCTGCCAGAGATTCCAGTTGAAATGATTTGGAACTGGCGTTGTGGTGAACGGCCCGCCCTGTTTGTTCTTGCCCATCACCACCACCATGCGGCGAAGCGTGCCAATCCGTCCGGCCTGCACCATTTCGACGGCGAGGCGGAACCGTGCATCGCTCCGTTGCCACGTGCCAACCTGCACAACGCGGCCGGTCTCCTTGACGACTTCGCAGATCCGCTGTCCTTCCGCCACGGTTAAGGTGAGAGGCTTTTCGCAGTAGACATCTTTCTTGGCGCGGCAGGCATCGATCAGCATCTTGGCATGCCAATGATCGGGCGCCCCGATCAACACGACATCGATATCCTTCCTGGCGAGCAGCTCGTTGTAGTTTTCGAAGATTTGGGCGGTGCTGCCAAAGCTGGCGCGGGCTTGTTCACGCACATGCCGATCGACATCACAAATCGCAACCACATCACCGAATGGCAGCGCCTCGCGCGTGATGACCGAACCTTGATAGCGCATCCCGATACAGCCGATGCGCCACCGCTCATTCGGCGACTTCGGCGTCGTCTTGTCCTGAGCATTCGCCGTCCAGGTGTACGGAGTAAATGCCCACGAGGCGATACCCGAAGTGGCAGCCAGAAATGAGCGGCGAGCAAGTCGATTCGTCATCGGCGGGACTCCAGCAGGAGGGATCACAGAAAGTGCACACGATCGTACGATGATTTCGGAGTCGATTCGATCAATAAAAAGACCCAGCCATAAGAATGGCTGGGCTTCCGGGGATGTCGTTGATTTCGCGCGGTAGCACGTCGTGATTATGGACGCCGCGGGCTGACCGGGGGGCGTCTCGGCGCGAGCGGTGCGGTGGCCGAGGTGGGAATGAGTGCCTCGGGACGGGTGAAGGCGGTGTCCCGCGCCGGTGGTGCAGTTGCGCTTGAGGTCCCTTCCACATCGTCCATCAGATAACCGAGCAGTTTGGAACTCGCCTGGTTGACGACCACCACACGGCTGGGTGCGGCGGAGTTTTTCGGCCGCACAATCACAATGATTTCCGCGTCCGGCGATTGTTCGATCGCCGTTCGCAGAGAATCGGTTGGTGACGTCGTGACCCCCGCTGCTTCCGCGGCCTCGGCCATGGCAAAGTTGAATTGGTCTTGCACGGCCGGCAGCGGGACTGACTTCGGCACGACCGGTGCGGGTGTTGTCTCCACCAGTGTGGCATCGACGACAGGCTTGGCCCCCGGCAAGAGATGGCCATAACCGGCGGCTTCCATCAAGCTGTGGATCGGCTTCAACGCCGCATAGACACCGCGGCGGTTTTCTGGATCGGCAGCGATACACACCCCGACGACATCGTTGCCGCGGAACAGCCCGCCTCCCGAGCGGCCCTGCACCGGCAACCCCGTACATTCGATGTTGTCCGGACCGTCGTACCGATTGACGGCGGTCACAGCGAGTTCTTCTTTCGACGGCAGTTCACCGCCGCCGCAGCCGATGCTGATGACCGCGTCGCCCGTCGCCAACGGAGATTGAAGACCCGCGACTTTAACCGTCGACAACGCGGCGTCGGTGTTGATGAGCACCAGGCCCACGTCGGATGCGAGGTCATACCTCACCACTTTGCCGATGTACTTTTCCGGTTGGCGGGCACTGTCGAAGACTTCGACCTCGACGACGCCCTCTTTGTCGATATTCCGGAAGATGTGGCCGCAGGTGAGGATCAATGCCTGTCCGGCACGGAGATCGATGATGGTGCCTGAACCAAAATTGAAACCTGAGAGATCTTTGACCCGCAGGCGGACACTGGAAGAGAGCGGATCATGCGGCAACACGGCGGCATAACGCTCGGAGTCCTGGTTTTGACCGCGGACCATGGAGGGTTCCGCGGGCGGTTGCGGTTTTTCCTTCTCTTTATTGCGGCCGAAGAATGGTAATCCAAAGCCGGGTTTGGACTTCTCCTTCCGTGGTTCGGTTGGTGCGAACGCAATCGCATCCTCCAGATTGGGTTGAGGTGACCCGAGATCAATCGGAACGCTTGAACTGTCGCTGCCACTACGGTCGGCAACTTTCGTTTCGGGTTGCCGCCGACGTGCCTGCTCCGCGAGTTCACGTTCCCATTCCGGGATTTGTTGAACCATCCGGCGAAGTTGCGCCTCGGACGTCGCACCGGTTTGTCGCATCACTTCGCGGCCGTTGACCAGCAGCACGAAGGTGGGCATCGCGGTGATGCCGAAGCGTTCGGCAACGGCCCGTTCACGATCAACATCGACCTTGCGGACCGGGTAGCCCTGCTGACCCAGTTTGTCGATGATGGGGCTCATCTGCTGACACGGACCGCACCACGTGGCAGTGAAGTCGAGCAGTACCGTCTCGGGAAGCGTCGAGTTGGCTTGCCCTGCAGCCCCGGCGGCAAGCCGGCTGGTCGGCGTCGCCAAGGCAACGAGGGTTCCCCCAGCAACGAGACACCCCAGACACACCATCGCCCGGCCCAACAGATCCCCCCAGGGATGCGGTGATGACGACGGGTGCGCGGACTCTGAGAATCGGTGCATCGACTCGGCCTCCTTGCCTTGGATTGCACGAATTACAAATTCAAGTTGAGAACCTGGTAATTCTTACCAGAGCGCAGCCGACACCCATCCTGGGCCGCAGCCACTGCCTCGGCTTGAACTGCATGTCTGGAAACGAATTGCGTCGAATCGAGACAGGTGGTCCTCCACCGACGACGAGAACCGTCGCCGGTGTTACAGGACAATTACATGCACCCCGCGTGCCACACCGGCATTTTCTGCCGATTGTGACAAAGTGGACGCTTGAGGGTGGCGAGTCGGCAACCCGCGCGATTCCCACGCTTGCGGTTTCGCGCCCCGCGCTGATTCCATCCCGTAGTCGCCACTTGGCGCGAGCTCAATCCAGCTTCGCCACCCGGATGTTCTTGAACTCGACCCACATCGGCTTGCCGGCGTGCAATTGCACCGCCAGCTTGCCTTCCGAGAATGCCCGCTTGGCATCGTTGTCGGTGAAGTCGAGGACGAGTTGTCCGTTGAGATAGTGCTGGATGTGGTTCCCCTTCGCGCGGATCACCACGTCATTCCAGTCATCGAGCTTGAACAGCCCCTGGAAACCGGATTCGTCGATCAGCGTCTCGGTGACGGTCTTTTTCCCTTCGGCATCGGTGATGGCTTTCTCACCCACCAGGCAAATGCGGCCACGGCTGCCCCGTTCGTCGTAAATGAAGCTCGAGGTGTTCGGGAACTTGTTCTCGTTTCGCAGTTCGTGTTGATAGCCCTGCATGACCCACTCGTTGCCGACTTTCTCAGTAACGTGCTTCGAGCGGTATTGAATGCCCGAGTTGTTGGTGGCGTTGCAGCGGAAAGAGAGTCGCAGGTCGAAGTCTTTCACTTCGCCCTCTTTCCAGATGAGGAAGGTATTCCCCTTGGTGACGTTCTCAGCCGTCGTTTCGCCGTGAATGACGCCGTCCTTGACGCTCCACAGCCGCGGGTCACCGTCCCAGCCGGTGAGGTCTTTGCCGTTGAAGATCGGTTTCGTGCCCGCCGGTTCTTCGGGGGCCGTTTCGGCGGCAAGCGACCATTGAGGAAGAACCAGAACTGCAGCCGCGAACAAGGTGCGCAACATGATGGGTCTCACAGAAGGTTGAGAGTCGAAGATCGAGAGTTGAGAGTCAGAAAAGGGCGATTGCCCGCTTGCGGTTTCGCGCCCCGCGCCGATTCCACGGGGTGCGCACCAACATCGTCCTGATGAAAAATCGCGATCACTTAGCGGCGATATCGTACACCATCAGAGCATTCTGATCACGCAGGTAGAGCTTTCCATCAACGACAACGGGATGAGCCCAGCCTTCACGGTCGATCACTTCCGGCCGGAAGGTCCCTTTCAGTTTGAACCCCGCTGGCGTGGCTTCCACGAGAGCAATCGGACCGCTCTGGTTATCGTCCACCTTCTGGTAACGGAAGATGAGGTGGCCATCAACATACGTCACGCCCGCCGAACCACTGCCGATGTCGCGGCTTTCCTTCGAGGCTTCCCACACGGTCTTGCCGGTCGCGAGATCGACACAGACCGGGAAACCCTTGTTGTGACCGTGTCCGAAGTAGATGTGATCGCCAACGAGAACCATGCCGCCGTGGTGATTTTGCAGTTCGCTGCTGCGGTGGTAGTAGACTTCTTCCGCCTTCACGCCCTCGCCGTCTTTGGTCAGCTTCAGCAGTGCGGAACCGCCATCGTTGTACCCGCTGGAGGTGAAGACGTAGTCGCCGGTGACCAGGCACGTCGGAATATTCGCTGTCGGGTTCGCCACCCGGTTGTACGTCCAGAGATGCTTGCCGTCGCTGGCACGGACGCCGATCGCACCGCGGCCGACGAGCGTGACGTACTGCTTCACCCCGGCGGCTTCGCTGATCACGATCGATGAATACCCCGCACCAGGTTTGCCGGCTCCGCCTTCATCGGGGACAGCAGACTTCCAGACGATGGTTCCGTCCACTTTGTTCAGGCAGACGACCATCGCCTCCGTGCCTCCGGGCGTGCAGAGCACATGGTCGCCATCGACCAGCGGGGATTCGGAAAAGCCCCAACTGGACATCATCCGTCCGCCCCATTCCTGGAAACTGTGCTGCCACACGACCGCGCCGGTGTCTGCCTTCAGGCAAGCGATACCGCCGTCGGAAGACACCGCATACAGCCGGTCGCCGTCGATCGTCGGCGTGCAGCGGGAACCATCGTAACGGTGCTTGGGAATCCCCTCGGTGATCGGCCGCTTCCAGGCAATCTCGTGCGTTTTGAGATCGACAGCAAAGACGTTCTGACCGTCCGGGAGATTCCCGGTGGTGTAGAGCCAATCGCCCTGAATGGACACACTGGCATACCCGCCGCCGAAGCCGTCGAGCTTCCACAGCAGTTTAGGTGGCGACGCTTTCCAGTCGGTGTTGATGCCCTTGAAGCTGCTGCGATTTTCACGTCCCGGTCCGCGCCATTGCGGCCAGTCGCCACTGGGAGCCGCCGCCATGACCGCCGCGACCGGAATGGCACAGCACAGTGAGAGGAGCAGAGTCCAGCGACGCATGGCGGGCACTTTCCAAGAGGCGTGAGGAATGCAGGCAGGCCGAGAGCAGTGCGTAATTATACGGCGCGTCCGGAATGGTCAGCAACGAACAGCCCGCGCGTGAGCGATCACAGGGGGCACCCGGTCCATGGTGGTGAACAGAACGCTGGTCCGGGACGTCTGTGACCCCTACCGGGGTCGAAAATGCACCACGGTGTTGATTGTTCAACCGCCGCCCCTCGCATCACACCCGTCGCCAGCGACCACGGAACGTCGGGGCCCCGGCTTGCGTCCGTCGTCGATGAAAGCTCGTGAGGTAATCCATGTCGTGCTGGGGCGTGTGCCCTTCCGGCGGCGCGAGGGGCGTGAACCATTCCGCGTGGTTCATCAGCCCGGCGATCACGTGAAAGTAATCTTCGACGTCGGTCCACGAATGGACTTCCCCGCCCGGCTTCACGACGTTGGCCAGCATGACGACGAACTCATCGGTGAAGAGGCGGCGTTTGCGGTGCTTCCGCTTCCACCACGGATCGGGAAAGTAGACGTGCGCCTTCGACACTGAGTGCGGCTGAATCCGCTTCTGCAGGATTTCACGGGCATCGCCGCCGATGACACGACCATTCGGCAGCGCTCGCTTTTGAATGCGCCGTGCGCCACGACGGCCTTCTTTGTAATCGAGTTCTAACCCGAGGAAGTTGACGTCCGGCTGCGTGGTCACCGCATTGAAGAGATACATCCCGCGGCCGCAGCCGATGTCGAGTTCGACCGGATGATCGTTGCCGAAGAACTCGGTCCAGTCGATCACGCCCGGCACATCGGCCACCGTGCGGAAGTACGGAAACAGATCCCGCCGTGGATCGGCCGAATCGTCAGTTTCATCATCAGTCACTGCGGAAGTCATCATCAAAACATCAACAATCAAAAAATCACCACGAAGCCCAGGGACTGCGGTCCCTGGAATGTTACGCCTTCGGCATCTGCACCACGGTCTGAGCAAACCCGGCGATCTGGTTGTCGGCGAGTTGCATATCTTTCGTGTCCGCACCAAGCCGGATGCCAATGCGCTGCTCGGCCGCGCGGGTTTCTTTCAGTTCATTACGGCGAATGGTGACGGACTCCGTCCCGCCCTGCACATCAATCGCGATCCCCGCCGCCCCGCCACTGTTGGTGACGATGTTGTCCTCGATCACATTGCGATGGGCACAGAACGACGGCCCGCGCTCGGGACGGAAGATCACGCCGACTTGTGTGCTGTTGGTGATCGTGTTGCGGCGGATGAGATTATCGGTATCACGATGCCCGATGGACAGACCCGTGACATTGCCATCCAGAACATTGTCTTCGGCGAGGCCGTATTTCACACCCCAGCAGAAGAAGAGACCGATGTTATTTTTGTCCAACCGATTGCGGCGGATGATGGGCCGTTGTGATCCTGAGCCGGGATGCAACCCGAGGCCCGCATGGCCGTGGCTGTGGCAATCTTCGACCAGCACGTCGTGGCAAATCTGCCAACTGAGGCCGTCGCCGTTGTAGTTCCGGGCCGTCACCTTGCGGAACGTGATGTCGCGGCAATCCTGCAGGAACACGCAGCCGGCGTAGTTGCCGTAGAGGTTCTCGTTGTTGGCGCGGTCGCCATCCAGCGTGATGTTTTCCACAGCGATTGATTCGATCTCTTCTCCAGTGAAAAGCGGAAACAGCGCGGACGCCGTCGGTTCGCCGTTCTGCCAGTAGTTGACCTTGAGCGGCTTGTCGAGCTTGAAGCGGTCACCGCTGCGCGCGATGAGCCGCCGTTTCAGCACTTCCGGATGACCGTAGTGAGCGTTCTTCACCCGCAGGCAGACGCTGTCGCCGATCTCGAAGCCGTGCCCCGGCGAGAGCGTGATTTCCTGATCGTACCAGTCGGAATCGACGAGCAGCTTCGACGTGCGCGATGGGATCTTCGTGACGATGGAGTCTTCGCCGCTGCCGAGGATGCGCACGTTCGATTTCAGATGCACGGCCCCGCGCAACACATACTTGCCGGGCAGGACCTTCACCGTGCCCCCGCCGAGGTTCGCGACGTAATCAACCGCGGCCTGCAACACGCGATGGCTGTTGCCGACCAGATCGCCGGTCTTCTCGCCGACAGTAATCGTCAGCCGTTCGTCCCAGTTCGGTTCCACCGCACGATCAAACGACGTCGCCCGCGGCTGCGTCACCGCCGGACGATCGTCCGCGCGCAACGCCATCGCCGAAAGCAACCCGCTGGAGAACGCCAGAAACGAACGACGTGAGTGCATGGGAAACTCCGGATGGCTAATGGTCAATGGTTCATGGCTGATGGCAAGAGAAAAGAGCGTAGATCCACTCCGTCCATTCGCCATCAACCATCAGCCATCAACCTCTTTACTTGCCCCAACTGTCGAAGACGCGGACACTCGCCCATGTTTCTTTGTTTTCGGCGATGAACTGCAGATGCCGTGGATGCGTCTGGTACTGATCGTGGGCGGCTTTGTCTTTGAAGACGGTGCACAGGGCGATGTGGAAATCGCGCTGGTTTACCGGCCGGGCGAGTTCTTCCACCAGCGGACCGGCACCGAAGCAGATCAGGCCATCGTGACCATCGAGGTACTTGTGGCACGCGGCGTTCAGGGCCGCGATGTTCGCCGGGGTCGGGTCTTTCAGGCTGAAATAAACGTTGTGAACAAGCGGTTTCGAAGCAGGCGTATCGGCGGCCATGATGCGGAATCCTACGGTGGTGAGCAGTGCGGCACAGACAACCGCACAGGGGAACAAGGGGCGAAGGCGTGCGTTGTGGAACATGAGAATCACTCCGAAGAGACCCAGGGACCGCCGTCCCTGGGCTTCATGGGAACCATTACTTCGTGACGAACTTGTAGATGCCCTGGCCGGTGGGGGACACCGTGGTGAAGTAGACTTCGCCGTCTTCGTCTTCGCCGAAGCTGATGACGGGCATCGCCGCGCCGTCGTAACCGATGGTGCGGTTGGCAGCGATGGTCTTCGTCTTGGCATCGTACTTCAATGCCCAGATCTTGCCGGAGACATAGTCCGCATAGAGATAGTGCCCGGCAAGCTCGGGGACCTTCTTGCCGCGGTAGACATGGCCGCCGGTGATCGACTTGCCGATGTCGTGATGGTATTCAAAGATCGGGTCGATGAGCGAGGAATTCGTTCCGGCACCGTTCGGGGCGAAGACGTGCTTCCCTTCACGCAGGTTCCAGCCGTAGTTGCCGCCCTTTTCGATGATGTTGATCTCTTCCCACACGTTCTGACCGACGTCCGCGGCCCACAACTCGCCGGTGGTGCGATCGAACGACATCCGCCACACATTGCGGAGACCGAGGGCATAGACTTCCGGCCGGGCGATTTCCTGCTTGCCACCCGCGGCGATCACATTGACATACGGGTTGTCGCTCGGAATGCCGTAGGCCAATCCTTTGCTCGTCTTGTCGACATCGATCCGCAGAATTTTCCCCAGCGGGGTCTGCAGGTTCTGCGCGTTGTTGAACGGATCATTCCCCGCGCCGCCGTCACCGATGGCGACGTAGAGGAAACCATCGGGACCAAAACAGATGGTGCCCCCTTTGTGGTTCCAGAACGGGTGCGTCAACCGGAAGAGCTCTTTCTCCGAGGCGGGATCGGCCTTGTTCGGGTCATCCTTCGAGACTGTGAACCGCGAGATCACTGTCGTCAGCAGCGGCTCCTTCACCGAGTAGTAAATGAAGAACTGGCCGTTCTCCTTGTACTTCGGATGGAACGCCAGCCCGAGGAGGCCCTGTTCGTTTTCGTTGTCCTTGTAGAGCACCTTCTTCGAGATGTCGAGGAAGACCGACGTCGTCTGCGCACCGTCCTTGTTGGTGAAGGCGTGCACCTGTCCCTGCTGCTGCGGCACGAAGATCCGCTTCGATCCGTCCCCGGCGTGTGTCAACAGAATCGGCCGCAACGGCGACGGCCGCCCGTTGTCATCCGGCTCCCAGTTCGCGAATTTCAGTTCGGGAAACGCCACCACCGGCTTCACCGGCAACGGGGACGTATCCACATCCGCCGCAAACGCGGTCAGACTCACGAGGCACAACGCGATCATTCCATATCCCGGACGCAGCATCTTTACTTCTTTCTCTTGATGGAGTCGGACTCAGTTTTCGATTGGAATTCTAAACGGTAGCGATCATACCCATGCGCTGATTGCGAACGGGTCATTTTCACACGACAGCCAAAGACGGTGGAATTCATCCCACCTTCAGCATCAGCCCGGCGCGCCACGAATCCGGTGCGGCCGCGACCATAAACCTGAAAGCGAAAGTCTTCGCCCAAAGCGTCAACCAGCCAGAACTCGGTGACACCTGCGTCAAAGTACGCCTTCGGTAGCTTCAACGTATCCTTCTTGATGGAGCCGCGACTCAGGATTTCCGCAACCATATCCACGCCACCGACCAGTTCGACACCAGAGTTTCTTCGTTGCTTTTTCGCGGGAGTGATTTTGACCTGTCCGGATTGGATGCGGCGATGGGAAACGAACACGACATCGGGTTCCGCAGACAATCCGGCCTCGATGGATGAAACGCGGGTGCTATCGCCGAGGACCATCCCAAAGTCGTTTTCCAGGAGACGATTGGCAATGACACGCAGGATCTCCACCTTGGGAGTTCCGTGGCTGAAAATCTCTTCCGGCGACATGTCGATCTCGATGCGGCCTTGGACGAAGTCGATCCGGCACGAGTCTGGAAACTCCGGCGACAAAGCCCAGCGACGAAACGATCGCAAGCTCGCGATTCCATCGGGAACCTCGATACCGATTTCTGCTTCGGAATTGAGCATAATTGCGGTCATGGTCGCTGCGATTCTAAAGTCATGGTCAAACGTCGCGCATTTCCAGCGAATAATCCCACATCGGCTTGCGGGTTCGTTTTCTCGTCAGACGCAACCGGGCCTGCACGGCGGTGGATTCGCGGAAGCCTTCGGCATCGGGCACAGTTGAAACAAAGGCTTCTTCACCGCGCGCGTAGATGTCGAATCGGAGATTGCGGCCGCGACCATCCACCAGCCAGTATTCACTCACCCCCGCAGTGAAATAGCGCTCGGGAAGCACGACCGTATCCTTCTGCACCGAGGAATCACTGACGAACTCCACCACCACGTCAGGAGGGCCGACGATCTCGATCATGCCGTTTTCGCTTTTGGATTTCGATGGTCGGAACTTGACGCGGCCGCTGTCCACGGAGGCTTGCGAAACAAACACCGCATCCGGCTCGACCGACAGTCCCGCCTTGGCACAGTACACCCGGCTGCGATCGCTGAAGACCCAACCAAGCCGGTGCTGCTTCACCCAGTGATGCAGCACCGACGTCAACTCTGTCTTCGGAAAGTTGTGATTGAACAGGTCTTCGGGAGACATGTCGATCTCGATTGCGTCCTGAACGTAATCGATCCGCCCGGCGGTTGGGAAACGATCCGAGAACGCCCACCGTCGAAACTGCGCCAAGGAGTCGATCCCAGCGGGGATGGCCAACTTTGGTGTTTCCAGCGCGCTGAATTGAATGGTGGGCATGCTTCGCACCTTACGCCAACTCGGCCCGCACGGTTTCGAGCAGTTTCTTCGTCGCTTTGATCCCAGCCGATTCGCTGAGCTGGTTCCCTTCGTATTCGACGCCGACGTAACCGCGGTAGCCAAAAGAGAGGACGATCGGCAGCATCTTGCGGTAGTCGGTGTAGATTTCGTTGCCATCCCGGTCGAAGTCGTGCGACTTCGCGGACACGCCCTTCGCGAACGGCATCAGATCGGCGACGCCCTGGTAACGGTCGTATTGAATCTTCGGACCGGCGACGCGGAAGTTGCCGAAGTCGGGGAGCGTGCCGCAACCGGGGTGATCGACCTTCCGCATCACCTCGGCGAGCCAGGCACCGTTGGACGACAGTCCGCCGTGATTTTCAACGATCACACTGATGTCATGCGTCGCGCCGAACTCACTGAGCTTGCGGAGGCCGTCCGCCGCGCGGTTCACCTGTTCCCAGTAACCGCCGCTGCTTTGCGCATTCACACGGATGGCATGACAACCGAGGTACTTCGCCCATTCGACCCAGCGGTAGTGGTTTTCGACGGCTTGCTGCCGCTTCTTTTCATCCGCGTCCCCGAGGGCACCCTCGCCATCGCACATGATGAGAACCGACTTCACCCCGACGTCATCGGCCCGTTTCTTCAACTCCTTCATCGTCGCATCGTCACCCTTTTTGTCCTTGTAGAACTGGTTGACGTACTCGACCGCTTCGATGCCGTACTCTTCCTTGGCGATCTTCGCGAAGTCCATCGGGTCGGCCTGCTTGGCGAAGAAGGCCTTGTGCAGCGACCACTGAGCGATCGAAATGTCAAACAGCGGCGCTTTCGGCTGGGCGAACAAACCCCGTGGCAACACCGCGGCTCCAGCCAGCGCGGCGGACAGACTCAGAAATTCTCGGCGTCGCATCGGGGATGACATGCGGGTTCCTTCAGATGAAGCGTGACACGGCAATAGATTGTCGAATTCTACGACGGCGCGGTTCCCGACGGAAGGAAACCGGCGCGGACGTTGTCGCTGGATCCCGAAGGGATCAACACGATCACAACCGTCGCCCGTAGAACCGCTGCAACCGTGTGACGCACGCCGTGACTTCCTCGGCGCGACGTGCCGCATCCAACCGGCCCGCGTCGATGAGCACATCCGCAAGATCCTCCAGCGTCGCGATCGATAACTCCCGCGCGAACGCCAGCATCAACCGGCGTTCCACGAGGTCTTCCAACCGCGTAACCCACTCGTGTTCGACGACCCAGCGAACCACCGCTGTCGTCCACGCAGTCCCAGCGATGGCTTTACCGTGATCGCCGCGTGTAGTTTGCAGGATGGTCGTCAACCGCGTGCCATATAACGGCCACAATGCCGCGACTTGTTCCGCTGTCGTTTGAAACTCCGTCGCCCAGTGTTGCCACAATTCGGGACCGGGCGACAACCCGTTCGGCAACGGATCGTGTCCCGGCACCATGCGCGTCGCCGTCGCTTCCAAACGGATGCGTTGTAGACGCTGCAACACCGCGGTGACGGCTTCTTCGGCGAAGGCCCGCCATGTGGTGAGTTTGCCCCCCACGAGCGTCAACACCGGCACCGCATCGGCAGCTTGCCACGTGAGTGAATGGTCGCGCGAGATCGAAGCATTCGTACCGGTCTGCACGGGTAACGGCCGCACACCGCAGTAATGGGCGGCGATGTCGTCATGGGTGAGCGTGATGCCGAAGACATCCCGCACCGATCGTAACAGGTACGCCAACTCTTCCGACGTCGCGACCACTTCGCCCGGTAAGCCCGTGAACGATTCATCGGTGGTGCCGATGAGAACCGCATCGCCGAACGGCAACACGAACACCAACCGCCCATCACCCGCCTCGGCGTAGATCGCGTGCTCACCCAGAGCGGTTTTCAACTCTGTGTTCCAGGTGACGACGTGGCTGCCTTTCGTCCCGCCAAACAACGGTGGCTGCGCGACGCGCAGCGATTGCAGGGTGTGATCGCCCCACGCCCCGGTCGCATTGACGATCAACGTCGGTGTGACATCGGTGGTCTCGCCCTTGTCCGAAACGATGCGCAATCGCCCTTGTTCCCAACTGACAGACCGCCGGGTGAGGACATCGAAGGAAACGTGTTCAGACGCCGCGATGTGGACCGCATCCGCCATGAGCGCGAGGACGAATCGCTCGGGATACAGCATCTGCGCATCGGAGTAAGCCAGCATCCCGGAGTAACGCTTCCGGTCAACATGCGGCACAGCGGGATCCGTCATCGCGACGGCGGTGCTCGACGGGAAGGCCTGCGAGCCACTGAGCCAATCGTACATCGATAGCCCGATCCGCGTCGGCCAATATCCGCGTGGCACCGCCGGTCCTTCGAGCGCCCGGCCCCATTCGGTCCGACGCAAACCAAAGAAGCCGATCGCCGACCGTCGTAGTCCGGACCAACTGGCTCGCACCGGGATGAACAGCCGCAACGGTCGCACAAAGTTCGGTGCGGAAAACAACAGCCGTTCGCGCTCCAGCAACGATTCACGGACCAGGCCGACATCGCCGTATTCAAGATACCGTAAGCCGCCATGAATCAGCCGGGATGATTTCGCAGTGGCCCCGTAAGCGATGTCGTACTTCTCGACCAACACCACCCGCACACGCTGCAGCAATAACTCCCGCGCGATCGCCACACCGTGGACCCCCGCCCCGAGGATGACAACGAGTGGGCTAGCGGGATCAGTCACAGGAAATCCGGAGGAAGAGGTTTAGCCACGAAAAAGCACAAAAGACACAAAAGGGAAATCAGGAGGGAAGATACTGCGGTGCCATGCTTTTAGCTCCATTGGTTTCTACACAGGTCGGTTCGATCACAGTATCGAGGCTTTTCTTGTTTAGCCCTGGCCTTCAGGCCAGGGTTGGGAGCCGAAATCATCGCTTGTTTCAGCCCCATTCATGGGGCTTTCCCGCTTCAACCCACGGAAAGCCCCGTAAACGGGGCTGAACTTGGCGGGCGAGGGTTGCCCACCCCGGCCTGAAGGCCGGGGCTAAACAAGCATGATCCAATCCAATGACTGGTGGGGACACCAATACTTGCCCAAAGCTGCAAGCATGGCACCCGATGTCAGATCCTTGTCTTTCCTTTTTGAGTCTTTTGTGCCGTTTCGTGGCGAAAACTCTTCTCTTCTTCATCCCCCCAACAGTGTGCGTTGGACGAATTGAATCGCGCGGACGCAGTCGCCGGGGCGGTCTTCGCCGCGGTTGCGGATGGCGGTGAGCCAACCCGCGTATTCCATTTCGCTGAGGAGCGCGAGCAGTTCGACCCAATCAACCGCGCCATCGGTGACCGCGGTTTCGTCGCCGCCGCCGTCGAGCATGCGGACGCCGTCGCGGAGTTGGACGTGAATCGCCAGGTCGCGCACGGCCCGTAACGATTCCGTTGATGATCGGCCGGTCATGGCGTAGTACGCGGGGTCGAAGTCGATACCGATCGGCCCCGTTTTCACGGCACGCAGAATGGTCGCCACCTTTTCCGCACTGTCACCGATCGGCGTCCAGGCGACCGTCACGCCGATGTGATTCGCAAACGTGGCGAGGTCCTCCACAATCTCACGCAGCAGTTGTTGATCCGCGGCCCGATCGGGGTGGGGCAGCTTCCCCAACGGCACGCACATCAGCGAACAACGCAGTGAATGCGTGAACTCCATCGCCGTGCGGATCGCCGCCAGTTTGCGGTCGAGTTCCATCTGATCGTGCAGGGGACGCTTCAGCGGAAAGACCGTCGAGCTGACCTTCAGCCCGGTTTCCGACAACTGATGCATGAAGTCACGCAGCCCGGTCCCCGTCAGTTGCCCGGCTGGCAGTTCCGTGCGGACATCAAGCTGAATCCCCTGTGCCCCGGTCTCTGCGAGCGCGGGCCAATCCTCCCAGGGAGTTCTTCCCCAGCAACGGGTAGCAATCGCCAAACGAAATCGTGACAGCATGCGGTGAGTGCATCCGATCGTGACAAGTGAAACGTTGATCTCTGATGAAATTGATCCCGGAGGGATCGCAGACGTTCTTGATGTTAGGCGATGGCCTTTGTCCTTACGGCCCAAAGGGCCAGCCGTTCCCATAGCCAGGGCCAACGGCCCTGGACCGATCAGGCAGAATTCAGTCTCGGCCCAAAGGGCCAGCCGTTCACGAAAACGAACGACCGGCCCGTTGGGCCGGAATTCCGAATGCGCCCCCAGTCGGGGTCCATAATCGCTACAACCGACACCGCTTGTCCATTCGGCCATAGGGTCGAGTGACAGGCGGAAACCGCCGATAGAGACCGAATTGACCGACGCTGTCGATTCGAGTCTTGCTTCATGATACCGCTCTGCTGGCTGCTGTGTCAGTGCTGGGGAGCCGCGGTTGAACCGGACATGCTCCAGTCGCCGATGGTTCCCGTGCTGCGCTATGAATTCAGCGCCAAGGACGACATCGATCTCGATGCCGATCCCGATGACTGGGTGCGACGGAAAGGGGCCGGTTTCCCCCGGTACGTCGGCATCGGGATCGACAACACCGTGGGCCACAGTGATCGCGCCAGCCTGCGGTTCAAGGCGAATGGGGGGGCAGCCGCACTCTATTCGCCCGTGGCGCGCGTCGATGGCTTACACACCTATTACCTCGAAGGCTGGATCAAAGCCGCCGGCCTGAAGCATGATGCGGCGATCCTTTCGATCTCGTTTCTTAACCACCGTCGTGAGCGCATGGAACGACGGTTATCGGTTCCAGTGCTTGATACGCGCGGTGAATGGGTGCAGGTACGGATTGGCCCCCTGACCCCGGATGATAGTGTGCATTTTGCCGTGCTGGGGTGTCATTTGGCTCCCGGAACCGGGGATGTCCGTGATATCAAGGCGCAAGTGTGGTTTGACGATCTGGTCTTGGGACGCATGCCCCGCCTGGAACTCAACCGAACGTTCTTCACGCACTTTCTGAGTCCCGACGCACCGTTGAAACTGACGAGCCGCGTCAGCGGCTTGGACGCCGGCCATCAATATTCCCTCGAGTATTTTCTCCGGGACGCCCAAAACTCGGTGCTTGCCAGTTCGATGAATGCCTTGGACGCCGATCCGGAAGCCGCCGCGGACGGCCCGCCGGCTCAATCGACCGTGCCACGAAACGTCTATTGGGACCTCAATAAACAGGCCCCCGGTTTCTATCAGGTGGAAGCGGTGCTGCGGCGGGATGACCGTGTAGTTGCGCGGCAGCAAACGACCGTGGCCGTCGTAGAACTGGTTCAAAAAGACAAAGCGCGGGCGTCCGGCGAATTCGGGTGGTCGTTGTCCCAGGAGTTGCCACATTCCCAGCGCGAAGAACTGCCGCAGATTGCGGTTCAGGCGGGGATTAACTGGGTGAAGTATCCGCTGTGGCAAGTCGCGCAGATTGATACTCCGCAAGTAGCCGGTGAGGTCGCGACCATGTTCGACCGTCTGGCATCAGTCGGTGTGCGGTCGGTTGGTGTGCTCAGCGATCCGCCTCCGGCAATTCGTGTCAAATTTGCGAGAAACTGGCAAGGGGTCAGCGAGGTCTTCACGCTACCGAGCGACTTCTGGCGCAGCAGTCTGGAACCCGTCGTCGCGCGGTTTTCTTCCAACGTTCATGATTGGCAATTGGGGGCCGACAACGATACGAGCTTTCGCGGAATGTCAACACTCCCCGCCACGGTGGCCAGTGTCCGCCAGGAAATTCGGCGTATCAGCCTGATTGCGCGGGTAGGCATCCCGTGGAACGCCGAGGATGAGCTGCCCGTTGCGGCGCCGGTGTCGTTCGTCGCGCTAACACGAACTCCCGCTCCACATGCCGTTGTCGACGACACCAGAACTGTGTCGCGCCGTGCTGCCGGTTGGGAAACAATTCGACTCTCGGAACTCCCGGGCAAAGACATTTCGACCCGTGCCGGTGCCTTGGCACAGGCCCTGATTGATGCCAAGGTTCGCAAAGCGCCGGCGATCTTCGCCACGGACATCTTTCACCCCCAATTGGGCTTGCTGGAGCCCAACGGTGCGCCAGCGGAACTGTTTCTTGCCTGGAGGACGGTGACGCTGGCTCTGCAGGATGCCGAATACATCGGCAGTTATATTCTGGCGAAAGGAACGCCGAACGCTGTGTTCGTGCGTGATGGCGAAGCGATTGTGGCCCTCTGGAATGAGCAGCCTACGACAGAGACCTTGTACTTCGGCGACCAACCCTACGCGCTGGATTTATGGGGACACCGACACGATCTGCCGTCCCATGCCAAAACGGGTGAGCAGATCGTGGACGTGGGCCCGTTACCGACCTTTGTGCGCGGCGGAATCGAAGCCGTTGCGCGCTGGCGGATTGCTGCCCAGTACGAGCATGGCCGCATGAAAAGTGAGTACGGCGACCACCGTGACTCGATTCGCGGACTGAATACGTTTCCTCAAGGTGTCAGCGGCAAAGTGACGCTGACCTTGCCTCACGAATGGGAAGCCGACGTTCGGGAATGGCCCCTGCAACTTGCGGCAGGGGAAGCGTATCAGCTGCCGGTTTACATCAAGTTACCGCAGAATGCCCGGCTTGGTTCGCAAATGACTACACTCGATTTCGATATCGTCAGCGATCGTCCCCGCCGCTTTCGAGTGTACCGTCCCTACCAGGTGGGGACCGGTGATGTCTCGATCGATGTGGTGGAACGGGTCCTCCCCGACGGCGGTCTGGAGATTGAACAGATCGTGACGAATCGGACGGCACCGCCGGAGACTCTCGACTTCCGCTGCACCTTGTTCGTTCCCGGTGCTCGTCGCCAGAAACTCATTGTGACCAAGCTCGGGCAAGGCGAAGACCACAAGTTTTATCGTTTGCCGAATGCGGAAAAACTTCGTGGCAAGACTTTGTGGCTGCGCCTGGAACAGGATGGTGGCCGCCGGATCATGAACTACCAGTGGACCGTCAGTGGCACCGCCGGCGATTCTCTGAAGACGCCCAATCCAAAAGTTCCACTGAGGTAAGCCTTCTCGTCCGGGAGCGTGTGTCGAATCCTCACGGTGCATGATGGTCACCGGAGTCAGTACGGCGTTCTCAACCCAGCTTAACACGCTTCTCGATTTCCGATTTGGCCCTGTCCCGGCGGCTTGAACAGTTGCGGGCGCGGCGGCGGATGCTCACAATAGCGGGGTGATCGTTGATGGGTCTCCGCTCGGAGTCCCTGGTCCGTACGACTCCCTCAGAAGGAAGTTCCAATGCGTTTGTGTGCATGGTTGGTGGCAGTAGTGGGTCTGGTTGCCGCAACGGCGACGGCCGCGGAATTGAAGTCCGGCCTCGGCAAAGGTGAGTTCGTTGGTGCGTTCAATGTGACCGATGTCACCGGTCCGGCGAAGGGCGAAGAACTCTGCTATCGCTGCAAGTTCGGTGATCGCCCCGTGGTCTGTGTCTTCGCCAAGGAAATGACGACGGAAGTCGCCGAACTGTCCAAGGCGCTCGACGGCGTGGTGGCCAAGAACGAAGAAGCCCGGATGGCCGGCTTCGTGGTGGTGCTCGATACCTCGGACAAGACGGCTTCGGCATTGAAGGAAGCAGCCGCCTCGCAGAAGATCGCCAAGCTGCCGCTGACGACCAGCAAGGAATCACACGGCCCGTCGAGCTACAAGCTCAACCCGGAAGCCGATGTCACGGTCATGATGTGGGTGGACGGCGCGGTCAAAGTGAGCAAGGGCTTCCAGAAGGGCCAGCTCAAGAAAGACGCGATCACCGCCCTCGTCGCGGACACGAAGCTGATTCTCGAATAGTTCGCACTCCGAACGATTCATTGAATAACAAACACGCCCCGGTCGTCATCTGACAACCGGGGCGTTGTTCATTAGAAATGCCGTAGCTGCGGTCGCCAGACCGCGGGGCTTTGTATTGTGGGTTGAGCGGAAAGAACCCGCTCTCTGGCGAGAGCAGCTACATTTGAGATGATTCGCGTAAGGAATGTTCGATGGATTCACACGCCCGGATTCCTGAGAAACAATATCCCGGCCGGAATTCTCATCTTCAGCGACTCGACCGGGAATTCTACCGTGGGCAAGCTTATGTCCATTGGGTGCTGACTATTCAGGATCGGCAAACCGGCTGGCTGTCGCATTTGTTTGCCGCACGATTCCGAGAAGTCCTGACACATGCGACATTCCGGTACGCAGTGGCGTGTCCGATCTATTGCCTGATGCCGGATCACCGGCATCTGTTGTGGATTGGTATTGCCGATGAAGCGGATCAACTGAATGCAATGAAGTATTTTCGGAAGCAGTTGGGGGCGCTGCTTGAGATCAACGGCGTGGCTTTGCAATCGCAGGCCTACGATCATGTCTTGCGTGACGATGAGCGTCAGGTCAATGCGGTGGAAAATCTGGTGGAGTACATCGCGCGCAATCCGGAGAGAAGTCGATTTGCTCCAGTGGATGGTTATCGCAAGTACGATTTCACCGGATGCTTACTGCCCGGATATCCCGAGTTGGTGCTATGGAGTCCTGAATACTGGACGCGGTTTTGGCGCGCGTACTCATTCTTGCAAAAGAACGGCTTAATCCGAAACTGGAATGAGTCCAGTGGGTGAAATGACAATCCCCGTAGGCATTGCATTACGAACTGGTTGAAAGAGAAAGACCCGCTCTCTGGCGAGAGCAGCTACAGCAAATCGCTCGCGAGTTCCGCGAGTGCGCTCCGTTCGCCTTTTTCCAGCGTGATGTGGGCGTAGATCGATTGCCCCACCATGCGGTTGATGAGGTAGGTCAACCCGTTGGAAAGCGAATCAAGATACGGATGATCGATCTGCTGGATATCACCGGTGAAGACGACTTTGGTTCCTTCGCCGGCGCGGGTGATGATCGTCTTGATTTCGTGCGGTGTCAGGTTCTGGGCTTCATCGACGATGAAGTACGTCCGTTGCAGACTGCGGCCGCGGATGTATGGCAGCGGGGCGACTTCCAGCTTGTGATGTTCCAACCAGTCCTGAATCCGTGTAGTGGGTTCACCATCGCCGTGTTGATGCTTGATGACGCCGAGGTTGTCATACAGCGGCTGCATGTACGGATCGAGTTTGGCAGAGATATCGCCCGGCAGGAATCCGAGATCGCGGTTGCTGAGCGGGACCACCGGCCGCGCGAGCAGAATCTGACGATAACGGCTCTTGCATTCGAGCGCCGCCGCGAGTGCCAGCAGGGTTTTGCCTGATCCCGCTTTACCGACGAGTGTCACCAGCTTGATGTCATCATCGAGCAAGGCCCGCAGCGCGAACGATTGCTCCGCATTGCGCGGAACAATCCCGTACGCCGAGACTTTTTCCACACGGCCAAACGTTTGATCGGTGGCCCGGTAAGTCGCCAGTACCGATTTGGAGCCATTCTTGAGGACGAAATTTTCGTTGGGCCGTGGGGCATCGATGAAGGAAGCCGCATCGAGCGCAACACGTCCACCATCGCGGTAAAACGCATCGACGACTTCACTCGGGACGCCGGTCACGAAGCGTTTGCCGGTGTAGAGTTTTTCGAACCCGGCGACTTTGTCGTTCTTGTAGTCTTGTGCAGGCAGGCCGAGGGCTTTGGCCTTCATCCGCAGATTGGTGTCCTTGCTGACGAGGAACACGCCCCGCGGCGATTCGTGGGCCTGCAGCGTCAGGGCCACATCGAGAATGCGGTGATCGGGGCTGTCTTGCACAAACGTCTCTTGCAGACGTTTGGAGAACTCGCGGGCCATCACCACGCGGATGTGACCAAGCCCATCACCGAGCGGCGATCCCTCGGCCGAGAGGAGATCGCCGGTGAGCTCATCCAGTTCCCGCAAGAACGCGCGGGCCTGGAAGTTGACGTCTTCGTTCCCTTTTTTGAACCGGTCCAGTTCTTCCAGAACCGTGATCGGGATCGCGACGTCGTGCTCATGAAACTTACGGAGACAACCGGCATCGTGCAGGATCACGTTCGTGTCGAGCACGAACAACTTGCCGAGACTCCGGGATAAATTCATGCAGCCCTCCCTGGCAACCCCCAAGTGATTGAGGTGTCCCTCCGTGGCACGGGGAGAACGTTACCCCTCATCGCCGATGGGGTCAAGCGTACCATGTCGGGAATATGCCGCGATCTCAAAATCGACAACGGAATTCACATTGACACCCATTTCTTTCGTAGGGTTTGCAAAGACGAAATTCCTCTTGCTACGGACTCGCAGAAGGCGTTGCCCATGCAGGGACTACGCCGCTACGGATGCCCAGTTGCGGCATCAGCAACCAGTACGTGGCCAGCACGATGAGGATCGAACCCATCAAGTTCAGCACGATCCCGTAGCGCATCATCTGTGAGAGGCGAATGCGGCCTGTGCCGAAGACAATCGCGTGCGGTGGCGTGCTCACCGGCAGCATGAACCCGCAACTCGCGGCCATCGTTGCGGGGATCATCAGCACGCGGGGATCGAGACCGAGGGCGACCGCTGTCCCGGCGATCATCGGCAGCAGAGCGTTCGCCGTCGCGACATTGGATGTCAGTTCCGATAAGAACGTCACCAGCAAGCAGATGGCCAAGAGAATCACCCACAGCGGCTGCCCGGCAATCATTGTGGCGAGGATCTGGCCGCACCATTCCGCCAGTCCCGTGACCCGACAGGCATCAGCGAGCGCAAACCCGCCGCCGAACAGCAGCAGCACCCCCCACGGTAATTTCGATGCGGTCTCCCAATCCATCAGGTGTTGCGTCTGTCCGTCAGCCTTCTGTGAGACCGGAATGATGAACATCACAGAGGCGACGATCATCGCGACCGTTGAATCATTGATCCATTCCGCCAGTCCTTTGCCACTCACACCAAGGTGAGTGAGCCACATCGTGGCCCAACGTCCCCAACCGGGAAGAAGAACCGTTTCGCCGATCATAAAGTCCGTCCGAAACAACCACGCACAGACCGTGAAACAGAAGATGCCCGTCATCCAGCGTTCGCCGACTTGCATCGGTCCCAACTCGGTCTGCTGCCGGCGAAACAGCGAACGTTCCAAGGGGACCGCCCATTGCGGCATGCGACCACCCCAGGTGAGGAGTGCCCACGTCACCAGCAGGAAGAGGAGCGAGAACGGTGTCCAGATCGTCATCCATTGCCCGGCCGAGATGATGGGAGCGTCGGGATACAACCGTCGGAAAACATCCCCATAGACCAGATTCGTGGGTGTTCCCACGAGCGTGGCCATGCCGCCGATGGTCGCCGCATACCCGATTCCCAACGTGGTGGCCAAAGCCAGATGTTGGTACGCCGGGTCCCGCCGGGCTTCCCCCGAGTGCCATTCTTCCAACGCCGTGAGGAGCGCGAGGCCAATCGGCAGCATCAAGAGTGTCGCGGCGGTGTTGCTGATCCACATGGAAATGAAGAATGTGGCGAGCATCATCCCGAGAACAATGCGCCGCGTTCCCACGCCGAGTGCGGAAACGATAGCCAACGCAATTCGCTTGTGTAAGCCCCAGCGTTCAATACCGAGCGCGAGAATGAAGCCGCCGAGATACAGGAAGGAGCTGTCGCTGAAGTAGAGTCCCGCCACAGTCTTCGCCGATTGGATTCCCAGCAGTGGAAACAACGCCAAGGGCAATAAACTGGTGACTTCGATGGCAATGGCCTGGGTCATCCAGCAGATCGCCATCACCGCGGCGACGGCTGCCAGCCGTTGTCCGGCCGGGTCCATGCCGGTCGGTGTCGGACTGAACCACACGGCGCAGAAGGCCACGAGCGCCGCCACCACGCCGGCACGACTCACCCACAACGGAACCGGTTCTTCAGCCGCCAGCGATGGGGACACGGGAACTCTCGACAGGACAACAACTTCATAACTGCGACGGCATGGTGACCGATGTCCCCCCGGGAAAGCAATCGTTTCGAGAAATCATCCCACCGGCACTTTCTGCCGATGTCGGTGCCATCACCGCTGTTCATCGGACGGAATTTCCTGTGGACGAAGAATTGTTGAAGTTTCCCTTGGCAGACTCGCGGGTGGAAATTATAAACCGCGCGACTGATAACGGTCGGTGGGGTGTCTGCGGGAACAAACACCCCACCACGATGATCGCTGCCAGGCCTGTCTGTTTGCCTCTCTGATTTCCAAAAACCTGATTTCAATTGCTTGCGGTTGCCAGTTGACGGAGATCCGTCTTTCGAGGCATTCCCTCGACTGATCGGTCTCGACCTGAACATCCGACGTTCTTCGTCGGCGTGCGCTCGGGTCGTCAGCGGTAAGGAGTCGCCGATGAGTTTTCGTCTTCCGAAGGCCCAGGTGTGGGTGGCGTTCGCCTTGTGCGGAGTCATCCCTGCGTGCCACTGTGGCCCTGACAGTTACTTGACCCAGGCACAACTGCGAACACAGCAGATGTACCTGCAAAATCGGCAACTGGCCGCTCAGCGCGATGGCTACGGCCAGTCGATGAGCGCGCTCGAGGCCGAGAAAATCCGGCTGGATCAGCAGAATCAGGCGCTCAAGGCGAACCTCGATCTCGCCAATCAGCGGTTGAACAACCTTGCGTCCAGCAACGAGCAGCTCGAACAAAAGTACAAGGACATTCTCACTTCGTCGCGCGACAACCCGTTGTCGAAGGATCAGATCAAGAAGTTTGAAGGTCTCCGTGACAAGTATCCAGAGTTCGAATTCGATCCGGAAACCGGTGTCAGCAAGTTCAACTCCGATCTGCTGTTCCCGTCCGGCAGCGATCAGGTTTCGCCGAAGTATCAGCAAATCCTGCAAGAATTCGCGGCGATCATCAATGCTCCGGATGCGAAGCATCTGAAAGTGCTGGTCGTTGGTCACACGGACGACAAGCCGATCTCGAAGCAGCCGACTGCGAATAAACATCCGACCAATTGGCACCTGTCAACCAACCGGGCCGATGCCGTCGTGTTGACGCTGCGGAAAGCCGGCGTGGCCGAAGCCCGAATGGGAGCCGCCGGATACAGCATGTATCAACCGGTGGCCCCGAATGCCAACGACGATACCCGGCAGAAGAATCGCCGCGTGGAGATCTTCGTCCTCGCCCCGGATGCCTCCATCGCCGGTATCGACGACGGCCACATGCACCGCTAATGGGCAACGAAACCTCGCTCATTTAGCCCCCGGTTGTCCGCAAACGGGGGCTTCTTTACGCGCGGATCGAAACGACAGGTCCCCCCGTTGAAGACAACGGGGGGCTAAATAGCGTCGAGATTCAGGCCGATTCCGCGAATTCCCCAGCCGGCTCCGCCACCGCTTCGGCTTCACCGATCGCTTGTTTCCCCAGCGGAGTGAGCTGATAACGCATGCCGAGTTCGCGATTCGTCAGGTCGAACTTGAGGAACCCGAATGCGATCAGCCGGCCGTGCACGACAGAAAGAGTCGCCGGGTCCACTTGGGGAACTTGGGCAGCGCGGGGAACCCAGCCATCAAATTCTGGCTGTGACGCCCGTGCTGATGTTTGCGCGTCCCAATAATGACGCAGGGCCGCCTTCCAGGCAGGATTGCGGCGCAGTTGGTCCAGCTCGAAGTCGTTCATGCCTTCGAGTATCGGACCCGTTCAACCTGCGTTAACAATCCGTGCTGAGCCTGCGGTGCTATCGGTACAAGCTGCGCGCTCCGACCAGTCTGCCTCCCCGACGGGGTTTGGCTCGGAAACCGATTCTGGACGAAACGGTACTCAAGTTTGGGGTCATACCGATCGCAGGAATTATCTGCGTGTGGGAGGGCGAAGCTCCTGCTGAGCCGCGAGCGCTTCCACACGCTGAGACAATCAGCGGCTCAGCGGGAGCTTCGCCCTCCCAGAAGACGCTCCAACCGCGCAGTTGAATTCTGGGACTGGCATGACAGAGTTGGACAACACGCCGTGGGTTCGGCGGGGCGCAAAACCGCAAGCGTGGGTGCCACTCCAGACACGGATGCCGTCAGGCTCACATGTTGGTTTTGGCGTCGACAACATCGCCCAGCACCGCATTGAGAGCGGCGTTCACAATCCCATCATGGGCGTGGTCTTGAGAATAGACCCGGAAGATACAGAAGCTCATCGGCAACGCGCGAAACAAGTCATCATCACTCAGCTCCTGGGGCACGCCCACCGAAGGATCGAGCAAGAAGTTCTGGCCGCCCGCCGGGAGGCGACCACTCGGGCGGTGATAGTGCCGGGCCACATCGATCTTGAGCGGAATCTCCCGCAGCGCGACGGGCAAGCGGTCCCGCACGCGCAGCAAGACGAGATCGGGAGCAGAGAAAATCGACGTCCGTTCGGACATTCCCGAATGGAAATTGAGCGTTTTCTCGGACGCCATTTTCCATTGCACCTGCCGGGAAAGAATTTGCCGCCAGCGGTTTCCCAAGTTCCGCAGTTCCGGTTGCGGCGACTTGGCCCACCGTTGGACATCCACCAGGAACGAGGACTCCGTCAATTCACGATAGGCGTCCAACTGTTCCAGCGGGTTCCCCTGAAACAGATGCTGCATGGTTTCGCTGAACAAATCCTCGAGCGCAAGGTCCAGCGCTCGGACTGTGCGGTGAAAGTAAACCGTCCGAAACAGGTTCGCACGGGTTTCAATGAAGTTGATCAGCGTCGGCAACCCGCGGGCATGGATCGTCAGGCCGGCCGGAGTGAAAAACGTGTAATGCAGGATGCGGTGGAGATCGAAAGCCCGCGTGTTATATCCGGTCATGTAGGCATCGCGGAGCACAAAATCCATGTTGTCGACGGTGTAGATCCCGCTGAACAACGATCGCAGTTTCCGCAACCAGTCGGGATGGCCTTCTTCGTCCTTGGCACCACGTTTGGGGCGACGAATCAACCATGCGATCTGACTCGGTTCCAGTTCCTCCAACGGCTGCAACGTGCCGCGTGGATTACGACGAATCCGACGGAGCAGATCGCCCAGCTCCTTTTCGATAATCGCGCCACCGATGACTTCGTGTGTGAGTCCGAACTGGTCGAGATAATGATCGTCGAAGAAATGCCCGAACGGTCCGTGACCGACATCGTGCAGCAACGCCGCCATCCGAACCAGCGATTCGACATACCCCCGGCTCGGCACATTCGGACAGACATTTGCCAGCGAATCGTACCAATGCTCGATGGCCAACGAACTGAGGTGCATCGCTCCCAGAATGTGCTGGAACCGCATGTGTTCCGCCGATGGAAAGACCCACCATGCGGTTTGAAGCTGGTGAATCTGCCGCATCCGCTGGACCCACGGATGGTCGATAATCTCCTGCTCGGCGACTTCCCCTGCGGGCAATCCCGCCTTCGCAATGAACGGGATGTACCCGTGAATCGGGTCGTGGGACAAACTCTCATTGACGAAATCTCGCACCATCCGGAACTCTTTCACAGGGTTGCATCAATCGGACCATCGTAGCGTGCCCATCAGAATCTGTTGAGGGGTCTTCTCCGTTCATCAACTACGCGAACGCCCGTTGACCGACCGGGTAGTTTCACCTAGAGTGCGGGGAACCGTCGCCGGGTGCGTTCAAGCGGACGACGGATCACACAGGGCGGTGACGATGGAACACCAATCAAACGGTGGGGAATTTGCGGATCAGGAAACGCTGCACGGTCACAATTGGCCGTGCCTGCGGCAGTTCTGCGTGTTTCTGGAGAACCGCGTCGGCCGGTTGAACGAATTGATGCGGCACCTGGAGACGATGGACGTCAAAGTCCTCGGCGTGAGCATGGTCGATTCCGTCGACTTCGCCAATGTCCGGCTGATCTTCAATAACACCGACCGCGCGCGGGAAAAGCTCGAACTCTCGAATTTCCTGTTCAGCGAGAGTGATGTTGTCGGCGTCGAACTCCCCGAAGACGAGATGCCTTTCGCGACGGTGTGCACCGCGCTGATGAAAGCCGAAATCAACATCCATCACGTCTTCATGCTCAAATACCACCGTGGCGGCCGTTCCGCGGTGGCGATCTATGTCGACGACGTCGACCGGGCCGTGAAGATCATGGAAGAAGTCGGATTGAAAGTCCTCACGGAAGGCGATTTGCTCGTCGACGACGAGTTCTTCTGAGCGACGAACGAGCCCGAAGCGCGAGCGCCGGGTCTCTTCCATTCGCATCAAAATGCACCCGGCGCTGGCGCTTCGGGCTTGTTGAGCGTTATCCGATCCGGATCGACTCTTCTTTCACTTTCACTCGTTGCAGTGACTCCGGATCCATCGTGATCCCCAACCCCGGCCCGGTCAGCGCGGGGGCATACCCACCCCAGCCGAAGGTCAGGTCTTCTGTCGTCAACCGTTCGGCGACGAGGAAGCGGTCATAGCTTCCTTCGACATAGCGGATGTCCTTCACCGTCGAAGCAAACGCACGGCCGGCGGCGGAGAGAATGCCGGTTTCGCCTACTTGGCAGCCAAGTTGGTAACCGAGCCCCGCCTGATGGGCCAGTGCGGCGAGTTTCAATGACGGTAACAACCCGCCGCATTTCGACAGGCGGATGTTGAAGAGATCACAGGTGCCGCGCTCGATGGCGCGACGGGCATCGATTTCGCTGCACAGCGATTCATCGTGCATGATCGGCACGCCGAGTTGTGGTCGCAGCGCGGCGAGACCATCAATCTCCGCATGGGGCACCGGCTGTTCCACCGCGGTGATGCCGAACGGTTGCAGCGGTTCGAGTTTCTCCCGCAGATTGGCACACGTCCACGCTTCATTGGCGTCAATGCGAATGTCGACCGCGGTTCCGAGCCAGCCACGCAACCGGCGGAGCAGCGCGGCGTCATCAACGCCCGCCACGCCGACTTTCACTTTCGCCTGATGGAAACCGAACGCCCGCATGAGCAGCGCCCGCGAAATCTGCTTCCACGGCGTCATCGCAGTGAACGCCCCGCTGTACCGGACTTTTTCTGTCCTGGTCCGAATCGCCGCGGTCATCGGCACGAGTGCGGTGATGCTCGATAACGGTTGTTGATGCGCCCGGCACAGCGCATCGAGCACACTCAATTCGATCGCACACCGAGCCGAGTTGCCGAAGCACCCGCGGTCGTCATCGGGTTTGCGTTTTACGTCGAACTGTGTGAGGCGCTCGACACTCGATGCGAGATCGGGCCAGTCGCCGCCGAGTTGTCCAACCAGATCCGTCGCCCGTATGACATCGAGCGCCTGATCGAGGTTTTCCCCGGTCACATACGGCCGCGGCAGCCCTTCGCCCCAGCCTTCCGTCCCGTCCGTTAACCGGCACCGCACCACCAGCGAATCGGTGTCCGTCCGCGAATGCGATGCATGCGTAATCTTCTTCTTGAACGGAATCCGCACAGAAAACACGGTGAAATCGGCGATACGCATCGGAAATGGATCTCAATCACGGCGAAAGGGAACGAAGGCGATTGTAGTGATTCAACGCCCATTTAGCCCCCCGTTGTCCGCAACGGGGGGTATCTTCCGTGCGATGAACGCCGGTCCTCCCCCCGGTTGCAGACAACCGGGGGCTAAGTGGGGGCTGACATTCCCCGCGAAACCTGTTACACCGTATCGGCTGAATCGAAGAAAAAATCACGGACGAGGAGTTGTCGGATGGGGGTGCCCCTGTCGCAGATGTGGACGGTTGCCAAGTATGTCATCACCCAACGGTTGCGCAACAACAAGCGCTACCCGCTGGTGCTCATGCTCGAGCCGCTGTTCCGCTGCAACCTCGCCTGCTTCGGCTGCGGGAAGATTCAATATCCCGCGGACATTCTCAAGCAAAATCTCACGCCGGAGCAGTGTTTCAACGCAGCAGAGGAATGCGGGGCACCGATCGTCTCCATTCCTGGCGGCGAACCGCTGCTGCATCCGCAGATTGAGGAAATCGTTGCCGGTCTGGTGAAGCGGAAGAAGTACGTTTATCTCTGCACCAACGCGATTCTGCTCGAAAAGCACATCGACAAGTTCAAGCCGTCGAAATATCTGACGTTCTCGATTCACCTCGATGGCCCGAAGGAAGAACACGACTTCGCCGTGTGTCGGGAAGGAATTTACGACATCGCCATCTCGGCGATCAAGGTGGCCATCGCGAAAGGCTTCCGCGTCACCACGAACACCACGTGCTACAACAACGCCGATCCGAAGGCCATCCGCGAAATGTTCGACACGCTGATGGACCTCGGCGTCGAAGGGATGATGCTGTCGCCGGGGTATCCCTACGAAAAAGCCCCGACGCAGGAGATGTTCCTGCAACAGAAGCAGACGATCAATCTCTTCCAACGGATGCTCGCCGAGGGCAAACGCCGGTGGCGGTTCAACCTGTCACCGCTGTTCATGGAGTTTCTGCAAGGTCACTGGAACCTCGAATGCACGCCCTGGGGCAGCCCGGCGTACAACCTCTTCGGTTGGCAGAAGCCGTGCTATCTGCTCCAAGAAGGTCACGCGGCGACATTCCAGGAATTGCTCGACACCACCGACTGGAGCCAGTACGGCCGCGCGAGTGGCAATCCGAAGTGCGCGAACTGCATGGTTCACTGCGGCTACGAACCGACCGCGGTCGCCGAGACGTTCAACTCGTGGAAGGGCTTCTGGCGAGTCGCCCGGCTGACGGTGTTGGGTCCGCCGAAACGAAAAGCCCCGCCGCCGCTGGAAGTTTTGCGACCAGTGGAAACCTCCGACGACCGCGCGCGGAACGTCCAGTTGCCGGTGTTGACGCGCTAGTCGAACAGAAATCGCACGCGGTTTCGTCACTCTCAACCGCTTACAGGCCCGTTGGTTAGATCGCTGCGCCGCCGCGGGGTGATCGACTTACGGGCGAATCTGTTCATCCGGCACCCGCCTTGCTTCGTTCTAGTTGGTAGTGGTGTTCTTTGAGACACCGCGCCTCATCGGAGCGAGAATCATGAGCAATGGGCAGCCAGGTTGGAAATTCGCCGTTTTGGCGACGGTGTTATGTTTGTCCGGGTGGACGGCCTCCGCGGCGGACATTCGCGACGATGCCAAGATCTTCAGTCGCGATGCCGTCGCCGCCGCCGAGCAACGTCTGAACGCCGCCGAGGCGAAAGCGAAGCATGGGGTCACCATTGAGACCTATGCCACCTTGCCGAGCGGCAAGGCGCAAGCCGTGGCAGCGATGTCGCCGCGTGAACGAGCCGAGTTCTATTCGGATTGGCTGAAACAGCGAGCCCGGCAATCGCGTGCCGAAGGGTTGTTTGTGCTGATCACGAAGGACCCCGGTCATGTGTAAGTTGGGGTCAGCGGAAAACTGCAGGCCGCTGGCTTTACCGCGGCGAATAAAAAATCGGTGATCGACGCCTTTCTCACGTCGTTCCGCGCGAAAGAGTTTGACCCCGGTCTGGCAGACGCCGTCCAGCGGATCGAGTCGGGCTATGCCAGTCTGCAACCGGTAGCGATGGGATCACGTCCGATTTCGCCCGATGCCCCGGCTCACGCGCCGCGCTATTCCCCCTACGCCCCGGCACCTAGCACTGGCGGCGGGTGGACCATCAGCGGAATGGTCATGGTGGGAGTGGTGATCCTCGTCGTCTGGATGATCATCTCCGCCATCGGACGGGCGTTCTCCGGCGGAGCCACGGGCCCGATGGGCTATGGCGGCGGTAACGGTCCGAATTACGGTGGAGGCGGGGGCGGCTTCGGTCGCGGCTTGATGGGGGGCCTGCTCGGCGGGATGGCCGGAAGCTGGCTCTATGACAGCTTCAACCGTTCCGGTGAAGCGCACGGACGGGAGTCCGGTGGCGGCCTGCTCGGCGGCGGACCCACTACTCCGCACGTGGGAGGTGACGACAGTTGGAGCACATCCGGCGGCGACTTCGGCGACAGTGGTGGCGGCGACTTTGGGGGCGGTGACAGCGGCGGCGATTTTTAGTCTCCACGCTTGCCGCTTCGCAGACGGTCACGCTCCGAGAATCGAAGCTTGTTCTCACAGCGTCCCACTCCGGTGGGGCGTTTCTTATTTCGTCCGTTCCGCGACGCTGAACGCATCACTTTCACGGCTGGTGTAGTGGACGATCAACTCGGCGAGCAACCCAAACGAAACGGCTTGGGCCCCGAGCAACGTCGCCGCGAGAGAGTACGCCAACAATGGCCGCGTGCCGATGGGGATCGGTTTCCACACCGGGATGACATTCATCAGCATCCAGATGACGGCGAGGTAGCCGAGTCCCAGTAGACCGATGCCAAAGAACGCGATACCGATGCCGCCGAGGATGTGTTGCGGGCGTTGTCCGTAGCTCGTGAGAAATGAGACCGTGAGCAGATCGAGAAAGCCGCGCAGGAAACGTTTCACACCGTACTTGGAATGGCCGAACTGCCGGGGGCGATGATGCACCGAGCGTTCCGTCACCCGGAACCCGCGGGCATAGGCCAGCACCGGGATGAAGCGGTGCAACTCGCCGTATAGCCGGATTTCGTCGGCGACTTCACGGCGAAAGAGTTTCAGCCCGCAGTTGTGATCGTGCAGTTTCAGACCGGTCATCCAGCCGACCATGCCGTTGAAAACTTTGCTGGGATACACCTTGTGCCAGGGATCGAGTCGGCGTTCTTTCCAGCCGTTGACGACGTCGAAGCCCTGATCGAGCGTCATCAGGAACCCGGGCAATTCCGCGGGGTCGTCCTGCAAATCGGCGTCCATCATCAGGATGAGCGGATGCTGCGCGACCCGTAACCCCGCCGTCAGCGCCGCCGCTTTGCCGAAGTTGCGTCGAAACCGTAACCCGGACACCCGCGGGTCTTCCGCCGCCAGTTCGGTGATGAGTTTCCACGAACCATCGCGCGACCCATCATCGACGAACACAACCTCGACGGTCAGCGACTGTTCGGCCGCCACCGCCGCAATCTGCCGATGCAACTCGCGCAGACTTTCCGCCTCGTTAAACACCGGCACAACAATCGACACCGCATTTGTCATGATCGTAGATGATAACCAAATCTGATTGCACAACGTAGCAGTCCGTCGAAGTCTTCGATTCTGCGTGCCGCGGCCGTGTCGTCCGTGAGGGTATGCCAAGCCCCTCGACCGGAGGCCGGCTGATAATCGACGATGGGCAACGCCGTGTGTTACCCTGCGGCGGGGATGTCGCCGGTTTTCAGGAGTGGGACACGATGGTGGGCAGGTTGTCCGTAATCGGACGTCGATTGTGTTTTGCGATCACCGTGAGTCTCTGGGCTTCGTCAGTGTTGACGGCGCAGGAATCGAAGCCGGTACTGCAACCGGAAGACTTGTATTTGTTCGAGTCCGCACAAGCGCTGACTCCGCTGCCGGATTTGAAATCGGCGGTGTATGTGCGGCGGTGGATTGAGCCGTTGCACGGTCAGGAAAAGTTCTCGCTGTGGCGGATCGACAGCGGTCCTGAACGCCGCACGCGGGCTTTGGAGGCGGAGCAGCCCGATGCCCGGTTGCCGGTGGTGTCCCCGGATGGCCAATGGATCGCGATTCGCACCACGCGCGAACATCCGGCGGGGATGCGGTGGCCGTTGCGCGTGCCGCTGGAATCGGAACCGGCGACCGACATCTGGCTGGTGACCGCCGATGGCAGCCGTTCGCTGCCGTTGACGGGTTTGGAGAAACCGTATGGCCGCGTCTTTTCCGATCCCTTTTACAGTCGCGTCGCCTTCTCACCCGATGGCAAGCGGTTGGTGTTTGTGGCCGATGACGGTCGTGATCCGCGCGGGGAAGCGGAAATCCTGCACCATGTGACGCGGGTCCGGCCGGATCAGGGAGAAGGTTACACCGGGTATGGACCGGCACAGATCTGGATCGCCGATCTTGATTTCACACAGACCGAGCATGCCGCCGCGCGGGTGCAGCGGCTCACCGAGGATGAAACGTGGTACGGCGATCCGCAGTGGATGCCCGATGGCACCGCGGTCATTTGTCACGCCAACAAATCGGAAGACGTGGAATCGGTCCGCTTCAGCATCAACAAGAATTTCGATCTGTGGCAGATCGATGTCACGACCGGCGAGCAGAAGCAACTCACCAACGCGCCGGGTCCGGATGTCTCGCCGCGCGTGTCGCCGGACGGCTTGCAGGTGGCGTATCTCACCGTGCCACGGAAGGGGCCGCATGCGGACATTTACAATCTGGCGATTCTCAACCGCGGGGCAACGTCGCGGCGGTCCGGCGTGCTGCACGATCACCACACGCAACCGGACAACCCGCCGCATCCGTCGCCGAGTTTCCCCCTGCCGGACAGGGTGTGGAATGGTGACACCACGCTGGTTTACAACACGTTTCATGGCGTGTTGACGGAGATGGTGAAACTCGATCTCACGACCGGTAAGGGGAGCGACTTCGTTGCCGAGGCTCCGGAAGAGAAGTCGTCGCTCATCGCACAGCACATCGAGGCGATCCGTGCGCTGGCCCCACCGGCACCGTCCCTCACACGGGAACGAACCTTTGGCGAAGACCGCCTCATCAGTTGGCGAGTCGGCGAACTCGATTTGCAAGGGATCATCACCTATCCGCCGATCCCCGTGGGCAAAGCACCGTATCCCTTGATCGTGTTTCCCCACGGCGGCCCGCACAGCCGGTCAACACTTGGTTTCAACATGACGGCCCACATGTTCGCCGCACAGGGATTTCTCGTCTTCCAGCCGAACTTCCGCGGCTCATCGGGATATGGCAAGACGTTTCTCGACCTCGACCGCCACGACCTCGGTGGCGGTGACATGAATGACATTCTCGCTGGGATTGAAACACTCATCGGCGAAGGGCTCGTCGATCGCAATCGACAATACGTCTACGGCGTCAGTTACGGCGGCTTCATGACGACCTGGCTCGTCGGTCACACGAATCAGTTCCGCGCGGCGGTGGCGCAGAACGCGGTGACGCACATGGATGTCATGTGGGGTCTCAGCGACATTCAAAGCTGGACAGAGTGGGAGCTCGGCGGCAAACCGTGGGACGTGCCCGAGATGATGGACAAGCACAGTCCGTATGCCCATGTGAAAAACGTGCAGACCCCGACGTTGATCCTGCATTCGCGCGACGACCGTCGCTGTCCGATCGCCATGGGCCGCATGTTTCATCAAGCGCTGCAAGCCCGCGGCGTGCCGACCGAGATGGTGATCTACCCCGACGAAGGGCACGGCATCAAGCAGCCGATCCATCAAGTGGATGTGCTCAAGCGGACGATCCAATGGTTCCGCCGGTTCGATCCGGTGTTCGGGGTGGAAATCGTGACCCTTGGCGATTCGATCACCAAAGGGTCTCGCCCCGGAGTACGGCAGGATCAAACGTTTGCGGCCCGACTCGAACGGACCTTGCTCGACCGCGGCCATCCGGTCCGCGTCACCAATGTCGGCATCGGCGGGGAACGAACGGATCAGGCGCTGGCCCGGCTGGAGCGCGATGTCATCGCCCGCAAGCCGCGCATCGTCACCATCATGTACGGCACCAACGACAGCTATGTCGACCAGGGCAAGTCCGACAGCCGCATCACTGCCGAGCAGTATCGTGACAACCTGCAGACGATCATCGCCAAGCTCAAGGACGCCGGGATTCAACCCGTGCTGATGACCGAACCACGGTGGGGGAAGACGGCGACTCCCAACGGAGCGGGCGAACATCCGAATCTGCGTCTGGAGAAATACCTCGACGAATGCCGCACTGTGGCGAAGGAGTTGAAGGTGCCGCTGGTCGATCATTACACGCATTGGTCGACAGCCGAGAACGAAGGCCAAGTCCTCGGGGCGTGGACGACCGACCAATGCCATCCGAACGCGGCAGGGCACCGCATTCTGATGGAGACGATGTTGCCGGTAGTGGAGAATGCCGTGCGTACACTGCCACCGCGCTGATGGTGAATTCCGTGATGCGAATGCCGCTTTTCGTTCGCTTGCAGTAGCATAGGGCGAACGGACTCGATTCCGTGTGCCAGCGCGCTGCCAGGTGTGCTCTCGATCGGAGAAAGACACTGGCAGAGCCAGTGGCACACGGAGATCAAGCCGTGACCAACCACCACCGCTGATGTGCACCGCCGCCTGAAAGCCGCTTGATGTCCGCCGGTTCGCTGCCGCCGAATGCTGATGTTCGTATGCGTGGGTTTGCGTCGCGCAGCACGGTGGAAGTCGCATGGGCGTGGCTCGATGCGGCGTTGCCTCCATGGACGGCACTGCCGACGGAAGACATCCCGTTGATCGACGCGGCGGGACGGATGCTCGCCCAGGACATCGTCAGCACTGTCAACGTCCCGGCGTTTGCCCGATCGATGATGGATGGGTATGCGGTTCATGCTGAGGAGACCTACGGAGCGACGGCGTACAACCCGCTGCCGTTGCGGATTGTGGGCACCAGTTTCCCCGGCGTGCCCCATGCGGGAACGGTCGCGAGGGGGGAAGCCGTGCGGATCATGACCGGGGCGCCGTTGCCCACCGGTTGCGATGCCGTCATCCCGGTCGAACACTGTGACGCCGAGGAACACGAAGTCCGCGTGCTCGATCAGGTTTCGATTGGCAAGCACGTCGGCCAGATTGGTGAAGACATCCAGCTCGGCGACATCGTCCGCACGGCCGGGGCATTACTGCGGCCGCAGGACCTCGGTGTCTTCTCGTCGATTGGTATCGGCACGGTCCGTGTCATCCGTCGGCCGCGCGTGCGGATTGTCATCACGGGGAACGAGCTGTTGCCTGCGGGAACGGCCCCCGTCGGTTATCAGATTGCTGATGCCAATGGACCGATGTTGTATGCATTGGTGCAGCGCGACGGTGGGGTGCCAATCACAGCGGACATCGTACGGGATGATCCGGCATCGATCACGGCGGCGCTGGAAACCGATGCGGACGTCATTCTCGTCTCGGGGGGATCGAGTGTCGGGCAAGAAGATTTCGTACCGAAGTTACTGGCCGAACGCGGCGAACTGGCGATCCACGGTGTAGCGATGCGCCCCAGCAGTCCGGCGGGCATGGGGCGACTCGGCCACCGGTTGGTCTTCCTGCTGCCGGGTAATCCCGTGTCCTGTCTGTGTGCGTATGATTTCTTTGCGGGTCGGGCGATTCGGGCGCTCGGCGGCCGTTCCAAAGAATGGCCGTACGTTCGACGATCGGTTCCGCTGACCCGCAAGCTGGTGTCGACCGTGGGCCGTGTGGACTATGCCCGCGTGCGGTTGACCGAGACCGGAGCCGAACCGTTAGCGATCAGCGGTGCCGCGATTCTCAGCTCAACGACACGAGCCGACGGTTTCGTCATCATCCCGGCCGATAGTGAAGGTTCCCCACCGGGAGCCGTGGTGGATGTTTTCCTGTATGGTGATTCACAGTCGAATGAAGTTGCTTCCTCCGCAGCCAGTCATGGATCACTTCTTGAGTAATAGTCGTGTGGCTGTGGTTCCTTCTCCCCCGTCTGCGGGGGAGAAGGTGGCCGAAGGCCGGATGAGGGGGATGCGCGTTTTCGCACGCTTTCGTTCTCAACACGCCCCCTCACCCTAACCCTCTCCCCCGCGGACGGGGGAGAGGGGACCGGAATGTGGTAGTCGCCCCGTCCGATTTCCTGCAAGTAACATGGTTTCTCAGAACTTCGAGCATTCATGTCCTTCACCTTCATCCACGCCGCGGACATTCATCTCGACAGCCCGCTGCATGGGTTGCAGCGGTATGAAGGGGCACCCGTTGATGCCATCCGGCAGGCGACGCGCGAAGCGTTGAAACGGCTGGTGGATCTGGCACTCTCGCGGCGAGTGAACTTCGTCGTCATTGCCGGTGATCTTTATGACGGTGACTGGCGGGATTACAACACCGGGCTGTTCTTTATCGCGCAAACCCAGCGGTTGTCCGACGCCGGGATTCCGCTGTATCTCATCGCGGGGAATCATGACGCGCAGAACCTGATGACGAAGTCCCTGACACTGCCGGGGAACACGACGCTGCTCTCGGCTGACCGGCCGCAGACGGTGTTGCGGGACGATCTCGGCGTGGCGATTCACGGCCAGAGTTTTTCCACCCGTGCGGTCTTTGATGATCTGTCTGCCGCGTATCCGCAGGGTGTTCGCGGGCTGTTCAATATCGGTGTGCTGCACACGTCGGCCACTGGCAGCGATGGGCACGAACCGTATGCCCCGTGCACCATCGACGGTCTCCGTTCAAGGCAGTATCAGTATTGGGCGCTGGGCCATGTCCATCAGCGGGGCCTGTTGTGCGACGATCCGTGGGTGACGTTTTCCGGCAACATTCAGGGTCGGCATATCCGCGAAACCGGCCCGAAAGGCTGCTGGCTGGTGACCGTCGACGATCATTACCGCGCGACGATGGCGTTTGAACCACTCGATGTGCTCCGCTGGGAACGGACCGCGGTTTCCGTAGATGACGTCCGTCACGAAGATGACGTGTGGCCGCTGGTCGCACAGCAGTTGAGCCAACTCGAACAGACGGCCGGGGGATTGCCTCTCGCGGTCCGCATCGAATTGACGGGCCAGACATCTTTGCATGATCGGCTGCACGCCCGGCGGGAACAGGTGGTGAACCAGATTCGCAGTGTCGGCTTACAATCCGGGGGCGGACGCATCTGGATTGAAAAAGTCTCGCTGCACACCGCCCCACCCCGCCGGACTGCGATCACACCCACTTTGGATGACGGCCCGTGGGATGAGCTTGCGGCCGTGATTGCCGAGTTACGTTCCAATCCCGAAGGCCTTCCCGCGATCGCCGGTGACATCGTCGAACTTTGTCAGCGTCTGCCTGATGTGGATGTGAAGGCACTCGGCCTCGATTCCGCGGATACCAGCCAGCAAGCCGGTTTGCTCGACGAAGTGGAAGCCCTTCTCTGGAGTCGGCTCGCACCGACCGAGGAGGACGCATGAAGTTCGTTACCCTCCGGTTGCTCGCCTTCGGTCCCTTCCAGGAGACGACACTCGACCTGCAGCGCGATGGTTTCCATTTGATTTACGGTCCTAATGAAGCCGGGAAATCATCCGCGCTGCGGGCCATCCGGCAAACCCTCTACGGCATGGACCGCATCAGCCAGGATGCCTTCCGGCATACCACCGCGGCGTTGCGTCTGGGCGCGTTGCTCGAGCGCCGTGATGGGCGCACGCTGGAGTTCGTCCGTCGCAAAGCCGACAAGAATTCATTGCGGCAGGCGGACGATCAAGCGCCGCTCGCCGAGGACGCGCTCGACGATTGGCTCGCCGGGATCGATGAGGAAAAATTCGAGTTGATGTTCGGCATCGACCACACCCAGTTGCGGGCCGGCGGTGCGGAAATTGTCCGCGGTCAAGGTAAGCTCGCCGAGACGTTGTTCGCCGCCGCCGGCGGGGTGGTGCATCTGCAGAAGATTCAGTCGGAACTCAGCAAGGGATACGAGGCGCTCTACATTCCGAAGGGCCGCAACCAGACCATCACGAAGAAGCGGAGTGAACTGGAAGCCGCGCGGAAAGCACTGCAGACGATGCAGCTTCCGAGTGAAGAATGGCGGCGGTGTCGGGATGATTTATCTGAGAAAGAACGTCAACGGGAGACGCTGCTTCGTCTGCTCTTGGAGCAGAAGCAGCAGCATGCCAAGCTCACGAGATATCACACCGCGGTTCCTATTTTGGCCCGGTGGAAACAGGCGCAGCAAAGTCTCGCGAGTGAGCCGCCCGCGCCCCTGTTACCGGCCGATTGTCGGTCACGTTACGAAAAGCATCAGCAGGACCGCGAGTTGCAATCGCGACTGGCAGCGGAAGCCCAGGCGGCGCTCGACAAGCTCACCGCGGACTTGCAGGAGGCTCCCGAATTCACCGCCGTGCTGCGCGAAGAGAGCACGCTCACCGCGCTGCATAAACAGTTCGGCAGCCATCTCAAAGCGAAACAGGACCGCACGGGTTTGGTCACCAGTCTCGAAGCGGCGCGGTCCACCGTCGAGCAACAGATGCAAGGCCTGCGGACAGCGGGTCGCCCGGCGGAGATCACCACGTTGCGGCTGGCTCCCGATCGCAAGGTCCGCATTCAGGAACTCGGGGCGGAACAGCAGGCCCGGACACAGCAATGGCAATCCCGTCTCGCCGAGCGTACCAAACTGGAACGCCGACTGACGGAGCTCCGGTCTCAGCAAACCGACGGCCCGGAAGTCGCCGATCATGCTGTGCTGCGAAAGATCGTGGACCGTGTCCGCAGCTTTGGTGATGTCGCCGCTCAGATCGATGAGCTGACCGCCGCGATCACCGCCGAACAGGCCGCGATCATCGCACGGTTGCAGCGGCTGAAGTTCTGGCAGGGTCCGTTGGAGCGTTTCGCAACCATTGCCGTTCCGGCGGAAGAAACGATCGATCGGTTTGAAGCCGAGCGGAAAGAACTCGAAGCGGCGCGGAAAGCCGAGGCCCGGCGACAAAAAGACCTCACCGGCGAACTGGCGACTGCCGAAGAGCAACTCCGGCTGTTGGAATCTCAGGGGGCCATCCCGTCGGAAGCCGAGTTGCACGCGGCACGTCAGGAACGGGATGTTCGCTGGCAGAAAATCGACGCGGCTTGTGATGCCGGCGCAGTTCCCCCACGCACCGAACGGGTTGCGTTTGCCACCAGCCTGCACGACGCTGACCAGCATGCGGATCGGCTGCGACTGGCGGCGGATCGTGTGGCGCAGAAAACGGGCCTAATTGCCGAGCGCGATAAAGCCGCCGCGCGCGTGGCCGAGTGCCAGTCGCATCTCGCCGAGATCGACCAACGGCTGGAACATTCAAAACAAGCCTGGCAGGCCGAGTGGTTAGCGCTCACGTCGCCACCGGGGACACCGGCCGAAATGCGGCGCTGGCAACAGGAACGGACGGCGATTCTCGACGATCTCGCGGCCTTGCGATCACACCGCGCAAAGTGTGACGAACGCCGCGAACTCGCCCAGCGCTTGAAGCAGGAACTCGACGCCGCGATGAACAGCGAGACGGCCTCACCGACACTGGCGTTTTCTCTGACGCAAGCCGAGGCGCAGCTCGAGCAGAACGAACGCCAGCGACAACAGCGGGCGTTGTGGAAATCCTCGCTGGAAGCCACCGAGCGCGAACTCGCGGAAGCAACCATCGAAGCGGACGAAGCCGAGCAAGCGATCACGACATGGCAGGCTGCGTGGAAGGAAGCGATCGCGCCGTTGGGCTTGTCCGTCGAGGCGTCGTCATCCGAAGCGTTTGCGGTGTTGCAAGCCATCGACGACGTCGTCCAACAGCAACAGAGCGCCGATCAATTTGCCCAGCGAATTCAGGCGATTGATCGTGATGCCGAACAGTTCACGACGGCGGTGAAGGAGATCACGTTGCGCTTGTGTTCGGATCACAGCCCGCACAGTGTTGAAGCCCAGATGACAGCGCTGAGCGAGTTATGGGACGACGCCCGCAGCCGCCGGGATCAACGGCTGGCGTTGCAGAAGGAACTTGAACGGCAGCGTAAACAGCTCGAAAAAGCCCGGGCCGCCCAGACCGTCGCGGACGTGGCCCTCGATGCGTTATGTGAACAAGCCGGCGGCGTGGACCGGACGGAACTCGCGGCCACCATCGAACGTGCGGAACGGCGGCGGGCGTTGCAGGATTCGATTGTTGCCCTCGAAGAACAACTCATCCCGCTGGCCGCCGGGGCGACGCTGGCCGAGTTCGCCGCGTCGATGACGACCATCGAACCCGATGCGCTGCGCGGGCAGATCGAATCGCTGGCCCTCGAACAGCAACGGACTGAAGCGATGTTGTCGGAGGTCGATCAAGCCATTGGCACGGCCGGCGCGGTGTTGCAGGCCATGCAGGGCCGGGGGAATGCCGCGGAACAAAACGATTTGTGCCAGTCGCTGATCGCCGATGTGCAGGAAGCGACCCGGCAATACGCCGTGCTGCGACTCGCCGCCGCGGTGTTGCAACGAGGAATCGAACGGTATCGCGACCGGCATCAGGGTCCGCTGCTGGCCCGCGCGAGTGATCTGTTCGCGAAGCTGACTGCGGGATCGTTCAGCGGGTTGCGACCGGACATGAACGACAAGTCGGAACCGATCCTCGTCGGTGTTCGCCCCGATGGCCGCACAACCGTGGAAGTCACCGGCATGAGCGACGGCGCGTGCGACCAGATGTACCTGGCATTGCGACTCGCGGGGTTGGAAGCTTGGCTCGATCATCACGAACCGCTGCCGTTCATCGTGGATGACGTGCTACTAAACTTCGACGACGTCCGTTCCACCGCCGCATTGAAGGTGCTGGGTGAGTTTTCCCGGCGGACACAGGTCCTGTTCTTCACCCACCACGATCGATTGAAAGAACTCGCGGTCGAACATCTGCCGCCCGAGTTGCTGACCGTGCACGAATTGCCAGCGCGGACCGCGCCGTGAGGTGGTAACCAATCCAGATCCGTGGCGCACGGAACGGAATCCCTCAACGGGCTATTGAGCCGCAGTTTTTCCCAGATAGCGGAACACGTTTGTTCCAGTCTAGTGTTTGCGGGTAGAATGAGAGGAGCGGCGCATCTGAGCCGTTGTGCCGGCCGTTCGTGCCCCGGAGGTCTCCCCTGTGCAACAGGTGACAGGACGGACCCGATCGGCAATCGATCACCCGAAGGAAATGCTGCTGTGAAAGTCTTGTTACCGGTGGACCGCTCGACTGCGTCGTCGAAAGCGGTGCAATTCGTGGGAAAAATGTTGGCGGGGCGGGGCGTTCAGGACCAGGTGACGGTGTTCCATGTCGCCGAGTTTCTGCCGGAATTCGTGCTGACGGATACTCCGGAAGCCGGGTTGACAACCCGCTCGCTGGCGGAACGGTGGGCGACCCGCGCCAAAGCCGATGGGGAAGCCTTGCTCGCGGAACAAAAGCAGGCATTGATCGCTGCCGGAGTGGCCGCCGACTCCGTGCAAATCAAACTGGAACTGACGAGTTGCCTGCCGGAAT
The DNA here is from genome assembly GCA_041753475.1 of Planctomycetaceae bacterium. Taxonomy (GTDB): domain Bacteria; phylum Planctomycetota; class Planctomycetia; order Planctomycetales; family Planctomycetaceae; genus DSVQ01. The sequence goes on along the minus strand of JBGSUN010000021.1, from coordinate 5,843 downwards.
CGAAGAAAGTGGCCGCGGCCTTGTCGATCATCGGTGAAATGCAGTCGGAGGCTTACGATCTCGTGTGCATTGGCCGGCGTGGGGCCTCGGCTTTGTCGCAGTCGTTCATCGGCGGCGTGGCCGAAAAGGTACTGCGGGAAGCCCATGGCCGCAGCGTGCTGGTTGTGGATTGAGATTTCCCCAAGCCCCCCGTTGTCCGCAGCGGGGGGAATTCGTTTCGTAGAGTATCGCGGAGTGGGATTTGCCCGGTACCGGACAACCGGGAGGATCAATGGTCCGTCGTAACACCAACTGAGAGATCATCACCTTTGCGGGATTGAGCCGCCGGGTGAACAGAGAGGCGTTCCATGGACTTCGCGGTCTGCCCGAGTTGCGGTCAATCGGTCCTCGACGACGATGCCGTCGATTGCCCGTTCTGCGGGGCGTCGATGAAAGCCAAGCCGGGGGCAAAACCGCCGGGGGGGGGCAAGCCCGCCGCGCCGACCAAACCGCCTGCCGGTCCTCCGGTCAAGCCAGGAGTGAAACCCGCCGGTAAGCCCGATCCCAAAGCCGCTGCCGATGATTTCCCCTTTGATGCGGACATGATGCAGGCGAGCGATGCCATTGCCGCCACGGCCACGCAAGGCAAAGGCCGGACGCTGCAAGTCGTCTGCCCGATGTGTGAAACCGCGGGATTTGTCCCGAGTTCCGCCGCCGGAAAAATGGTGAAGTGCGCCAATCCCAAGTGCATGGTTCCGCTGTTCAAAGCCCCGGCACCGGAAGCGCCGAAAGTCGCGGCCGCACCACCACCGAAGCCGAAAAACAATCTGGTGATGCTGGGAATCATCACCGCGGTGGTTGTCAGTGTTCTCGGCGGCGGGGCCTACATGTTTGTGACGATGTCCGGTGGTTCCAAACCGCAAGGAGGAACGCTCACCCCGGAAGCCGTCGCTCAAATGAAGGCGGAAGCCGAGCGCCGCAAGATAATCGCCGGCAATCCCGACAAAGTCGAACCGGATAAACCGGGCGAAAACACGGCGACCACGAAGACCGACGACGGCGCAGTGAATGCCGCGAAATCGGCGGAGTTCACGGCGTCGATTCTGAAGGCCATGAGCGAGATGGCGTTGTTGTCCGGCAGCCAGAATCGGAGCAAACCGCTCTGCCGGCGGCTGGTTGCGGAAGCGTACGCCATTTCCGGCGACATCAAGGCGGCGCGTGAGCAGATCGGCCATCTGGGACAGGTGGGACGGGATGTTCCGTTCTACCGCGTGGTTCCGTGGGTGGAAGTGGCCTGGGCGGAACAAGCGGTGAAAAACGATGCCGCTGCCAAAGCCGCGCTCGATTCCGCGTTTTCCGAATCGTCTTCCTTGCCGAAATTTGGCCGCGATCGTCTTGTGATCGCCACCTATCTCGCCACGGCGTTAGCGGGCGTGGGACGGTATGACGATGCCCAAGCCGCGTTGAAGGACCGTCAGTCCGAAGACATTGATGGTGATCTGGCCTTCGTGCTGTGCTGGCTGGCGTTTGATCGCAAGCTAACCGAAGTTGAACCGCTCTTCGCGCTGAAACCAATTGCACCGCGCGTTGCCAATCAGACCGCGGCGACGGCCGCCGCGTTGGTCTTGCGCGGGCAGGCCAAAGAAGCGCTGGCCTTTGTGAAATCCATCAAAGATAACGGAGCGGCGCGGGATGCCTTCGCCGGTTGGGCCGAAGCTCGAGCTTGGATGAACCCTTCCATTGCCCCGACGGAAATCGAACCCGAACTCGCCGGTTTGACGCCGACACACCAGGCTTACGTCTGGGCACGTGCCGCACGGACGGCCGCCAGTCGCCAAGGCCTCGCTGCGGCCAAGGCATTGCTCGCCAAGGCCGTTGCCATCCAGGAAACACAGCCGGTTCCTGCAGAGTTTGAAATTCCTGAACTGAAACAATTGATGAAATGGAAACCGGTTCCGCCGGCGGAGCTCCTCGCGGCGGCAACCACGGCCGGGGAGATTGCTCTAGCACAGCATGCCGTTGCCGACGACACCGCCGCCACGGCCTCACTGGAGCGGATGCTCGCGCTCAGTCGGGCCATTGGTCCGTCGGTTCCCTCAGCGAATGCGCTGCAGAAAGAACTCGATGGCCTGGGCCTGAACGCCATGCGCGAGCGTCTCAAGAGAGATCTGGATATCCGCAAGGACGATGATGCCCGCCAGGCACTCAACATCTATCGACAAGCTCTCAACGACCTGAGTGAGGATGCCACCATTCGCTTCGATTTCCAGTCTCTCGCCCTCAGCCACGCTGCAGCCGCCGGGTTGGAGAATCCGGTCTGGGCGATTGTCAGCGAGCGGACGTCTGTTGAGGAACGTGAAAAGCAAGAGCCGTACTACGGCTCCGCCGTACCGGGGTGGCTGCTGTACCGCTTCGAGACCCGAAATGCGACGGATGACGTGAACGCCTTGGTGGCAGCGCAGGGGCAGGTTTCCTCGAAGAAAATCGAACGACCGGTCATGCAGGTCGCAGTCGATCACTTCCTCGGGGGGCGAACAGCGGAAGGATTAGCGCTGCTGAGACACCCCGCGTTGAAAGGTGATCCCGGAGAACTGGTCGCTTTCCGTGGTCTGGTGGCATTAATCCATCGTGGCGAATTGGATGCCGCGTGGGAGCTGTTAGCCAAACAGGACGTGGTGCTACGGGAACAGGCTTACAAATGGGCATCCCTGCTGCTCACACGACAGGGTAAAGCGGATGTGGCCTGGGCACGAGCCAATGTGCTCAGCGGTGCCACTGAGAAGGAGTCCATCGGCCGCGGCATCATTGCCGGTCTGCGCGACAAGAAGTAGTCGCCCCGAATGGACTTCGCCAGTCAGAATGTCTATCATCTCCTCTCCTGGTCTGTGTTCACCGCGGACACAACGGCTCGTTCTTTTCAGGAGAGTGACCTTGTTGATTCGATCTTTCACTCTGGCCGTAGTGGTTGCGATCGCCGCAACGCAGCCCTTGTCATTCACACGCGCCGATGACCCCACGCCGGATCCCAGCGTGGCGTTCATGATGTCGACCGCGGCAGCGTATGACCCGCAGGTGGGAACAGCGGCAACTCGCAAACTGAAGCTGCATTCCCGACCGGTCCTGAAATGGACCAACCCGGTCAGCGGCATCGAGCATGGCGTGCTGATTCTTTGGCACGAACACGATCGCCCCGCCGTCTTCGCGCAGGTGTTTAAGCTCCCGGCACCGCAGAACCTCTGGCTGCACGAATGCCAGTCAGTGATCGCAGAGCCACTGCAATTCACGTTGCCGGAAAAGCTGGTGTGGAAACCCAAGGCCAGCGCCGCAGAGTTTCAAACGCTCACCAAGGTCGATCCCCCGGGAGAGAAACCGGCAGCACGCTTGCTCCAGGCACGGGCCATCGCGCGGCGGTTCACGGCGTCTGAAGACTTCCGCACAACGTCGAACGCAGCGGCCTCGCGCTTTGAACTCCGGCTGATACCGCAGCCGGTGTATCAATACACTTCGGAAAAACTGGGCGTTCTCTCGGGCACGGTCTTCGCCTTCGTGAACGGAACCGATCCCGAGGTGCTGCTGGTCGTCGAGGCGTTCAGCGAGAATCGATCGACTGGCTGGCGCTATCTGCTGGCTCCCATGACCTGCTGGGCCGTTGCGGCGACATGGGACGGCGAACCGGTCTGGCACGTCGAAGAACAACTCGGCAAGACCGGCAGCCGCGATCCCTACTATGTCTGGGGTGTCGACAAGGGCTTGATTGCGAACGATCCCACCAGTCCCTCAAAGTGACATGCCGCTGCGAGTCCCTCGCCGATCAACTGATCTGGGGGGGCGGCGCAGAGTCCGCCGGAGTCGATTCGCCACCGCGTTGCACCGGAATCGGGCGCGCTTGAATTTCCGGGCGTTTCCGCAAGGTGACGTGCAGCAGGCCATCCCGGACAACGGCGCGCACCGACTCGGCATCAATCGCCACGGGGAGCGTCACCGAACGTTCAAAGAGCAACGCGTGTCGTTCACGAAGGATCGGCTTGGTGGCTTCCGTCATCACCGCCGGGGCACTGCGGTGAGCTTTGATGAGAACGACTTGACCTTGCAGCGCAAGGTCAACTCCATCTGCGGCAACGCCGGGAAGATCGGCAAAGATGTGGATGTCAGTCTCGGTTTCGAGGACATCCACCGCCGGAGTGGACGGACGCGTCTCGGAGGTCAGCCCCACGGCATCCATGGCGCGTTCGCTGGTCGTCCGGGCTGTTTCCAGCCAACGGTCCAGTTCCTGACGCACACGATCGAGAGGACCACCGCCAGTTCCGAATGCGGACATGCTGCGACTCCTGTTGAAGAGACCGTTGGTGAACGACGTCTCGGGTTCGATCAAGCCGATGAACTTATTCGATCGCGACGGGAATCCGGCGTGGTTCGCCCCGCTGAGCACGCGGCAGAATCACTTCCAGAACACCGTGATTGAGTTTTGCCGAGATATTCTCATGGTCGACTTCATCACTGAGAATGAACGACCGCAGGAAATGACCCACGCGGTACTCCTGATGAATGAGCTGCGCCCCTTCCGGAAGCGAGCCATCCACCCGACCGAACAACGTGAGCTTGTTGTCCTGGACCTGCAACTCGAGTGAGTCCGGTGCCACACCGGGCAAATCGGCAAGGAGCACCAGCCCCGCCGCGGTTTCAAAAATATCAATCGGCGGAGTAAACACGACCTGGGCTTCCGCCGCCGGTGACGGCGCACCGGCTTCCGGCGCGGTGACTTGCGTCGGTGTGAGTTCTTGAGGCGTGTCAGACATCGTCGGACTCCGTCGGGGATGCGCTGCGGCGATCGCAATCAGGCGTTGCCGTCGACCACTTTGATTTGACGCGGACGGACCACCGGAGTTCGAGGCAGATGAATTTTCAGAATGCCGTTGACGAATTCCGCCGACAATTTTTCTTCTTCGATGGAGTCCGGCAAGGATATCGAACGCCGCCAGTTTCCGCGGGGGCGTTCTTGCCGACGAAACCGTTCGTCCGGGATCCCCTCCGGGCCGACTCGCTCTCCTTTGATCGTCAACACGCCGTTGGCGACGGTGAGTTCGAGGTCTTCGGGACGGATCCCCGGCAGTTCTGCAGTGAGAACGTATTCGGTTTCCAGTTGGATCACATTGACAGGAGGAAATTGTCGGCCGAAGCGGACACCCTGAAAAGACAGAACCGTCGAGAGTAAGCGGTCGACTTCGTGCTCGAGATCATGCAGCGGATCCCAGCGGTGTCCCCAGCGAAAGATGGCCATGGAGAGTCCCTCCGAGAAGTGTTCACTACACCAGCTAAGTTAGCAAACCGCGTTCCGTGGATGCCATAACGGAGTCCGACATAAGAAACCGCACGCAAGGCACAGCACAGTAAGCAATTAAGGCGATTTTCTTAAGGCCTCTCCGGTCCGATCCTCTTCGGTAGCCCTCGACAATTCCGCTCGAATGATCGCCGAAAGTCCAATCCCACCTGCCACTTCGGCAGATTCCCATCGTTTCCGACGGCGTCAATTCGCCGATGCATCGCCCAAGATCTCGCGGAGCACCGGTTCCAGCGCGTCCGCCCAGATCTGATATCCGGCAGCCGACGGGTGCAGAAAATCGCTCATGATTTCGCGGGAAATCGAACCGTCCGGTTGTAGAAGCTGCGGGGTGATGTCGAGGAAGCGGACATGCTCTTTCCCATCGAGTGCTGCCAGCTTCTTATTAGGCCGTGTTGACAATCTCTTTGCGAATTTGGGGATGGCTGGTAAACCACGCGTGTTGATTTTGCCTCAAGGAGGAGGATTGTCATGCGGCGGTTTGAGTTGTCGGACGAGCAGTGGGAGCGGGTGCAAGGGTTGTTGC
>JBGSUN010000020.1:0-41949 GCA_041753475.1 Planctomycetaceae bacterium | reverse complement strand
ACAAAGTGGTACTTGATGTCAAAGCGGGTGTGAGCCCCTGTCCGATAGTTTTCCATCCGGCCAATTGTAACCACACAGCGTAAAACCTGAAGGATTCGCCTGAAGGCGAGGGTTTCGGACCCATTGCGAGGACAATGAATTTTCCGATGCCGCCCGATCATTACCGAACCTCGTATTTGTCGGAACGGGAGCTTCATCGCTTGCGGTTTCGCGCCGCGCGTGGATTGCTTCCCCGTGTCATCGAGATCACTCGGGAGCAATCCGCGCCGGGCGCGAAACCGCAAGCGAACGATTGGAACCGTAACCAGGAAAGTCGATCGTTCTAAAAGATCCCCAGTTGATCCCGCGCCTCATCCGTCATCCGATCCGGCGTCCACGGCGGCGTCATTGTCAGCTTGATCTGGGCTTCTTCGATGCCCGGCAACTTTTCGAGCACCATCTTCGCCTGCTGCACAATCTGCGGTCCCGCCGGACACGCGGGACTCGTGAGCGTCATGTCGATCTGGATCTTCTTCTCGCCATGATTCACGGCGTAGACCAAGCCGAGGTCGACAATGTTGATCATCAGTTCGGGATCAATCACCTGACGCAGCGCATCAATGATCGCACCGTCATCGACGTCCCCATTCGCTTGCGCTTCACTGACGGTAGAACTCGCACTGGATGCCGGCGGGAGCGCGGGGACGGATGCCGCCGTGTGAGCCGTCATAGTGGATGCCGATGCGGTCGCCGCTTCTTTGGGACCGACGTAAATGCCATCGGCCCGACACTCCACGGCGAACACCGCAATCCCCGACGTCGCGGGCATGCACATGGGCTTGCCCGTCCGCAGATCAAACCGCGCCCCATGCCGCGGACAGGTGATCTGCCCGGCCTGCACAGGGCCATCCGTCAGCGGTTGCCCATCGTGCGAACAGACGTCTTCGATGGCGAAGTATTCGTCGGCCACACGGATCAATAAGGCCAGGACATCATCGACAAAAATCGACTTCCGCGCCCCCACCGGGAGTTCATCGATCGCGGCGACCAGTTCCATCATTGCAGTCATCATCAGTTCCGATTCTCGTCGCGAAAAATCTATTGCGGGTAGCGGTCAGCATAGGTGAGCAACTTCGCCAGCGGCAGCTCAAACCCCGGCAGTAGCGCCGTCGTATAGTTCTCGGTTTCCTTCAGCACGACTTCTTCCGTGCCCCGGAAGACCGTCATCGAACGGCGAAACCGGTCAATGATCCAGTATTCTTTGATTCCGTGTGCGAGATATTCATCGCGTTTCTCTTCGTAGTCCCGCCGACGGTCCCGTCGCGACTTGGATGTAAACTCAATCGCAATCGTCGGAAGGTCGTGCCGAAGGTTTGGTGCCCGCCCCAGTCCCGTCCACACTAATCGGTCAGCCTTGCGACGATTGCCGCTGGCGAGGAACACATATTGTTCGGGCAGAGTCTCGTCAACGATCGAGCCATTGGGATGATCCTCGGCATACTTCCAGATGAGATAGCCCAGCCGTTCATTCGGACTGGATTCACCGCCGCCGGGGATGGGGTTCACGATGACGACTCCGTGAATCAACTCATAGTGAAACTCGCGGTCATACTCCTCGACGGCGTCGAATTCCTCCGGCGTCATCAACGTGCCGTTGGAATGCGCATCCAGTTCGTACTCGTCGTGATCCTGCTCAACAGGAGCACTCGGCAGCGGTGATTCCAGAAGCGTGGTCATGACCCGACACCTTTCCGCCCGGTGGGTTAGCCGTTGATGCCCAACTTCTTCTGCACGGCTTGACTCAAAGTTTCGCGGACAAGTTCCACCGGGATGCGATCATACACGCGCTGGAAGAAGCCCTCGACAATGACGTGCATGGCTTCACTGCGGCTGATGCCACGGCACATGCAGTAGAAGAGTTGTTCTTCATCCACGCGCCCGGCGGTGGCCCCGTGGGTGCAGCGGACATCGTCCGCTTCGATCTCCAGGCCGGGGATAAGGTCGGCCCGGCAGGTATCGCTGAGCATCAGAGCGTCGTTGCGTTGATACCCGTCCGTCTTCTGGGCATCCACGTCTACTTGAATCATGCCGCGCCAGATGATGCGGGCCCGATCGCGGATCACGTCTTTATAGAGCAGATCGCTGCGAGTGTTCGGGGCGTGGTGGCCTTGCTGCGTGTAGTAGGAATGAATCTGCTTGTCGGTTGAGAAAGTGACGCCGTTGACTTCCGCCGCGGCCCCTTTGCCGTCGAGGTGGATGTCCTGATGAATGTGCGCGACTTTGGCACCAAGCCCGCCGACGGTCCATTGCAGCGAAGCATCATTCGCCACGCGGCCGGCCTGATGCGCGAGATGCCAGACCTTTTCGCTCCAGTTCTGAAGCTGCACATAGCGCAGGACAGCCCGCGGGGCGACGAGCAGTTCGACGGCTCCCACATGCAATCCGGTGTGCGATGGATCAAGCGACGCGGTCTCCTCCAGCAATGTTGCAGATGCCCCTTCTTCGAGAACGACGAGTGTGTGGCTCAGATCAGCCGCACCGTTGGTCGCGAGTCCGATCAAGCTATAAAGCGGCACTTCCACCTGCACATTCCGCGGGACGAACAACACCGTTCCGCCGGTGCAGAACGCGGTGTGCCACGCAGAGAAACGATCGGTATCCGCGGGAACGGCGCGCTCAATGGCTTGCAGGATCTCCGGACGGGTCGTCAGAACCGTTTCCCACGAGCCGAAAATGACGCCCTTCGCGGCCAGCTCCGGCCGCAACTGGCTGGCCACGGCCCGGCCATCAACGTGCGAGACGGTGCCGCCGAAGTCGGCGCGGTTGGCCATGAGCGTCGCGAGCGGTGTGGTGTATTCTGTCGTGGCGAGCGAGAACTTCTCCGGCCGCAGCGCGCGAAGGTCGATCCGCTTAAACTCTTCCGGGTCAAGCGGCTTCTTCAGCAATTCCTGATACGCCGCAAACGCCTGCCGCCGGCGGTCGGTGAGCCATGCGGGTTCGGTGCGCGAGGCAAGGAAGTCTTCAAAGGCGGCGGTCGACCAAGGGGTGGTCATCGTCGTACTCATGCGTTCTCAGTCCAGAGCTCTCTGCGGAATACTGGTCCGCGATGTGATGAATGGTCAGGTGAGATCAGCTCACGACTGTCGGTGAATCGGGCGGGAAATCGACTTTGCGAAACACATCCTTCAGCGGCAATTGGCAATCGAGCGCATCAATGTGCACGACATCTTCCAGGCCGTGATGTTCCGATAGAGTCCATTGACCCGTGGCGTGATCTCGAAAGAACCGTTCGATGGTCGGTGCGTCCTGTGCGACGAGAATGTATTCCCGAAGCGAGGGGATCGTTCGGTAACGTTCAAACTTCTTGCCTCGGTCAAAACTCTCCGTGGTGGGGGACAGCACTTCGACAATGACTTGCGGATTCATCAGCGTGTCGCGACGGTCATCAAGAAACTCTTCGTCGCCGCACAACGCCGACGCATCCGGATACGTGGTCAAGCCAGTCGGGCAAGCGATCCGCATATCGCTGGAATAAACGAGACACGGTCGATCCGCCAAAGCCACATTCAATGCCGTCATCACGTTGGCGGCGATCCGACTGTGGGCGGATGTGCCACCGGACATCAGAAAGATTTCGCCGCGGTAGTATTGGCTCTTCGTCGGCGCAGACCGCTCCCGTTCGAGATACTCGGCATGGCTGATGAACGGCAACGGCACGGCGGACATGGTGGTTATCCTACGCTGCCTTCCATCTGCAGTTCGATCAGCCGGTTCATTTCCACGGCATATTCCATCGGCAGTTCTTTCACCAGCGGCTCGATGAAACCGGTAACGATCATTGCCGAGGCTTCGGTCTCGGTCATGCCGCGGGACATGAGATAGAGCAGTTGTTCCTCGGCGATCTTCGAGACGGACGCTTCGTGTTCGATCGCGACGTTGTCCTGATCGACTTCGATGTACGGATAGGTATCGCTGCGGCTGGCCGAGTCGAGAATCAGGGCGTCGCACACCACGTTCGATTTGCAGTGGTGGGCGTTGTTCTCGACCTTCACCAGACCGCGGTAACTGGCCCGGCCGCCCCCTTTGCTGATGCTCTTGGAGATGATGCGGCTCGATGTGTGCGGGGCACAGTGAACCATCTTCGCCCCGGCGTCCTGATGCTGGCCGTGGTTGGCGAACGCGATGGACAAGGTCTCGCCGCGGGCACCGGGCTCCATCAAATAGATGGCTGGGTACTTCATCGTCAGCTTGGAGCCGAGGTTACCGTCGACCCATTCCATGAGCGAATCGCCGTAGGCCATCGCCCGTTTGGTGACGAGGTTGTAGACGTTGTTGGACCAATTCTGAATGGTGGTGTACCGGCAGCGGGCTCCGCGCTTGACGAGGATTTCGACCACCGCCGAGTGCAGGCTTTCGGAACTGTAGGTCGGAGCGGTACAGCCTTCGACGTAATGGATCGAGGCCCCTTCGTCGACAATGATCAACGTCCGCTCGAACTGGCCCATATTCTCCGAGTTGATGCGGAAGTAGGCCTGCAATGGGAACTCGATCTGCACGCCCTTCGGGACGTAGATAAACGAGCCGCCGGACCAGACCGCGGAGTTGAGGGCCGCGAATTTGTTGTCCGCGGACGGGATCACGGTGCCAAAGTATTCGCGGAACAACTCGGGATGGTCGCGCAGCGCCGAATCGGTATCGGTGAAGATCACGCCTTTGTTGGACAAGTCTTCCTGCAGACTGCCGTAGACAACTTCCGATTCATACTGCGCCTTCACCCCGGCGAGATATTTCTTCTCCGCTTCGGGGATGCCGAGACGGTCGTACGTCTTGCGGATGTCATCCGGCAGGCTTTCCCAACTCGTTTCCTGCTTGTCGGACGCGCGGACGTAGTAAAAGATGTCCTGAAAATCGAGTTCCGACAGCGCGCCACCCCACTTGGGCATCGGCTTCTGGAAGAAGATGTCGAGGGCTTCCAGACGGAAGTCCAGCATCCACTTCGGTTCCTTCTTGATCTGCGAAATCTGCTTGACGATATCGCGGTCGATCCCCTTGCGGCCGCGGAAGACGTAGTCTTCGGTGCCGTAGTGGAACCCGTATTGATAATCGCCAACGCCGACTTCAGGTGTGGCGGGTGCTTCGGTGGACATGGTCTTTGCCTTTATCTGTCGCGACTGAGCTTGTTGCCAGCCGTCATCTTCAATTCTTGCGGGGCGGTTTGCCGGCGACGAGTTCAAACCATTTGCGAATGGACAACCGGAAGCCCGGCAACACGTCCTCGCCATCGACGAAGTCGTTCAGACCGAGAACTTGTCCGTCGCCATCCGAATGATAGACCGTCACAGTTTGCTTCTTGGGATCCACGATCCAGAACAGTTTTGTGCCGCTTTCAAAAAACTCGCGGCGTTTGCGGTCCATTTCACCGCCGGTGTTTCCCTTGCTGAGCACTTCGACGATCAGATCGGCAACCACTTGCGGGCAGGGATCATCGGAGATCCTTCCACCAGGAAACTGTTCCCAACGAATAAACGACAGATCGGGTGCGACGATTCGCTTGGGCTTCAGTTTGATGTAACCGCTCCCGCCCGCGTTCACGCAGCCGATGCTGTTCGGTTCCAGATAGACGCCGATCTTATAGGCTAAGACGATTGTAAATCTCGAATCACCATATTCGACAGCCTTCTCCACGAGGATGCCGTCAACAAGTTCGCAGATGGCCTTCTTTGGTTCCGTGGGAGGATGAAACATATCGCGCTGTGTCGCCGTTCCCGGCCAGGGGAACAGATGGACGCGATCGGCCGGCACGCCACCGACGTAGTCGAGCACGTCCTGAAGCGTCGCGAATTTTCGCGAGGCCGCCGGGCGTGTGGCTTTTCGTCGGGGAGCCGTGGTGGTTGCCATGACGACCTCAGTGCGATCCGGAATCCTTGCTACTTCGCGACCGCGGTGGCGACCCCGACGATTTCGGGGCGGTTTTGCCGTGATTGTTCTTCCGCCGCTTCGACCGGGTGTCGTTCGCGAATCTGGGCGTAACCGTGATTGTGCAGTTCATGAGCCAACGCGGCGTCACCGGTTTCGACGATCTTCCCGGCCAGCATCACGTGGGTGAACTGAGGGACATTGTATTCCAGCAGCCGTTCGTGGTGGGTGATAATCAGCACCCCCATCTGCGGCCCGGAGAGCTTTCGCACTCCTTCGCTAACCACGCGGACGGCGTCACTGTCGAGACCGCTGTCGGTTTCATCGAGGATGGCAAACTTCGGCTGCAACATCGCCAGTTGCAGAATCTCCATCCGCTTCTTTTCACCGCCGGAGAAGCCTTCGTTGAGGTACCGCCGGGCGAACTCGGTATCCATGCCGAGCTCTTCCATCTTCTGCTTAAGTTCCTTGCGGAACTCGCGCATCGGCATCAGGCTTTCGCCGTCTTTGCGTTCGGGGTTGCGGACATTGGTAACGGCGTGCCGGAGAAAGTCCGAGACCTTCACACCGGGAATGGTGACCGGATACTGGAACGCGAGGAACAAACCCTTGCGAGCGCGTTCGCAAGGGTCGAGTTCATTCAACGGCGTGCCATCGATCTCGATCGACCCGCCGGTGATTTCGTACTTTGGATGCCCGACCAGCGTGTAAGCCAGCGTGCTCTTGCCGGACCCGTTCGGACCCATCAGGGCATGGATTTCCCCCTGACGAATCTCGAGGCTCACACCGTGGAGAATCGGCTTGTCTTCCACCGAAACATGCAGATCAGTGATCTTCAGCAAACTGGACATACCGTCGCGGACCTTCTTCGAGAGCCGACATGGAGCGACTCGACAATCTGAATCAGGGCTGAAAAGTTCCAAATTCCAAATGACAAGCTCCAAACAAGGGCTAAGTTCCAAATTCCAAACGAGGAGGGATCGTTCGGAATGCTGTCCTTCTGCGTTTGGAACTTACACTTTGGAATTTGTTTGGAACTTGGTTTTTGGAATTTGGAACTTCTGACCCAAACGGAGGACTCCGCGGATTCGTTCACCGCGGTATTCAGGCGTGAATCAATCCGGTCGGCAATCCGACGCGGCCAGTGTGGTGGGGGATCGGCAGCATTTCTGGCGTGGTGCGGGTGATCTTCTTCGCCTTGATCTTGTCCTGAATCCGCATCAAACCTTCGAGCAACGCTTCCGGCCGCGGAGGACAGCCTGGCACATACACATCAACCGGGACGACCAAGTCGACACCCTTCACCACATGGTAGCCATACTTGAAGTACGGGCCGCCGCCGACGGTGCAGGCACCCATGGCGATCACGTACTTCGGATCGGGCATCTGTTCCCACAACCGGCGGACCCGGCTGGCCATCTTGTACGTCACCGTCCCGGCGACGATCATCAGGTCGGCTTGCCGCGGAGTGGCACGGAAAGCACCGGCACCGAAGCGGTCCATGTCGTAACGGCTCGCCCCGGCGGCCATCATCTCGATGGCACAGCACGCCAAGCCGAACGTCATCGGCCAGATGCTCGATTGCCGCGCCCAGTTCATCGCTTGTTCGAGCGTGGTGGTGACGACGTTTTCTTCAAATCGGCCTTCAATCCACGTGGTCATATTGGCTGGTTTCCATCCGTAACAACAATTATCAAGTCCGCTTCCGGCCAGTGTATCAAGCTCATCGCGCTCACCGCAAACCGCACAGCTGGCTTAGTTCGGCTTCGGTTCCGTCAGGTGAAACTCGCAGCAGCCGTGGCCATCCCGGCACGACTGCGTCAACGTCAGCGAAACGCCGAGCACCCGCTCAAACACCCGTTGTTCCATCGCACAAATGTCCGCATCGTCAATTGCCAGTTTATGGTACGGGCAATGTTGCTCCCGCAGGATCGGCAGCCCGTTCCGTGAACTGACTTCAACGCGGAACCCTTTCTCTTGCAAGACGTTCCGTAGCTGCTCAAACCGATGTTCCACCGACGTTCCGCTCACTGCGGCCCCGTAGCGACGCGAAAGTTGTTCTTCCACCCGGGACAGGACCCGCTGCCGAATCGACGGTTCTTCGATCTGCCGCAGTTCATCCCACAGCAGGATCGCCAATTCGGCGTAATTATCGCCCAACTGCTCGCGGCCGTGATCCGTTAGAATATACGCATGATGCGGACGCCCCCGGCTGGCCCGAATCGTTTCCCGATCAATTAACCCCATGTCCTGCAAGCGGTTCAGTCGCTGCCGCACCGCTGTCGCCGTCACCGCGGTGGCCTCGCACAAGTCCTGAATCGTGGCTCGTCCCCGTTGTTGCAGCAGTTGCAACACGGCCTGATCCGGTTGATCGAGTGCCAAAGCCATTGTGGATTTCCCAGTCGTCGGGTGGGAGAGCAAATGCCCCAGCCCCACCGACGAATTCCGGACGACAGTATCTTAGACACAGAACCGGATTTTCACAACGATTTCTGTCGAAATCAGGGCGTCAACGTTTCAAATCGGCGATGCAGAAGCTGCCGTAGGTGTGCACCCGGTCTTTGGCGTGCAAACTCGTCGCCAAGTCCCGATTGTAGCTCAATAGTTCACCCAATTGGTGGGTTTGCCCGTTGGATTTCACGTTGAGCGAATTGATGAATTCGCCGTCGAGTCCCGCCGAACGCCATAGCACGCGGGCCTTCGGGGCGGCTTTGTCGAGAATGCCCTGCCATTCATCGGTCAGGATTTTTTTGGACGGTTCGCGCGTCAGCCAGTCCATGTGATCCAGCAGGATGAACCGTGTGATCTGCCCGGCCGGTTGCTCATCCACGAACGCCAGCACCGACGACGTATGCGTGGTGACGCGGTTCACGACGGAGTTTTTTAACGCATCAAAGTTTTCCGGCTTCAGGTATTCCGGGCAGCAATCTTGTGTGTATTCCCCGGTGAGGTAGACCCGCCAGAAGTAGTTGTCTTTCAGCGGCAGCTTGGTGAAGACGGTCTCCACGCGGTCGATCACGAACTGCAGAATCCCACCCGGATACTGTTCGTCGATCTGTCGCCGTTGCGCCCGTGGCACGCCCAGGAGTGCCAACGTCATGTCTCGCCGCATCGCCCACTTGATGAACGGCCGCCACAACCGGTCGGCGAGCTTGTACTGCTGGAACAGATCCTGTTGTTGCTCGACGCTATCGGTCGCCAACATCGCATTGATCGAATCCCGCAGCTTGGCAACTTTGTCGATATAGACATTCACCAGCCACGCAAACGTCCCGGACGTGCTGCGGAAATAGAACGACTTCCGGCGACCATAGGGTGAGAACATTTCCCCCTTGCGGTCCCAGAATTTCTGCACTTCGGGGGTCAGCAGCGGGCGAATCCGCTGCGGGTACATCGTCTTCCACTCCGTCGCCTTGCCGCGGCCGAAGATCTGGAAGAATTCCTCGTAGTTGAGGGCTTTCGCCGCTGCGATTTTGAGGTCGAGCAGCGCGTTCTGCCGGGGATTCATATCCACGGCGTGAACGTGACCCGCCCCGGCGAGGGCGTAATCCAGCGCATTACACCCCGCGGACGTGATGACCACCACGCGGTCCTGCGGAGTGAGTTCCAGCGCGACACGGTCCAGCCGGGGGTCTTCCCAGCACTGGTTGTAGACGATGTTGCGACCGTGGACGAACCGGAACCAAGTCTTGCTGAGCCGTTCAACGACCATGTGATCTGCCGGGGCGAAACGGAACGCCGACCGGGCGGTCCCCAAGCCGGGTCGTTGTTGCGGACGCGAGGCGGAACCAGACCGTTGGGGTGAACGGTTCAGCAGGCACTCACCGGTTCGGCGGTCCGATCCGGCACATCCAGCGGGTCAATCAACGGCAGCTCAGGGTCGGACGGGGCGAATTCGCTCCGCGGAAACGCCGCGTCCAGGGGCTCGATCAGGCGATCCGAATGTAGGTTGCGAAGCAATTCGAGGACGCCATCGTCATATTCCACGAACGCGGAGCAATTCTCAACCCAATCGCCGGTATTGGCGTAAGTGATCCCGGCAATCTCAGTCAGCGCGGGCGTATGGATGTGTCCGCAGAGCACACCGTCACAACCCCGTTTCCGGGCATAATCCGCCAACCGCACCTCAAAGTCGCTAATGTACCGGACCACCTGCTTCACCCACCGCTTCACGCCGGCGCTGAAGGCGTACTGCCCGCTCCGCGGCTGTTTTCGCACCCGGCTGACGAGATGATTCGCTGACAGCAGGCCGTCATACCCCACCGAAGCCAGCATCGACACCCAGCCCGCAGCACACTCCACGCGATCAAACTTGTCGCCGTGGGTGACCAGAAACCGCCGCCCATCGGCCAGTGTGTGGATGAATTCATCCTTGATCGTCACGAACGAGAAATTCCAAAGATACGACCGCAGGAACGCATCGTGATTGCCTGGCGTGTAGAAGATTTCGGTCCCGTTCTCGGCCATCGTGTGGAGATGGGCGAGGATGTCGTTGAAGACCTGTTCCCAAGCATGCGACCGCCGCAGCTTCCACCAGTCGATGAAGTCGCCGACGATGTAAAGCTGTTCGGGAGCATAACCCTTCAGGAAGTTCAGAAATTCCTGTGGGTGAGCATGTCGGCATCCCAGATGGATGTCACTGACAAACAGTGCGCGAACCGCCTGACGCCGTCCCTGGTGTCGGTGCATGTCGTGTCCCCTGCAAGTAATGTGCGCACAAGACCTTCCCTTTCAGTATCATCCCGATGTCGATGTAGTCTTCATGAAGATGCGACGAGAAATTGGTGAACTGCCGTGAAGGCATAGAAACGAGGCCATTGCCGCTGCGAATGCGCGTCAGAGGCCCAGCCCGGAGCGCCAGCGACGGTCGTCCGGAATTCGCGAGAATGGTAGGGTGGGCTGTCCCACCAATCCCTTTTCCGGCAGCGCGGAAGATGGTGCGCACAGCCCAACCTATGGGACTTTCCTCGAATCAACAGCAATGATCATTTATCCCTGCTCGTCAACAGTGCCGGACAGAGCTAGGATGTCATCATGACCACCACCGTACTGGATCGGCTCATTGAGCCGCTGGTTGAATGTCTCACGCTCGATGCCGCCCGGAAAATCGTGGCTCTTCGAGCGGATGTCGCTTCACAGGAGCTCATCGACGATCTGGCTGAAAAGGCCAATCATGGCACGCTGACAGACGATGAAAAGGTCGAATATGATCGCTGTCTGGCAGTCTACCATGTCATCACAGTGATGCAGGCCCGCGCTCGTCGTCTTCTCCAAGCGTAGCTGACGATGGACGCTGTCACGCGCTAACTGAAGATGGTGGGCACAGCCCACCCTACAGAACCGTTGCGAGTTACTGCTCGGCCGGTTTGGCGTCGGCGATGGGTGGCCGTTTGCGGAGATACGACCGGACTTTCCGTGCGACGTTGAGCGCCCGTTGGCCTAACCTGGCGAGCGGCGTGGCGCAGATCATTCCGGTGCCGACAGGGATCCGTTCCGGCCACAACGAAGCGATGTACGACGTTTCCGTCGCACAGCTATCGATCAGCGTGAAATCGCTCAACCGTCCGGTGGTTTCCCGCATCAGTTCCGTCTCGTGCAGCACGCCGGGACTGGCGTCGGCGAACGCTTCATCCCAGCCGATTTTGCAGGCGAACAGGCTGGTCCCCGCCGTCAGGTTGATGGCCGCGGCGGCGACGCGATCCCCGGCGGTGAGTGTCGACAGAATCACATTTCCATGCCGCGCCAGTCCTTGCACGGCGTCCCGGATGAACGCCGCATGATGGGGCTGCGACAACAGGGCGGTTCCTTCTTTCCCCTTCCACGAATCCCGTTCCAGTTGTAGAAATGTTTCCAGAGCGGCTTCCACGTCCCGTGGATCACGTGCTAACCGCAGTTGCATGGGGCCAGCTTCTTCGAGACGAGCCCGGCAGCGGCGCAACGTCTTTCGCCGTGATTTCGACCAGTGTGTGTTGAGATACTCTTCTGTGACGAGATCCGGAAAAATCACCGGCACCGTCCGTACCCGGTGGGTGTGCCATTCAAACCCTAATCGTTGCGATGAGGCGACCAATTCTCGTGCAAGAATGGAATCCAAACGCAGACCCGGAAACTCGATTCCGTGGTCGAACCATCGATTTCGCGTCATGTAGCGAAGCAGGGCATCAAGGACGTGAGGTCCCGCTTCCGTGTCGAGCAGCAGGCCGGTACGAAAGGTATAGTCCGTGGTGGAAGCCGCGTGATGTGGCACGGGGAAATGTCGTCGGATCACCCGAGGCTGAAAGCATCCTGCGGCCAGCCAGCGACCGTTGACGGCGTTCTCAACGACAACGATCTCATGCTGTTCGTTCGGCGTGAGATGCTTCCAGGTGGCGAGGACAAACTCCGGGAGCAGGAACGGGTTGTGGTGGCACGACCGCTGAGCCAGATCGCGCCATTGCGCCATGGCAATCAGGTCGATCTGGTCCGGCCTCAAAGTTCTCACACTGAGCCGTGGAGGCTCCGTCACCAGCGCGGGCTCGATTTCCATTTCTACTACGGCTGTAAACACGTCCGGCATCATTGACGACTCTCTTGTACATTTGCAGCGGCTTCCCGCTACTTGAGAATTTACTCTCAGGGAGAAGAGACGGAATGAACACCGTCCGCGATCCTGACGAAACCG
Source organism: Planctomycetaceae bacterium (assembly GCA_041753475.1). Lineage (GTDB taxonomy): Bacteria > Planctomycetota > Planctomycetia > Planctomycetales > Planctomycetaceae > DSVQ01. Next base: position 29,393 of record JBGSUN010000020.1, on the reverse strand, counting down.
TAAGAATGGCTGCGTTTGGCGACAGGTTGTGCGGATTGAGTCGATTCGCACACGGATGAAGGACGTGTACGTGTCGGCACAGAGCGCAAGCTCGCTACAATCGGCCGAGCAGGCCTCACTGAAGCTTACGCCGCAATTTGGGAGCGGGTAGCCGTTTCCACCGTGCCGGCGATCAGGGTGGTTGCGGAGCGCCGCGGCTTCCATAACAGGACGAGTGAGGTCACGACTTCGCCGGCCATCCAGACGGCGCGCAACAGCCAGGACGCAAGGAACGCCTGGGTGGCGGTAATGCCAGGTTGCGATTGCAGCACTTCGGTCTGGAGCATCTCCCGCACGCCGAGGCCGCCGGGGGCGATGAGGACCACGAAGCCGCCGACGGTGCTCAGTGTGGTGGCGGACATCCACACCGGGAAATCGGCAAGGGTGAACGTCCCCGCGCCGAGGGCTTTCATCACACAGCCGAGGCTGAGCGAAAACAGCACCCAGCCGAACGAGACGGTGAGCAGCCCTTCAAACAGCATCCGCGTAGAGATGCTGATGGCAGGAGCACCGGCTTGCAGATCGCGCGGGGCCATTTTCGCCGCCAGCAGCGTGAAGATTCTGGACAGAATCGGCAGCGCGGCCAATGTGGCGACGATGACGATCGTCGGCAGCAAATACACCTGTGTGCGCAACGGTTGCAACCAGGACGGCAGGCTTTCCCACATCGTCGCGCTGGTGGCGAACGGGGCGAGCGCGACGGCGATGGCGGCACCGGCTCCCATTGTGGTGAGTGTTTCATACACCGCCGTAATACCCGCGACACCGGGGTGCACGCCGACTTGCTTCATCATCCCGGCGCGAATGACCAGCACAGCAGCTTTCCCAGGCACATACTTGCCGAGGTGACCGAAGTAATACGCGCGGATGGCGTCATACCAGGGCGCTTTCTGACCGCAACCGCGCATCATCGCCTGCCAGAACACGACCGCGGGCAACCACCCGACGGAGTAAAACAACAGCGCCGGCACCAGCCACGCCCACTGAATGTGGAATGCGCCGGCTGGGGCCTCCCGCCACAGTTCCATCCCGCGCCGGCCAATGAACGCCATCACCAAGGCGAACGCCGTCCACTTGATGAGGGGAAAAAGCCAGCGTTTCTTCGGTGCGGGCGAGGTCATCGGGAGCGTTGCGTCCATGCGGATCTCTTCTCGTTCCTACACTCTGCGTCACATCCATTGCGATGCTGATGAACTGTAGGCGCGAGTCGAAATTGGTGCAATCGCGCTTGCGCTTTGGGGACAACACCGCGCGGAATGGTTGTCACTCCGGACTGCGCCAACGATGTCCTGTCGAATACATCAACCCCTGCGCGGCTTCCGGACCCCATGTTCCTGCGGCATAGGGTTGAGGCACGGTCTTGTTCGCTTCCCAGAAATCGAGCACCGGCGTGACGAACTCCCAAGCGGCTTCGAGTTCATCGCTGCGCATGAACAACGTCGAATCGCCACGGAGCACGTCGAGCAGCAGCCGTTCATACGCCTCCGGCAACTTCTCCCGGAACGCTTTGTCGTAGCTGAAGTCCATCGTCACCGGATGAATCTGGTACTGCATCCCCGGCCGTTTCGTCGAGAATGACAACGAGATCGATTCACTCGGCTGAATGCGAAACACCAGCGTGTTCGGCTGCGCTCCGACAAGGTCGCAGATGTCCCCTTCGCACTCCACCGTGCTGAAAAGATTCAGCGGCGGCAGCTTGAACTGAATCGCAATCTCGGTCACGCGCGTCGGCATCCGCTTGCCGGTCCGCAGATAGAATGGCACTCCGGCCCACCGCCAGTTGTCAATGTGAACCTTCATGGCGACGAACGTTTCTGTCCGCGAATGGGCCGGGATGCGGTCCTCATTCAGATATCCCGGCACTTTCTCGCCCTTGATTTCTGCCGCGGTGTATTGGCCCGCCACGGCCCATTTGTCGATCCGAGTGCGATGCCCCGGCGCGAGGGCTTTCAGCACGCCGAGCTTTTCCGCGTGCAGATCGTCGGCTTCAAACCGGGCGGGCGGGTCCATCGCAATCAGGCCGAGCAGTTGCAGCACGTGGTTCTGAAGCACATCCCGCAACGCCCCGGCCGTGTCGTAGAAACCTCCGCGGCCGCGCTCCATACCCTGCGATTCCGCGACAGTGATTTGCACCTGTTCGACATGATTCCGGTTCAACAGCGGCTCAAAAATCGCGTTCCCGAACCGGAACAGCATGATGTTCTGGACGGTGTCTTTGCCAAGATAATGATCGATGCGGTAAATCTGATCTTCCCGCAGCCGGCGGCGCAGCTTGTTGTTCAGCTCTTTCGCGCTCGGGAGATCATTGCCGAACGGCTTTTCGAAGACGACGCGCAACCACTCGCTGGACAGGCGGCTGGGAATCATCCGCGTGTGATGCAGGTGTTCAACCGCCGGAAGGAACAAATCTGGCGACGTCGCCATGTAGATGATGCGCTTGCCGCTGGTTCCCGATTTCTCTTCGAGTTCATCGAGCCGGGCATCGAGCGCGGGGTATCCCTCGATCTGGGAAATATCCAGCGTGTGGTAATGCAGACGCTGCGCGAATTTGACCCAGCGTTCGGGGGTGACGATCCCTGAACGGACCTGCGCACGGACGGCTTCGTAGATTTCTGCGCGGAACTCGTCGTCGGTTTTGTCCCGCCGTGCGACGCCGACAATGGGGGCGTCGTCGGCAAGATAACCGTAGTGCCAGAGGTCATACAGCGCGGGCATCAACTTGCGGGCGGTGAGGTCACCAGAAGCGCCGAAGATGACAATCGTCGCCTTCCAGGGGACAGGCGGACTGGAACTCGTCGTGGATCCGGACGAGGTAACGGTGGGAGTGGCAGCATCGGTCATGCGGGCGGACTTTCCTGGAGACAACGGTCACGATCACAGTATCTGTCGGTTCGTCGGAGTGCGCCAAGTCCTCTCGCCAGAATCGGCAGATTCTGCTAGAAGCCGCGGCGTCGGAAGCCATCGCCAATGACTGCACCCCGGCTGCTTCATCGCAGCCGGGGTGCGACACTGTTCTTGTTGTGTGGACAAATCGATTATGGCCAGCGCAGCGACCAAAGCCGTGTTGACGTTGGGCGTCTTTGCCATCGGGGCGGGGCTGGGCGTAGGGTTGAAACAGGGCTGGCTGCCGGTGGAATTGCTTGCGCCACCCGCGGGCGTCCTGCATGACGATGTTCCGTCGGACGGTATCGAAGCCGATGCCGTGACGGGGACGCAGGCCGATCTCGCGCAGCAAACCGAACCCGATCCGTCGTTGCTCGAACCACAAGGTGAACCACCGGTTTTCGTCGCGGAAACGGAGCACGCGCCACCGCTGCGGAAAGTTGTTCGAGTGGAATCACTGCCTGCGGAAGTGGTTCGTGGTGCCGCCCGCTCCCTACCGATTGATGAGGACGAAGAACCACCACCCAGCGGCATTCGGCAAGCGCAGTTTGAACAACCGGCTCCAACCGTCAAACCCACCGCTCCGGCCCCAAAAGACAAGGGCTTTGCCGAAACTCTGGCCGTGGTCGAGGCCCACCTCGAACAAGACGAATGGCTCGCCGCACACAAGGAACTCTCACGGCTCTACTGGGCGGAACCGGAACGGCGGGCGGAAATCATGGACCGCATTAATCACACGGCCCAGGCGATCTTTTTCAGCCCGCAGCCACATTTCATCGATCCCCACGTCGTCAGTGCCGGCGATCGCCTGCAAACGATCGCCAGTCAGTACAAACTCTCGTGGGAGTTTGTCGCGCAGCTCAATCAGATTGATCCCAAACGGATTCGTGACGGCCAGAAACTGAAAGTGATCCGCGGACCGTTCTCTGCGGTGGTGGAACTCAACGACTTTTCGATGACGGTCCATCTGCAAGGATATTATGTCAAGCAGTATCAGGTCGGCATCGGCAAGGACGGAGCATCACCCCTCGGCAAGCACACGGTGATCGACAAGGTGGTCAACCCGCAATACACCGCGCCGGATGGCAAAGTGATCAGCGGCGACGACCCCGCCAATCCACTCGGCGAACGCTGGATTAACCTCGGTAACAGCTACGGTATCCACGGCACCATCGAACCCGACTCCATCGGCAAAGCGGCCTCCCGCGGCTGCATCCGCCTTGGTGACGATGACGTCGTCGAAGTCTACAACTTCCTCATCAACGGTTCCGAAGTGGTGATCCGCCCCTAAGAAGCCCAGGGATTGCGATCCCTGTGAGGTTGACGCTCAGGGATTCGCCATCAGATGTTCGAGTTCCATGGCAAGGTCCTCTGCCATGGAAGCGCCCAGCAGGCGCAAAAGCCCGGCATCAAGTTGCAGATGAGCCGTCATCCCGCGGGCATGCGGCTCGATCCGCAACTTCACTTGATCGCTCCCTTTTTGCAGCTCCGCATCGGCCCACCCGTGGCTGAAGATTTGCAGGTAGGGGATGAGATCGCGGGCCGACATCCGCACTTGCACGGCTGTCGGTTTGAACTGCACCGGAGCCGGTTCCTCAACGGCGGCCAGCGCTTTTTTCAAAGCTTCTGAGACCGGTTCTGGCGGGCCGAACCCCCACCACACAACATCCTGCCGGATGCCGCACCAGCACTCGGGGTCCCAGCCGGTGAACCGACGCAGCGCTTGCGGGATGGGCAAATCCTGAATGCGTCGAAAGACGACATCGCCGGCGCGAAAGGTATCGCCCGTTGCCGACGGCCAAGCCGCACATTCTTCCGGCAAGCCGGGCATCCGCAGCGCGACGACAGTGGCCCGGTCACTATACGGATCACCAAACACCTGCCAGGCCAGTTCCGCCGAGGCGCCCTTCTCAGGACGCTCGGCGGCAATTCCATGGGCCCAGGGAATCTGCACCGATCCAAACGCAAAGGCATCGGGAATGTCGAGTCGGGCCATCGGCGTCTTGCGTGACGGCCAGGCCAGCCACGACGTTGTCTCCGCGGGATTCACATCACCTTCGAGACGGACCTGCAACTCCGCCCGGCGGCGCAGCGTGTTGATTTTCACGCCGACCACAATGCGATCGAGTTTCGACAGCGATTCGGTCACAAAGCCGATGAACGCCCTCCCCAGCCGCGCCCGCCAGGCATGCGCTTCCGTCGGTTCATCATCACGGCGCTGCAAGAGCGGTTCGATGCTCTGTTGCCATTCTTCGCCCCATTGCTGTCGCTGCTCGGTGGGCACCTGGCGGAGATCCCAAGCAATCGCCATGTCGAACTCACGGATGAGATCGTTGACGATCGGTTTGAGCTTCGTGGCAAACCGCCGCATCGTTACCGGGTCATCGCCGAGCCATAACACATCATCGCGAACGATGGCATGGTAGGGCGAGCCCGGACGGTCAATCTCGAAATGTCCCGGAGTCACTTCGCGAAACGGTACGATGTCGAAAGTCACTGTCTTCAACAACGGCTGGACAGTCTTGATGGGTACGAACAGCAGCTCTTCGTGCGATTCTTCCGCTTCGGTTGCGGGATCGTCCGATCGCCATGCCCACAGCAGTCCCAGGGGACGCGTCCGATCCACTCCGGCAAAATCCTGCCAACTGCGATAGCGGGTCGATAGAACTTCCGAAAGTTCCGGCCGATCAGCGGCCTGAAGCAGCACGTCGACATGATCGAGCAGATGATCGAGCCGCGCGACGCAGAACGTCATCCACGGGCGCTGTGCACCTTCATCGACCACGCGGGGCCGTTCCTGCCCCCATGCCGCAGTCGTTCCCAGGATTCCCAGCAGGAACAGCCAACCATCCATTCGGAGCCGTGTCGGACGACGGGGCAGCATGGATGGGTGTCCTCCTGAGCCGAATTCATCCCCGCGACGCCAACGTCGATCAGGGCACATTCTTCACGGTCTTGGTCTTGATTGTCGAACTGGTGGTGGTCAGCGTATCGGTTCCGAGACCGCCATCGACTGCCAGTCCTGTGATGTTACAGTAACTGAACGACGTACTGTCATTTCCTTCATGCAGATTCACGGTCACGGTGTTCGCTGGAACCGAGATGAATTTGACGTCGTCGTTACCGGCGTTCATGTTGCAGATGAGTTGCAGGCTGGTCATCCGGTGAACAGTAAAATTTGCGGCTGCCCCGCCGTTGACCATCGTTCCCACACCGGCCGTGACCTTGAGCAATACTCCACTCGGTTGAATTGTGATCGCGTTGGCTCCGCTGTCGCCGGTCACCGTCATCCGGAGTGTTCGTGGATCATACACGACGGTGACTTTAGAAACGGGCGGAGCCACAGGTGCCGAACTGTCGAGTTCCAACTTCGCTGCTGTGAGCATATCAACGGCGTCCCCCGTGGCAAACGGCAATCCGCTGTTGGAAACATTGTCGTTCTCATCATCGCCATCGGTCCGCTGGGTCCGTGGTGTGACCGTCCGCATCCATTTCTCCAACTGATCGACCGTCGGCAACTGCCCGGTGCGCCGCTGGGCATACTGCTGAGCCAGCAAGACCAACCCCGCTGTCACAGGGGCGGCTTGACTGGTGCCGTGATAGGTGGACTCAGCGAGATCGTTAGCAATGCCTGCGGAGGTCAGCGCTGCACCGGGAACGAAGAGGTCGGTACGAGTATTGGCATTCGTGTTGGGATGCAACCGCTGTGAGAACGGGCAGAACCGGCTGCCGTCGGTGGTGTAAGCGATCGCGCCGGAGTTGTAAGTCACCCTGCCGAGATTCGCATCGTACAGTGCACCGACACTGATCGTTTCCCGAAGGATCGCCGGATAGCTCATCCCCTGGCGGCTCTGGTACCGGTAGAAATCATTCCCGGCGGCACACACCACGGCAATCCGTTTGCTCCGCAATTGTTGAATCTTGGTGCGAATGGTGTCGTTGGTGAAATTGTCGGTGGTGGAGTTGGAACCGTCACCGAGTGACAGATTCACCACCGAGATTTTGTACTGAGCGGCGTTCGTCGCGATCCAGGAAAGTGCCGCATCAATCGACGAGAAGACTCCGCTGCCGTCGTTCTTCAGAACCTTCAAGGGGACCACGTTGGCACCGGGGGCAATCCCCGTGTGAATCCCGCGGGCCATAGCAATTCCGGCGACATTCGTTCCGTGACCGTTACCGTCATTCACGTTGTTGGGATCGCTGCCGTATTCGGTCGTAAAGTTCCGTCGGGCGACGACTTTGCTGGTGAAATCGGCATGTGTCATCCGCAATCCGGTATCGAGCACGGCAATCGCGAGGCCGCTGCCGTCAACGCTGAATTGAGAGCGGGCCGTGATGACTCGGATCAGGTTGTCCGTTTCCGTGTCTTGAGAGCGAACCCGCGCCGCGGTGAATTGTGTGCCTTGATCGCTGGGCGGAACGATATGCCTTGGAGCCGCTATGGGAAGCCCCTGTGCCCAGGTGACAGAGTGCGCCACCATCACAAGGAAAACAGCGCGGGCCGTATGTCGGCACAGCACAACAGAGCTTCGAGAGTGGCTGGCCATAGGGCGACAGTCCGGATGGAAGAGCAGCACGTTCGAGACTCACGAATGGTTCCCGGGAACGAATTCGTTCCTTCTCGGTGAGATCGTCGCCCCACGTCAGAAACATGGGAGTTTCCCCCGGAATGGCGGTCGTTACTGACGTAGCGATGAGGCAAAGGAGCTGCGCGGATTCTGAAAATGAAAACCGCATGGCTCGGTGTGGCGAGCCATGCGGTCCCTGGCGTCAGCGATCACAGTTGCCGTTATCGATTAGGGGAAGCCTGTGCTCAGGTTGAGTCCGACTTTGGATGTGGAACCGGCATACGTATCGGTTCCCGACCCGCCGTTGAGCTTCAATGTGGTCACGTTACAGAGGTTGAGGACCACAGCATCGTTACCGCCGCTGAGATCCACCTGCATCGTGGAGACATCCAGTGAAACGCACGTCAGCGAATCGCTGCCGCTTCCCATCGTTCCACCAATCGAGACTTTCCCCGACACATTGAGGATGCTGAATGTCGACTTTTTCGTCCCGAGATAATTGAGCGTAGTGCCTGTCCCCGCCGTCAGAGTCAGTTTTGTCCCCGAACGGGAGATGGTCAGGTTGTTGGCGCTGCCGTCACCGGTCAGCATCAGACTTTTGGTGGCCGCGTTGTAGCTCACCGTCACCACGGTGGATGTCGGCGTGGGAGTGGGGATCGGAATCGGCGGGATCGGAATCGGAATATTGGTTGGCTTCGCACCGTAGATGGCCTGAATGCCGTCACGATCATCCGGGAAGATAAACCCGCTCCCTGGTCCCGAGTATCGCCCAGCGTAGAAGGGGAACATGATTGCCTGCTGTGTTGCCGAATGGGCTAACCCGAGCGCGTGTCCCAGTTCATGGACACAGACTTCGATGAAATCGATCTTGGCACCGCTCGGCTTGACGACCCACGTTTCCCCTTCATCGAAGTGCAGGTCGCCGGACAACCCGTCTCCCGGCACATCAAACGGGTAAAACGCATGGGCCAACACACCCGAGGCACCGTCAATCGCATGGTGACCGAAACGCAAGTTCGGCGTGCTGCCCGGCGCGTAGGACGTATCGTTGGGAGTCGGACCAGAATCGGAGACTTCGACAAATCGCAGCGGTGTGACGGCCGCCCACAGCTTCAGGGATTCCGCCACTCCGGCTTTCAATTGCGCGGCAGTAACGCCCTTCATGCCTCCGTCGAGCAGGTTGGCGTAGCTGTAGGTGACGGTGAGCGATGTCCCCACGCCATTCGGCTGCGGCCATTTCCACGCCGGATTCTGCACCACGAAGTTGGCGCGCGTCTGTCGCGAAATGGCGTCTTCCGTCATCGTCTTGGGACGATATCCCCGTGCGTACATGGAACACGGAATCCGGGGATCGTGTCCGTCTGTGCCGCAATTGGCTTCGTTGCAATCCAGCATCCGGACCTGCACGAGCGGTGCCCGATCCAATGTGCGGGTCGGCAACGCAGCCGCATACGGCAGTGGTTCCGTCGAGGTGCGTCCCTGCGGGGCTTCGGGGGCGGGAGACAGGCCGAAAACGGCTGCGCCCAAAGCGACGGTCACGAATCCCGCGGCACAACGCGCGCCCCAGTTCGTCTGCCGCGACAATTCGCCATGGTTCGGATTCATAGGAGTTCCTTAGCACAAGGATTCACAACGACCACTCGCTGTGCGGTTGTTGTTGTCGGGGGGTGAGTTTCCCAGCGGGGATCGCTGTTGTCTGGTGTTCAATCTTTCCCGGCAAACAGCTGTCGCGACGGGGGAATTGTTCGACCGTTGATTGTTTTCATCTTTCGAGGCGAATGGCAAGCCGGTTTTTCGGTTTGCGGAAAATGAGCCGGGAATTGCCCGCTGGGGTTGATTGCCTCTTTGTGAGGAAGCCAAAGGCGAATTCACGGAATTTCCAGGGACGAAAAACCGCGGGGCGTCGTTACCAACGGACCGCGGTTCCCGGACTATTTCTGTCCTGATCGTCCCGGAATTCTCATCAGCAACGATTTACGGGTAATTGAAACTGTTATTCAGCGTGATCTTGGACGTGGAACCGCTGAACGTATCGGTGCCTGGCCCACCGTCGAGTTTCAACCAGTCGACGTTGCAGTAATTCATGATGACGCGGTCGTTTCCGGTTCCCAGCTTCGGATTCATGGTCGCGATGTTCAATGAGACGCACGAAATGGTGTCGTTACCTCCGCTGAGATCTCCGGTGATATTGACCTTCCCCGAGACGTTCGAAATCGTCGCCGAAGTGCTGCTGATGTTGTTATAGCGAATCTTCGTTCCTGCACCACCTGTAATCTTAATCTGCGAACCGGCCAGCGAAACCGAGAGGGAATTGCCATTCGCGTCCCCGGTCAGCGTGACGGTCTTGGTCCCGGCGTTCCAAGCCACACCCACTTCGCTGGGCGGTGGCGGCGGAGTCGTGGTGTCGTCAATTTCGATCTGGGCCGCGGTCAGCATGTCCAGGGCATCGGCACAGGCATAGTTGAGGAAGGTGTTCGTCACGTTGTCATTCTCATCGTCACCATCAAACCGCGTTGTGCGCGGGGTCAACGCCCGCATCCAGGCTTCGAGCTGATCCACCGTGGGAAACAGCCCGGTTCGTCGTCGATGGTATTCCTGCGCCAGCATGATCAGGCCGCAGGCCACCGGGGCCGCCTGGCTGGTCCCCTGGAAGGTTGATTCCGCCGTGTCGTTGGCAATTCCGGCGGCCGTGAGCGCGGCTCCGGGAGTAAAGATGTCGGTCCGAGTGAGTGGATTGATGTTCGGATGCAATCGCTGCGAAAACGGTGCAAAGCGTCCGGGCCCCGTCGTGAAAGCAGTGGCTCCCCCACCATAAAAGACCGGACCAATGTTGGCATCATACAGCGCGCCGACACTCGTCGTTTCGCGGACGATGGCCGGGTAGGACATTCCCTGCTGGCTGCCGAAATCAAAGAAGCTGTTCCCCGCCGAAACGACCACCGCCACCCGAGCGGCGCGCAGGGTTTGAATTTTCTGAACGATGGGGTCACCCGGGAAGAAATCGGTCGATTGGTTGCTGTCCGCCCCCAACGACATATTCACCGCCGTAATGTTGAAGACCAGTCGGTTGGTGATGACCCAGTCGAGGGCGGAGTCGACCGCAGCAAAACTGCCGCTGCCGTTGTTGCCCAGCACCTTGATCGGAATCACATTGGCGCCCGGGGCAATCCCCGTATGAATGCCACGGCCAACGATGATCCCGGCGACATTGGTACCGTGGCCGTCCCCGTCCGTGGCATCCACCGGGTTACCACCGTTGTCAGCGGTGAAGTTCAACTGCGTCAACACTTTGCCGGCGAAATCGACATGGGTCGTCCGCAGACCGGTATCGAGCACCGCGACGGTGAGTCCGGTCCCGTCCACAGCAAAGGTGGAGCGGGCCAACTGCGCGCGAATGAGGTTCGACGTCTCAATATCCAGAGTGCGAACGCGCGAGGTGGCGAACTGCGCGGCTTTATCCTTCGGCCGGGAAATCGTGGGATAGGTGTATTTCTTTTGTGCCGCGGCTTCCTGTGCCATCAGGCCCCATGTCATTGCGGCGAGAGGTAACAGCACCCCTACCGACTCCGTCAACGACCGATTCCAGAGCCGCATAGTGAATTTCCCTAGCCAAGGTGTTGATGGGGGGGACCCTAGCTTGAAGAGACGGAACTCCCACAGAATGGGAGCCGGCTTTTTCCAGCGTGAAGTCACCGAGTGCAGATCATGATGGGACTCAACGATTCCGACATCCCCCTCAAAACGCCGCAGCGCAGACGGGGATGGAGAACCTGATTCGTACAGTGAGCGGAGTCGATTCTAATCCTGCGATTCCCCTGACGCCAAGAAAATCTCGGGAAAAAACAACCTCTCGAAATCCCGACAATGACCGGGAATTCTGTCATCAATCATCATTGTGTTCGGACGGCCAGGACGCCGGGATTTCGTCGTTTTCACCCGTTGCGAACAAACGCGGCTGGTGCTTCACCGGTCTCGACGGATGCACCTATTTCGGAAAGTTTGCGGGAACGATTCGGGCTGGCCGCCTGGCGGAATCCGGTGGACCAATCCTGATAATCCGCCGAGCCTTCAAAATCGAAACTGTGTGCTCGCTTCGATCCGGGTTGTCGTCGGATTGACGGCGGCCGTTGCGGCCATTCCGCAGTTTCGGCCGAATTCCAACGCGATTTTTGCGGGGTTTTCGCAGGTTGAAGAGTCTGGACCTCGAATTCAACGGCTTGGCACACCCACTGCGATACCAGAGATCACGACCGGAAGAAAAACGAGACCGGTTTGAATCTCACCCCTGGTAATTGGAGACGTTCCCATGACCCGTCAGCTCATCACGACCTTGGCAATGACTCTTGGTGTGGCCTTTTCCAGCGGAAACACCGCATCGGCCGGCAGCCCCCACGGCCATCATCATCACCATCCACAACACAATCGCCACCTGCATCACCACCATGGTGGACCGGTCCGCCTGGGATACTCCGGCGGGTTCGGCGGATATTATGCTCGTCCGGTCGTCGTTCGACCCCAGCCGGTGCTGGTGGCCCCGTCTCCCTATGGTGTGTACGCCCCCGAACCGTGCCTGAATGATTACGGTGGGTATTATGGCGGTGGCTACGGTCCGTCGGGGGTCGGCTTCAGCAACCGCAATTTCTCGCTGTGGCTTGGCCGGTAAGATGACATCAGTAGCGACGCCCAAGAAAAGCACCCCGGCTGCATCAGAACAGTCGGGGTGCTGGTTCGACAGACACCGGAATTCCACCGGCATCGCGGACAAAGTCAATTGCAGCTCAGTTCTGAACGGTGCTGAGTTTCTTTGTCCATTCGCTGTTGGGATAGCTGCTCTGCAACTTGGCTTCCGCTTCCAGACCCCGTTCCGGCAATTGGACGGCCTTCCAGAGTTTCGTCATGTTGTAGAGCGACTCGGCATGATATCCCGATTCCCGTGGGAAGAGGATATCGACGTGCAGATAGGCCAGGACGGCTTCCTTCGTACGGCTCAATGCCTGCAGCGCGTTGCCTTGTAGAACATACGCTTCGGCTTGCAGGGCGGTTTCCTCCGGCGCGGCATTGAGCGTCACGTCATCCAAAACGGTGAGCGCCTCGGCGTGCTTGCTCTGCGCGATTAATGCCCGGGCTTTGCCCAGCATGGCTTCGTATTTCCGGGCGACGTCACCTGCCGAAGTGCCGGCGGCCTTCTCGGCTTCATCGAAGGCTTGGACCGCCTCGTCGAGTTTGTTTTCTCCCGTGAGAATGCGGCCGGTGGCGATTTTGGCCGCCAGTTTGGACTCGCTCCACGGAGACTGGGCTAACGCCTCGAACGACTTGCGGGCACCTTCGTAATCTTGCTTGGCTAACTGCACTTGACCGAGGTACGCCATCGATTCGAAGTACCGGAAATGGTCGCTGTTGGACTTCTGGAATGCCTGGAGTTCCTTAATGGCATCGTCACGTTTGCCGGGATCGGCCAGCGCGATACGGGCATGGATTCGTGCCAGGGCATACTCGAACTCGGCCCGAAGCAGGGCATTGTCGGTCTTCGTCTCAGCCTTGCTTTTCGTAATCCGCTGGATGGCGGCATCAAACCGGCCCGCATTCTCGTCAGTCAGACCCAGTTTCAAGTCGGGTGTCGCATCGTCGAAATCGACGACCAGCAGATCATTCGCCGGAATACTCACCGCATCGCCGGTGGCGGGCTTGATGGTCAGTTCCGTCTTTGTGCCCCCGGTGATTTTCCCGGATACCCGGCCGCCGCTCTTCTTTGTGATGGAATCGGCAGCGTGCGCGGTACCGAGCAACGTCAAGGAGCAAAGTCCGGTGAGGAACAGTGAGTGCAAGCGGGCGGACATACGAATCTCTCCAACGCCAAAACGGCGGTTCGAGGCCTGATTTCGATCTGAGTGTGGGAATGCCGGACCGGTTCGATGGCCACGAGGTTTACGGTGCGGGTGGTTTGGGCTTTGGTTTGGGAGCTGCAGGTTTGGCGGCCGCCGCGGGATTGGCGGGAGCCGCAGGTTTTGTTGCAGCCGGTCGTGGCCGGGGTTTCGGGGCGGCCGGCGCGGTACCGATCACAATGTCGGGACTCTCCGTGGCAAAGACCGATCCCGCAGCGGGAACATGCATCAGCTTCTTGTGTGACTTCGGCTTTCGGGTGAACATGTACGCCACACCGGCCCCCCCGGCCAGCAGGATCACACCCAGCGTGATGTAAATCGGCATGCCGCTCGATTCTGCACGCTTGGCGGCAACCTTCCCCTTTTTCTTCGTCACCGCAGGTTTGGCGTCGGCCACTTTGGTTTCTGTCGTTGCTTCACTATTGGTGGCGATGGGAACTTCCTGTCGGACTTTCAAATCGACAACGGGCTTCCCCTGATCCTTCAACACCTGATGGTAAGCCTCGTTCAAATCGGCGAGTTGTTCGTCAGATAAGCCCCGCATCACGGCGACCGTCGCCAGCAATTCCGACTCACACCGATCGAGCTCCTGCCGGCGCTTTTCCGGGCTGGTCTGGCTGATGCCAAGTTGCCGGCGGCTTTCAACACCGTGCACTCGGCTCGCCACGAATTGCTCGGTCAGTTCGGCGCGGCCGCGTTCAATTTCTTTCTGCAATTTTGTCCCGAGACTGCGCCAGCCCCACAGCTTCTTCTTGGAATCACCATTGATGGCGACGAGGAGTTTCGGTGTGTTCTCCGTCCCGCCGTGAGTCCCCCAATCCTGGTAGACGTATGCCGCTTCGGCTTGGGCGCGGGGTTCCTTTTCCCGTTCGGTCAACACTTCCAGAATCACCCGTTCGGCGGTCTCAAAATCCTTCTTCAGCCGGTGACAGCGGGCCAGCCGCACTTTCACGGCGGCCACTTGATCGGGAGTGAGGAAACCCGGTTGCTTCTCGCCGAGGGTCAGCAGGTCCTGGAACGAAGTCCCGGCCTTTTCAAAGTATGCCGTGGTTCGCGCGGGGTCTTCGGCCGTGGCTTCACCGAGCGCAAAATACGTTTCGCCGATCCAGCTCAGCGAGCCGAAGGTCTGACCTTCTTTGCGTTGATACAAATCATTCAGGAACGTTTCGAACGACGTCATCAACTGATTGAACCGCTCCATTTCCTTGGCGTCTTTAAGCCGGTCGAGTTCTTCGCTGAGCAGCTTGCCCAAGCCCACGTACAAATCGGTCACGTCGGCACCGGCTTCGGCTCCCGCGATGGTTTCCAGCGTTTTCATCGTGTCGCGGGCTTCGTTCAGCTTGCCCCCGCCGATGTAGGCCCGCAGCAGCAGCTTGTAGCTTTCGGTGGCAAACCGACGGCTTTGCACGCCCTTATCGGGACGCTTCGTTTCATCGGGCACGGAGACGGACTTGATGACCGAGTGCGGATCATCGAGCAGGAGTTTGATTGCGTCCGCATCCTGGCCCAGCGTGATCACGATTTGCGCCTGGGCAAACTTGGAGGCAATCAGTTCACTCGGCGCGGCCCCTTCCTTTGGGATCGTGGCCAGCAGCTTCTCATTCCCGTTCCGCAGCAGCTTCAACGACGATTGCTTCCACTCGGCTAACTGTTCCGGAGTGGGCTTTTCCGCATCCGGCATCCGCTCCGCACCGAGGTACGCCGTCCAGTACGATTGCCCGGCGGCGAGTTGTGCGTACGGAAACTTCGGATCGGTGGCAGGGACCTTGTTGTACCATTCCGCGGCCTGCACCGGCTTCTTCAGCTTGCCGTAGATTTCCCCCAGTTGCATGCGGGCGTCATTGGCTCGATCGCTTTCCGGCCACTTGTTCACGAGCAAGTTGGCGGCATTGATGATGAACCGCATGTCGGGTTCTTTTTCTTCGTTGGTCCCTTTCGCCTCATTGAAGGCCTGGATATACGCCACCAGCGACAAGAACGCCGCATCGAGACCCGTCGAAGAATCATCTTTGCTGGCCGATTTGGCAACGTATTCCCCGAGGATGGCGGCTTCGTAGTGCTTGCGCATGACATAACAGACATAAGCATACTTGAGCCGCGCCTGGGTGATGCTCGTTGCATCATCACTCTTGTTGGCCAGCCGCAGCGCCAGTTCGAAGTAGTACGCAGCTTCTTTCAACTGGGCATTCAGATCCTGCTGCAACTTCTTGATTTCGTCCGCAGGCTTCCCGGCCCGAACGGCTGCATCCAGGGCGTCCTTGCCATCCTGAATCGGCGTGATGAGTTGCCGGCCGAGACCATAAGCCGTGTCGAACTTATCGGGAACACGTTCTTTCCCGCCAAGCTTGGTATCGAGCCGTTGCGATAACGCCATGGCGATGTCGCGGTGTTCACTGGCGAACTTGCTGACTTGCTGCGCGTGCTCCCGGGCTTCGCGCCAGTAACGTTGAGCATCGGTCTTCGGAAGATCGCGCTTGTCACCCAGTTGCTCATAAGCGCGGGCAATTTCCCAGCGGATACCGAGACCGATTCGCGACCGTGATTCCGCCCCGTGCTTTTTCAGCCACTCTTCCCCGAGGTCGACCACCAGTTGATAGTCGCCCCGTTCTTTGGTGTTGAGACAGATCAGCTTGAATTGCAGTGTCTGGTCTTTCAGTCGGGCCATCGGACCATCGTTGCCGGGGTTTTCGATGAGCTCATTGTAGATCCCCAGCGCTTTCTGCAAGTCGCCTTGCTCTTCAAAGCACTTCCCCTGCCATAAGCGGGCATACAGACCGCCCACCTGGCTGCGATAGCGTTGATGCATCTGTTCGAACGCTTCGGCGGCGGAAGTGAGCAGCCGTTTTTGTTCGGCCTCTCCTGGGGTGTGGGTCTGCGCTTCCTCATAGATGCATTGTGCGAGATCCAACTGGGCCTTAATCATGTTGACTTCAGACTTGGCCCGCGCGTCCGCCTTTTCCGGGTCTTTGGCCCTGTCGATGAAGGTCCCGTAGCGTTTCATCGCCGCATCATGTTGTTCGAACGCTTTCTGAAAGACGTCTCGCGCTCGGACGATCAATGCCCGCGCTTTGGTTTGATACTCGGCCCGGTTTCCCTGATTGGCGGGAGCACGGGATTGCGCGATCTCGACCCGCGCCTTCCCGAGGAGAATCTGCGCCCGTTCGGTATTGGCATCAGCCGCCTGCGGATGTTCCGGGCTGTCTTTCACGAATTGGTCGAGATACGCCAAGGCCTGGTCAAGCTGTTCCGTCTGCTTTTCCGGACTCTTGGTGGCGGCAGCACTGCTGAGCAGCGTCACGGCTTTTTCGTAGGGAATGACCTGCTTCAGTTCCTCGGGAATGCCCGGCCGGGTGGCGAGCTGGTCGAGATAGATCAGCGCGTAATCATAGTACTGACGATCGCGGAGACCGGCGAGAAACTCGTTGTAGGGCTCAGCGGCGGATGCCACCATCGCGCTGACGCACAGACACGTCAGCCCTACGAATCCACGGACCGAATGGTTCATCGGGATCAATCCCTTCCTCCGCGCGGGAAGCCATGACAGGAGACGTCCGATCGATCTCCGCCGATGCGCCGATCAACCAGACTCGATCCATTTCAGCATACGCGCGGGTTGGGGATGATGGCAAGCGGCGGAAACCGTGGGAATGGCCTGCGCTGAAGAAATGGGAACGGACCGCGACGGGAGGAACTCCGCCGTCGGAAACCCGCAAAGTTTGCCCAATCGGCCGAATTCTTGGAGTTCAGTAGGGGGGCGGATTTCTGCGGCCGGGTGGCGGATTTTCCTCGGATTCTGGTTGCAAATTTCGTCGGCGAGGATAGTCTCTGGAATTAGGAGAGCAGACGAGCTCTCCGTGAGTTCTTTCGCAAGGCGGTGCCACAGGCGCGGTGGAGGACGAATCGTGCAGATGATGCTCATGGCTTCAGAAGCAGAATGCGCGTTCGATGTTGACCCGGTCGAAGAAATGCGACTGCGGACTTGGGCGCGACGGAATTACAGTCCCACGGAAGAGCGAGATGGAAATTGGCACCCGATTGTTTTGGATGAAATGATCCGGAAGGATCACGAGAATCCGGAGCGCCCCAATCGTCCGCGCTAATTGTGTGCCCCGCACACATTCCGCGCTGAAGCCCAGCCAATGCCACGGCTGGGTCTCCTTGATTTCGTGGTGTCCCCTCTAAAAGCAACACGGGGAGCAGTTTGCTCCCCGTGTGTCTCATCAGAATGTCCGTCCGCAGCGTTACTTGCGGATCGTTCCCTGAATCTTCGGATCGTTGATGGCCTGCTGCGGGGCACGCGCTCCCGGCAGCGGTTTCGGTGCAGTGCTTGGTGCCGTGATGACCGGGGCCGATGATGGGGCACTCCCCTTCACCGCCACACCAGCTTTTGCCGGTTCTTCCGCGGGCGATGTCGTCGCGCTCCAGTTCTGCACCGACCAGAACGGATACGTCTGCACCACCGTGGCACCGAGATCATCGAGCGCAGCACGGAATGAGGCCGTCGTCATATTTTCGTTCGGAATCACCCGTTGCAACACAAACCGGCGGTTCGAAGCAATGTAGGCGAAGAACTTGCCGCGGCCCATCTTGTCGTTTTCCGACAGCAGACGGAGCAACGCCGTCCGCGGGGTTTCGGCCGCCGACTTCGGCAATTCGTCGAGCCACGCCATGATCCAGACCGAGCTGGCGTCCTGGCTGAGCACCGCCGACATCGACAGCACCCAGTCCTGATCGGCGACGGTCGACTTGAATTCAAAGTCGTACCGCTTTTCGGCCAGCTTGGCTTCCAGGCCCATCGCCTTGAGCAATCCGCCGAGCGATTCGTCGCTCAGGCGGCCCTTGGCAGCCGAGGCCGGAGCGACAGCGGCGGCCGGGGCGGTGGCGGGTTTCGTTTGTGCAGACAGAATCGCCGGGGTTGCCACGGCGGCGACAGCCGCGCCCAAAACAGATCGTCGACTCCATTGCGTCATTGCGAGACACTCCTTTGTCGGGGACGGGGCGGTCGGGATGAACTCGGCAGACCCAGCGCCATCCCAGCACCGAGCGTTCCACGCCCGGCGTTGATTTCCATTCAGCCGCCGTACAAATGCTGGAGACAAATCTGCGACCAGGTTTCAAACTGGTCGGACTCCTGTAGCAGTTGTGACGGTGGCGCAAATCCTGCCTCTAGAATCGACGATTCCCGTGGGGAAACTTTGGCCGAGTCGAGAGTAAAAAGGTGGACAATCCCCAAGTGGACCTGCCCGACCGGTGTGGCATCGTCATTAATCAGCCCGACACAACGGTCTGTAAACCCAGACTCCAGAAAGACTTCTTCGTCGATCTCACGGTGCATCGCCTCGCCGTAACGTCGGTCGCCGTGCAGGCTGTCGGTGGAAGAAATATGTCCGCCAACGCCGACGGACCGCTTGCTGTGTAGTCTTCCCTCGCCCCCCGCTTTGCCCCGTCGGTAGGAAAACAGGGAGTCGCCGCACTGAAACAGGCAATAGGGAATGAGTTGCTTGTAGCTCGGATCGGTCTCAACTTCGTTGCGGGGACGGAAGCTGGTGTGGGCAGGATCGAGCAGGATCCGCAAGTAGCGATCCACATCCGGCTGGAAGCCCTGAAAGTAACCGATCTCGTGGAACAGCAAGGTGGGAACACACAGAACATGTTCCACGGGAGTTTCGGTCGACATCGTATCCGCCCGGCAGGAGTTCAATTCGCACCCGGCGCGTTACCGGAGCCGCGCAGAATCCTACCGGTCGCCGACCGAACCTGCAAAGCGACGTCGCTGGCGCTTTATGGGCGACCAAAAACAGCAAGCGTCTGCCCAGCGCGGAATCAATCCGGTGTTGTTGCAGCGACTTCGGGATGAAGATGCAATTTCAGAACCGCAAGCAACCGGTCAATCGCATAGGATGACAAGGCCCCTTCGCCGAGCAGAAACATCCGCAGTTCGGATTGCGAGATGCCGGTTTGTTCCAGCAGCGCGGGAAGAAACTGATGATGCGTGCGAGGAAACGCATGGATCGCGCGGCGCAACTCACCGCTGAAGGAATCCTCTTCGGCAGCGGCGCGCAGGCGGTCCAGTCGAGCATTGATCTCCGGCCGCTCGGCATCCACCGCCGCCGCAAGATCTCGGAGGCGTTGTGCATCCTCGGGGCTAAGGGTGATCGATTTACGAGCCATTATTGCTCCTCAGGACTGTACGCCGTGATCGGGAGGATCGAGATGTTGTCGATGTACTCGAACACACAAACCAGGCGCCTGCCGGCGGAGGTGAAACCGTCGACAAGCGGACGCCCCGACGAATCGCTGACATCGAAGACACGGGCCGAGAAAACGACATCCTCGAATTCATCCTGTGTGACACCGTGTTGTGCGAGATGTTCGAGGGCCTCGTCACTCCAATACACATCAAACCACGGCATCGTTCTTTCTCACGCCCAAGACAGCCTTCACTATACCGCATTGGGGCCCTCAGTTCGAATTTCTCCACGAGACAACGGGCGCGTGGCATCCATGACGCACGCGCACACGCCGGAGAGGGCGAACGCGCCGCCGCAGAAGAAGAACAACAACGTCCAGTCGGAAAGCTCGGGCGATTTGCCGAGGACCATTCCGGTGGCAACCGGGGCAATCGCTGCGCCGAGGTTGCCCCACATGTTGGCCCAGCCGAGAACGGCGGAGGTATGCTTGCCACCGACATCTTGTGCGAACGCCCAGGTTGCCGGCACTCCCAAATCGGTGGCCACGGCAACAAGCGCCATCCCCGCGACGGCGATCCACGCCGTGGTGATCGATTCCCGCGGACCGAACCAGCCCCACATCACTGTCACAGCGAGGGCATAACCGCCCACGGCCAGAACCCGCGACGCCACGATCGGGCCGCTCCGTCCCCACCTTCGACCGCACCAGCTTGTCCATCGATCCGTCAACGGCCCCCCGAGCAGCATCCCGATCATCCCGGCGAACAACGGGACCGACGCCATTACGCTCCGTTGAAACACCGGCACATGGTGCACTTCATCCAGGTACCGCGGCAGCCACGTCACCAGAAAAAGCCAGCCGATGTTGGTGGTAAACTGCATCACCGAGTTGCCCCACAGACTGAAGTCTGTGAACAACGCTCTCCACGGAAACGGCTCCGTTACGGTTGGTGTCGTGGCGGTGGTCTCTGGCCAGTCATGATGAATGAGCGCGACTTCCGCGGCATTGCACCACGGATGCCGGGCGGGGTCTTCACGGAACAGCCACCAGAATCCCGCTGCGACGAAAATGCCCAACCCGCCGAAGAGGATCAACGTTGGCCGCCACCCACGGGCTTCGAGTTTCTTGACGTGCTGAGGCATAGCCGATTCCCAGAACCGCCGGGCGGTTTCTTGACGAGTCGCGTCTGTCGTGCTGGAAGCGGTCAATGCTTCCAGACGTTGCCGTAAATCCAGCGGGATTTCATCCCACGGCAGGCCCACCAGAAACGCGGGGAGGACTTGAGGATCATTGAAAAAGTGGGCGAGTTGCGTTCGATCCGCTTCAGCAATTGATGCAGCCAAACTTGCGGCGGTGGAATCGGTGGCGGCAGTATCGCGGACTTTGCGAAACCATTCCGCGGTTGCTTTCGGTTCCGGTGCGATGATTGCCTGAATCGCGGTTGCTGGCTGAAGGATTTCGTCGGGCTGGAACTCCGGGCCATCTTTCGAAAGCGCGAATCCAAGCATTAAAGTCCCGGTCAGCACCGGGGCGACGGCACCACCCACGCGGCCACCCAAGGCGACAAACGAACTACCGGTGCCGCGCTGCGAGATCGGCAACCAATCCCGCACAGCCCGCGCCGCACAGGGATACGCTCCGGCCTGAGCCAACCCGCACAATAGCCGCAGGACGATGATCGCCGTCACACTGCTGACGATGCCGATCAGTCCAGTGAAGAGGGACCATGCCAAAATGAAAGCGGTCAGCGCGATCCGGATGCCGAATCGATGCCCGATCCAACCGGCGGGAACCTGAAACAGCGCGTAGGACCAGAAAAAGGCGCTGAGGAACCAGCTCATCGCCGCGGGGGAGGCGTCGAATTCCTGCTGGATGGAGCCGCTGGCGAACGAGACGCAGATGCGGTCGAGGTAAAGGAGCACTGACGCCAGCGTGGTAACGCCGACAATTCCCCAGCGAACGCGCGTCGCCCGTTGTTCCATAGAGTTGGCCCCGCCCGCATCACATCAGTATCGCAACATTCGACACCAACGCACGGTAGGACCACGGTCGAGCAACGTCAAGGAAGCCCACGGATGGCCATCCGTGGGAAGTTCAGGGCATAAAAAGACCGAAGGCGTTCTGAACCTACGATCCAGAACGCCTCCGGGTTGTGCCCCGAGTGCAAGTGCGGGCCAACGCCTGCCTCCAAGGCAAGAGAATGATGTTGCAACCTGCGTGCCGATTGTGTTTGGTTGCCAAACATTTTCGTAAACGACGGAAATTGTCGGGTTTTCGAGCCGTTTGCTGCTGCCGCACTTTGCATTTTCGCTCCCGCGCACTTTGCGACAACGGTCAATCTTGCTGTATCAGAATCGCTCAACCCCATTTTGTCCCCTGAGGTCGGGTTTGCCGAACCGTTGCCGATCGCTGGGTAACACAGCAGAGAGAATTCGCCTCACGCAAGGGCGCAAAGGAAATGCAAGAGCTGGAGGATTCCAGACCCCTCGCTCAGTGGCTTCGCTTTCCGCCACTTCCCCCGTGCGCTACGATGAAACGGAGTTCCGCACGATCCACAAGGCTTTCGTATGACCGATGCATCTGTCCGCCCGCTCACTGTTCCGCAGTTCCTCGCCGCGAAAGGGCACGGCAAAAAACTCGCCGTCGTCACCGCTTACGATCACCTCTGGGCAGGAATCAGCGACGCCGCGGGGGTGGATGCGATCCTCGTCGGTGACACGGTCGGCATGGTCGTCCAGGGACACAACACCACGCTGCCGGTGACCGTCGGTCAAATGATCTATCACGCGGAAATGGTCTGCCGGGCGGTGAAACGAGCCCTGGTCGTTGTCGACCTGCCCTACCTCAGCTATCACGTCAGCCCGCGGCAGGCGATCCGCAATGCCGGCCGCATTATTAAACAGACCGGGGCGGCGGCGGTGAAACTGGAAGGGGGCGTCACGCAGGCCGAGACCATCCGTGCCCTGACGAACGCCGAAATCCCCGTGATGGGCCACGTCGGCCTGCGACCACAATCGGTCCGCAAACTCGGCGGCATGGGGAAAGTGCAACGCGACGAAGAGCAAATCCTCTCCGACGCCCACGCCGCACAAGATGCCGGGGCCTTTGCGATCGTCCTCGAACTGATTCCGCGCTCGATTGCCGCGCGGATCACCAAGGAGTTAACGATCCCCACCATCGGCATCGGTGCGGGCCCCGACTGCGACGGGCAGGTTCTCGTCGGCCCCGACCTCCTCGGCCTCACCGGCGACTTCCACCCCAAGTTCCTCAAAAAATACGCCGACTTGCGCACCACCGCACTCAACGCCCTGCGGCAATACACGCAGGAAGTCCACACGGGCGAGTTCCCGACCGCGGGGCATAGTCATGAATAACGCGAAGTCTACAGTGAATTCTGAACTCGCAAAACGCCATCGCGAGATTGCGCAACACCGCGACATCTTGGACGCTTGGCTTGACACCGCCTACGCTGATGGTGAAAGGGACCGTTACTATGGGGAAATGGACGCCAGCTTTCCGAACTGGTCTGAAATCGAATCCCTAGTCGGCCGCATATTTGACTCCCAGATCGTATCGCTGCTTAACGACAAAGCGATTGATTCGCTGCTCTTTTTCATTTCTCGGAGCGATGAACTGGGCTGCATAATCGCCTGGTTGAATTCAAACAGTTTACCCTTTTCATTCGTTGGCGATCTGACGTACGTTGATTGTCCTCGCAATGGGTCCGAAACCCTCGCCTTCAGGCGAATCCTTCAGGTTTTACGCTGTGTGGTTACAATTGGCCGGATGGAAAACTATCGGACAGGGGCTCACACCCGCTTTGACATCAAGTACCACTTTGTGTGGGTGACGAAGTATCGCAAAGGAGTTTTGAGCGGTCCCGTTGGGGTTCGCCTGCGGGATCTGGTGCGGGAGATTTGTCGCACGCATGAGATCGAGATCCTCCGAGGGGCCGTGTCGCGAGACCATGTCCACGTGTTGCTGTCTTGCCCACCGAACATCTCTCCGAGCCAGGTGATGCAATACATCAAGGGAAAGACGTCTCGAAAACTACTGATGGAGTTCCACCATCTGCAAAAGCAATACTGGGGCCGCCACTTGTGGGCGCGGGGATACTTCGTCGCCTCGAGTGGGACGGTGACGGATGAAGTGATCATGGAGTACATCCGGCAACAGGAAGGAACAGAACCCCAGGATGGTGGTGACGAGTTTCAAGTGACCCCATCGTGAGCGAAGGACTTCAGTCCGTAGTTCACGATTTCCCCCGAACCTACCGGCTTCTAGCCGGTAGTCGTTGAGTGACTCCTCGCATGTTTGCAAGTGTGGGAGCGATGTCAGCCAGATCTATTTCGAGATCGTACCAACGTTAGCACCCGGCGTTCTCGTGCATGTGCATGACATTTTCCCTGGATTTGAGTATCCAAGGAGTTGGGTAGAAACGCGGGCATGGAATGAGGCATACCTACTGCGAGCATTTCTTCAATTCAACAAAAGCTTTGAGATCATTTTCTGGACGCCCTGGATAGTCGAACAGCGATTGGCAGAGTGTCAAAGTGAAATGCCGTTGCTCGTGAAAAACTCCGGCGGAAGTCTCTGGTTGCGAAAGACATCGTAAAAGCGCCGAGCATTCAATCGTATCCACCGCACTCGGACCAGCAAATTCCGCGAACTGTAAAATTTGGCGGACATCAAGAGTGTTGAGCCCGATTGAAAGTGCCGGCGCGGGCCGGGGGGAACTCCGGACGAAAGTGACAGCGCACATGCGAGCAGTTTCGTGAAGCGTCAAGATGGGGGGGCGTTAGCCCCCCGTCTTGATCGACTTCACTGAGGTGCCCTGGAGTGCGAAGCGACATGGAGAAGTGGAAAGAGATTCGCCAGCAGGTGCTGGTGAAAGGCCTGAGCAAGCGTGCGGCCTGCGAGAAGTACCGACTGGGCTAGCGGACGCTGGCCAAGATTTTGGCGCACGCGGAGCCGCCGGGATATCGGCAGCGGCAGGTGCGGCCCAAACGGGTGTTGGCGGCGGTGTTGCCGATCATCCATGAGATCCTGGAAGCCGACGGAAAGGCTCCGAAGAAGCAGCGGCATACCGCGAAGCGGATCTTTGAGCGGCTGAAGGCGGAGTATGGCTACGCCGGCGGGAAGACGGTCGTCGAGGACGCGGTGCGGGCCTGGCGGCAGACGCATCAGGAAGTGTTCCTGCCGTTGGTGCATCCGCCGGGTGAAGCGCAGGTGGACTTCGGCGAGGCCACGATTCGGCAGGGCGGTGTCGAGCGGAAGGTGGCGCTCTTCGTGATGACGTTGCCGTACTCGGGAGCGATCTTCATTCAGGCGTTTCCGCGTGAATGCACGGAGACATTCCTCGAAGGACACCGACGGGCGTTTGAGTTCTTCGGCGGTGTGCCGCGGCGGATCAGTTATGACAACTCCGCGATCGCGGTGATTGAGGTGCTGAAGGGGCGTGAGCGCAAGCTCACCAAAGAGTTCTTGCGGCTGCAAAGTCATTACCTCTTTCAAGAGCATTTTTGCCTGGTGCGGCGTCCGAACGAGAAGGGGAATGTCGAGCGGCTGATCGGGTTCGCTCGTCGCAATTTCCTGGTGCCCGTCCCCGAAGTGGGCTCTCTCGAAGTGCTCAACGCACAGTTGAGAGAACGCTGCATAGCGGATCAAGGCGAGCGTACGCGTGGGAAAACAGGAACGAAAGCAGAACTTCTCAAAGAGGACCAAGCGGCGTTCCTGCCGCTGCCGAAGCAGGCGTTCGAGGCACGGCGCGTCGAGCAGCGCACGGCCGATTCGCAGTCACTCATTCGGTTCGATGACAACGACTACTCGGTACCCGTGCAGTACGCCCATCGCCGCGTGACCGTCGTGGCGACCGTGTCTGACGTTCGGTTGGTGTTCGACGACCGCCTGATCGCCAGGCATGTGCGGTGCTGGGATCGAGAACGGACGTTCTTCGAGCCGATCCACTATCTGGCTCTGCTGGAACGGAAGCCTGGCGGGTTTGACTATGCCCGTCCGCTGGAGAAGTGGACGCTGCCCGACTGCTGGGCGTTGCTCCGCCGGCGGCTGGAAGCGCACGATCCCCGGCACGGCACACGGTCCTATATCCGCGTGCTGCGGCTGCTGGAGAAGTTTCCTCTGTCCCCGCTGACGGCCGCGGTGGAGTATGCGTTGGACATCGATGTGATCGATGCCGACAGCATCCGCACGATCGTGGAACATCGAGCCGATCGCCCCGTGGAACTGTTCCCGCTCGATGGGCGACCGCATCTGGCCCATGTGCGGGTCGAAGCGACCGATGTCTCGTCGTATCAGACGCTCCTGAGTGACACCGCTTCGCAGACCGAGGTGACGCCATGACCAAGACCGAGACCAAAAGCACCGTGCTGCTCAAGCATCATCTCAAGACCCTCAAGCTGCCGACGATGCACCACGAGTGCGAGAAGATCGCCCAGCGCTGTGCCGCCGACAACGCCGACCATTTGGCCTACCTGTTGCAACTCAGCGAACTGGAGCTGATCGAACGGGAACGCAAGGCGGCGGAGAGGCGGCTCAAAGCCGCACGGTTCCCCGCCGCGAAACTGCTGGATGAGTTTGATTTCGCCGCTCGGCCCAGCATCAACAAGCCGCTCGTGTTGCAGCTCATCCAGGGCGACTACCTCGACCAGCGCGAGAACATTCTGCTCGTGGGGCCCTCCGGCACGGGCAAGTCGCACCTCGCGACAGCCCTGGGTATGGCGGCGTGTGCCCAAGGCCGCAAGGTGCGGTTCTTCCGCGTCACCGAGCTCATTACTCAACTGCTCGAAGCCAAGGAAGAACGGCTGCTTCTTCGTTACCGGCAAGGGCTGAATAAGCTCGATCTGCTGATCCTCGACGAACTGGGCTACGTCCCCGCCAGCAAGGCTGGAGCGGAGTTGCTGTTCGACGTCATTGCCACCGCGTATGAACGGAGCAGCCTGATTGTGACCACGAACCTGCCATTCGAAAACTGGACCGAAGTCCTCGGCAGCGAACGCCTCACCGGGGCCGCTCTCGATCGGCTCACCCATCGCTGCCACATCCTGGAAACGAAAGGCGAAAGTTACCGTCTCCAAGACGCCAAACGTCGTCGCAAATCAGGCTAATTCAGGCGCGCTCCCCAGCGTCCACCTCAAGCACCATCCCACCCCAAGCCGATCCCAATACCGGAGCCCCAGACCAACCCCGCGCCTTCACTTTCGCCCGGCCCGCGCCGGCACTTTCAATCGGGCTCAACACGCGTCTTGTTCGATGCGTATTATCTCTGTCCGACGGTGACAGAAGCCTGCGAATCTCAGGGATTTCTGTGGTACTCGGTCTCGATGAAAAACCGCCGCCTGATCCGCACGGGTCGGGGCAAGAGCGGGTTGCTCAAACACCTCGGGCCGGGAATCCTCAAACATCGTGGTCAAAAGATCCGGATGAAGCGCGATCGGGGCTGGCGGGGCATGCGCATCGCCGCGGTGGATGGCCAATTGAAAGGGATCGGCTCCGTGCGAGTCGTGTTCTCGAAGCGGCCGCGCGATTCCTGGCGGAATCTGCTCGCCATCGCCACCAATGACACGAATCGGAGTGCCCGACACATCATCGAGATTTACGAACGACGCTGGTCGATCGAAGTCCTGTTCAAGGAACTGCGCGGCTTGGGGCTCAGCCAATACCAGATGCTTTGCCGGAACGGAATCCACCGGCATCTGGTCCTCGTCGGCCTGGCCCATCTCACGCTGACCCGCCATGCGCTGATGCGCCTGGATGCTCCAGCCCGACAACACACACGGATTCCGCTCCCGCGCTGCCAAGACCGACTCGCCGACTTCCGCCAATCCGTCCGTCACGATCAAATCCAGGCTCTCACAAACATGATCCGCCATGCCCCCACCCGAAACCAACTCCGACAAGCGCTCCTCGCGCTGTGAAAACGCTCAGTTTGAGTATTTAGGCGCGCGGATGGGGCTGAGCCGGGGTGGGAGACGGGGAAAATGTCAAACAGTCCGCACACGCTCGACTTGGGGAATGGGGCGTTGTTAGAGTGGCGAGTATTGCGAGTCTGGATCGGTACCAGGCTCAACCCAGCTGGGAAATGTCGGTTTAGATCGGAGCGATCTGAAGATCATCCCAAACCAGAATCATCTGGAAACTTATAATCAAACACCATCGCTTTTTACCGCCTTGTGCCTCGCATGCTGACGTTGCGCAATCAATGAAAGAGAGCACGTGAAATACCGGAGTCTTGATCTCCTGCGAGGAGTTGCCGCGGTATGGGTATTTGCATTTCACTTTGGTTGCGACATTCCGTATCTGGGGAAACTCGTTAAACACGGCTCTTTAGGCGTGTCAATGTTCTTTGTGATTTCCGGTTATTGCCTGACTGCTTGCGCAGTGAACGCGATCGCAGCAAACCAATCAGTCGGTGAATTTGTCCGGCGCCGTCTGAGGCGCATCTATCCGCCGTATTGGTTCTCAATACTTCTTGCAATTCTTCTTCCCTACGTTTTGGCAGCCTGCGTAAGCCTGAAACACCAACAATGGAAATCACCGCTGGAGCGAGGCGTCACCGGACTTTCGTTGATCGACTGGCTAGGTTATGTAACGCTCCTGCGAGTGTTTCTCCCCCGAGAAGGCTTTCTCCATCTGCGATTTAGTGAGATCAACATCGTTTACTGGAGCTTGGCGATCGAAGTTCAATTCTATAGCATGGTTGCAATTGCTCTGGCCAAGCGAACGCAGTTTTTCACCATTCTGCTCCTAATGACAATAATGTCGATCCCTTGTGTTTGGAGCGGCTGGCTGCAAAACTCTGGCATCTTTCTGCCATTTTGGATTCAGTTCGCTTTTGGTGTCGGACTCTATTACAGTTTGTATAAGGGGATAACGCCATGCTATGTTTTTGGTCGTCTCGCTACCTGCGTATCTCTTCTGTCAATTGGGGTAATTTCCATTATAATTGTAGCGGCGATGTTTGATTGTGTTGCGATGAGTCTACTGTCGCCATTTTCGTTTGCCGGGCTGTTTGCACTTTCGCTCTGGCTTGGTCACAATCTTGACGCTGCGCTTGATCTCCAACTGTCTTTAGATCACAGGTTGAGGGCGTTGCTACGGATCCCATTCACCGTTGGAGCGATCTCATATTCTCTTTATTTAATTCATATTCCTGTATATAAATTTCTGGCTAACGTTTGGACGAGATTTGCTCCTGTTGATTCGGTTGTCGCACGTTTTTTTATTGCGATTGCAACGATCGCCATCAGCTATCTGTTCTATCGGCTTTGTGAGTTACCCTTCATTCATATAAAGCCTCTTAACAGTTGTGCGTCAGCTGTAACTGACGACGGCTTTAGGTCGCCGATGTGTTCGAGCCGGACCGTCGAACCTTGAATCAGGAGAGTTTACGTTTGGGGGTCATGGAATGGCTTTTACGCGGGGCGCGAAGCCGCACAGCGATGATTGCTGGCGGTTGGATGTGATCAAGGTTTTCGAGATTGACATGCGTTCGGGAAGCACTCTGTCCAAGATTGCCCAGATTTGTTCTTGGGACACGGTCCTCAAACGCTCAATCCACATTAACCAGAGTTGACCGTAGCACGTGCATCAACTGCACTCGCACCTTTGATATCAATGAAAGAGCGAAGGTTGCGAGTGATCGTTGGTTGGGCTAATCCGGTGGGGAGTGTGATCCCCATCCTCTTGCCGGAGAACCATGACCATGTTTTATCTTGGAATCGATCAGCATGCTCGCCAACTCACCATTTCGTTGCGGGACGAACAGGGTGATGTCGTGCAGGCGCGGCAGGTGTCCACGCAGCCGGAGAAG